>NZ_JBIVSV010000010.1:0-351844 GCF_044756385.1 Streptomyces sp. NPDC091972 | reverse complement strand
TGCGCAGTCCCCCGCGCCCCTGAGGCCGGCGGCGCCGCCGCCTGTGGGGGGGGGGCTTGTGTCGCGCCTGGGGTTCGGGGGGTGGGTCGGTGCCGGGGTGGGGGGTATCCGTCCTCGGTCCGGCGGCTCGGCCCCTTGAGTAGTGCTCGGTAACGGACGCCGGCCGCTGCGGGCGGACACCCCCCACCCCGTCCCCTCACCGCCGTACGCGACTGACGGTCCATCGTGGCGTGCGTGACTGCACCCACCCAGGGGCGCGGGGAACTGCGCGACCGGCCACGACGTGCGCTCACTCGCCCGACAACCGCACCCGGCACTCCCGTAGGCGCCCCGTCAGTGGTCCTCCTTCGGGAAGTGCTCGTCGAGTACGGCGGTGAAGAACGCGTCGACGTCCTCGCGGGCGAGCCCCGCGGACCGGGCGCGCCTGGCCCAGTCGTCGAGTTCGGCGCGCAGGGGGGTGTCGGCCGCCTGGACGCCGGCGCCGAGCGTCCTGCGGACGAAGGTGCCGAGACCGCGGCGGGCCTCGACCAGGCCCTCGCGTTCCAGTTCGCGGTACGCCTTGAGCACGGTGTTCGGGTTGATGGCGGTGGCCTCCACGACCTCACGGGCCGTGGGGAGCCTGTCGCCGGGTTCGAGCAGGCCGAGTCGCAGGGCCTGCTTGGTCTGCCGGACGATCTGCATGTAGGTGGCGACGCCGGAGCGCCGGTCGATGCGGTACTCGACCACGCGGACAATCACCCTTTCATTAATTGATCAGTGAAAACGTGATGCGAGGGGGCCCGAAAGTCAAGCGTGGTTTCTTTGTCGCGGGGTGAACCGGTCGGCCGGGGTCGTCCGATGAGGGGGCGTGAGGGAAACGAGAAGCGACGGGGATCTGCTGCGGGCCATCGCGGCGGACGGTGACCGGCGTGCCTTCGAGGAGTTGTACCGGCGGTACGCGCCCTGGCTGCTGGCCCGGCTGCGGGGGCGCTGCGCGGACGCGGGCGTGGTCGACGACGTCGTACAGGAGACCTTCCTCGCGGTGTGGCGGGGGACCGCGCGTTACCACGAGGAAGGTGATGTCGCCGGGTGGCTGTGGCGGATCGGCTCACGGCGGCTGATCGACGCGCTGCGCGGCGACGGGGCGCGCGGGCGGCTCCGGCAGGCGCTGTCCCGGCTGCGGCACCGGGACGAGGCGTCCGCGGAGGAACGCGTGCTCGCGGGGGTGGAGCACGGGGACCTCGCGGGCGCGCTCGTCCGCCTGTCACCGGAACTGCGCGCGGTGCTCCAGGCGACGGTCGTCGACGGCCTCACCACCCGCGAGGCCGCCGTCCTGCTCGGCATCCCGCCCGGCACGGTCAAGACCCGCGCGATGCGCGCCCGCAAGCAGCTCAGGGAGGCGCTCGCGTGAGGACGTACGGACGACGGCGGTCGGGAGCACGGGGGCGGAGCCGGCCGCAGGGCTGGTCCCAGGACCGGGCGCACGGCTCGGTGAGGGTACGAGTGAAGGAGGTGGCGGCATGACCTGGCATGTGGCCGAGGATGATCTGAGGGCTTACGCCCGGGGCGATCTGGCCGCCCCCCTGCTCTGGTCCGCCGACACCCATCTCGCCGCCTGCGCCGAGTGCCGGGGGCTGCTCGCCGATGTCAGCGACCCGGTGGCGCTGGACGCAGGGTGGGAGCGGCTCGACGCCGAGCTGGACGCGCCCCGGCCGGGGTGGTTCGAGGCGCTGCTGACACGGGCCGGGATTCCCGACCACACGGCCCGGCTGCTCGCGGCCACGCCGGTGCTCAGGCGCTCCTGGCTGGCGGCCGTGGTGTTCCTGCTGCTGGCGACCGTCGGCGCGGTGCGTACGACCGAGTCGCCGACCCTGTTCCTCGCTCTCGCCCCGCTGCTGCCGCTGGTCGGGGTGGCGCTGTCGTACGGCCCGGCACTCGACCCGACCTACGAGATGACGGTCGTCGCGCCCACCCACGGCTTCCGCCTGCTGATGATCCGCACGCTCGCCGTGCTGGTCGCGGGCCTCGGCCTCAACGGGCTCGCCACCCTCGCCCTGCCCGGCTACGGCCTGCGCGCCCTGGCCTGGCTGCTGCCCGCGCTCGCCCTCACCGCGACCGGCCTCGCCCTCACCCCGAGGCTCGGCTCGGTCCGCGCGCCCTCCCTGGTCGGCGGCGCCTGGATCACCGTACTGCTGGTCGCGCAGGCCGCACAGCAGGCGCAGACCGTTGTCCTGGCACCGTTCACGGCGGCCGGGCAGGGCGTGGCGGGCGCGGTGGCCGTGCTCGGCGCCGCCCTGCTCTTCCTCGTCCGTGACCGCTTCGACCTGTTCGACGGGAGCGCCGGATGACCGCCGCCGAGCCGCGCCCCTTCCACTGTCACCGTCTCGATCTCCGCAACGGGAGCTCCGCATGACCGCCACCGTCTCCGCCTCCGGGCTCCATCTCCGCTACGGCGGCACCCGCGCCCTCGACGACGTGTCGCTGCGGCTGACGCCGGGGGTGACCGGGCTGCTCGGGCCCAACGGGGCCGGGAAGACGACCCTGCTCAGGGTGCTCGCCACCGCCGTGCCCGCCGACCGGGGCTCCTTCACCGTCCTCGGGCACGACCCGGGCAGCTCGCGCGGCCGGCAGCAGGTCCGGCGCTCGCTCGGCTACCTGCCGCAGACCCCGGGCTTCCACCCGGACTTCAGCGCCTTCGAGTTCGTCGACTACGTGGCGATCCTCAAGGAGCTCACCGACCGCACCGCACGCCACCGCGAGGTGCGGCGCGTCCTTGAGGAGGTCGACCTCGGGGACGTACGCGCGAAGCGCATCAAGAAGCTGTCGGGCGGGATGCGGCAGCGGGTCGCGCTGGCCGCCGCCCTCGTCGGCGACCCCGGTTTCCTCGTCCTCGACGAGCCGACCGTGGGGCTCGACCCCGAACAGCGCATGAGGTTCCGGGAGTTGATCGCACAGGCGGGGGAGGGGCGGACCGTGCTCCTGTCCACCCACCAGACCGAGGACGTGGCGATGCTCTGCCACCGCGTCCTCGTCATGGCCCGTGGCCGCATCCTCTTCGAGGGCACCCCTGCCGAACTGAGCGCACGTGCCGCCGGCCGGGTGTGGAGCAGCACGGAACGCGCCCCCGGCGCCAAGGCGGGCTGGCGCACCGGCACCGGCTCCTTCCGCAACGTCGGTGATCCGCCGGCGGGCGCCGAACTCCTCGAACCCACCCTGGAGGACGGCTACCTGCTCACCCTGGACGACGTGGACGCGGAGGTGGCGGCGGCATGAGCCTGGTGACCGAGACGGCGGCCGAGTCCACCGCCGTACCCGAGGACGAGCCGCGACGGGCCTGGCCCGCCGTGTTCGCGTTGGCCCGTTTCGAGGCCCGCGACCTGCTGCGGTACATCCCGGTGCTGGCGACGCTGCTGCTGTACGTCGGCTACACGGCGTGGACGCTGTTCCACCCGCAGGACGGCATGGAGGCCTTCCCGGCCCTCCAGGACGCGGACCGCGCCACCCAGAACGGCCCCCTGCTGCTGGGGATCGCCCTGTTCGTGTGCGTCAACCGGTGCACACTGCGCTCCCGCAGGCGCGGTACCGACCGGCAGTTCGACGTCATGGTCATGGAGCCGTGGCGGCGGACGGTCGCCCATGTGCTGTCCGTGGTGCCCTTCGCCGCCGTCACCGCGCTGGTGGTGCTCGGCGAGTTCACCCGGCAGGCCCTCAGGCCGGGCGCGGTGGGCCACGGCTCCCTCGCCGAACTGGCCGTCGGCCCCCTGTACGTGCTGCTGTGCGGCGCGTTCGGCGTGCTGCTCGCCCGGCTGGTCCCGTCCACGTTCGCGGCACCGGTCGGCGTGGTCGGACTCTTCGTCCTCGGCGTGTTCGTCTCCGCGGGCACCAGCGGCGCGCAGTGGACCCGGTGGCTGTCCCCGATCGTCGACGAGACCAGCCGGAACACGGTCCTGCCCACGGACCTCGTCGGCCGCCCGGCCGCCTGGCACGCGCTGTACCTGACGGGGCTGATCCTGCTGCTCGCCCTCTGCGCGGTCCTGGCGAGCGGCGGCCGGACGCCCCTGCTGAAGGCAGGCGCGGCGGGCGCGCTCGCGCTGACGGTGACCGGTGCCATGGGCCAGTCCGGCGGTGTGTCACCGGAGTTGGCCGCCGCCCGTGAGCGGGTCTCGGTCTCCCCCGAGCGGGTCCAGTCGTGCGTACGGCTCGACGGCTCGACGTACTGCGCCTTCCCCGAGTGGACCGGCCGCACGGGCGACTGGGCGGGGGCCGTGGACCGCGTCCGGTCCCTGGCCGGCGGTACGGCCGCCCGGCAGCCCCTTGTCGTACGGCAGCGGGTCGAGGCCCGTTACGGCCTGGACGGCGACGCGGCGATCGAACCGCTCACCACGCCGCACCAGGTCACCGTCGGCACGCGGTGGGGCGGCAACCGGGTCCCCGAGTTCGCGGTCGCCGTCGCCTATGTGCTGGTCGCCGGTGACGAGTCGAAGGGCGGCGAACTGTGCGACGGCCGGGTGGTCACCACGATGTGGCTGGCCGTGGGCGGGGACGCGCACCCTATGACCGCCCTCGCGAACGTCCGCCTCGACGACAGCGTCACCGGGGACGCGGGTGTCCTCGCCCCGACCAGCGGACTCTCCATGACGGCCGGACAGACCGATGTCGTACGGGAGTTGCTGCGGCGGCCGCGCGGCGAGGTGACGGCTTCCGTCAAGCGGCACTGGAGCGAGCTGACCGCGCCGGGCGTCTCGACCGCGCAGGTGGCACGGGTGCTGGGCGTCGAGGTGCCGAAGGAGGCGAACGACTGTGCGGAGGAGTGACGGGCGCGCCCGGTGGGCGCTGGTCGCGGCCGTGGCACGCACGGTGCCGTGGCGGGCGGTCGGGGCCGGGGCGGTCGTCGGCCTGCTGGTGGTCGCGCTGCCGCGGCTGCTGTCCCGGACACCCGACGCGTGGCTCGGCGTCACCCTTCTGCGGGCCGCCGCCCTCGTCTTCGCCCTGGGCCTGGCCTTCCTCCTGGACGACCCGGCCCGCCGGCTCACCGCCCCCGTCCCCACCCGGCGGTGGGTGCGCAGCGGGCTACGGGCCGCACTGGCCGCGCCGGTCGCCGCCCTGTGGTGGGCGGCGGCACTGGCCCTGCTGCCCGAGGACGCGCGGCCGCCGGTGGGCGCGGTCACCCTGGAGGCGGCGGCGACGGCCGTCCTCGCGCTGGCCGCCGCGGCGGTGGCGGTCCGCTTCACCGACGAACCCGAACCCGGCCCCTCGGTGGCGGCCGGCCTCCTGACCCTGGCCCTCCTCGCCGCCTCCCTGCTCCCCGCCCGCTGGGACCTGTTCGTCCCACCGGGCGACCCGAACTGGCAGGCGGCGCACGTACGGTGGGCAGTGGTCCTGCTGAGCGCGACCGCAGTGTGGACGGCCTGCACCCCGGAGTCGCTACGACGCCTCGGGCCGCGTCCGGCCTCCTGATCCCGGGCGATCCCGATCTCAGGTCTCTGTGCGGTACATCAAGTCCGTCTCGTACGTCGTGAAACCGAGTCGTTCGTAGACCGAGACCGCCGCCTTGTTGTCGGCGTCGACGTAGAGCATCGCGGTCGGGAGGTTCTGCGCGGCCAGGTGGCGCAGGCCGATCGTCGTGAGGGCCTTGCCGAGGCCGCCGCCCTGGGTGCCGGGGCGGACGCCGAGGACGTAGACCTCGCCGAGCTGTTCGGCCGCGTGCACCTTGGTCCAGTGGAAGCCGACCAGTTCGCCGTCGCGGAAGGCCAGGAAGAAGCCCTCGGGGTCGAACCAGGCCTCGGCCTTGCGGTCGTCGAGGTCGCGCTGGGTCAGCGAGCCCTGCTCGGGGTGGTGGGCGAAGGCGGCCGCGTTGACCGCGAGCCAGGCGGCGTCGTCCTCGCCGGGCACGAAGGTGCGGACCGTCACGTCCGCCGGGAGCACCGGGTCGGGCAGTTCGAGGCCGGCCAGCGGGCGCCGCATCTGCCGCAGTTCACGGAAGAGGGTGAGCCCGAGGACCTGGGCGAGGTGGCGGGCGGCGCTGTGACCGCCGTGGGCCCACACCCGCAGCCGCTTCCCGGAGGCGGCGAGGAGCGCCGAGCCCAGGGCGCGGCCGTGGCCGTGGCCGCGGTGGGCGGGGTGCACGACCAGCTCCGCCGCCGGCGCCTCCACCGGGTCGGTGTCCTCCAACTGGGCGTATCCGGCCAGTTCGTCGCCGACGTGCAGCAGCAGATGGGACACGCCCTCGCGGGCGCCGCCCCTGAGCTGCAACCTGCCCTGTTCCGACACCGCTTGCCGGCCGTCGTGGCGCGCGGCCTCGGCGAGCAGCCCGAGGACCGCCTCGGTCTGGTCCGGCGAGAGCGCCGAAAGGGTCTCGATGGAGCGGGAGATGCCGGGGCGTGCGATGTCGTCGCTGGTCATGGCTACGAGGGTAAGGGGAGGTGCACGCAAAGCGGCGGCAAAGAAGCAACCAGGATGTAACCGCGGAACCTCTGTCGCGCTACGCGCGTTGACCCTAGGCTGCGCCGGACGGGGGCACTCTCACATCCGGAACCAGGGGGGCGTATGCCAGCCATGTCCCAGCAGCAACAGCGCCGCAGACGTACGTATCGACTCGTGGCCGCGGCCGCCGGTCTCGCCACCGCCGGCGCCCTCGCCGCCGCACTGCCCGCCGGCGCGCACGACAACCAGCACGGCAAACCGCTGCCGAGCCGCTACCAGGACGTCCAGCTGCTGTCCTTCAACGACCTGCACGGCAACCTGGAGCCGCCGTCCGGCTCCTCCGGCCGGGTCACCGAGCTCCAGGCGGACGGGACCATGAAGACGATCGACGCGGGCGGTGTCGAGTACCTCGCCACCCACCTGCGCGAGGCCCGCAGGAACAACGCCTACTCCATCACCGCCGCCGGCGGAGACATGGTCGGCGCCTCCCCGCTGATCTCGGGCCTCTTCCACGACGAGCCCACCATCGAGGCGCTGAACAAGCTCGACCTCGACGTGACGAGCGTCGGCAACCACGAGTTCGACGAGGGCGCCCGCGAACTGGCGCGGCTCCAGAACGGCGGCTGCCACCCCACCGCCGGCTGCTACACCGACGAGGAGTTCGAGGGCGCCGACTTCCCCTACCTCGCCGCGAACGTCCTGGACGAGAAGACCGGCAAGCCGATCCTCAAGCCCTACTGGGTGTGGAAGAAGAAGGACGTCAAGGTCGGCTTCATCGGCGTCACCCTGGAGGACACCCCCGGTGTCGTCTCCGCCGAGGGCGTCAAGGGCCTGAAGTTCAAGGACGAGGTCGAGACGATCAACAAGTACGCCCGCGTGCTCCAGAAGCAGGGCGTGAAGTCGATCGTGGCCCTCATCCACGAGGGCGGTGCCCCGGCCTCCGCCTCCTACAACTACGACTGTGACGCGCCCGGCGCCGGCGACGGCATCTCCGGTCCGATCGTCGACATCGCCAAGAACATCTCGCCGTCCGTGGACGCCCTGGTCACCGGCCACACCCACGCGGCCTACGTGTGCACGATCGACGACCCGGCGGGCAACCCGCGCATGGTCACCTCGGCCGCGTCCTTCGGCCGGCTCTACACCGACACCACGCTGACGTACGACCGTTTCACCGGCGACATCGCCCGTACGGCCGTGAAGTCGGCGAACCACGTGGTCACCCGGACCGTCGCCAAGGCGCCCGACATGACCGAGCTGATCAGCCGGTGGAACACCCTCGCGGCGCCCATCGGCAACCGCCCGATCGGTTACATCTCCGCCGACGTCCCGAGCACCGGCACCGAGTCCCCGATGGGTGACCTGATCGCCGACGCACAGCTCGCGTACGGCAGGTCCCTCGACCCGGAGACCGACCTCGCGCTGATGAACCCCGGCGGCGTCCGGGCGGGCCTGACCTACGCGGCCAAGGGGACCGAGGGGGACGGGGTGGTGACGTACGCCGAGGGCTTCACCGTGCAGCCGTTCTCCAACACCGTGAACCTCCAGGACTTCACCGGCGCCCAGCTCGTCAAGGTCCTCCAGGAGCAGGTGAGCGGCTCCAACGCGGCCTCGCCGAAGATCCTGCTGCCGTCGGCCAACCTCACCTACACGCTCGACCTGACGAAGACCGGCGCCGACCGGATCGTCGTCGACTCCGTGAGGCTGAACGGCACGGCCGTCGACCCGGCGGCCACCTACCGTGTCGCGACCAACAGCTTCCTCGCGGGCGGCGGCGACGGCTTCACCACGCTGGGCCAGGGCACCAACGACCTCGTCGGCGGCGACGACCTCGCCGCTCTGGTGGAGTACCTGACGGCCAACTCGTCGGCGAGCAGCCCGATCGCCCCGCCGGCCGCGAACCGGATCACGATCGTCAAGTAGACCGACGGCATCACCGCACGCAGCACCCCCGGCCCCGCCGACCACCCACCGCCACCCGAGGCGGTGGCGTCGGCGGGGCCCTTTTCATGTTCGCCCGTAAATTCTGTGTCAGCCTTTCGATTCTCAGGCGATGCACATCCAGTCTTATTGAGGTCTAAGGCGAAATGGCTTTTTTGGCTGCGGGAATGCCGTAACGTTTTCCATGTCGAAAGCGAACGACGCAAACGCAAAGGAGAATGCGATGAGCTTCCGCAAGGTCACCCCGGTGAAGAAGACCCACAAGCCTGCTCCGGCTACGAAGAAGGTTCAGCCGAAGAAGCAGGCGCCGAAGCGTCGCCCCGTCGCCCACAAGGGCTGACACAGAATTCACTGACGTAAATCAAATCAATTCACAGATGAGGATGCAGGTATGAGCTTCCACAAGATCGCCCCCGTGAAGAAGGCCGCCAAGCCCGCCCCGGCTCCGAAGAAGAAGGCGCACAAGAAGGCCGCGCCGAAGCGCCGTCCGGTCGCCCACAAGGGCTGAGGCAGCACGCCACGAGGCGGGGCCACCGGTCGGGCGAGCACGTCTCGCGCCGGGGCCCCGCCTCGGCCGTCCCCGCGGCCGCCGCAGCTGAAAGGGAGTCGTCATGAGGGAAGTCCGCGAGGCCTTCCGCCGTTTCTGGCCGCTGACCCGCGGCGACCGCAAGTGGCCGGTGGTGATCGTCGCGTGCGTGGTGGTGTCCGCGCTCGCCGAGACCGCCGCGATCCTGCTGTTCGCGGAACTCACCGACACCGCCCTGAAGGCCGGTTCCCTCTCCGCCTTCTGGGGGCCGGCCGGCGCCTGGCTCGCCGTGGCCGCGCTCGGCGCGCTCGTCGGCTGTCTGGGCAACTCGCTGGCGACCTGGACCGCGGAGAGATTCGTGCTGCGGTTGCGTGCGCAGGTCTTCCGGCACGTCCAGGAGCTGCCCCCGCACTTCTTCCAGCGGCACCGCCACGGCGACCTGGTCGAACGCCTCACCGGGGACGTCGAGGCCATCGAGCAGATGGTCGTGTCCGGCGTCGTCGGTACGGTCGCCGCCGCCTTCTCGGCGCTCTTCTACTCGGCCGCCGCCCTGTACCTGCGCTGGGACCTGGCGCTCGCCACCTTCGTCCTCGCGCCCCTGTTCCTGCTGGCCGCCCGCCGCTTCTCCGGCCGCATCAGGGAGGCCGCACAGGACGAACGGGTCGCGGACGGCGCGATCACCTCCGTCGTGGCGGAGTCCCTCGGCAACATCGTGCTGACCCAGGCGTACAACCGCCGCCGCGACGAGGAGCGGCGCCTGGACCGCGAGGCCCGCGCCTGGATGCGGGCCTCGGTGCGCGGAGCCCGGCTCAGCGAGATGTACGAGCAGTTCGTCGAGGTCGTGGAGACGCTCTGCGTGCTCGCCGTGATCGGGCTGGGCGTCTGGGAGATCTCGGCCGACCGGATGACGCTGGGCCGACTGCTCGCCTTCGCCGCCTTCATCGGCTACCTGTACCCACCGGTCCGCAACCTCGGGCAGCTCGGCCTCACCCTCACCGCGGCCACCGCGGGCGCCCAGCGCCTGAACGAGATCCTGGACGCGCAGCCGTCGGTCGGCGACCCGGCCGAACCCGTCCCCGCCTGGCCGGTCCGGGGCTGGATCGGCCTGCACGGTGTGCACTTCCGCTACCCGACCGCACACCGCGACTCCCTCACCGACGTGTCCTTCGCGGCCGCCCCCGGCGAGCTGGTGATCATCACGGGCCCGAGCGGCGCCGGCAAGTCCACCCTGTCCAAGCTCCTCACCCGCTTCTACGACCCCTCAGCGGGCGTGATCACCCTGGACGGGGTGCCGCTCCCGCACCTGCGCCTGGAGTTCCTGCGCGAGCAGATCGCCCTGCTCCCGCAGGAGACGCTGATCCTGACCGGCACGATCCGCGAGAACATCGGGGCGGGCCGGCCGGGCGCGAGCGACACGGAGATCGAACAGGCGGCCCGCGCGGCCGCGGCCCACGACTTCGTCACCGCCCTCCCCGCCGGCTACGACACCCGGATCGCCCCCGGCACGGCGGCCCTGTCCGGCGGCCAGCTCAAGCGGATCACCATCGCCCGCGCGATGCTCCGGGCCGCACCCGTCCTGGTCCTCGACGAGCCCACGGCCGGTCTTGACTCGGTGGCCGCCCGTCAGGTGGTCCAGCCCCTGCGCCGGCTGATGTCCGGCCGCACGACCCTCATGATCACCCACGATCTGAGCCTCGCCCCGGACGCGGACCGGATCCTGGTGGTGGACGACGGGCGCCTGGTGGAGGCCGGCACCCACACCGAACTGGTGGCCTGCCAGGGCGCCTACGCCCGCCTCCTCGGCCCGCTCCCGGAGGACACGGTGCCCCTGCGAAGGCTGCCGGAGGCGCCCGGGCGGATCAGAACGGTGTCGCCGCCCTCACGATCCGGGCCGGCAGATACGGTGAGCGGACTCTGATCTCCCAGCCCCGTCGGCGGGCGTGGCAGGTGAGGGCCAGGATGTCGAGGCTGAGGGCGGCGTCCGGGTCGGAGGGGCGGTCGGCGACGGCGTAGTGGTCGCGGTGGGCCGTCAGGGCGTCCAGGAGGGCCAGGTTGAAGCTCTCCTCGTCGCCCTCGACCAGCTGGGAGAAGAGGACCGCGGGCGGCGGCAGGAACCCCTGGTCACGGGCCTTGCCGGTGTCCCGCAGGGCCTCGTCCGTGGCGGGCACGGGGTCCTCGCCGCGCAGATAGGCGTGCAGGGCCCGGCGGTAGGGGGCCGACACGGAACGGTCCGGACCGACGCGCTCCGGGCCCGCCAGGACCAGCGGCGCCAGATGCTCCCGCCGGCCCGTGATCAGCGCGAGGTGCACCGCCCGGTGCCAGGCCCCCGGCCCGGCGTCCTCGTCCCGGCAGGCGGGGTACGTCACGGTCCGGCCGTCGATCGTCACCGGCACGTCGGTGCCCGGCTCCGCCAGCGTCGTACGGAACAGCGCGGCGCCGAGCTCCGCGGCCAGCCGCAGATTCTCCAGCTGGGCGTCGCTCGCGTCGGACGTGTGCGCGGCGCGGGTCCGGAAGAGCAGCTCCTGATAGGTGACGGCGTAGGCCAGCTCGAAGGTGGTGAGCGACTTGCCCGGCACCGGTGTGACGGCGTCCCGCGTGTACCGCTCGAACTGCTCCTCGCTGTCGGCGTCCAGGGGGCGCGGCTCCAGGGCCCGCCCGAACTCCACCACTCCCGCGGCGAGTTCGGCCACCGCGTCCGGGCGCCGGTCCCGGCCGTAGGGCCCCACCCGGGGCGGTGTGGCCTTGAACCCGGTGACCAGCGCGTCCGGCAGGTAGTCGCTGTCGACGGCCGGCGGCCAGCCCTCGTCGCGGTACGCCAGCGCTGTCAGCGCGATCGGCAGCAGGGGCAGGAGACTGCCCGGTCGCGCCCCGGGCCCGGGGGTGCCGGTCAGCGGCCGCAGCAGTCGTACGACCGCCTCGTCGAAGCCCTCCCGGTCACCCGCGGTCAGCGCGCGCAGCGCTCGCAGCCCGATGGCGTACGGCTGGTCGGCCAACTGCCGGCCGGTCTCCGTCTCCCGGGCCCGGACCCGGTCGAGCGCCGCGTCGAGTGCGGCGAGCTTCTGCTCGCGGGAGGGCGGCCAGGTGGCGTCGTCGTCACCGGTGTCACCGATGACGTAGGCCATGAAGCCGTTGATCAGTTCGGTGTCGGGGTGGCCGGAGCGGCCCTGCTGGGGTGCCTCGCGGGCGAAGTGGAAGGCCTCGCCGTGCCATTGGGTCTTCTCCACGAGGATCGCCAGGCAGAAGGCGTCCAGCCACCTGTCGGCCGTGACCGGCTCGGGGGAGCCGCCGGGCTCGCGGTCGTACACCATGCCCCAGTCGGGGTAGGTGAGGAAGACCTCGAAGCGGTCGCGCGGGAAGTACGCCGCGTAGGCCACCGCGCCGGCGGCCGCCTCGGCCGCGTCCTCCAGGACCGCCTTCGCCTCGGGGGAGTGGAGGTCGGGCGTCTCCACCGAGAGCGCGCCGAGGTACTCGACGAACTCCTGGGCGATCAGCCACCACTCCCACGCCGTCACCGGGCCGGCCTTGGACAGGGAGTGGACCTGCGCACCGATCCGGTTCGCGAAGTCCTTCCGCACCGCCGAGACGGCCGCCTCACCGACCCGATGCCGTTCGATACGCACCATTCTTCTGCTCCCCCGTCCGACTTCCCGACCTACCGCAACAGCCTAGAACGAGGGTCTGACACAGGGCCGGGAAGCCGACGAACAGCAGGTCAGGACGGGCTCGGCGTCCAGCCGGCCAGCCAGTCGGCGACCTCCTGGTCCGCGGCCTGCGCGTCGGTGAGCTGCGGCCGGTCGGACGAGGCCGCGCCCGAGCCCGCACCGGTGTTCCTGTACTCCGCGAACCGGTCGCCCTTCCAGGAGAAGCCGCTCATGTCGGTCCACGGTGTGGACTTGACCGCCGCGCTCAGCGAGGTGTTGCGGACCGTCGTCTGCGGGTCGAGGCTCGCGTCGCCGCCCGCGTGCCAGGGGCGGCCCAGGTAGAAGCTCGCCGACGAGACGTCCCCGTTCACCGTCGAGTTGGCGATGAGGATGCCCCTGCGGTTCGCGGCGGTGCTGGGCGCGGTGACGTAACCGGCCGAGGTGCCGTTCCAGCGCTTCTTCAGTGTGATGACGGACTTGTCGATCACGGCGGTGGCCCGGCCGAAGATGAAGTCGACGTTGCCGACGACGTAGGAGTTCGTCATGTAGACACGGCCGAGCCTGTCCTTGGCCGCGGTGTCCACCAGCAGCGTGTCCTGGTCGCCGGTGACGATGACCCCGTCGAGGAACACCTTGTCGGCGGCGGTGCGCAGGGCGACGGCCTGGCCCGCGATGTCCTGGTGGGCCGCCTCGTCGAAGTCGTTGGAGATCGTCAGGTTGCGGGCCTGGAAGTCGTCGGCCTCGACGGCGACGGTGGCACTGCCGCCGGTGCCGTAGGTGGCGGACCCGTCGGGCTTGGGCGTGCCGGACGCGTTGTTGTAGACGATCACCGTGTCGCTGCGGCTGGAGCCGGTGCCCTGGATGGTCACGTGCGGCTTGTCGGACGGCACCTTGACCAGCTCGCGGTACGTGCCCGGCTTGACCCGTACGACCACTCGGGAGGCGTTGCCCGCCGGTACGGCGTTCACCGCGGCCTGCACCGTCGAGTACTGTCCGCTGCCGTCCTTGGCGACGGTGAGCGTCGTGGCGGCCGCGGCCCCGGTGGCGGCGGACGCGGTGGTCCGGACACCGGGGAGCATGCCGTGGGCCATGACTCCCGAGGCGCTCAGCGCCAGCGGGAGACCGACCGCCAGGGCCGTCCTCCTCCTGCGGTGGCGGGCCTTGCTGCGTGTCTCGGTCATGTGCGGTTCCGTTCCGTGTGGGGGATGGACCGCAGTGCAGTCGCCGCTCCCGCACGGAAGGTTGCCGCCCGGCCCGGCCTACTGCGCGGGCGTCTCCGGCGGTGGAGTCGGCGCCCCCGGCAGCCGTACGGTCGCGACGGTGCCGCCGCCTTCGGCGTGCCCGAGGGTGACCTCGCCGCCGGCCTGCTGGACCGTGCGGGCCACGATGGACAGGCCGAGGCCGGAGCCGGGCAGGGCGCGGGCGCTGGGGGAGCGCCAGAAACGGTCGAAGACGAACGGGAGTTCCTCGGCGGGGATGCCGGGGCCGTGGTCCCGGACGGTCAGGACGCCCCCGGTGAGCCGCACCTCGACCGTGCCGCCGTCGGGGCTGAACTTTACGGCGTTGTCCAGGATGTTGACCACGGCACGCTCCAGGGCGGCCGGTTCCGCGCGGGTGTACCAGGGCTCCAGGGCGGCGTCGATGGTCAGTTCCGGTCCGCGTAGCCGTGCCCGGCGCAGGGCGGCCTCGACGGTGTCCTCCAGCGAGACGACCTGCACGCGTTCGCCGCGCTGGCCCTCGGAGCGGGACAGCTCCTGCAGATCGCCTATGAGGGCGGCCAGTTCGGTCATCTGCGCCTTCACCGAGGCCAGCAGTGCCTTGCGGTCGGCCTCGGGGAGGGGACGGCCGGTCTCCTCGCTGCGGGTGAGGAGCTCGATGTTGGTGCGCAGGGAGGTGAGCGGGGTGCGCAGCTCGTGGCCCGCGTCGGCGATGAGCTGCTGCTGGAGTTCGTGGGAGCTGGCGAGGGAGCTCGTCATCGAGTTGAAGGACCGGGACAGCCGGGCGACCTCGTCCTCGGCGTCCTCGTCGACGGGGATGCGGATGCTCAGATCCTCGGTCCTGGCCACGTGTTCCACCGCCTCGGTGAGCTTGTCCACGGGCCGCAGACCGGCCCGCGCCACGGCGAGCCCGGCGGCACCGGCCCCGAGGACACCGACGCCGGAGACGAGGAGGAGGATGAGGGCGAGTTCGTTGAGGGTGGACTGGGTGGTCTTCAGGGGTACGGCGACGGTGAGCGCGGCCTGGGTGTAGAGCCGGGGCGGCGAGCCCGGGCCCTGGCTGACGTACAGGGGGGTCGTCAGCACACGTACCGCCTTGCCGTCCGAGTCGGTGCCGTTGCGGAAGATGCCCTCCTTGCTGAGCGCGTTCTTGACCACGTCCTGGTCGGCATCGGTGGTCCTGACCCTGCCCAGCGAGTTCGACGAGACGCATGCCTTGCCGTCCGCCTGCACCAACTGGAGGTAGAGCTCGGCCCGGGTGCGGACATCCCCGTAGGTCTCCACCGGTGTCTGGGGACACTCGGTGAGGGTGGCCACGACCGCCTGGGCCTGCTGAGTCTGTGCCGCGTTCTGCAGATCCTCGTCGAGCTGGTCGTACAGCTTCCCCTGCACGATGAACCAGCACGTGACCGACACCGCCGCCACCGCGAACGCCACCGCCGCCGCCACCAGCAGGGCCAGGCGGGACCGGATCGGCAGGGAGCGGTACCGGCGCAGGAGCCTGTTCACTCCGCGCCGCCCTGCCGCAGCACGTACCCCACGCCCCGCACGGTGTGCACGAGCCGCGGCTCGCCGCCCGCCTCCGTCTTGCGGCGCAGGTACATGACGTAGACGTCCAGCGAGTTGGAGGAGGGCTCGAAGTCGAAGCCCCAGACCGCCTTCAGGATCTGCTCCCTGGTCAGCACCTGGCGCGGGTGCGCCATGAACATCTCCAGCAGGGTGAACTCCGTGCGGGTCAGCTCCACCGGCCGCCCCGCCCGGGTGACCTCACGCGTCGCGAGGTCCATCCGCAGATCGGCGAAGGTGAGCGCCTCGTCGTCCTCGGCGGAGGCCGCCCCGGCCGCCGCCGCGTAGGAGGACCGCCGCAGCAGCGCCCGCACCCGGGCGAACAGCTCGTCCAGTTCGAACGGCTTGACCAGGTAGTCGTCGGCGCCCGCGTCCAGCCCGGTGACCCGGTCGCCGACCGTGTCGCGGGCCGTCAGCATCAGGATGGGGGTCGTGTCACCGGCGCCGCGGATGCGCCGGGCGGCCGTGAGCCCGTCCATGCGGGGCATCTGGATGTCGAGGACGACCAGGTCGGGCCGGTACGCGGTCGCCTTGTCGAGGGCGTCCGCGCCGTCCACGGCGACCTCGGTGTCGTAGCCCTCGAAGGCGAGGCTGCGCTGGAGTGCTTCGCGCACCGCCGGCTCGTCGTCGACGATCAGGATGCGCTGGGGGTCACGGTCGCCTTCGGCGGGGCTCATGGCTCGGGATTCCTCGGGTGCGGTGGGGAGAACGGGGACTGAGGTCAGTGAACGCTTTCAGCCTCGCACGGTTCCCCGTCGGCGCTGAAGGACGTGCTCCCGCGAGGTCAGCCGCGTACCGGGCGGCGGCGGGCGCGGGCGGCGGTCGTCCCACGGCGGGCCGTCGCCGTGGACGCCACCTCGGGCGCCCGGGGCGCCGGGGCGTGCAGTGCGTACGCCACCTCGAGGGCCAGGGCGAACCCGGCCGGGTCGGTGCCGGTCACCGTGTGCGAAACCTGCTGGATCATGACGTGCTCCTCGCGGGGTCGGGTGGGTCAGCTGTCGGAGCCGCCGGCCCGCAGCGTGGCCAGGTCGGACTTGACGGTGTTGATCGGGATGGAGAAGCCGAGGCCCGCGCTGCCGGCCGTGGACGAGTCCGAACTGGCGGAGTACATCGCGGAGTTGATCCCGATGATGTTGCCGTTCATGTCGATGAGCGCGCCGCCGGAGTTGCCGGGGTTGAGGGACGCGTCCGTCTGGATCGCCTTGTACGTCGTCGTGGACGAGCCGGTGTCGCCGTTGAACTGCTGGCCGCCGAACTCGAACGGCCACTGTCCGTTGCCGCCCTGGTTCTGGCTCTGGCCCTCGTCGGTGGCGACGGTCACGTCCCGGTTGAGGGCGGAGACGATGCCGCTGGTCACGGTGCCGGTCAGGCCCTCGGGGGAGCCGATGGCCACGACCTGGTCGCCGACCTGGACGCCGTCGGAGTTGCCGAGGGTGGCCGGGCTCAGCCCGGAGGCGTTCTCCAGCTTGATGAGGGCGAGGTCCTTCTTGCTGTCGGTGCCGACGACCTTCGCGGTCCAGGTCTTGCCGTCGCTGGTGCTCACCTTGATGGTGGAGGCGCCGGAGATGACGTGGTTGTTGGTGATGATCTCGCCGTCACTGGTGATGATCACGCCCGATCCGGTGGACTCCCCGGCGTTCGAGGTGGCGTTGATCTCGACGATGCTCGGGCTGACCGCCTTGGCGACCCCGGCGACCGTGCCCTTGGCGGAGGACGGCACCACGTTGGTGCTGGTGCTGCTGGAGGCGACCGTGTCGTTGCCGGTCAGCTCCTGGATGCCGTAGGCGGTGCCGCCTCCTATGGCCGCGGCGACGATCGCGACGGCGGCGAGGAGGGCGAGGGGACCGCGGGTGCGCCGCCGGGGAGCCGGCGCTCCGGGCTCGGCGGGGGCCGCGGTGAGGAGAGCGGTTCCGCCGCCGTTGCCGTCACCGCCGTACGAGCCGGCACCCTCGGCGGCGAAGGCGGCGGTGGGCTGCGCCTGCTGCTGTCCCGGCCACACGGTGGTCGGCTCGACGACCGGCGGCTGGACCGGCGCCGCGGGCGGCTGGGCGGGCGGGGGCGGCCACTCGGGGTTCACGGGCGACGAAGCGTGCTGCTGGGCGCCCTGGTAGGGGTTCTCGTACTGCTCGTACTCGCCGTCGCGGCGGAAGCTCTCGGTCATGGCAAAAAGCTTGTCCCGTGACCATGAGAGCTTCCTGAGTGCTTGCTGAGAAGCCCGACAGAACCTCGTATGCCCGATATAAAGCCGCCGCTGGCCTTCGGTCAGGCCCTCTCAGACGGTCCTCAGAAACTCACTCGCAGCCGCAGGAGCGGCGCACGACCAGCTTCGAGGGGAACACCTTCAGCCGCTCCCGGCGGGAGCCGGCGACCCGCAGCCCGTCGTCCAGCACCAGGTCCACGGCGGCCCGGGCCATCGCCGAACGGTCCGAGGCGATGGTCGTCATCGGCGGGTCCGCGAGCGCGGCTTCCTTGATGTCGTCGAACCCGATGACGGCCAGTTCGCCCGGCACGTCGATGCGCAGCTCGCGCGCGGCCCGCAGCAGGCCGATCGCCTGGTCGTCGGTGGAGCAGAAGATGGCCGGCGGGCGCCGCGGCCCGGCGAGGATCTCCAACGCCACCTTGTACGCGTCGTAGCGGTTGTACGGCGCCTCGAAGAGCCGTCCCTCGGTCGGGAGCCCGGCCTCGTCCATGGCCTGCCGCCAGCCCTCCACGTGATCGGAGACCGGGTCGCCGACGGAGGGGGTGTCGGCCGTGCCGCCCATGCAGGCGACGTAGGGGTAGCCGTGGCCCAGCAGGTGCTCGACGGCGGTCTTGGCGCCGGAGAGGTCGTCGAGGACGACGGCGACGTCGTCGATCGCCTCGGGCCGCTCGTGCAGCAGGACGACCCGGGCGTCCCAGGCCTCGATCTCGGCGGCCGCGTTGTCGTTCAGCGCGTGCGAGACCAGGATCAGCCCGGAGACCCGCATGCCGAGGAACGCCCGCAGGTAGTGGACCTCGCGCTCACCGATGTAGTCGGAGTTCCCGACGAGCACCATCTTGCCGCGCTCGGACGCGGCCTGTTCGACCGCGTGCGCCATCTCCGCGAAGAAGGGCTGGCGCGCGTCCGGCACGATCAGACCTATGAGATCGGTGCGCCGCGACGCCATCGCCTGGGCGACCCGGTCGGGCCGGTACCCCAGCTCCTTGATCGCGGCGAGGACACGCTCGCGCGTGGCCGGGGCGACCGGCCGGGGTCCGTTGTTGATGACGTAGCTGACCACCGCGGTGGACGTCCCCGCGAGTCTCGCCACGTCATCCCTGGTTACCTTGGCCACGCGCGGAGTCTACGCGGATGGACCCGCTCTGGGCAGGGCGTGAAGGAGGTCCCCGTACTCCCGCCGCGAGGCGTGCGGGGGCGCGTCGGTGCCGGAGCCATGCCCATGCGCGGGAACCGCTAAGCCTCTACGTCCTCGAGGGCGGCGGTCTCGTCCGCATCCTCCGTCTTTGCCCGGTCCGCCCTGGCCTTCGCCTCGTCGGTGACCCGCTCGCCCTTCTCTGGCGTAACGAATCGATAACCGACGTTCCGGACGGTGCCGATCAGCGACTCGTGCTCGGGGCCGAGCTTCGCGCGCAGCCGCCGTACGTGCACGTCGACCGTCCGGGTGCCGCCGAAGTAGTCGTAGCCCCAGACCTCCTGGAGCAACTGCGCGCGCGTGAAGACGCGGCCCGGGTGCTGGGCGAGGTACTTGAGGAGCTCGAACTCCTTGAAGGTGAGGTCGAGGACCCGGCCCTTGAGCTTCGCGGAGTAGGTCGCCTCGTCGACCGAGAGGTCGCCGTTGCGGATCTCCATGGGGGAGTCGTCGTTGACGATCTGCTGGCGGCCCATGGCCAGCCGCAGTCGTGCCTCGACCTCGGCGGGGCCCGCGGTGTCGAGGAGGACGTCGTCGATGCCCCAGTCGGCGGTGACGGCGGCCAGGCCGCCCTCGGTCACGACGAGGATGAGCGGACAGCCGGGCCCGGTCGAGCGCAGCAGCTGGCACAGGCTGCGCACCTGGGGCAGGTCACGGCGTCCGTCGATGAGGATGACGTCGGCGCCGGGGGTGTCGACGAGGGCGGGGCCCTCCGCGGGCGCCACGCGCACGTTGTGCAGGAGCAGGCCGAGGGCCGGGAGCACCTCCGTCGACGGCTGGAGGGCGTTGGTCAGGAGCAGCAGAGAACTCATACGTCTGGTTCCTCCTCGGTCCCGCGAGGGTCAGGGCCTTCGTATACAGGGGTATCCGAAAGCACAAAAGGACCCGGGGGCTGCGTTGCCCGAGTCCTGTTCCGACGAGAATAGCCCACATGAGCATTGATCCGGCAGGTCGTGTGGTGCGTTCCACCGGGAGTCCGCACTCTGAGACACGCAGACATGCACCTATACGGACGTTTCTGCACACCGACGACGGCGTGACGATCGATTCCGTATACGATCCGCCCTCCTTCGTATACGACCCGTCCCGGCCACCCGCGCGTGACCTGGTGTTCGTGATCGCGCACGGATTCACCGGCGACGTGGACCGCCCGCATGTGCGCCGGGTGGTGCGGGCGCTGACGCGGTACGCGGGCGTGGTCACCTTCTCCTTCCGCGGCCACGGGGCCTCCGGCGGGCGCTCGACGGTCGGCGACCGCGAGGTGCTGGACCTGGCCGCCGCGGTGGCGTGGGCCCGCGAACTCGGCCACGCGCGCGTGGTGACCGTCGGCTTCTCCATGGGCGGCTCGGTGGTGCTGCGGCACGCGGCGCTGTACCGGCGGGAGGCCGGCGGCCGCGGGGACGCGCACACGGACACGGTGGTCTCGGTCAGCTCGCCGGCCCGCTGGTACTACCGGGGCACGGCCCCCATGCGCAGGCTCCACTGGCTGGTCACCCGCCCCGCGGGCCGCGCGGTGGGCCGCTGGGGCTTCCGCACCCGCATCCACCACCGCGAGTGGGACCCGGTCCCCCTCTCCCCGGTCGAGGCGGTCCCGAGGATCGCCCCCACTCCCCTGCTCATCGTCCACGGCGACCGCGACGGCTACTTCCCCCTGGACCACCCGCGGATGCTCGCGGAGGCCGCCGGCGACCACGCCGAGCTGTGGATCGAGCCCATGGGCCACGCCGAGCACGCGGTCGGCGACGAGCTCCTCGACCGGATCGGGGACTGGGCTGTCACAGCGGGCGGCTAGCCTGGCCCCGTACACCACCGAACGATTGAGGAAGCGGATGCCAAAGGTCACGGTGCGCTACTGGGCCGCCGCGAAGGCCGCGGCCGGGATCGCCGAGGAGCCGTTCGACGCGGCCACGCTCGCCGAGGCGCTGGACGCGGCGCGCGAGCGGCACCCCGGCGAGCTCGTGCGGGTCCTGCGGCGATGCTCGTTCCTCGTCGACGGTGACCCCGTGGGCACCCGCGGACATGAGACGGTACGGCTGGCCGACGGCGGCACGGTCGAGGTGCTCCCGCCGTTCGCAGGAGGGTGACGATGACGAACCAGCCGTACGAGGGCTACGACCAGTACCCGCAGCAGGGCTGGCCGGCCCACGCCCAGCAGGGGTACGAGGACCCGCAGGCCGCCCAGCAGTACACCCAGCAGTGGCAGGGCCAGACCTGGGAGACCCAGGTCCAGGCGCCGGTCGCGGGTGCCGCGGAGACGGCGTACCTGCCCCAGCAGACGTACGACGCGGAGTCCCAGGGGTACGACCCGGGCGGGCAGGGCCCCGCCACTCCCGGACAGGGCCCGGCCGCCTACGGCTCGGCGCCCCACGGTCACGCGGCCGGGGCGCCCGGACCGGACGCCTACGGTCCCGCTCCGGCCACGCCCCCCGGACCCGGCGCCTACGGTCCCGCGCCGGTCACGCCCCCCGGACCCGGCGGGCACGTCTCCGCCACCGGCCCCACCTCCTCCGAGTACGGCCCCGCCACCCTCGCCGGCAACGCGCGCGTGACCGACGCCCAGCGCGCCCGGCTGGAGGGCCGGTCCCCGATCATCGAGCCCGGCATGCAGCCCGCCGCGCTCACCGCGCTGCTCGGCCTGCTGCTCTCCGGTGCGGCGGCCGTCGGGTCGTACGCCCTCCTCGTGCCCCTCGTCCTCCTCCAGGCCGTCACCGCGGCCGGCTGGTTCCGGCTGAACGGCATGTGGCCCGCCCGCCAGGGCATCGCGCTGGCGTTCCTCGGCGCGCTGGTGGCGGACGCGGCCCTGCTGACGGCCGGCCGGGAGCACGGTCCCGCGGCGATCCTCGGCACCCTCGGCGTCTGGGTCCTGCTCAGCCTGGTGCTCCAGCTCCGCTCGCACGCCGACCCCGACGAGCGGATGTACGGCCTGATGGCGACCGTCGCCTCGGCGGCTCTCGCGATCGTCGCCACCGGGCACCTCGCGGCGGACCCGGACGCGGTGACGGTCGGCGCGGCCGCGGTGGCCGTGGCGGTCCTGGCCCGCGCGCTGCCCCTGCCGACCCCGGCCTCCGTGGTCGTCTCCCTGCTCGCCGCCGCGGGCGCGGGCATCGCCGTCGGCGGGATGACGGGCCTCGGCGCGAAAGGTGCCCTGCTCGGCGCGGGCGCCGCGGTGTGCGCACTGATCGGCCACCGGGTCGCGAGCTACGACTACCCCTCCCGCTTCGTGCACTTCACGGCAGGCGTGGCCCTGCCCCTGGCCGCGGCGGCCCCGGCGGTGTACGTCCTGGGCCGCGCGATCGGCTAGGCCGAGGTGGGAGTCCCGGTCCACAGGCAGAAGGGGTGCCCGGACGGGTCGTAGAGCACCCGCACGTCGTCCTGCGGCTGGTGCCCGGCCGGCCGTGCCCCCTGCGCCACCGCCCGCGCGGTCTCGGCATCCAGGTCGTCCACCTCGATGTCCAGGTGCAGCATCATCTGCTGGTCGCCGGGCTTGCGCGTGGGCCAGACCGGCGGGACGTAGTCGGGTTCGGTCTCGAAGGCGAGGGACGTGCCCGCGGTGCCGGGCGGCGGGCCGATGAGCACCCAGTGCGGCTCCTCGGCGCGCACCACGTACCCGAGCAGGCGCTGGTAGAAGGCGGCCAGTTCGTGGGCGTCGTGGGCGTCGAGCACGACGGTGGACAGCCACGCGGAAGAAGACATGCCCGCCTTCCTACTGCCGGCGCTTCTTCCCGTCCAGCTCGTCCCACCACTCGTCGGACTTCGGGTCGCCGGAGGGGTCGTCCCACCAGCGGTCGTCGGGGCCGCGCCGGTTGGCGACCATCGCGGCGAGCGGCGGGATCACCATGGCGACCACGCACATCCCCACGGCCACCGGCACCGACCAGAGCCGCACGACTCCCCACGCCAGGACGAAGAGGCCGATGCACGTGCCCATCATGGCGAAGTAGACATGCCGTCGTCGCGCCAACACAGGTCCAGGGTAGGCCCGGAAAGGCCGGAGGGCCGTACCTCAGGGGGTACGGCCCTCCGGCTGGTGCGCAGGTGCCTCAGACGGCGATCGCGACCTCGGCGAGCCCGCCCTGCTGGGCGACGACCGTGCGGTCGGCGGTGCCGCCGGGAACCAGGGCGCGGACGGTCCAGGTGCCCTCGGCCGCGTAGAAGCGGAACTGGCCCGTCGCGGAGGTCGGGACCTCCGCCGTGAACTCGCCGGTCGAGTCCAGGAGGCGGACGTAGCCCACCACAGGCTCGCCGTCACGCGTCACCTGGCCCTGGATCGTGGTCTCACCGGGCTTGATCGTCGAGGCGTCCGGGCCGCCGGCCTTCGCTCCGCACATGTCTTTCTCCAAAGAGGGGTCTGACCGGAAGGAAGGCCGGTCGGGTCGGAACTGGGTTTCTTACTTGTTGGCGCCGAGCTCGATCGGAACGCCGACCAGGGAGCCGTACTCGGTCCAGGAGCCGTCGTAGTTCTTGACGTTCTCGACACCGAGCAGCTCGTGCAGCACGAACCAGGTCAGGGCCGAGCGCTCACCGATGCGGCAGTACGCGATGGTGTCCTTGGAGAGGTCGACCTGCTCCTCGGCGTAGAGCTCCTTGAGCTCCTCGTCCGACTTGAAGGTGCCGTCGTCGTTGGCGTTCTTCGACCACGGGATGTTGCGCGCGGACGGGACGTGGCCCGGACGCTGGGACTGCTCCTGCGGCAGGTGGGCCGGGGCGAGCAGCTTGCCGGAGAACTCGTCGGGGGAGCGCACGTCGACCAGGTTCTGCGAGCCGATCGCGGCGACGACGTCGTCGCGGAAGGCGCGGATCGAGGTGTCCTGGGGCTTGGCCTTGTAGTCGGTCGTGGGGCGCTCGGGCACCTCCTCGACCAGCTCGCGGGCGTCCAGCTCCCACTTCTTGCGGCCGCCGTCGAGCAGCTTGACGTTCTCGTGGCCGTACAGCTTGAAGTACCAGTAGGCGTAGGACGCGAACCAGTTGTTGTTGCCGCCGTAGAGGATCACCAGGGTGTCGTTGGCGATGCCCTTCGCCGAGAGGAGCTTCTCGAAGCCCTCCTGGTCGACGAAGTCGCGGCGGACCGGGTCCTGCAGGTCCTTGGTCCAGTCGATCCGAATGGCATTGCGGATGTGGTTCTTCTCGTAGGCGGACGTGTCTTCGTCCACCTCCACGATCGCGATGTTCGGGTTGTCGAGGTTGGCCTCGACCCAGTCGGCGTCGACCAGGACGTCGCTGCGGCTCATGCTCTTTCTCCTCCGGGGCAGTTGCGGCGGGGCGTGCGGAAGGGTGCGCGGGGCGCACGGATGCCCTGGGACGCCAGGGCAGGGGGATGCGGAGGCCGGTGCCGTCCGCTCAGAAGGGGCGACAGAGCATGGCGGCGACGCGGCACAGGTCTACTGCCCGCCGCTTCGTGAGATCCGCCTGTCGCTTCATAGTGGTCGATCGTAGGGACGGACATACCGGCATGTCACCGGTGTGTCGCATGCTGAGATGCGATCGTCCGGGATGTGGGACCAGAAAGCCGCCCGGGCCGCGCTCCCGCGCTTCCCGGACGGCTGCGTCCGTCCTCGCATCTACGGTACGGACGTCACCGTCTCGCCAGTCGGACGAGCCGGTCCGGTCCGAGACTCGTCCTACCCGGCGAGCTTGACGTCCGAACCCTTCACCGCGATCTCCACACCGTTCGCACCCGCTTCGACCTTGTCGAGCTTGATGCCGCCGGGCAGACCCTCGACCTTCTGGTCGAAGTCGGCGACCGAACGGAAGTCGGAGTCGGCGAGGGTGATGTTCCCGAAGCTCGGGATCGAGTCGGCGTGCACCCGCACGGTGTCGCCGTCGACGACGCTGACGGTGCTGAGCACGGAGACGGGCTTCTCCAGGGCGCTGAACTTGATGTCGACCTTGATCTTGCCGTTCCCGCCGTCGGAGAGGCCGACGACCTTGGCGGTGACGCCCAGCGGGAGCCGGGCCTCCTGCGACCCGGCCGCCTTCAGCAACTGTTCGTAGGCGATGGTCGCCGAGCCGGCGGCCGTGGTGGCGGTGGCGGAGCTGTAGTCGCCGGAGAACGCGACGCCCTTCATGGCGGCATTCAGGTCGTCGATGCGGATCGTGCCGCCGCTGGTCCCGGTGTCCGCGGCGTAGTCCTTCATCCCGACCTCGACGTCGTCGAGCTCCCCGCCGGCCACCTGGGTCAGGAACGGGAACCCCTTGATGTCCACGCTCGGCGTGGTGGTCAGCCCCTCCTGCGTCTTCAGCCGGTCCGCGACCTCGCCCTCCGCGAAGTGGACCGCCAGACGGTCGGCGGCGACGAACAGCCCGCCGAGAATCACGACGGTGATCAGAAGTATTCGCAGGGCGCGCATGCGGTGGATTCCCCCAGAGCGGCGGTGGTGTCGACGGACGGGTGGCCGTCGACCGTGAGACTAACCGCGCCGGGTAAGGCGTTCCTTGAATTGTCGACCAGTTGTGACAGGCCGCGGGGCCGCTCAGTCCGCTCAGTCCGCACAGTCCGCTCAGTAGACGAGAGCCTGCGTCCCGTCGGCGAGCGCCTCCTGCACGAACACCTGCGCGCCCGCGATCCGTACGCCCTCGATGACGTCCTTCTCCGTGATGTCCCGGCGGGCCGCGCACTGGGTGCACAGGGTGAGCCGCCCGCCCGCGAGGACCGAGTCCAGCAGGTCGGGCAGCGGGGCCGCGTGCGGCAGCTCGAACTCCGCGGCCCGCCCCGGCAGCGCGAACCACGCCGACTCCCCGGTCAGCCACAGCGAGACGTCCACCCCGCTGGCCACGGCCACCGCCGCCACGGTGAACGCCTGCGAACAGCGCTCGGGTGCGTCGGCCCCGGCGGTCACCTTGATCACGAGCTTCTTCGCCATGGCCGAATCGTAACCAGCCCGGCCACAACTCCAGGCGCTGACCATGAGTCACCTGTGGCGCGCGTATATGGCATGCGCGCCTCAGGTTGGGTGTGAGGGATGTCTTGCAAGTACCCGAAGTAGAAGAAACAGGGGCAGCGCGTCCGCCCGGGGATGAGCCGATCCATCCGGCAGCCCCGGTCACGGAAGCCGTCCCCTCGGCCGGGAGCCGGCCGCCGCGCCGTCGCGGGCGGACCACGACACTGATCGCCGGCGCGGCCGTGCTCGGCGTCGTCGCCGGAAGCTGCGTCGGCTACCTGATCCAGGCCGACCGCGAGCCGACGAAGCTGCCCTCGCTGTCCCAGCCGGTGCTGGCGCAGGCCAAGGGCCCGGCCCCCGAACCGCTGTCCGCCGCTCAGGACCGCCGGGTGAAGACCGACGGCGACCTGCGCAAGCTGCTGCTGAAGAAGCCGAACGGGGCCAAGGCCGCCGAGTGGTCGGGCAGTGACGGCTGGATGACGCTGGCCGACATGGCGGAGTCGTACCACAAGCCGGCCGGGGCGTTCAGCGACCTCGTCGCCGAGGAGTTCCGCCGTGCGGCCGACACGGGCTGGCAGGTCGGCCGCACCTACGGGGTGGAGATCCGGCTGATGCAGTTCCGGCAGGAGGAGGAAGTGCAGGCCTCCGACGTGGCCGACGGCGAGAACTACGGCGAGGACGGCGAGGACGGCACCAAGAGCTGGCCGGTTCCGGGCAGCGACAACGGCATGGTGTACGTCCACACCAAGCCGGACACCAAGCCCGGTTACCTGCCGCAGTACAACGCCACGGCCGTCGCCTGGCGCGGGGACATCGTCATGAAGATCTTCGTCTGGGACGCCAAGCCGATTCCCAAGGCGAAGATCATGGACCTGGCCGAGCGGCAGGTGAAGAAGCTGTGAGTGAGAGCGAGAACCAGCAGGTGGGCGAGGTGGGCCAGGCCGAGCTCGTGGCCTCCGCCGAACCCGTACCGCCCGCGCCGGACAAGAAGCCGGTCCGCCGGGGCCGTATCGCCGCGGTGGTCGGGTCCGTGCTGCTGGCCGGGGCGGTCGTCGCCGGGGTCGGCTACACGGTGGTCACCGTCCAGGGCGCGGACGTCGATGCGGGGGCTCCGGTATGGAAGTTCCCGAAGGAGCGGACCGACAAGGAGAAGGCCGCCCCCGCGCAGGGGCTGTCCGCGATGCTCGTGCCGTACGGGGTCGACGGGTGGAGCCAGGGACCCGACATCGGGGAGTACGGGGCCGACGCCGAGCTCAGTGGAGCCCAGGCCACCGCGTTGCGCAAGCAGTCCTTGAACGGGCTGCCCCGGACCCAGCGCAAGGCGCTGGAGAAGCAGATCGACAAGCAGCGCCTCTCGGGCATCGCGATGCGCAGCTATCTGAGCACCGATGAGATCTCCTCCATCTACACGGACAAGGCCTCCGCGGTGACCATCGAGCTCTCGCGGCTGGACAACAAGGCCGCGCTGCGGGGGATCACCGAGTTCCAGCACGAGTTCCTGGACACGCTCGGGGACGTCCTGCGCGACGGGCCGCGCATCGAGGGCCACAAGGACGCCCGGTGCTTCCTGCTGCCGACGGACAAGGACGAGAAGCTGGACTCCATGTTCTGCTGGGCCCAGCAGGGAAACGTCCTGGTCAGCCTGGTCGCGGACAGCGCAAAGCCCATGCAGAAGACGAGTGTCGCCATGCTCCTGCGCGAGCAGCTCGACCGCATCGCGGAGCCCGGGGAGTCGGTATGACGGAACAGACGCAACAGCAGCCGCCGCAGCCCGCGGCCCCGCCGGCCGACCTCGAGAAGCTGGAGCCGGTCGGGTCCGGCGAGGCCGAGGCCGAGCAGAGCGATCCGCGGGACCACCTGCCGTCCCCCCGCTCCGCCGAGCCCTCGGCGGCCGCGTCCGCGACCGCGCCCGAACCCGGGCCGGCGCCCACCCCTGCGGCCGGGCCGCTGCCGGACACCGCGCACGGTACCGAGACCCCGGCACTCCTCGCGGCCGCCCCCGACCCGGCCACCGCTCCCACCCCCGATCCCGCGCCCAGGGACCGCCGGGTCCTGCGGGCGACCCTCCGCTGGACCGCCGCCGTCCTCACCTTCGCCGCGTTCGGCGCGGGGACCGCGTACGGCATCACCGGGATGGAGCGGACGGACGTGCCGGGGCTGGCGACGGTGTCGGACGGACGGTGGACGTATCCGACGTTGACCAAGGCACCGCTGCCCTCCGGGAGTCCGGGGCCGTTCGCCGTGGAGAACAAGGCCGGCAGCCACTACGCCGATCTGCGGGCGCTCGTGCTGCCCGCGCCCGAGGGAGCGACCGTCGACAAGGCGCTCAGCGGTACCGACGGGTGGCTGGCGACCAAGGACCTGCTCGTGGAGTACGCAGAGAAGGAGGACCGCGACGAGCTCGGGACGAAGTTCTCCGAGAACGGCCTGCGGCACATCGCGGCCCGCGGCTGGACCACCCCCGACGGCACGCACACCCGGATCTACCTGCTCCAGTTCGACACCGCGGTCGTCGTGGACGACCTGTTCGGCCAGGACCTCGCCCCCTACGGCAGCCCCGGCTACGCACTGCGGGACGCCTCCGACTCCGTCTCCGACGAGCACTTCCCGGCCGCGGCCCGGATCCCGGACCTCACCGCCTCCGTCTACGTCGAGTCGAAGCCGTACGGCAAGGAACAGACCCGGCATGCCTACCTCAGTGCCGGCGACGTCCTCGCCCTGGTCGTCCAGTCCCGCAAGGGCACCGCGAACCCCGTGCCCTTCCAGCAGACCGTGACCCTCCAGGCCCAGCTCCTGGGCTGAGCCGCGGAGGGGAACCTCGCACCGCCCCCGGGCCCCGGCCGCGTAAGCTGGGGCCCGGCCCGTGTACATGCACCGCACTCCGCTCATCCGAGGAGCACCCCGTGGAGATCTTCTTCGAAGCCCTGCTGGTCCTGGTCTGCGTCGGCGTCCTCGCCTTCGCCTACCTGACCGTGAAGAAGCTGTACCAGGGCCAGCGCTGACCCCCCTCTAGGAACCGCCACTCATGATCGAGATCCCGTCCGACCTCCACAAGGACCTCGTCCCGCTCGCCTTCCTGCTCGGCAACTGGGCCGGCGCGGGCGTGCACGACTTCCCGGGCTCGGAGAAGTGCAACTTCGGCCAGGAAGTGACCTTCAGCCACGACGGCCGGGACTTCCTGGAGTACGCGTCCCGGACCTGGGTCCTGGACAACGACGGCAACAAGGTCCGCCCGCTGGAGACCGAGCACGGCTTCTGGCGCATCGACTCCGACCGCAAGGTCGAGGTGACGATGGTCCGCGACGACGGCGTCGTCGAGATCTGGTACGGCGAGATGGCCGACCAGAAGCCGCAGATCGACCTGGTGACCGACGCCGTCGCGCGCACGGCCGCCTCGGGGCCCTACAGCGGAGGCAAGCGGCTCTACGGCTACGTCAAGAGCGACCTCATGTGGGTCGGCGAGAAGCAGACCCCCGAGGTCGAGCTGCGCCCCTACATGTCCGCCCACCTGAAGAAGGTCGTCACCCCGGAAGAGGTCGAGCGCTGGGCCAAGGCCCTCCCCGACGATATGCCGGACGACGGGATCGCCTTCTTCAAGTAGGTCCCGCACCCGGAGGTCCTAGACTTTCCGGTGTGGTGAGCACCGACTGGAAGAGCGACCTCAGGCAGCGCGGCTACCGGCTGACGCCGCAGCGCCAGCTTGTCCTCGAAGCCGTGGACACCCTGGAGCACGCGACCCCCGACGACATCCTCACGGAAGTGAAGAAGACGGCGTCGGGGGTCAACATTTCCACGGTCTACCGGACCCTGGAGCTCCTGGAGGAGCTCGGTCTGGTCAGCCACGCCCACCTCGGGCACGGGGCGCCGACGTACCACCTCGCCGACCGTCACCACCACATCCACCTGGTCTGCCGCGACTGCGAGAACGTCATCGAGGCGGACATCGAGGTGGCCGCCGACTTCACCGCGAAGCTCCGGCGGGAGTTCGGCTTCGAGACCGACATGAAGCACTTCGCGATCTTCGGCCGCTGCAAGGACTGTTCTCTCAAGGCTTCAACTACCGAGTCGTAGGCTTAGGCATATGAAGAGCCCTCTGCTGTCCCTGCCCGGCGCCGTCCCCGCCGAGGGCGTGGACGAAGGCGTCGCCGCGCACTACGGCGACCTGTTCCGCGAGCAGCGCGCCCTCGCCGACGGCACCGGATTCGTCGACCTCTCGCACCGCGGGGTCGTGTCCGTCTCCGGCGAGGACCGTCTCAGCTGGCTGCACCTGCTGCTCACCCAGCACGTCAGCGACCTGCCCACGGGCCAGGCCACCGAGGCGCTGATCCTCTCCGCGCACGGGCACATCGAGCACGCGCTGTACCTCGTCGACGACGGCACGACCGTCTGGGCCCACGTCGAACCCGGCACCCAGGGCGCGCTGATCGCGTACCTGGAGTCGATGAAGTTCTTCTACCGGGTCGAGGTCGCCGACCGGACGGACGAGATCGCGGTCGTCCACCTGCCCGCCGGTTCCATCGCCGAGGTGCCGGAAGGGGTCGTCGTACGCGAGACGCCGTACGGCCGTGATCTGTTCCTGCCCCGCGCGGACCTGGAGTCGTACGCCGAGAAGTCCGGTCCCGCGGCCGGCCTGCTCGCCTACGAGGCGCTGCGCGTCGAGCACCACCGTCCCCGCCTCGGCTTCGAGACCGACCACCGCACCATCCCGCACGAGCTGGGCTGGATCGGTACGGCCGTCCATCTCCAGAAGGGCTGCTACCGCGGCCAGGAGACCGTCGCCCGCGTCCAGAACCTGGGCAAGCCGCCGCGGCGCCTGGTCTTCCTGCACCTGGACGGCAGCGAGGTCCATCTGCCGCCCGCCGGCGCCGACATCCGGCTCGCGGACGAGGGCGCCGAGGGCCGCAAGATCGGTTTCGTGACGACGTCCGTACGCCACCACGAGCTCGGCCCGGTCGCGCTCGCCCTGGTCAAGCGGAACGTCCCGGTGGACGCCCGGCTGCTGGCCGACACCACGGCCGCGGCCCAGGAAGTGGTCGTGGAGCCCTAGGGCCTCACATCTCCAGCAGGACCGTGAACGGGCCGTCGTTCGTCAGGGAGACCCGCATCCGGGCGCCGAAACGGCCCGTGGCCACCGTCGCGCCCAGCGCGCGGAGCTGGGCGACGACCTCCTCGACGAGGGGCTCGGCGACGTCGCCGGGGGCGGCGGCGTTCCAGGTGGGGCGGCGGCCCTTGCGGGCGTCGCCGTACAGCGTGAACTGGCTGATCACCAGCAGCGGGGCGTCGATGTCGCTGCACGACTTCTCGTCGTGCAGCATCCGCACCGACCAGAGCTTGCGGGCGAGTTGGGCCGCCTTCTCCTTGGTGTCCTCGTGGGTGACCCCGACGAGGACGCACAGCCCCTCGCCGCTGATCTCCCCGACCGTCTCCCCGTCGACGACGACGCTCGCGCCGTCCACCCTCTGCACCACTGCACGCATGTGCCCATCATGCCGGTCACCCCGCAAGCGGCCGTGTTCGGGTTTGTTTTTGATCCTTAACCCCCCATCTGGGGCCGTTGGGGGCCGTTCGGGGGCACTCGGTCACATAGCGGCCACTTGGGGTGGCACGATGCTTCCACACGCCGGTCGAGGGGACGGTAGAGGCGCATGAGCACACCGAGTACCGGGCAGCACTCCGGGCCCGTCCGCGTTGCCCACAGGTCGGAACCGGAGCCGCTCCGGCCGCCCGCGCAGCGTTCGGACAGCCCCCTGCTGCCCCCCGATCCACCCGAGCAGGACCTCGCCACGCTGAGCCTGCCCGAACTGCGCGCCCTGCGCAGGGACGCCCAGCGGGACGAGGCCGACCTCAGCTACGTCCGACGGCTGCTCCAGGGCCGTATCGACATCCTCCGCGCGGAGCTGCTGCGCAGGTCCCCGACGGGTTCGGTGCTCGAACGGCTCCCGGAGGCATCCGTGGTCGAGCGGCTCCCGGAGATCCTCACCGACGCCCCGGCCCGCCACCGCTCCTCGGCCCGCCACGTCCGGCTGGGCACCCCGCACAGCGAGGAGTACCGGCTGCTGGCCGCCGAGATGCTCGCCGAGGTCGGGCTCTCGGACCTCTCCGCCCGCACCGATCTGGAACTGACCACCGCGATGGCCCGGCTGGTGCGCTACGAGCAGCAGGTCTCGGGCCGCCGGCAGCGGCTCCAGCGCACGGCGGACGAGTGCAGCGGGGAGATCGCCCGGCGGTACCGGGAGGGTGAGGCACAGGTGGAGGACCTGCTGACCTGAGGGATGCACGGCCGCCCGGGGGGCGGAGAAAAGTGCGCGACACCTCCACCCCGCCCGCCTACCGTGGCCCCATGAACGTCCCAGCCGACATCGACGTCCGTCCGATCACCGAGGCCGAGTACCCGGAGTGGCTGCGTGCCGTGCGGGCCGGGTTTCTGCGGGAGCCCGTCGTGTCGGCGGCGGAACTGGAGGCCCGTAGGGGGCAGTTCGAGCCGGGCCGGTTCATCGGTGCCTTCGAGGGGGACCGCTGCGTGGCGACCTTCCGGTCGTTCGCGCAGGAGGTGACGGCGGTCGGGGGCCGGTTCGTGGCCGCCGACGCGATCTCCGCCGTCACCGTGACCGCCACCCACCGCCGACGCGGCCTGCTGACCCGCATGATGAGCCAGGACCTCGCCGCCGCCAAGGAGCGCGGGGACGTCCTGGCCACGCTGATCGCCGCCGAGTACCGGATCTACGGCCGGTACGGCTTCGGCCCCGCCACCTCGGGCACCGAGTGGACGATCGACGTCCCGCGCGCGGGCCTGGACCCCCGCGGCCCGGATCTGGGCGGCGGCCGTATCGACCTGGTGGACCCCGACGACGTACGCAAGCTCGGTCCCGAACTGCACGACCGGATGCGCCGGGCCACACCGGGGGCGATCAGCCGGGACGACTGGTGGTGGCAGCTCAACACGGGTGCCGTGCGCACCGATCCGAAGTGGACCGAGCCGTTCTTCGCGGTGTACCGGGCGCCGGACGGCACGGTCGAGGGGCTGATGACGTACGACGTCGACGAGAAGTGGGCCGACACCATGCAGCCGGCGAACACGGCGAGCGTGCGGGGCCTGATCGCCTCGACCCCGGCCGCCGAGCGCGCCCTGTGGCACTACCTGTGCTCGATCGACTGGGTCACGCGGGTCAGGAGCGGCTGGCGGGCCCCCGACGACCTGCTCCCGCACCTGCTGCCCAACCCCCCGGCTGCCGGGGTCAGCATGCACGCGGACTGGATGTGGGTGCGGATCCTGGACGTCGTACGGGCTCTGGAGGCGCGGACCTACGACAGCGAGGGCACGCTGGTGCTGGAGGTCGTGGACGGCTCCGGACTGGCCGGCGGACGGTACCGCCTGGAGGCCTCGCCCGCCGGCGCCTCCTGTACGGCGACCACGGAGAGCGCCGACCTCACCCTCGACGTGCGGGAGTTGGCGACGCTGTGGCTCGGTGACGAGTCGGCGGTGCGGCTCGCGGCGCTGGGGCGGGTGCGGGAAGACCGAGCGGGCGCCGGCCGGGGGGCCGACGCCCTGCTGCGTACGTCCAGGCGGCCTTGGTGCCCGGACATGTTCTGACGCCTTCTTCCTGTCGACGACGGCTGACTGTTCATCCGTAGCTGTGCTCTTCGGTTGTGGCTGTACGGGTGGGGCTGTTCAGTTGTGGCTGTTCAGTTGTGGCTGTGCCGGTGAGGTCTTCAGTTGTCGGTGTTCAGTTGTGGCTGTGCTGACCGACCGGGCTCCCGGCTCCCCTCCAGGAGGGAGCCCGGTCAGCCGGATCCTGGGCCCGGTGGGGCGGGCGTCATCCGGACTGGGCGAGCAGCATCACGAGGATGACCGCTCCGATGCCGCCGATGGCGACGTTCTTCGACTTGACGCCGATGGTCAGGGCGAGGAACGCGATGATGCCCATCGCGCCCCACTTCCACTGGACGAGCGCTTCGAAGCCGACGGCGAGGGCGGCGATGGCGACGGCGATGAACGGCATGACGGTCCCCCCTTCGGGACGGTGGCCCCTGTCGACCGCCGAGTTGGCCAACCTCGTGAAGTTTTGACCATGTTTCTCAAGGTTGACCAAGTTGGCGACCAACTTCACTGTACTTATCTCCGCTTGGATGCGGCTCATAACCACCTTCCAGTGAACTGCCCAAAGATGGCGGGAAGTTGTAGTGTTTGGTCGTGGACCCCGAACACGCCTCCGTCAATGGGCGGAAGAGGGCACAGCGGCCACAGAAGTCACATCGCGAGGTGGCCGACGAGCTCCGCGCCCGGATCCGGTCCGGCACGCTGCGGGCAGGTCAGCGCATGCCCACACAGGCGCGGCTGGCCGACGAGTTCGGAGTCGAGCGCGGGGTCGTACGGCAGGCGCTGTACCTGTTGCAGACGGAACACCTGCTCACCAACGTCTCCAAGGGAAGCCCCGCGACCGTCGCTCCTGACCTGGGCCTCAGCAGGACGGCCGCCGGCCCCGGGGCCGCGCCACAGCCCACCATGGTCACCCTCGGCCCCCGGGTCGCCGCCGCCTTCGCCGCCCCGCACGTCGAGATAGACGCCCTGTGCCTGACGTCGGTGTCCCTCAACCTCGCGATCGCCGAGGCGCTGCGTCAGATCCACGCCGGACGACTGAATCCGGCCAAGGTCGACGTCCGCGTCCTGCTCCCGGGCCGGGACATCGACCTCGCCTTCCCGGTGCCGGTGGAGGGCCGCGGCGACGGCGACCCGGTGCACGAGCGCTGGCTGGCCCAGCGCAACGCGCAGGGCCAGGTTCTCCAGCACAACCTCCTGGCCCTGCGGGCCACGCACGGCATAGACGTGCACGTGACCTTCCGCGCCCTGCCCTTCACGCCGCCGGTGAAGCTGTACCTGCTCAACGGCGCGGAGGCGCTGTTCGCGTACTACACGCTGAGCCGCCGCAAGGAGGAGATCGACGACGAGCACCTGGAGCTGTACGACTCCGAGGGCACCCAGTCGATGCTGTTCGCCTTCGAGCAGGGCGCGGGGCTGCGGGACACGACGTTCGTGGAGCAGTCCCATCTGTGGTTCAACGCACTGTGGGAGACGATCAGTTCGGAGCTGGCGCTCACGAGCTGAGGTCTCCCACAGGGGCGGATCAGGGGTGCTCGGGTCATAGGGCGGGTCCCGCGACCAGCAGGGCGAGCACCACGGCCCCGGTCGAGCTGATCGCGGGGTTCTTGGCCTTGATGCCGATGGTGAGCAGGAGCATCCCGATGATGCCGCTGGCTCCGTACTTCCACTGCAGGGTCTGCTCGACGCCGACGACGAAGACGGCGGAGAGGAGGGCAAGGGCCGGCATGGTGGTTCCCCCTTCGGGCTTCGGGGCGGGCGAGGCGGGCAACGCGGGAGGGGCAGTGCGGAGGCAAAACTTCCGCCAACTCAATCAAGTTGGCAACCAACTCTAACTATGTTGTCCCCACTTGGCGGCAGTTGATAAACAACTTCGCGACAACTCCCCACAGATGGATTGGAGTTGTACCGTTTGGTCGTGACCCAGGAGAACGTGGCAGTGAACGGCAGCAGAAGGCTCTCGCCCCAGGAAATCGCCGACACCCTGCGGGAACGCATCCGCACGGGCGATCTCAAGGCCGGCGACCGCCTCCCCACCCAGGCCGAGCTCGCCGAGGAGTTCGGGGTGGAACGGGGCGCGGTCCGCCAGGCGCTGCGCGCCCTTCAGGAGGACGGACTGCTCAGCAACGTGAGCAAGGGGAGCCCGCCGCGGATCGCGGAGGTGCCGGTCACCCAGGGGAGTCCGCAGCCCACCATGGTGGCCCTGGCGCCCCGCTTGGCCGACGCGTTCGCCACTCCTCACGTCCGGATCGACGCGGCCTGCCTGACGGCGGAGACGCTCATGGTGGCCCTGAGCGAACCGGTCCGTCTCATCCACGAGGGCAGCCTGCACCCCGAGTCCATCGACGTGCGTATCCTGCTGCCCTCCCGCGACATCAACCTGGCCTTCCCGGTCCCGGTCGAGGCCCCCGACGACGACAACCCGGTCCACCAGCGCTGGCTGGAGATGCGCAACGCCCAGGGTCACGTCCTGCGCCACAACCTCCGCTCCCTGCGCTCCTCCCACGGCATCGACGTCAAGGTCAGGTTCCGCGCCCTGCCGTTCACCCCGCCGGTGAAGCTGTACCTGCTCAACGGCGTGGAGGCGCTGATCGCGTACTACATGGTCGCGCGCAGGGAGGAGGCGACCGACACCGGAACGCTCGACATGTACGACGTCCTGGGCACGGAGTCGCTGCTGTTCTCGTTCGAGAAGAGCGCGGGGGAACGGGACGCCGCGTTCGTGGAGCAGTCCCAGAAGTGGTTCGACGCCCTCTGGGAAACCATCACGACGGACCTGACACTCTCCTAGTGACTCCTGAGACGACGCACACTGAACCGGTGACAGCAGAGACAGCACGACTCGCATCACTGGTCGCCTCCGCTCGGTACGTGCTCTGGGACATGGACGGACCGATCTGCCGGCTGTTCGCGGGATATCCGGCACACCAGATAGCCGGGGAACTGGTGGAGAAGATCGACCAGTTGGGGATGGGCGGCTTGCTCACCGAGCAGGAACGATCCGGCAATGACCCGCAGGAGACCCTGCGCGGTGTGCACGAACGACACCGGGGAAGCGACCTGGTTCTCGAGCTGGAGGAGTGGCTCACTCGGCGCGAACTGATGGCCGTGGCCACGGCGATGCCCACGCCGTACGCGGACCCCTTGATCAGGACCTGGTCGTCGCTCGGCGCGCGGTTCGCGATCACCACCAACAACGCGGCGGTCGCGGCGACGGCCTACGTCGAGAGCCGCAAGCTGACGGACTGCTTTCCCCACGTCTACGGCCGCACGCCCAACCTCGACCTGATGAAGCCGAACCCGCACTGCCTGGATCAGGCCATCAAGGCCATGGGGGCGCTGCCCTCGACCACTCTGATGATCGGCGACACGCACACAGACCTCCGGGCGGCGCGGCAGGCCGGGGTCGCGTTCCTGGGCTACGCGCGTGACGAGAACAAGGAACAGATCCTGAAGGAAGCGGGCGCCGAGGTCGTCGTGCGCTCCATGGAGCAGGTTCTGGAGGTCCTGCAGAGTCCTGCCTGAGCAGTCGGCAGCAGATGGTTCGACTCGGCCGGCCGGCTCCTGGCGACGTAACGAAGCGGGCACGGAGACGTTAAAAACTCCGGCACGTCTCTGACATAGCCGACAGGTCTCCCTCCAAAGGACGCATCCGGGCCGTGCGGACAGGCGCGTGCCGCTATCGTGTGCATCAATTTTCTTGGATGCGCATCGTTTTCGATGTTTAGAACTAGGCTTTCAGGAGCATGGGTGGCGATCGGGGCTTGGCCTGACCGCGGGGGCGAAGTCCGTAATGCCGTGCTGACGGCATTTCTTCGCAACGGATACATCCGTGAGCTCTCCACGGCAGCACGGGTGGCGCCTCCCCGGACGGGGATCGGTGAACCGGTTCTGGCCTGTCCGTCCGACAAACCCGTCGACTCCCTGACCATCGGCGTACTGGCCCGGTTCCTCGCACAGTTGACGCTCGTTCGCAAAGAGGCGCTGCCCGCGCTGCCCGCCGAGTGGTCGCGCAACGAGCGGGACAGCAGGGCCTACCTGGACACTCTCGTGCGGCAGGCGCAGCGGCGGATGCTCGACCCCCATCGGACGGCGATCGGCGGGCTGTTCGCCGTTCTCGGTGTGCCGGAGGACGGGCTGATGCGGTTCGCCGAGCAGGTGCCCGCCCTGTCCCGCCGGCCCTACGCTCTCCTGCTCACCAACCTCGCCCGCGAGAACGTCACCGTCCTGCAGGGCCCCAAGCTCTCGGTGGCCCGTCTCGACTGGACCTCGGCGTCGTACGGAGACCCGCTGCACGGTCTCGCCAGCCATGTGGTGCGGATGCGATACCCGCAGGACCAGGTGGACGAAGTTGTTCAGGCGTGGGCGGACGAGATGCGGCGCACCAGGCCGCAGGCCGTCGGCGGTCTCGGTCGCGACCTCCCTCACTACGTCCGCTTCGAGCGCATCCATGCCGCGTACGACGAGGTCGTCCGCGCGGCGAGGTCTCTCGGGGACTCGGTCCAGGACCGCCCGCTGCTGGCGGCGGCCGCTGATATCGGTACGGCTCTGGAGAGCGCCGCCGGCCTGCTTGGAGTGTCCGAGGTCCCGCCGACGAAGGAGATCGCCGACGCGCTGTTCCGCTGGCAGGCCGCGCGCCTCGCGCGGGAGGCCGACAGGGTGCCGCACACGCTGTTCCGGTGGCGGCGTGACGACCGTGTACCCGAGCGGGACGACTTTCCGGCGGACCTGGTGCGCAGCGCCCTGGCGGTGGAGGGGATCGCCCCGGCCGACCGGGTCTTCCGCGGGACGGCTCATCTCAACACCGTCGTCCGGCTCAAGGGATACGGCCACTCCGTGGTGGTCCGGCGCGAAACCGCGGCGGCCCCCCGCCGGGAGCAGGGGCTTCTCCCCGAACACGCCGTCCTGCAGGTGATCGAGCAGTCGGGTGTGGAGGTGCGGACCCCGCGCATCCTGGCTCTCGGTTACGACGATCGCGGGCGCCATGTGGCGATCCACACGTACGAGGGTCCCGAGGGCGCGGCTCCCCAGCACCCCGTGGACGGGCTGCTGCCCGCCGAGGCGGACGAACTCGTCGACGAACTCGCCGCGCTGGCCGGCGTGGATCACTCGTCCCTGCCGTCGGAGGAGCCGAAGGAGGGCTTCTACCGCTGGCTGGCCGAACGGCTGGCGGACTTCGTCACCGCTCTTCCCGCCGAGACCCTGCGAGCCGCCGAGCAGCGGGGTCTGCCGGACGGTGATCTGCTCCGGCGGATCCTCGGCCGGTACCAGGTGACCGACCGTGCCCCCGTCCTCCTGCACGGAGACCTCAATCCCTGGAATCTGGTGCGTGGCGGGCGCCAGGGAGGGCTGACGATCATCGACTGGGAGATGGGGATGATCGGCGATCCTCTTTACGACCTGGTACGCCATCTGCACCTGACGCCGACCCGCACCGAGATGCGCGTGCGCATGTTCGACCGTTGGAGCAGGAAGCTTCCTTCCGGCTGTGTCGTGGGGTGGGAGCGGGACTGGCGCGTCTACCGCTGGATCGAGCAGATCCGCTCGGCGTACGTCGACCTGGACCGGATGACGACGGGCGCCGCACTGAGCACGCCGAACGTACGGCGGGCCGTCGACGCGTACGAGATGACCCTCTCCGCCGCCACCGGCTCTCTGGGGCTGCGCAGGCGTGTCGTGCCGAAGGCGCCCGCCTCGCTCAAGGCGTCCTGACCGCGGATCCCGGTGCGTAGGCTCACCCCCATGACCACCCCCGGCCTCCGCGAGCGCAAGAAGCGGCAGATGTACGAGACCGTCTCCGAGATCGCCATCCGGCTTTTTCTGGAGAAGGGCTTCGACGCCGTGTCCGTCGCCGAGATCGCCGCTGCCGCCGAGATCTCCAAGCCGACCCTGTTCCGGTACTTCCCGGCCAAGGAGGACCTGGTCCTGCATCGGATCGCGGATCACGAGGACGAGGCCGCGCGGGTGGTGACGGAGTCCGAGGAGCCGCCCCTCCTCGCCCTGCGCCGGCACTTCCTCGAGGGGCTGGAGCGGGCGGATCCCGCCACCGGGCTCAGTGATCATCCCCAGGTGCTCGCCTTCCACCGGCTGCTCTACGGCACTCCCGCGCTGGTCGCCCGGGCGCACACCCACCTGGAGCGGCAGGAGGCCGCGCTCGCCGAGGTGCTCGGGGGTGATCTGGACGCGCGGCTGGCCGCGGGGCAGATCATCGCCGTACGGCGGGTGCTCGCCCTGGAGAACTGGCGGCGGATCGCCGCGGGGGAGCGGATCGAGGACGTGCGGGGGGACGCCGTGGCCGCGGCCGAGCGGGCGTTCGGGGTGCTGGCGGGCGGGCTGACCTGGCTCACCTAATAGTGACCCGGTAAAGAATTTAACTCGGTTGCTTTTTGCGCGTACGCTCGTCCTCATGACGTCAGCCGAGCCCGCTCCCTCCCGTTCCGCCCTGAACGAGTCCCTCCACCGCGAGCGCGTCCACCACGACCGCTGCCGTGCCGCTCTCGCCGCCATGGTCGACGGGGCACAGGAGCAGGTCGTCGTCGGGGAGGACGTCTCCGCCTCCGGGGCCGACGCCGAAGTCCTCGGGTACCGGCTGCGGAGTCAGGCCAAGGAGATGCGGGAGCTGCCCGAAGGGCCGTTGTTCTTCGGGAAGCTGGAGTTCGACCGGGGAGAGCACGCCGGGCAGGCGTATCACCTGGGCCGGCTGCGGATCACCGAGCATCCCGCCGCCCCGCCGCTCGTCGTCGACTGGCGTGCGCCCGTCTCCCGCGCCTTCTACCAGGCGAGCCCGCGCGATCCGCGGGGAGTCGCCGTGCGGCGGCGGTTCGGTTGGGCGCCGGGGAGCAAGGGGGACTCCGCGGACCTGACCGGGCTGGAGGACGAGTACCTCAGGGACGGGGGCCCGGAGCAGGTCAGCGCCATCGTCGCCCGGGAGATCGAACGGCCCCGCGTCGGACCCATGCGGGACATCGCGGCGACCATCCAGCCCGAGCAGGACGACCTCGTACGCGGTGACCTCGCCGTCTCCGTGTGCGTCCAGGGCGCTCCGGGCACCGGGAAGACCGCCGTCGGGCTGCACCGGGCCGCCTACCTGCTCTACACCCACCCGCAGCGCATGCGGCGCGGCGGGCTCCTCGTCCTCGGGCCCAACCGGACCTTCCTCTCCTACATCTCCCAGGTGCTGCCCGCGCTCGGCGAGAGCGGCGTACGGCAGTCCACGCTCCAGGACGAGATCGCCCGCCATCCGGTCACGGCCGTCGACGCCCGTCCCGCCGCCGTCCTCAAGCACGATCCCCGCATGGCGGAGGTGCTGCGCCGGGCGCTGTACGCCCGTGTGTCGACCGCGCAGGTCGACTCCCTGGAGATCAGGGACGGTTCGTACCGCTGGCGGGTCGGTGCCGGCGAACTCGCGCGGATCGTGGCGGACGTACGGCAGGAGGAACCGCCGTACGGGATCGGGCGGGAGCGGGTGCGCGGGCGGGTGGTGCGGAGTGTGCAGTTGCAGGCCGAGCGGCGGGCCGGGCCGCAGAACGCCGCCTGGGTGCAACGGGTCTCCCGGTCACGGGCGATGGGGGCCTTCCTCGACGCCGTGTGGCCCAAGGTGCGGCCCGAGGAGGTGGTGGCCGGACTGCTGGCCGGGAGCGAGGAGTTGGCCGCCGCCGCCGACGGGATTCTCGACGCCGAGGAGCAGAGGGACCTGCTGTGGGCCAAGCCGCCGCGGTCGTGGAAGTCGGCGCGGTGGTCGGCGGCCGACCAGGTGCTGCTGGACGAGGTCGCCGGGCTGGTGGAGCATCCCGAGGGGTACGGGCATCTCGTCGTCGACGAGGCTCAGGACCTGTCCCCGATGGAGTGCCGGGCGATCAGCCGCCGGGCCCGTTTCGGGTCGGTGACCGTGCTCGGTGACCTGGCGCAGGGGACCACGCCCTGGGCGGCCCGCTCGTGGCACACCGTCCTGCGGCACCTCGGCAAGCCGGACGCGGCCGTCGTACCGCTGACCACCGGGTTCCGGGTGCCGCAGGCCGTCGTCGCCCTCGCCAACCGGCTCCTCGCGCGGCTGGACGTGGAGGTGCCGGAAGGGCGGTCGCTGCGGGGGGACGGTGAGTTGGCGGTGCGGCCCACGTCCCCGGACGGCCTGCCGGGCGCGGTCGTGGACGCCGTACGGGAGTCGCTCGCGTACGAGGGGTCCGTGGGGGTCGTCGCGGCCGACGCCGACGTGGCACGTGTGCGGCGGGCCCTCGACGCGGCCGGGATCGCCTGCGCCGGGCCGGACGAACTGGGCGCGCGGGTGAGCGTGGTGCCGGCGAGTGTGGTCAAGGGCCTTGAGTACGACCACGTCGTGGCCGTCGAGCCGGCCGCGATCGCGGAGGCGGAGGAACGGGGGCTGCACCGGCTGTACGTCGTGCTGACCCGGGCGGTGTCGCGGCTGGTGGTGGTGCACGGGCGGCCGTTGCCGTTCTAGGGCGTGCCGTTGGTGTCCGGTCGTGGCGGCCGCCCGAGGGTGTGCCCAGGTGGCGGCCGCCCCGCCGGTTGATCAGACCCCGCCCAGCAGCGGGAACAACTGCGCCTCCTCGTACGTCAGATGGGCTTCGAGTTCGGACGTGAGGCGGTCGACCTCCCCGCGGACGGTGTCGAGGTCCGGGTCGGCGAGGGTCTTCCTGAGCTCGGCGACCAGCGTGGCGATGTGTTCGTGTTCGGCGCGCAGCCGGTCCAGGGCGGGGGCCGCTTCCGGGTGGCGGTCGGCCAGGAAGGGGAACATCACCGTGTCCTCGCCGGTGTGGTGATTGTGCAGGCCCTGGCAGAAGGTCAGGCAGTTGACGCGGAGTTGGGCGCCGAGGGTGGTAGTGCCTGACTCCATCTCCCTTCGGATCAGCGCCAGTTCGCGGCGGAACGCGTCGTGGACGAGTCTGATGGCCTCCGCGGGGGAGGAGGCGTTGATGTTCGGCGGGCCCGGGCGGGCGATCTCGTGCAGGGCGATCACCGGCAGGACCCGGTCGGTCTTCTCCTGGTACCCGGCCCAGCCTCGGTCCGACTCCACGGCCCGCGCGAAGGCCCGGTCCCGTTCCTCGCCGGCCAGGACGACCGCCTTCGCCTCGTACGTGAACACACCGTTCTCCACGGTGACGTGAGGGTGCGCGAGCAGGTTGCGGTACCAGTCGGGGTGGCGGGGCGAGCCGCCCGCCGAGGCGATCACGAGGATGCGGTCGCCGCCGTCGGGGAGGTAGCCGACGGGTGTGGTGTGCGGGGCGCCGGTGCGGGCGCCGGTGGTCGTGAGGAGGATCAGACGGCCGCCCTCGAAGGGGCCGCCGACTTGGCCGTGGTTGGCGCGGAACTCGTCGATGATCCGCTGGTTGAAGTTCTGTACGGGGTGGGGCACTCTCTCTTCTTTCTCTCGCTGGTCTTCATGGAGGCGAAGGCGGAGAGAAAGGGGCGGGCTCCTGGCCCTCCCCCGCACTCGGTTGCGTTCGAGCGGGGGGACCCCCAGCGGCCTCACTCAGAGGCCGGGCACCCAACTCGCTCACGGCACGCGGCCGACCCGGCAGTCATACCCGCACGGTAACGTCCGGGGCGTGACCGAGACCAGCGAGTTTGCGGACGTTCCCCCGACCGCCCCGACCGCTCCGGCCGATCCGCTCGGTCGTGAGCGGGCCCTGGATGTCGGGATCCGGCCGCTGCGGGGCCCGGGGCCGGCCGGCTCGGGGGCTGGTACCGACGAACTCCTCGCGGAAGGCGGGGCCGAGGGCTGAGCGTGCTTCTCTTCCTCGACGTCGACGGGACCTTGCTGCCGTTCGGGGCGGCGGGGTCGTATCCGCTGTACGAACCGGCCTTTCCGCGGCCGGATGCCGTCACCGGCCGGCCGTCACCCGAGGCCGGCGCTTCGGCCGACCACCCGCTGCTGCCCCGCGTGAATCCGGCGCTCGGGGCACGTCTGACCGCGCTCGGCTGTGCACTGGTGTGGGCCACGACCTGGGGCGAGGACGCCGACACCGTCCTCGCGCCCTGGCTCGGGCTGCCCCGGCTGCCGTGCGTGGAATGGCCGGACCCGGCGGGTGAGGACGACGAGGAGCGGACCGGGCTGCACTGGAAGACCCGCCCGCTCGTCGCCTGGGCCGCCGGACGGCCGTTCGTGTGGGTCGACGACGAGATCACCGACGCCGACCGGGCCTGGGTGGCGGCCCAGCACCCCGAACGGGCTCTCCTGCACCGGGTCGAGCACCAAGTCGGGATCGGCGACGGCGACTTCGCGGTGATCGAGGAGTGGCTGGCGGGCGGAGGACGGTGACCGGGCGATATCGAGTGGTCGTCCGGGCCGCGCTGTCCTACGGTCGCCCGCATGGCTGACGAAGGGTTCACCCGTCCGCGGCTCGCCGCGATCTACGACGCGCTCGATCCCGATCGCAGTGACCTCGACGCGTACGTCCGCATGGTGGAGGAGTTCGGGGCCCGGCGGGTGCTGGACGTCGGCTGTGGGACCGGGGTGTTCGCGCTGCTGCTGGCCGCGCGGGGCGTCGAGGTCGTCGGGGTCGATCCCGCGCTGGCCTCGCTCGACGTGGCCCGCGGGAAGCCGGGGAGTGAGCGGGTGCGCTGGATCCACGGGGACGCGTCCGAACTTCCTCCACTGCGCGTGGACTTGGCGACAATGACGGCCAACGTCGCCCAGCAGATCGTGGGCGCGGAGGCCTGGCGGGGGACCCTGCGGGGCGTGTACGCGGCGCTGCGGCCGGGTGGGCGGCTGGTGTTCGAGACGCGGGATCCCGCGCGGCGGGCCTGGGAGGAGTGGAACCGGGAGGCGTCGTACGCCGTGACCGACGTGCCCGGTGCCGGGGTGGTGGAGAGCTGGGTCGAGGTCACGGCGGTGGAGGGGCAGTTGGTGTCCTTCCGGTGGACTTATGTGTTCGCGTCGGACGGGCGGGTGCTGACCTCGGACTCCACGCTGCGGTTCCGGGAGCGGGCGGAGGTCGAGGCGGAACTGGGCGCGCGGGGGTTCGTGGTGGAGGACGTACGGGACGCGCCGGATCGTCCGGGCAAGGAACTGGTCTTCGTGGCCCGGCGCGCCTAGGGGTCTCCCGTCCGGGGCCGCCGGTGCGGTGGTCAGCGTTGCAGTCGGGTCGGCAGGGGGACCCAGCGGCGGGGTGCCTGGCCGTCGACGGCGTCCCGTCCGTCGGTGATTTGCAGGCCGGCCGCGGCGCAGCAGTAGGCGAGGATGTCGGCGCCGTAGGGGAAGTCGTGCCCGCGCTGCCAGAAACGGAAGGTCCAGTAGGCGGCCGGGTCCGAGGCGTGCGGTCCGATGCCGATCTCGTCGGACGCGACGATCTCGCCGTCACGGGCCAGGGTGCCGAAGGTGCCGCCCTTGGGGTTGAAGTAGACCCCGTAGGCGGTGGTGCCCGCGGATATCGCGCGCAGTACGGCGTCGTCGCTCGGCATGAAGCCGGCCTGGGTGATCACACAGCCGCCGGGGGTGCCGTCGACGCCCCGGACGCCCACATGTCGCAGGGACTCGTCGTAGTCGCCCGGGTCGAAGGGCCCGTGGTCGGGGTCGGTCTTCGGGCAGTGGGCGGGATCGGCACCGAGCCGCCGCAGCAACTCGTCCTCCCCGAGACCCCGTACGAAGCAGACGCCGAGCCCTTCGGTCCATATGGGCTCGGTGCCGAAGGCGGCGATGAGCGCGTCGGCCGCCTGCTGGGCGGCCACCTCTTCAGGCGGCAACTCCACCGCGCCCGGCAGGTGCCGGACCAGCGGGGCGAGGGGCGTGGTCAGCAGCAGCCGGCCCGGTGACCAGGGTCCGGCCTGCGGGGTCCACACGTCCGCCCCGGCGTCGATCAGTGCGCGCACCGTGGCCTCGTCCATGCTGTGCACGGCGTGCCAGAGCGGGGTGTGGTCCTCGTCGTCGCGCACGTCGACGTCCGTGACGTGGGGCAGGAGCGCGGCCACCGCTTCCGCCGAGCCCTGTTCCGCCGTGAGGTGCAGCGGGGTGGCGCCCTGCCATCCGACGCGGGCGTCGGGCGGGGCGCCCGCCGCCAACCGGGCCCTGACGAGGGCGGCGTCGCCCCATTCGCCGTAGCCCATGCGCTGCCAGTCGGGCCGCGGTACGTAGCGCTGCCGGGCTTCCTCCGCACGCCGCAGAGCTTCGCGCTGACGTCGGTCGAGGGGCGGTGCGAGGAAGGCCGGCGGTCCGCCGACCTCCATCATCGCGAACGAACCCGACGGCTCCTCCCGGTCCGGTGGCCGGAGGCCGGGCCAGACCTCGACCGCGCTGCCCGCGGCGGCGCGGAGCGCGTCCGCGTCGACCGGGGTCCGGGTCTCGGGCACGCCCTTGTCCGGCCACTCGACCACCAACTGCGCCCGGCCGGGCGGGGGAAGCTCCGGCAGATACAGGTCGACGTCCGTCTTGAACAGGGATCTGTGGGAGTGGTGCAGGCCGGTGTCCAACGGGATCAGCCCGGTCGCCTGCTCGGTCGCCGCCTCCCGCGCCTCCCCCTGTGGTCCGGTGTACGGGATCCTGCGCGTCACCGTGCCGTCCAGCGAGGTCACCCGCCGGCCGTCGGAGAACAGCAGCCCCACCCGCAGCCCGGACTGCCGCCGCGGGTCCCCGCCCTGCCGGCGGACCCTGCGGAACACCGACAGATGCAGGGTGACCGACTGCGGCCACACGGACCACCCCGTCACCAGGACGCGCGTCTCGGCCCCCGCCCCGACCACTTCGAGCTGTGGCAGCAGGGCGGGCGCCCAGCGGTCGACGGGCGGCGCGTACCGTCCCTCGTCCTCCCCCGGCGGCCGTAACCGCGCCAACACGTCCTGCTCGGCGGCCGGTTCCTCCGCCAGCACCAGATCATCGAAGAACCCCATGCGCCGAGCGTGGCACACGGCACTGACAACGCCCCGCGCGTCAGGAACGGGCGAGGACGCAGAACTCGTGGCTCTCCGGGTCGGACAGGCACGTCCACGGGACGTCGCCCTGGCCGAGGTCGAGGTCGGTGGCGCCGAGGGCGTGCAGCCGGGCGACCTCCGCGGCCTTGTCGGCACCCGGGGACGGCAGCAGGTCCAGATGGACGCGGTCCGGCACGGTCTTCACGTCGGGCGTGCGGAGGAACTCCAGATACGGGCCGACCCCCTCGGCGGACCGCAGCACCGCATGGTCGTCGGTCACCTCGTGCAGGGTCCAGTCGATCGCCGCACCCCAGAACCGGGCGGCCTCCCGCGGGTCCACGCAGTCCGCGACCACGGCGGCGATCGGCCCGGTGTCCCGGTAGACCTCACGGGGCTCCAGCACACAGAACTCGTTGCCCTCGGGATCGGCGAGGACCGTCCACGGCACGTCACCCTGGCCCACGTCGGCGCGCGTGGCCCCGAGCGCCTCCAGGCGTGCGACCAGCTCCGCCTGATGGGCCGGGGAGGTGGTGGCGAGGTCGAGGTGCACCCGGTTCTTCGTCGCCGACTTGGACTCCGGTACGGGCACGACGTCGATCCCGAGGCCGACCGGGTCCGGCCACACGAGACCGCCCGCGGGGCCGACGTAGGTGGTGACACCGGGACGGTAGGCGCTCCACCCGAGCGCCTCCGCCCAGAACCGCCCGACCGCGGCCGCGTCGACGGCCTTGATGTTCACCTGCACGGGTCGCAGCACCATGGCGAGAATCCTATGCAGCCGTCCTGCGGGGGTGGGCGGCCCGGTTGCCGGTGCCGGAGTGTTCGCGGCTCGCCATAGACTCCCGCGCCATGGAGGAGATCTTCGAGCTAGGTGAGGTCCGTTGCCCCTCGGGGACCCTGGTCGTCATCGACGGCGGTCATCTGGGTCTGTGGAGCGGAGAGCGGTCGCCGGCGGAGATCGACCCCGCGCTCCTCGGTATCGAGGACGCGGCCCTGGCCGACGACGTCCGCGCCGCGGTCGACTTCGCCGTGGTCGGTCCTGACGCGGCGGCAGCGGCCCGGAGCTTCGACCGGCAGCCGGGCGTGATGCTCCATGACATCCCCGCGTCCGGGGCGGCCGAGCTCGGGGATCGGTTCGCAGAACACTGTCTGGCCGCCGGCCTGGACGCCCGCCTGGAAGCGTTGCCCGGTCGCGAACCGCATGCTCGACGAGTACGCCGGACCGCCGCTGGAGGCGGTGGCGGGTTTCTGATGTTCGGGGTGCCCGTCGTCGTGGTGGGCGGCGTGCCGCGCGACCGTTCTCTGCCGGTGCTGGCCTCGCGGGTCGACTTCGGCGACGGGGTGGGGCCGCGCTGGGCGGAGGTGGCGGTGCGGACGGGCGACGCGCCGGTGGAGTCGTCCGTGAAGCTCGGTGTCGTCGGAGTCGACTGGGCCCGGCTGCTCTTCGGTGATGCCGACGCCCTCGACGCCTGGCAGCACGAGGAGCCGGTGGACGGCTTGGCCGACGTCGCGTTCTGGGGCGCTTCCGCGGACGCGGCCGCCGCCACGTTCGCGGCACCCGAGCTGGGCGAACCCGGTGAAGAGGGCGTCCGCGGCTGGCGCGGGCTGCCGGTGCCGGAGGCCGTGGAGAAGGCCCGCGCCCTGCTGCGGTGGAAGGAGGGGAACGGCGGACGCATGGTGGTGGACTTCCGGCCGCATTCCCACCACTGGGAGGTGATGCGCCAGGTCCGCGCCTCCGAAGCGGAGGCCGGCACGGTGGACATCGGTGACGCTCGGCTCCTGTGCGCGATGACGAGTTGGGGCGACGGGTACTTCCCGGTGTACGCCGACCTCGATCCGTCGGGCGCCGTTCTCGCTGTGCGGGTGAGGTTCGCCGACCTGCCCCGGTAGTCCCGTGGACCGGTCTCGCACGGGAGCTTCGCGGCGGTGTACGCCAGTCGGGGGAGCCGGGGTGACGCGGACGGGGAGTGGCATGGCGCACTATTGCAAGCGAATGCTTGCAATAGTTAGCGGGAGTGGTGCACAGTGGGGACATGGCATCGCTCAACGTCGGCAATCTCGGTGAGTACCTGCGTGACCAGCGCCGCAGTGCGCAGCTCTCGCTCAGGCAGCTCGCCGATGCCGCCGGGGTGTCGAATCCGTATCTGAGCCAGATCGAGCGCGGGCTGCGCAAGCCGAGCGCGGAGGTCCTCCAGCAGGTCGCCAAGGCCCTGCGGATCTCCGCCGAGACGCTGTACGTGCGGGCCGGCATCCTCGACGCCGAGCGCGACCGGGACGACGTGGAGACACGTGCGGTCATACTCGCCGATCCCACGCTCAACGAGCGGCAGAAGCAGGTGCTGCTCCAGATCTACGAGTCCTTCCGCAAGGAGAACGGCTTCGAGATCGCCCCGCCGGACGCGGCCCCCGCGCCGGGCGACGGACAGAGCGACCGGTCGGACGACCGTACGGCGGACACCGGAGGCGACCTCCGGGACACCGACGTCCCGGCCGGGGGCGCCCCGGACGGTGACACCGCCGTACGGGAGGCGCGCCGGCCCCGTACCACCCGCAAGCCCCGCAGCACCCGTACGTCCCCCAAGACCGACGGCGACGACGCCGACCCGCAGCAGACGGCCGGATGAGCCGTCGCGCCGACAGGCGGCGCGGGACCCAAAACCCTCATCAGCAAGCGACCCGGGAGGACCATCACCATGGCCATCACCGACGACATCCGCAAGGCCGTCAAGGACCCGACCCCGCTCTACTTCCTCGCCGGCGCCGGTGACCTGGCCCTCCAGGAGGCCAAGAAGGTGCCCGGTCTGGTGGAGCAGCTCCGCGCCGAGGCGCCGGCCCGGATCGAGGCCGTGCGCGGCACCGACCCCAAGGCGGTCCAGGAGAAGGCCCAGGCCCGTGCCAAGGAGGCCGGCGCCAGGGTCAAGGAGACGCAGGTCACCCTGCAGAGCAAGGTCGGCGAGTTCCTCAGCAGCCTCGACGGTGACCTGAAGAAGCTCGGCAGCACGATCGACGCGGACCTGAAGAAGCTCGGCGAGTCCGCCCAGGACCTCGCCCTGCGCGGTGTCGGCGTCGCCGCCGAGTACGCCGTCAAGGCCCGCGAGACCTACGAGAAGGTCGCCGAGCACGGCGAGCAGGCCGTCAAGACCTGGCGCGGCGAGGCCGCCGAGGAGATCGAGGAACTGGCGATCGCCGTCGAGCCGAACGCCGAGCCGGGCGAGATCAAGACGCCGGCCACCACGACCCCGGTCGCGAAGCCGGCCGCGGCCGCCACGCCCGCCACCCCCGCCGCCTCGGCGAAGAAGACGGCTCCCGCCGCCAAGAAGGCCACGCCGCGCAAGACCAGCACGGCGAAGAAGATGCCGCCCGCCAAGTAAGGCACCGCGGAACAGGTCACGACACCGGGCCGGGCACTTACCGAGTGCCCGGCCCGTTCTCCGGGTAGCGACCTTGCGGGAACGGGTACGGTGACCGCGTAATCGCGAAATGACGAGCCGAGTCAGGTGGTGGACGTTGTGCTGATGCAGGGGTTCGCAGGCTTCATGTGGCTGCTGAGCATGGCCCTGATCGTTTTCAGCGGATTCGCGCTGTTCGACGCCGCCATCCGCCGTGAGGACGCCTACCGCGCGGCCGACAAGAAGACCAAGCCCTTCTGGCTGATCATCCTCGGACTCGCCTTCGTGGTGAACCTGATCTTCAACATCCTGTCGTTCCTGCCGATCATCGGCCTCATCGCGACGATCGTCTACATGGTCGACGTACGCCCGGCGATCCGCGCCCTTCCCGGCGGCGGCCGCAGCGGCCGGGGCCGGGGTTCGAGCAGTGACGGCCCCTACGGCCCGTACAACGGCGGCCGCTAGGAGGCCGTACCCCGCGGCCGGCCACGGCACGGCCCGCGAGGCGGTCTACCGCTGGCCCTCCCGGTCGAGCAGCAGGACCGCCACGTCGTCCGCCAGTTCGCCGCCGTTGAGGGCCCGCACCTCGTTCACCGCGGCCCGCAGCAGTTCCTCGCCGCGCAGCCCCTCGGAGAGCTGGCGGCGGATCATGGACACCATCCCGTCCTGTCCCAGCCGCTCCCCGCCCTCCCCGACGCGCCCCTCGATCAGCCCGTCGGTGTAGAGCATCAGGCTCCACTCGGCCCCCAGCTCCACCTGCATCCGAGGCCAGCGCGCCCCCGGCAGCATCCCGAGCGCGGGGCCGTTGTTGTCGTACGGCAGCAGTTGTGCGGGCCGCCCCGGCCGGGCCACCAGCGGTGACGGATGCCCGGCGAGGCACAGCCCCGCCCGACGGCCGTCCGGCGCGATGTCCACCGTGCACAGGGTCGCGAAGATCTCGTCGTCCGACCGCTCGTGCTCCAGCACCTCCTGGAGCGTGCCGAGCAGCTCGTCCCCGCACAGCCCCGCCAGGGTCAGCGCACGCCAGGCGATCCGCAGCTCCACGCCGAGCGCCGCCTCGTCGGGGCCGTGCCCGCAGACGTCACCGATCATCGCGTGCACGGTCCCGTCGGGAGTCCGTACGACGTCGTAGAAGTCACCGCCGAGCAGGGCCCGCGACCTGCCGGGCCGGTACCGCGCGGCGAACCGCAGGGAGGAGCCCTCCAGCAGCGGTGTGGGCAGCAGGCCGCGCTCCAGGCGCCGGTTCTCCTGCGCCCGTACCCGTCCCTCGGCGAGCCTGCGCTCCGCCGTGTCGGAACGTTTCCGCTCCACCGCGTACCGGATCGCCCGGCTCAGCAGCCTGCTGTCCAGCTCGTCCCGGAACAGGTAGTCCTGGGCACCCACCCGCACCGCCTCGGCGCCGCGCTCGGCGTCGCCGGACGCGGTGAGGGCGAGGACGGCGTGCCGGGGCGCGAGCTCCAGGACGTGGCGCAGGACGGCGAGCTCGTCGTCGTCCGCGGCACGGCCGGGCGCGGGCAGCGCGAGGTCGAGCAGGATGCAGTGCACGTCATCCGTGAGCAGCCGCTCCGCCTCGGTGAGGTTGCGGGCGGTGCGGACGCGGATGGGCCTGCCGGCCGAGTCCAGGAGCTCGGGGACGACCGTGGACCCGCCGGGATCGTCCTCGATCACCAGCAGGCTCAGTTGGGTGGCGGCGTTGTTGTCGACCGTGGCTTCCTTGCGCGGGGCTTCTTCCTTGGAGGGGTCGTCCTGGGGTGCGGCCGGCGCCTGACCACTCTCCACGGCCGGGATCGCTCGCTGCCGCGGTATGGGTACGGGCATCGTCTTGGATTCCTTCCCTCCCCCCGAGGGCTGGTGGGGCGAGGGACCTCGATCCACCGACGGGGACCATAGCGGGTGCCGGGCCGGTAAAGGAATGGCGTGAGACACGCCCCTGGGCCGGTGGCCACTGTCATATGCCGCGTTATCCACCGCAGTTGGACAGGTGACGGGTGGTGCGGGAATGACGAACGTCACGTCCACGGCAGGTTTGTGGAGGCGTCAGGGGTGCCCCGCGTCACATGACCCGGATCTCACCGGGTTGTCCGGCGGCGACGCTCAGGCGTCCGGCCGTACGACTCCGAGGATCGGCATCGAACCCGCGCCGGCGATCGTCACCGTGCGCCCGGGGCGCGGCGCGTGCACGATCGCGCCGTCGCCGAGGTACATCGCCACATGGCTGGCGTCGTCGAAGTAGATGACGAGGTCGCCGGGCCGCATGTCCTTGATGTCGACGTGCTCGAGCCGCTTCCACTGCTCCTGCGAGGTGCGCGGAATGGGCTTGCCGGCGCTCGCCCAGGCCTGGGAGGTCAGTCCGGAGCAGTCGTACGAGTCCGGGCCCTCGGCGCCCCATTCGTACGGTTTGCCGACCTGTGTCGTCGCGTAGGCGACCGCGGTCTTCCCGGCCTCGCTGGCCTTGCCGCTGACGTCCTTGAGGACGCCGGAGTCCAGCCAGGCGGTCTGCGCCCGGTGGGCGGCCTGTTCCTCCAGTTCGGCGAGGCGCTCCTTCTCCTCGGCCTCCAGCCGGGACTCGAGCCTCTCGGCCGCCGCGATCTGCCGCTCGACCTTCTTCTTGGCCGCCGCCTTCGCCTTGCGATTGGCCTCCAGCCTGGTCCACTGGGCGGAGGCGTCGTCGGCGTACTGCTTCAAGTCCTGCTGGGTCCGGGTCAGTTCGGCGATGAGCGCCTTGGTGGCGCGCTGGCCCTGGAGGACGCGGCCGGTGGCGTCCAGGAACTGCTGCGGATCGTCGCTCAGCATCAGCTCGGCCTCGTCCGGCAGGCCGTTGGTGCGGTACTGGGCGGCGGCCGCGGCGCCCGCGCGGGCCTTCAGTTCCGCCAGCTTCTCCTGCGCCTTGACGATCTTCTGGGCCAGCGCGACGATCTGCGCCGACTGCTGCTCGGCCTTCTCCTCGGCGGCGTTGTAGGCGTCGGTGGCGACGGCCGCGTCGTGGTAGAGCGCGTCGAGCTGTCTGCGTACGGCCTCGATGTCCTTGTTGGTCACGGCCGTCGAGGGCGAGGCGGTGGGGGAGGGGGTCGGGCCGGGGGCGGCGAAGGCGGTGGCCGGTGCCGCGAGTACGGCTGCCGCGCCGATCACGGTCACGGCCGTTGCGATCAGACCGCGCTTGCCCGTTCCCATACCTTGCCCCCATAACTGATTTACCGTCAGTAACTTACGGTGCTCGGGGGATCGTGCCACGTCATGGCCGAAAGCGACAGAGGCATGAGTGCCTGGCGCACCCCGCCGCGATCCGGCGCTCCCCGATGCCTCCCCCTGTCCCCGCCCCCCGAAGACGATCTCCCGGTCATTGTGACGAACGACTCACACGGATCGTTCCCCGCAGGTCAGATGGGGAGTGGGGCGGGTCTTCGGCTGGGCGGGCGCGGCACGGGGCTGTGGGTTCGGTGTGCCTTCGCCTCGCGGCCTGCTGTGCGCCGGGGTTGGCGCGTCTCGGCCCCACGGCCCGCCCTGCGTTTAGGGGTTCACGCACCCCGCGACCCACATCCCCCACTCACCCCTCACCCGGCGCCAACGCCCCCCATGTCACCGTCACTTCTCCCTGGCGCCACCGTGAAGGGCCGTCCGCCACCGGCCAGTCGGCCGTCAGGGACCGTGCCGTCCGGATCCACCGCTGCCGGGCGCCGTAGGACGCGTAGGGGGCGGCGGCTGCCCACGCGCGGTCGAAGTCGCGCAGGAAGCGGTGCACCGGCTCGCCCGGTACGTTGCGGTGGATCAGGGCCTTCGGCAGTCGTTCGGCGAGGTCGGAGGGGCGTTCCAGTGAACCCAGCCGGGTCGCGAAGGTGACCGTCCGCGGCCCCTCCGGGCCGAGCGCGACCCACACGTGCCGGCGCCCGATCTCGTCGCAGGTCCCCTCGACGAGCAGTCCGCCGAGCGACCCCCGCACCGGGTCCGCCGGGGTCAGCCGGGCACACAGCCGTGCCCATACGTCGGCCACGTCGGCCTCGTCGTACTGGCGCAGCACGTTCGCCGCCCGGATGAGCAGGGGGCGCTGGGGGAGCGGGATCTCGAACCCGCCGTGCCGGAAGACGAGCCCGTCCTGTTCGTAGGGCCGGGCCGCGGCCACCCGGGCCGGGTCGATCTCGATGCCGACCACGCGCGTGCGTGGAGCGTTCTCGCGGAGCCGGGCGAGCAGTTCGACGGCGGTCCAGGGCGCGGCGCCGTACCCGAGGTCGACGGCGACCGGATCCGCCGCCCGGCGCAGCTCCGCTCCGTGCGTGGCCGCGATCCAGCGGTCCATGCGGCGCAGCCGGTTGGGGTTGGTCGTCCCGCGCGTGACCGTGCCCACAGGGCGGGAGGCGGCGCGGGATGTCATGCCTACGAGGGTATGCGGCGGGAACCCGTATCACCGCGGGCCAGGCGTCCGAACCCGGTGGACCGTGCCACACCTGACCGCACGCCTGACCGCACACCTGGCCGCACTGACCGCCTGTCGACCGCACCACCCGACCGCACCCGCCCCCCAACCCACCGACGCCCTCGCCCCTCGAACGGTTGAGCGACATTCGGTAATACCTCGGCAAAAACCCCGCCGACCGGAATGGGAATGTCTCCCTCCGGTGTTGCCGCCCTTGGAGGGTGTCCCACGCCCTCCGTCCGGCATGCCCGCTGCAAGGAGGAACGCCACGTGAGCCAGTACGTCAGCAGGCTCCAGCGTCGCTCCCAGGCCGCCGTGCCCCACCGGCTGCGCCTGCACCGCCGCCCCCGCCGCGTCGCCATGCTCTCCGTGCACACCTCCCCCCTCCACCAGCCCGGCACCGGCGACGCCGGCGGCATGAACGTCTACATCGTGGAGCTCGCGCAGCGCCTCGCCGCGATCAACATCGAGGTCGAGATCTTCACGCGCGCGACGACCGGCGGCCTCCCGCCCACCGTCGAGATGGCCCCCGGCGTCCTGGTCCGCCACGTCGACGCGGGCCCCTACGAGGGCCTCAACAAGGAGGACCTCCCCGCCCAGCTCTGCGCCTTCACGCACGGCGTGATGCAGGCCTGGGCCGGCCACCGCCCCGGCCACTACGACCTGGTCCACTCGCACTACTGGCTCTCCGGCCACGTCGGCTGGCTCGCCGCCCAGCGCTGGGGGACCCCGCTGGTGCACGCCATGCACACCATGGCCAAGGTCAAGAACGCCAACCTCGCCGACGGCGACACCCCCGAGCCCGCCGCCCGCGTCATCGGCGAGACCCAGATCGTCGCCGCCGCCGACCGTCTCATCGCGAACACCGCCGAGGAGCGCGAGGAACTCGTGCACCACTACGCCGCCGACCCCGCCAAGGTCGCCGTCGTGCACCCCGGTGTGAACCTCGACCGCTTCCGCCCGGCGGACGGCCGTGCGGCGGCCCGCGCCCGGCTCGGTCTGCCGCAGGACGCCCTGATCCCCCTCTTCGCGGGCCGCATCCAGCCGCTGAAGGCCCCGGACGTCCTCCTGCGCGCCGTGGCGGTCCTGCTCGACCAGCGCCCCGACCTGCGCTCCCGCATCCTCGTGCCGGTCGTCGGCGGCCTCAGCGGCAGCGGCCTCGCCAAGCCGGAGGGCCTCCAGAAGCTGGCCTCCCGACTCGGCATCGCGGATGTCGTACGGTTCCAGCCGCCCGTCGGCCAGGAGCAGCTCGCCGACTGGTTCCGGGCCGCTTCCGTGCTGGTCATGCCCTCCTACAGCGAGTCCTTCGGCCTGGTCGCCATAGAGGCCCAGGCGGCCGGCACCCCGGTGCTCGCGGCGGCGGTCGGCGGGCTGCCGGTGGCCGTGGCCCACGAGCGGACCGGGTTCCTCGTACGCGGACACGATCCGGCCGCCTACGCGCGCGTGCTGGGCGACTTCGCCGACAACCCCGCGCTCACGGCCCGCATGGGCGAGGCGGCCGCCCGGCACGCCCGGTCCTTCGGCTGGGACACCGCGGCCGCGGCGACGGCGGACGTGTACGTGGCCGCGGCACAGTCGTACCGGCGTCACGTACGCTCGCTGCATGGCTGACGAAGAGAAGGCAGCGCAGGTCATCGAGGGCGTCCTCAAGGACACCGAGGTCGAGTGGGAGAGCCCCGCACCCGGCAACTACGTCGTGCAGCTCCCCGGCACCCGCAAGCTGAAGACGACCGTCTCCCTCCTCGTCGGCCGCCACTCCCTGTCGCTGAACGCCTTCGTCATCCGCCACCCCGACGAGAACGAACCCGGCGTCCACCGCTGGCTCCTGGAGCGCAACCTCAAGCTGTACGGCGTGAGTTACGCCGTCGACCGGCTCGGCGACGTCTACGTCACCGCCAAGCTCCCGCTCTCCGCGGTCACCCCCGACGAGGTCGACCGCCTCCTCGGCCAGGTCCTGGAGGCGGCCGACGGCAGCTTCAACACCCTGCTGGAGCTGGGTTTCGCCACCGCCATCCGCAAGGAGTACGAGTGGCGGGTGGCCCGGGGCGAGTCCACGCGCAACCTGGACGCGTTCGCGCACCTGACCCAGCGTGCGGAGGACTGACGCCGGGTCGTCTCCGGGTGGGCTCCGTCGCTCTGCGCCTAGCGGCGCGGCAGTGAACTGGAGGGCTGTGGCTCGCTGGTCGGCTCGTGGCCCGGGCCGGGGTCCTCGGGCGCGGCCGGCTTGTCGAGCTCGTCCGCGAAAGCCCTGAGCGCGTCGGCGAGTTCCTTCTTGGTCGGCAGTTCGTCGACCTTCCTGTCGAGTTCGGCGATGCGCCGGTTGAGCTCCTCCAGCTCGCTCGGCGTGGTGGGTCCCTCGGTGGGCTCCTCGGTGGGTTCTTCCGTGGGCTCGTCAGGAGACGTGGAGGTGGGGCTGGGGTCGACGCCCCCGGCGGTGCCGCCGCTGCCGCCGACCGTGCCGCCGTCACCGCCTCCGTCCGTGCCTGCGTCCGGCGGGAGGGTCTCCGACACACTCGTTCCGGCGGTGGGCTCGTCGTCCGAGCTCGCTGCGATGGCGCCGCCCACGCTGAGGGCGACCAGCGTGGCCGCCCCCGCGGCGGCCACGCAAAGACGTCTGAACGGCAAGGAGTTCTGTCTGTCATCCATGCCGTGACGCTAACGCGCGCCGATCACCGGACGGACGCCTTCCGTGGATCTCCCGGCACTGGTCCGGTAGCGCCCCGGCGTCACCCCCACCAACCGCTTGAAGTGCCGGGTGAGATGGGCCTGGTCATGGAATCCGGTGAGCGCGGCGACCTCGGCGGGCCCCTGTCCCGCGAGCAGCAGACGCCGGGCCCGGTCGACCCGCCGCGAGGTCAGGTACTGGTGCGGCGCGATGCCGTACGCGGCACTGAACGACCGTACGAGATGCGTCGGATGGGCCTGTACGACCCCCGCCGCCTCCTCCAGAGACAGCCCCTCCACGACCCGCTCGTCGAGGAGTTCGCGCAGGCGGCGGGCGAGGGCGGGGTCGCGGCGGGCGGGCCCGTCGTGGGACGGCGGCCGCAGCAGGGCCCGGAGCCGGTCGCCGATGAGCGTCAGTCTGCTCTCCGCCTCGAACTCCTCACCGGGCCGGGTCAGCGCGGTGTGCAACTGCCCCACCCGCCGCCGCAGCAGGGGATCGCGCAGGTCGGGACCGTCGACGGCGGCCCCGATGAGCTCGTCGCCGAGGTGGGTGCGGTCGAGGTAGAGCACCCGCTTGCGGAAGCCGTCGGGCGTGGCGGGCGAGCCGTTGTGCGGGACGTGCGGCGGCAGCAGCGACACGGTGTCGTCCGGTGTGCCGTGCTCGTGCCGGTCGAGGTCGTACCGTACGGCGCCGTCGTCCACGATGAGCAGCGTCCACGCCTCGTGCACGTGCATCGGGTAGGCGTACTCGGTGAAACGGGCGTGGAAGACCTCGGTGACGCCCGGAACGGCGGGTCGCCACGCGGTGACTTCCTGCGCGGGCATGGTCGGTGCCGCCATGCAAAGAACGTACAAGACGGGGCCGTACGACGCCCGCCAGTCTCAGCGTATGAACGATGAACCCATCCGCTTCGACACCAAGATCGCCGTCCTGCTGCGCGAGGACCTGGAGACCTGGCAGCGCCTGAACGTCACCGCGTTCCTCGTCAGCGGCCTGGGCACGCAGGCCCCCGAGGTGGTCGGCGAGCCGTACGAGGACGCCGACGGTGTGCCCTACCTGCCGATGTTCCGGCAGCCCGTGCTGGTCTTCGAGGGCACGAAGGAGACGCTGAAGGCGGCCCACGCGCGCGTGCTGTCCCGTTCGCTCCCGCGCGCGCTCTTCACGAGCGACCTGTTCGCGACGGGCAACGACCGGGACAACCGCGCGGCCGTACGGGCGGTGGCGACGGAGGAGCTGGACCTGGTGGGCCTCGCGGTGTACGGCCCGCGCAACGCCGTCGACAAGGTGCTCAAGGGCGCGCGGATGCACCCGTGACGGGACCGGGACCGGGTCCGGCGCCGGGTCCGGCGCCGATCAGGCCGCCCCGGCCTCGGCGGTCGCGGGCTGCTCGGGTACGACGGTCCCGGTGGCCGTCTCCCGGGACAGCCGCCGCATGAGGGCGGCGTAGCCCACCGCCGCCACCGTCCCGACCACCGCGCACAGCCCCCACAGCCACTCCGCCCCGAACCGGTCGATGACGAATCCGGACATCAGGGGCGCCACCAGGGCGGCGACCGACCAGGACAGCGTGTACATGCCCTGGTAGCGGCCACGGCCGTGGGTGGGGGAGAGGCGGACGACGAGCCCGGTCTGGGTGGGCGCGTTGATCATCTCGCCCAGGGTCCACACGCACACGGTGACGGCGAACAGGCCGACGGACCCGGCGAAGGCGGTGAGCCCGAAGCCGTATCCCGCGAGCAGGGACGACACCACGAGGAGCCGCTGCGGGTCCCGGTCCTGGATGAACCGGGTCACCGGGATCTGGAGCGCGACGATGAGGACGCCGTTGAGGGCGATGGCCAGGCCGTAGTCGGCGGGCGTGAACCCGGCTTCGCCCATCGCGACCGGCAGCCCGATCGAACCCTGCTGGAAGATCACGGCGACCAGGAAGGACAGCCCTACGACGCTCATGAACCGCCCGTCGCGCAGGACGGTGCCGAGGCGGACGTCGTCGGTGGCCGCCGCGGCCTTCTCCGTGCCGGGCCGGGACTCGGGCAGCCTGAGGAAGACGACGACCGCGCAGACGGCGGTCATCCCGGCCTCGATCAGGAAGCCCGCGAGGTAGCTGTACTCGGCGATGAACCCGGCGCCCATGGAGGAGACGGCGAAACCGAGGTTGATGGCCCAGTAGTTGAGGGAGAAGGCCCGCACCCGGTCCTCGGGCCGCACGATGTCGGCCATCATCGCCTGCACGGCCGGCCGGGAGGCGTTGGAGGCCATGCCGACGAGGAACGCGACGGCGGCGATGGCGACGGGGTGGTGCATGAAGCCGAGCAGCGCCACGGAGGCGGCGGTGGCGGACTGCGCGACCAGGAGGGTGGGCCGCCGCCCGAGCCGGTCGGTCATGACCCCGGCCCCGATCGACGAGACGACACCGCCCAGCCCGTGCAGCGAGGCGACGAGACCGGCGTAGGAGGCGGAGTAGCCGCGGTCGAGGGTGAGGTAGAGGGCCATGAAGGTGGCGACGAAGGCACCCAGGCGGTTGACGAGGGTGCTGGTCCACAGCCACCAGAACTCGCGCGGCAACCCGGAGACGGTCTCGCGGGTGGCACGTCTCAGGGCGGCGAGTGGCATGGCGGGTCCCCCACGGTGGCTCTACGTAAGTAAGTGGCTCTGACGGCAGGCACAACTTACGAAGGCGAGGTCGGGGCGGGCCACTCAATTAACAGATCCCGTCAACCGTCCGTCTGTCGAGCGGGCACCACCGCGACCGAAGGCTTGGATTACGCTCATACGCATGGCCGACGCACCGTACAAGCTGATCCTCCTCCGCCACGGCGAGAGCGAATGGAACGCGAAGAACCTGTTCACCGGCTGGGTGGACGTCAACCTCAACGAGAAGGGCGAGAAGGAGGCAGTCCGCGGCGGCGAACTCCTGAAGGACGCCGACCTCCTGCCCGACGTGGTCCACACGTCCCTCCAGAAGCGCGCGATCCGCACCGCCCAGCTCGCCCTGGAGTCCGCGGACCGCCACTGGATCCCGGTCCACCGCTCCTGGCGCCTGAACGAACGCCACTACGGCGCCCTCCAGGGCAAGGACAAGGCCCAGACCCTCGCGGAGTTCGGCGAGGAGCAGTTCATGCTGTGGCGCCGCTCCTACGACACCCCGCCCCCGCCCCTCGAGGACGGCACGGAGTTCTCCCAGTCGGACGACCCCCGCTACGCCACGATCCCCCCGGAGCTCCGCCCCCGCACGGAGTGCCTCAAGGACGTCGTCGTCCGCATGCTCCCGTACTGGTACGACGGCATCGTCCCCGACCTGCTCGCCGGCCGCACGGTCCTGGTCGCGGCCCACGGCAACAGCCTCCGCGCCCTGGTCAAGCACCTGGACGGCATCTCCGACGCCGACATCGCGGGCCTGAACATCCCGACGGGCATCCCCCTGTACTACGAACTCGACGCGTCCTTCAAGCCGGTGACCCCCGGCGGCAAGTACCTCGACCCGGAGGCAGCCGCGGCAGCCATCGAGGCGGTCAAGAACCAGGGCAAGAAGAAGTAAGCAGCATTGAAGAAGCCCCCTACCTGCGGTTTTTCCGGCAGGAGGGGGCTCTTCTATGCGTTGGGGCCGTGTCTGGGCCGTCGTGGTCAGATGCGGTGCAGCCTCACCCGGACCGACACGAGGAACGCCAGCGGGAGGACAGCGACGGGTTCGGCGCCGACCCACATAGCAAGGGTCGAGCCACCGAGGCCGATCAGCCCGAGCGGCAGCTCACGGGGGATGAGGTCGATACGCAGACCGCGTCGTGGCACCATGGGTTTCTCCGTAGGACGCATGACTTCTCCTATATCAGCGGTGAATAAGCGTGCCGACGGGTGAGGGGCCGCTCATGCCCGTGAGCGGCCCCTCTTCTTCTCTCGACGGCACGCTGGACTTTAGCGACCCAATAGAGGGAGTAACAAATCCCCAGCTAAAAGCCGTCGAGGTGGTCGTATGCTTCCAGTTTCACGGCATCGTGATCATGGTGTCATCGTGACGCTGGCACCTACGAAAATTCGTAGGTGACCCGCTTGCAGGCGAGCGGCCTCGTCCGGCGATAGGGACACACTCCTATCGTGTGGGTCAGGAGACCAGGAGCGTTGGTAGGCAGGTGAGGTGGGTAGATGGAGCCCGGCCGTGATTACTCGCCCGGTAATGTTGCGGCGGGTGGAAAGTTCACGTGTGGTGATTCCAAATGCTAGCTTCGGTAATTTGCGGCGGGTGGAAATTTCACGTGTGGTGATTCCAAATGCTAGCTTCGGCAATGCTGCACGGTAAGACAGGCAGGCGCGTGCGCTGTATGGAATCCTCATCAGGCGAACACGGCAGCAATCGCCTTGCGGGTACGCTCCTGGCTGGACGGCATGAGGTGTGGGTAGACGCGAAGTGTCAGGCCGGGGTCAGAGTGACCGAGGTACTCGGCGAGGGCCTTGATGTTCTCCCCAACGTCTAGGAGCACCGAGGCGTAGAAGTGCCTGAGGGCATGCATGCCGTTCTCTCGGGATTCTGCGTACGGCCTACCTCGCTCCCGTTCGGGGATCACCCACGCCGAGGCCAGGGCCCGCTTCCGCGCCTCCTCGTTGAGGGACGTCCGCCAGACGTGCCCGCCGCGAGCCCCTGGGGAGATCAGTCGCTTGGTCACCGAAGGTCCGCCAGCGACTTTCCATGGCAAGGTGATTTCGACTGGCGGGAACCGCTTCATGTGCGCCCGGAGCGCATCTGCGACGGGCCCGGGAAGCGGTACGTCCCGGAGCTTGCCACCCTTCGGTGGTGCGAAGACGGCCTTGCTGCGGCTCAGCTTCAGTTGCTGGACCACGTGCAAGGTGCCCTCCTCAAAGTCGATCGCGTCGACCGCGACGGCGAGGATTTCGCCCTGTCGCAGCCCGCATCCGGCACCCAGGTCGACCATGGCCTGGGGCACAGCCCGCCGTCTCAGTTTCCGTCTCATTCAGCCCGGTTCACAGGAGTGCATCGAGGACCGCACACTGAGCTCGCCTCACGGTCCGACCTCCCATGAACGCAGGTGAACGACCCTGTACGCGGTCCGACAAGGCACCCCCACAGTTGGAAAGCGTGCGCCACGTGGGACAGCACCGGCTGGCCGCCGCTTCAGGCCATGTCCCCGGCTAGGGTTGCCCGGTCGTGGTCGGATGGGTGGAGGTAGACAAGTGCCAGGACTGGATGAGTTGACACTGTTGCTGGGCGCGCCGTCTCTGCATGCGCACGCCCCCACAGACTGGAGCGGAGTCGAACGCTACGTCGGGTCTTCCCTGCCCAGTGACTTCAAGATCTTCCTGGACTCTTACGGCCCCGGAGTCATCGCCGACGAACTCGTCGTCTTCCACCCGCAGGGGCGCACTCCGCTCCTGGAGCGCATGCACAAGATCCACGGCACCTGGACCGAGGCACGCTCTCAACATCCCGCCGACTTCCCTTACCCATTCCACCCACAGCCCGGCGGCCTCATCTCGTGGGGCTATGACTACGGCGGTGACGAGCACTTCTTCCTTCCGTGCGACCAGGATCCCGACAGTTGGAAGATCGTGACCATGGCCCATGAGGAAGGCTGCGAAGTTTTCGATGGACCGTTCTCCGACTTCGTCATCGCGTTCATGAACCGGCTACAAGTCATGGACGAGGCCGGCGACATCAGGGCCGCTGTCCCCAGCTTCGAGCCGTACTGAGCGGGCTGGTCGTTCGCGCCATCGCTTCGGCGGCCACGGAGCGCCCAGGCGCGCACCACAGGCGCACCAGATAAGACGGGGAACAGAGGGGAACCACGGTGAAAGCGGACCAGCCCGCAGAGGCCGCATACCGGCCGTTCGCCCAGGTCAGCGTTCCAATCGGCCCGAAGTGCCGCAGCTTCCCAAGCTGATGGCCCTTAGCCTTCTACCGCGTTCGCGCCAGACAGGACCTCGTACGATCAGCATCCATGACAGAGACAGGCGGAGAACTCGGTTGGTTGGAGCAGTGGTACCGCGCCCAGTGCGATGGTGACTGGGAGCACGAGTGGGGCGTTCGGATTGCAACGCTTGACAACCCAGGCTGGACAGTGGAAATCGATCTTGAAGAGACGCCCCTGTCTGGCTGGCCCTACGAGAGGGCGGCCATCCGGCGCAGCGACTCCGACTGGGTGATGGCGACGGTGTCGGACGAGGTCTTCCAGGCGTCCTGCGGTCCGCTCAACCTTGGGGAAGTGCTGCGCCTGTTCCGCGACTGGGCTACCTCGGTGAGCGACGAGCGTTAGCCAACGGGGCTCACAACCGGGCCTGGCCGTCTCAGTTTCCGTCTCCTTCAAAGTCGTTCAGTGCCGTTCAGACCAGACCTAGGGGTGCTGCCACAAAGGTGGCTGGTCACCCACGAACACTGGTGAACGCCCCTGTACGCCGCCCCGAGAGGCACCCCCACAGTTGGTAAGCGTGCAGGCCCGAGGGGTGAAGTGAGCCGGATAGGGTGCCGCCAACTGGCACCGCACGGGGCGGAACCTGTCAGGAGTGGGAGTGTGCGTTGCTGGTGGAGACCGAGAGGCAGCGGTGGCCGTTCGTGCCTCTTGTCGGCGTGGGGCCGCTGCGGTTCGGAATGAGTCGCGACCAAGTCGTTGATCAAGTTGCGGTGACACTGGGCGCCGGCCCGGAGTTCGAAACGCCAGGCGACTGGATCACGTTCAGTGACCCGAACTCCTTCGCGCGGCCATTGACGACGTACTTTTCAGCGGCCGGAGGCCTTGCCTGTGTTGCTGTCGACGCACGCCATGGTCCACAGGTCACGTTGGGGCATCTGAGCTTGGTGGGGCAAGTCCCTTCCAAGCTGGAAGAGGAGTTCAGCGACCACATGAGTGCCCAAGGGTTGGACGAAGCCATCAGGTACTCGCAGTTCGGCGACCTCGGTACCGATGCTCTGGGAGTCGTTCTCCGCGCGCAGCGCGTTGGTGACGTCGTTCTGAGCCGACCTGTCTTCGTGGTCCGGGAGTGGGCGGACATGGTTTGGGACGCTTGGGAGGGGACGATCCCGATGAAGGAGTGGCACGTGTACTGCTGAGCAGCCTCGAATCTCGCGGGCCACGTCGAACAGCTCAGCACAACAAGCGCACCGGATCGAGCGGGGAATGGCGGGGGAGTCACGGTGTAGGCGACCAGGCTTCTGGGACCGCTCCGCAAGCGTTGGCCCAGGGCAGTACCTAAACGGCCCCCAAATGCCCCGCAGCCTCTCAAGCTCAGATTGCGTGCCGACGAGGCATCGACAGGAAGAGCAGTGTCACTAAACATTCTGGGGTGACTGACGACGAACTCGTCCTGACGGTACGTGCCCATGTGGCCGGCCGCGGATTGCCAGGCCCGGCGTCTGCTGAGGCCGTCGCCGCCTTCGAGGAGGTGGTGGGGCACCCCATGCCTGAGCTGTTGAAGCGGATCTATCTCGAAGTCGCCAACGGTGGCTTCGGACCGTGGCGAGCGGTGTCCCTGACTGAGACTGGCGACTGGTTCAGCGACTGCGCGGACATCACCATGGCGTACCGCGGATTCACCGGACCCGACGACGCCGTCCCCCCCCCCGGGATCGTCCCGCTGATGGACCGGGGCTGCGCGATGTGGACACTGATCGACTTCCGTTCAGCCGACGGACAGATGTGGGACTGGGACCCCAACCAGTGCTGCATCCGGCATGCCGCTGCGCCGATCGGACAATCCCTCGCACAGTGGCTCACCCAGTGGTTGCATGGCGCAGCGCACGAAGGCCCCTACCCCCTTCGCACACCGGCCGACTCCGAGTGCGCCAACCCGTGAGGCGGCCGACGGCCCCTCCCGGTTTCCGTCTCATTCAGCTACGTTCACCGTCGTTCAGACAGGGCCGCAGCTCCACCCCGGTGCGCGCGTCAACCGCCGATGAACGCAGGTGAACGCTGCTGTACTCACCCCCATGTCTCACCACCACAGTTGGAAGGCGTGTGGACGAGACACGGCGATCGTCACTCCGTGTAGGACCGCGTCAGCTTTACGAGCTCTGAGACGGACCGCAGGTGTCCTGCACGACCTTGGGGAGTAGGAGGCGGACGTCGAACTCTGTCCAGCAGTCCGAAATTTCGATGCCCACCTCTGCCCCGCACCGGCCGCACATCAGATTGGCGCCGGCCAAGCCGTCGGGGCGACAGCAACCCAACCGGCGAGCGGGGTCAGCGTGTGGTCGGAGCAACACGCCATCGAGAGGGTTGATGACGGCGGTCAGCCGCCCCTCAGAATTCGCCCCTTCGCTGGACTTGCCGCGCGGGGTGGGATCGAGCATGAAGGAGCCCCGGGGCGCTGTGGACGGCCCGTATGTGTAGTGCTCCCTGCCCGGGACGCGAGGCAGCGGCTGCCACTCCGCAGGTTGAAGGCTCGCTGAGAGCGGTGCATCACAACCCCGGCATTTAAAGACCGTGAACACCAGTCACCCCCAGGCTTGATCTCTCCACCGCTCGTACGCCAACGCTGCTGCCCAGGCCCCAGCTCGCTCGCTGCGGTACAGCAGCGAAGTACAGCAACCCCAGAGTCCGTCCCTGCCCAGTAGCGGCCGTGTACGGCCGTGCCGCAACCGATATGACCATCACCGACCAATCTCTGTAGAGCTACGGATCAGAAGGGGTGTCGCTCTCCGTGGGCGTCGAGAGCATCGGTGTAGCGCTGTAGCTTCGCCCCGAGTTCCGCCTGGAGGAGGCTTGCCGCTTGGCGGGCTTCCTCCAGATCGCCAGCCGCGCAGAGTTCGACGAGTTCGGCCACGTCAGCGGAGAGGATCTTGAGGGTGTCGCCCTGGACCAGGACTCCAGGAAAGCGACGGCCAGGCAGACGCACCACAGCGTCGTTGCCGGCGTCGGTGAACAGTTCGGCTTCCACTCGTTCCATCGGATCCCCGTCTCATTCAGCTTGGTTCAGGGCCGTTCGCAGCGCCCAAGCTCATGTCACGCAGCCGGAGGCGCTCTGTCAGCGTCGGCCAGTAGCCTGCGACGATCAACCGTGGCATGTCTGGAGGCTTCGTGGAGGCTACTGCTCTCGTCAGTCCTGTTCGGTTGTGGTCGGCACTGGAGGTCTTGGAGCGTCCGAGCCCTGTGCCGGGTACGGCAGGGGTCTATGGGTGGCACTTCAAGCAGCCGCCACACCCGGATCTGGAGGCTGGGCGCCTGCTCTACGTCGGGATAGCCCCGCGGTACATGGCGAACCGGACCAGCACGCAAAACCTGCGCAAGCGGGTGCGCTACCACTACAGGGGCAACGCGGCCGGCTCGACGCTGAGGCTCACCCTCGGATGTCTGCTCGGACTTGAGCTGCGCCGCGTGGGCAGTGGCAGGCGGATGACTTTCGGCAAGGCCGGCGAAGCCACCTTGACCCAGTGGATGGTGGACAACGCGCGGGTGTGCTGGATCGAGCGCAGCGAACCGTGGGGCCTGGAGTCGCAGCTCATCTCTCAGCTCGACCTCCCGCTGAACCTTGACCAGAACCGCCACAACCCGTTTCATGCTCGCTTGAAGGAGCTCCGGGCCCAAGCACGTCAGCAGGCACGGGAGTTGCCCATCAGCTCGTAGGCTGCTGAAAGGGTGGCGGGGCCGGCGCCTGGGCCGTCCCTGGGCCGTCCGAGGCCGCTCACCAGTGGCCAATGACGACCAACGACGACTACCAGGTGCACGAGCCCACCGCCCCCGACCAGCAAAAACCCAGCTCACCAAGACCCCGGACAGACCCAGGGCAAGAAGAAGTAACGAGATACCGGTAAGCCCCCGTCCTGCGAGTTCTTCGCGGGGCGGGGGCTTTTTGGTGGTCTTGGGCCGTCTACCGTCGATCTGGCCGTGATTAGTATTTCGGGAGGTCCGGCTCCGACCGTTCTCTCGTTTCTGCCAGGGCGCCCGCATCGCGGAGGGCCGAGACGGCTGCTGCCGCGTCCTCCTGGGGCACGCCGGCGAGAAGGACGGCGGGAGCCTGCGTTGCCAGGACCTTGCTGCGCCAGAGACTCAGTCCTGTCAGCCGGCGCACGACCTGAACGACGTCCATCATGCGGACGCCGGGGTCGGTGAGTACCACGTCGTGGGGCACGTCGTCGCACACCAGCAAGAAGTACTCGTCCGCCATGGTTCTCCCCCCCTTTCCGGTTCGGACTGTACGAGCCTCAGCCGTCACGTCTCGTCGTTTTGGTGGCGTCGAAGACAGCGGCCACGGCTTTGCGGGTCCGCTCCTGGCTAGAGGGCATGAGATGCGCGTAGACGCGGAGCGTCAGGCCCGGGTCCGAGTGGCCGAGGTACTCGGCGAGGGCCTTGATGTTCTCGGCGTACGGCTGGCCTTGCATCCGCTCGGGGATCACTCAAGCCGAGGCCAGTGCCCGCTTCCACGCCTCCTCGTTGAGCGACGTCCTCCAGACATGACCACCGCGCGGCCCGGTGAAGATCAGCCGCTTAGTCCTCCACGGCAAGGTGACCTCGACCGGCGGGAACTGGTTCATGTGAGTCCGGAGCGCATCTGCGACCGGATCGGGCAGCGGCACGTCCCGGAGCTTGCCAACCCTTGGGCGGGGCGAACACGGCCTTGCTCCGGCTCAGCTTGAGTTGCTGGACCACGTGGAGCGTGCCCGACGCCAAGTCGATCGCATCAACGGCCACACCGAGGATCTCGCTCTGTCGCAGTCCGCAGCCGCCACCTAGGTCGACCATGGCCCGGAACCGCTCCGGCATGCCGGCCCGGACGGCGAAGGCATGCCAGGTCGTGCGGGGAACCACGGGGAAGGGCGGGGACCAGGTTGCCGACCAGTCAGCTTCCGTAGCCTCTCCGTCGCAGGTCAGCCGAGACCCGCCCGTAGAAGACCCAAGCTTCCCAAGCCAAGGGCTCAGGCACCGCCATACGGGGTGGCCGCCTCCCGGCCTGCTCTGGTTGACGGCACCGGCAGCGTGTCGGAGACCGGTGGAGGTGCAGCGAGGCATACGCGCGTTTGGTTGGTCGGCGCACCCGCCAACGTGGCCGACTGTCGTCGGCAGAGGCGCAGACGACTCATGTCCAATGCTGAGCAGACGTCTTCGATCACCCACCCTCGGCCGGTGCGGCAGGACTGTGCATGCTGGGCACCATGACGAACCCCGAGGGCCCGTACGTGAAAGTGCAGTTCCGGCTTGAGGTTGAGGACGACTGGCCCCCGGCGTCGGTGGAGAGCCTGTGGGCGGTCGACCAGGGCGACGGCACCGCACGGCTCGACAACATCCCCTGGTTCGTGCGATGCATTGCTTGCGGGGACATCGTGGCCACCGAGCCTGACGAGGAGGGCGTGCGATGGGCCGGCGAGGTGGTTCGGCGCTCTGAGAACTGCACCATCCGCCTCATCGTGTTGCGTGACAGCGGCTCGGGAGCCGCGCGGCAGAGCGTGATCAACGCGTTCAAGGAACTCGGCGTCGATGGTGAGGGCATAGAGCGGTTCGGCATGGTCGCCCTGGACATTCCACCCACCGCAGATCTCACCAAGGTGCAACAGTTGCTCAACCACGGCGTCGCCAAGGAGTGGTGGGACATGGAAGAGGGGTGCATCACCGCACAGTGGCGGGCTGCCTCCGTCGGCTGACGCCGTTCATGTAATCCACGGCTGGGCCGTCCCTGGGCCTACCAACGGCCCTACACCAGCAACGACGAACGCACCGAAGCCCTGACAGACTTCCTGCACACCTACAACCACCACCGCTGCCACACCGCACTCGGCGGCCACCCACCGATCAGCCGCGTCAACAACGCTCCAGGTCAATACAGCTAGCGGCTGCGCTGCTGGGCCTCCCAGGACTGCTGTTGCCAGAACAGGGTGAGGAACAGGGCCAGGAGGAGGTCGGGGGACAGTTCGTCCGCGCCGGGGAGGTGGGCGTGGACGGGGCGGCTGCCGAGGCGGTCGTAGGAGATCTCGAGCGGACCCACGGTCCGGACCCGGCTGCCGCCTCTGTCGTGGCTGAGTTCGTAGGGGCCCAGGCGCAGCAGGCGGCCGCTGAACCTGCTGTGCTCACAACTCCACCGGCCGACGGTGAGCGGCAGGGCCGACCATCTGCGGTAGGTGATCTCGATACCGGCCACGGACCGCAGGCTCGTGCTGAACCGCTGGTACTCGAGCGGCCACGAACCCAGGGCACGCGGTGTGCCGTCCAGCCACTCCCGCGGACCGTACGTGACGTCCACACCACCGATGCTGCGCAGCAGGCCCCTGCGGTAGGTCAGCTCGATGTCCATGCCGCGCGGCTCCCCCTGTTTCCGTCACACCGACAACGGCACCGCGTGGATCTCGTCCGCCTTGTGACCCGCCCGTTCGTGGATCCGCTGGACCGCCTCCGGGGACGGGGCCTCCGAGAGGCAGTACACGACGCCGGACTCCGGGTCCGCCCAGGCGCGCTCGAAGTGCACGCCCTCTTCCTTCTCTATGGCGAGGTCGGCCCGGTGGGCCTCCATCAACTCGTCGGCCGTGATGCCCTGCATCCCACGGTGTACGTCCATGAACCGCGCCATGGCCTCCACCCTCCTGTCTTCCCCGAGCCGCACGGTCACCTCTGTCCCATGCTCCCCCTCCCCGCCCGCCCGGTCGAGCCGGGACGACGAGGGGCCCCGGGTGATCCCGGGGCCCCTCGATGTCGTACGCGATCCAGTCGTGCCGGCGTCAGCCGCACTGGCACGGGTTGCCCGACTGGCACCCGCATCCGCACCCCGAGCCGCAGCCGCACGCGCCGATGACCGTCAGGGTCCTGATCGCGGCGGGCTGCTCGGTCGGGCGTTCCTGCGTGGGGTCTGGCTGGGGAGTGCTGGGGGATTCGGCCATGGGTCCCTCCTCGAGGCGAGAGCCAGAACGTGCCGACTGCCGGACCGACCGTCGGATCGGGCCCCGGCTGTCGGACCGGGCCCTGTGCCCATTGCATGCCCGCCCCCCTGGGCGCATCAACGGCGCACTGGGGCTCGCACCCGCCCCGGACGGATCCGAAGGCGCCGGTTCAGGCCCCCTCGACGCCCGTCACCGGCTGGATCTCCTGCTGGAGCTCGTCCGCGTGCTCACCCGTCACCAGGTACACCACCCGCTTGGCCACCGACACCGCGTGGTCGGCGAACCGCTCGTAGTAGCGGCCGAGGAGCGTGACGTCCACCGCCGTCTCGATGCCGTGCTTCCACTTGTCGTCCAGCAGGTGCTGGAAGAGCGTGCGGTGCAGCAGGTCCATCTCGTCGTCGTCCTGCTCCAGCTGGAGCGCCAGGTCGACGTCCTTGGTGATGATGACCTCCGCCGCCTTGGCCATCAGGCGCTGCGCGAGCTGGCCCATCTCCAGGATGGTCGCGTGCAGGTCGTGGGGGATCGCCTTCTCGGGGAAGCGCAGCCGGGCCAGCTTCGCCACGTGCTGGGCGAGGTCGCCGGAGCGCTCCAGGTCGGCCGACATGCGCAGCGAGGTGACGACGATACGGAGGTCCGTCGCCACCGGCTGCTGCCGTGCCAGCAGTGCTATCGCCCGGGCCTCCAGGTCGTGCTGGAGGTCGTCCACCTTCTGGTCGGCCTCGATGACGCTCTCGGCGAGCTTCAGGTCGGAGTCGAGGATGGCCGTCGTGGCGCGTCCGATCGCCGAGCCGACCAGGCGGGCCATCTCCACCAGACCGTCGCCGATCGAATCAAGTTCCTCGTGGTACGCGTCCCGCATTGTCGGTTCCCTCTCGTACGTCGTTCCTGTGGGCTCCAGGGTCCGGAACCGGCCGTGAAACCGGTGCTGCGTACCCCACGCTCCCACGTTCGGGCGCCTACGCGTCCGTTTCCGCCCTCCCAAATGAACCCCCACTGGCTCCAAGGTGAACTCTGGGCGACGAGTGTTCGAGCTCGCACTCGGACGGCTGTGGCCAGGACGGAACCCATGCCTAACCTGGAGGCATGGACGTGAACGCGGCGGTCGCCGCAGCGGCAGCGATCGCCGGTGTGCTCACCGGTGTCATCGCCATGCTGGCGTTCCGCTGGAGCGAGCGGGAGCAGAAACGCCCCACCCGCACCTCCCTGCACACCGACCCGGTGCTTCCGCCGGGCGTGGACACCGTCCTCTCCGTGCTCCGCTCCTCGGCCGTCGTCCTCGACGAGGCCGACGCCGTCGTCAAGGCGAGCTCCGCCGCGTACGCCCTCGGGCTGGTCCGCGGCGGCAAGCTCTCGGTGGAGCCGATGCTCCAGATGGCCCGGGACACCAGGAGGGACGGGGAGATACGCCAGGTCGAGCTGGACCTGCCCAGGCGGGGGACCGGACGCGGGGAGGCGCTCGCGGTCTCCGCGCGGGTCGCGCCGCTCGGGTCCCGGCTGGTGCTGCTCCTCGTGGAGGACCTCACCGAGGCCCGGCGGATCGAAGCGGTACGACGTGACTTCGTCGCGAACGTCAGCCATGAACTGAAGACCCCCGTCGGCGCGCTCTCCCTCCTGTCCGAGGCCGTCATGGACGCCTCGGAGGACCCGGAGGCCGTGGAGCGCTTCGCCGGCCGCATGCAGATCGAGGCGACCCGGCTGACCAGCCTGGTCCAGGAGCTCATCGACCTCTCCCGGGTGCAGAACGACGACCCGCTGGAGGACGCCGAGCCGGTCCGCGTGGACGAGCTGGTCGCCGAGGCCATCGACCGCTGCCGGCACCAGGCCGGCACCAAGCAGATCACCATGGCCGCGGCCGGCGCGGCCGAGCTCAAGGTGTGGGGCAACCGCGGCCAGCTCGCCGCCGCCCTCGGCAACCTCGTCGAGAACGCCGTCAACTACTCGCCCGCCCGCACCCGCGTCGGCATCGCCGCCCGCCGGGTGTCCGCGCCGGGCGGCGACCTGATCGAGGTCGCCGTCACCGACCAGGGCATCGGCATCTCCGACAAGGACAAGGAGCGCATCTTCGAGCGCTTCTACCGCGTCGACCCGGCCCGCTCCCGCCAGACCGGCGGCACGGGCCTCGGTCTCGCGATCGTCAAGCACGTGGCCGCCTCGCACGGCGGGGAGGTCACGGTGTGGAGCTCGGAGGGACAGGGCTCCACGTTCACCCTCAGGCTGCCGGAGGCGGGCGCGGCCCGCGACCGCGCGCTCCAGCACCCCGACCTCGACGACGAGGACGGGCATTCCACCCCCGAGTCGGTTTCTTACGACCCGCTTCCCGCCCCGGAGGTCCTTCCGTGACCCGAGTGCTCGTCGTCGAGGACGAGGAGTCCTTCTCCGACGCCCTTTCGTACATGCTCCGCAAGGAGGGCTTCGAGGTCGCGGTGGCGACCACGGGCCCCGACGGACTCGACGAGTTCGAGCGCAACGGCGCCGACCTCGTCCTCCTCGACCTGATGCTGCCGGGCCTGCCCGGCACGGAGGTCTGCCGCCAGCTCCGCGGCCGCTCCAACGTCCCCGTCATCATGGTGACCGCCAAGGACAGCGAGATCGACAAGGTCGTGGGCCTGGAGATAGGAGCCGACGACTATGTCACCAAGCCGTTCTCCTCGCGCGAGCTGGTCGCCCGTATCCGCGCCGTACTGCGCCGCCGCGGCGAGCCCGAGGAGGTCACCCCGGCCGCCCTGGAGGCCGGTCCGGTCCGCATGGACGTGGACCGGCACGTGGTCACGGTCTCCGGCTCCAAGGTCGACCTGCCCCTCAAGGAGTTCGACCTGCTGGAGATGCTGCTGCGCAACGCCGGCCGCGTCCTGACCCGCATGCAGCTCATCGACCGCGTCTGGGGCGCCGACTACGTGGGCGACACCAAGACCCTCGACGTCCACGTCAAGCGCCTGCGCGCCAAGATCGAGCCGGACCCGGGCGCGCCGAGGTACCTGGTGACGGTCCGCGGCCTCGGCTACAAGTTCGAGCCGTAGACAGCAGCGCTCCACGACAGGAAGGGCGGGACCTCCTCGGAGGTCCCGCCCTTCCTGTCGTGGAAGCAGCCGGTCAGTGGCTCGCGGCCGACTCGGTGGCCGTCGCGCTCGCGGACGCGGCGTCGGTCGGCGTGGCGGAGCCGCTCGGCGTGGCCGAACCGGAGGGGGTCGCGGAGCCGGTCGGCTTCGGCGAGGTCGCCGACGCCGACGGGGCGGCGCTCGGGCCCCACTTGGTGTAGTAGGTGTCGGCCGGGACCACGAAGGCGCGCAGGCTCACGTCACCGGTCGTGCTGAAGGTGAAGGTGACCTTCTGCGCGTTGCCGTTCTTGACGCTCTCGCCGAGCTCGCTCACCGTGGCGGCGGCGTTCCCCTTGCCGCCGAGGACGATGGAGCTGTGGGCCGGGACGGTCACCTTGCCCTTGCCCTTGGCGGGCGTGAGCTCGGCGCTGCCGCCGCCGTCGATGCTCACGGAGTCCAGCGTCTGGGGCTTGTCGCCGGAGTTGAAGACGGTGGCGGAGACGACGGCCGGGCCCTCGGTCTCGCCGGAGGCCTCGGGGGTCGCCTGGGTGATCACCACGACGTTCTGGAGCTTGATGTCGCCCACGCGGATCTCCGCGTTGTCCGGCTTGACCTCCAGGGTCTGGGCGTTGTTGCCGGCCGCGCACGCGGAGAGCGCGGCGAACGAGAACGCGATGGCGGAGGCGGCGAGGGCGCCGCGTCGAAGGCTGCTGCTCACGGCGGCGGCAACTCCTTGACTTGAGCGGGGCGGCCCGTAAAGCCGCGCTAAGTGTCTGTCAGCGGCCTTAGGTTACCGAGCCGTTCCCGTGCGGCCGCACCCGACCCTCCCCAAGGGGCGTGTCACTCCGTTCACAGATGACCCGGGCGTCACTTGCATCCCGCACTCCGGCGCTCGTCGGGCATTCGGATAACAGGCTCGGCATCCAGAGGCAAATCTTCCGTGAAGGAATGCGCGACCGTCCCCGGAATTGATCACCACGTGATCCGCCGGCCGTGCGTGATCAATTCCGGAATCGGCGGGGAAGTGACACCGGACACCGAACGGAGTAGCGGAAGTCGCACACTTGGAACCGGACATTTGGGGACGTTAGCCCGCCCGGAGTGCCCTCCGGATGCGTGTAACGTACGCGTTTCACCTCGCCCGGAGAGCCGCTCCGACCTGCGAATTCCTGCTTCCGCTCGGCCTCCGCAGCACGTTCCTGTTGCTGTTGTCAAGCCCCGAGATATGCCCTGACCTGCGAAAACGCCATTCAGAACCCGCGGTTTCCGTGTTACCCTGGATAGCCACGGAAGGGGTACCTGTCACATGACGTTCAAGGTTGGCGACACCGTGGTCTATCCCCATCACGGGGCCGCGCTGATCGAGGCCATCGAAACTCGCCAGATCAAAGGCGTGGACAAGACCTACTTGGTGCTGAAGGTCGCCCAGGGTGACCTGACGGTACGTGTGCCAGCGGACAATGCGGAGTTCGTCGGCGTGCGTGATGTGGTCGGTCAGGACGGGCTGGACCGGGTCTTCGAGGTGCTGCGCGCGCCGTACGCCGAGGAGCCCACGAACTGGTCCCGTCGTTACAAGGCAAACCTGGAGAAGCTCGCCTCCGGCGATGTCATCAAGGTCGCGGAAGTCGTGCGCGACCTGTGGCGTCGTGAGCGCGAGCGCGGACTCTCCGCAGGTGAGAAGCGCATGCTCGCCAAGGCTCGGCAGATCCTGGTGAGCGAACTCGCCCTCGCGGAGAACACGAACGAGGACAAGGCCGAGGCGCTGCTCGACGAGGTTCTCGCGTCCTGAGCGTCCCTGTGCAGGCACCTCGCCCGCTCAGCTCAGCACACACTGAAGAATCCGAATTGCCGCACTGAAATGCCGCGGTGCCCGATGACGCGAAAGCTGTCGCCGGGCGCTGCGGCATGTCTGTCTCCGGATGCCGGACCAGGACCGCCCCGAGATCCCGGAGTGCCGTGCGCCTGTTCCTCTCGGAGGAAGATCCCCCGATACTTGGCGTGCCGGGCCCGGGCAGCAGGCTCGACCGGGGTCACGGAAGGGTCCGGTCAAGGCGTCGCGCCCGGCACGCTGTCTCCGTACCCACGTTGGCCGAGCACACAAACCTGACAGGAACCGATGTCTGACGTTTCGCGCCCTTCGCCCGCGGAAGCCCGTGCTGAGGCCCGCACCGCGGTGGTGATTCCGGCCGCCGGAAGGGGCGTACGCCTCGGTCCGGGCGCCCCCAAAGCGCTCCGAGCGCTGAACGGCACCCCCATGCTGATCCACGCGGTCCGCGCGATGGCCGCGTCCCGGGCCGTCTCCCTGGTCGTCGTCGTGGCCCCGCCCGACGGCGCCGGTGAGGTCAAGTCCCTGCTCGACGCGCACGCGCTGCCCGAGCGGACGGACTTCCTCGTCGTCCCCGGCGGCGACTCCCGTCAGGAATCGGTCAGGCTCGGCCTGGACGCCCTGCCGTCCGACTTCGGCATCGTGCTGGTCCACGACGCGGCCCGCCCGCTCGTCCCGGTCGACACCGTCGACGCGGTCATCGAGGCCGTGCGCGACGGCGCGCCCGCCGTCGTCCCGGCGCTGCCCCTCGCGGACACCGTGAAGGAGGTCGAGCCGGCGACCGCCCCCGGCGAGCCGGAGCCGGTGGTGGCGACCCCGGTCCGCGCGCGCCTGCGGGCCGTGCAGACCCCGCAGGGCTTCGACCGGGCGACCCTGATCCGCGCCCACGAGACGGTCACCGAGGACGTCACCGACGACGCGAGCATGGTCGAGCAGCTCGGCCTCACCGTCGTGGTCGTGCCCGGTCACGAGGAGGCGTTCAAGGTGACCCGCCCGCTGGACCTGGTCCTCGCCGAGGCGGTCCTGGCCCGCAGGAGGCTCAACGATGGCTTCTGAGCAGCCCGTGCTGCTGCCGCAGGTCGGCATCGGCACCGACATCCACGCCTTCGAGGAGGGCCGCGAGCTGTGGTGCGCGGGCCTGAAGTGGGAGGGCGAGGGCACCGGACTGGCCGGCCACTCCAACGCGGACGTCGTCGCCCACGCCGCGTGCAACGCCCTCTTCTCCGCGGCCGGGCTCGGCGACCTCGGTCAGCACTTCGGCACCGGCCGCCCCGAGTGGTCGGGTGCCTCCGGCGTCACCCTGTTGACGGAGGCGGCCCGGATCGTGCGAGAGGCGGGCTTCCGGATCGGCAACATCGCCGTACAGGTGGTGGGTCCGCGCCCGAAGATCGGCAAGCGCAGGGACGAGGCGCAGAAGATCCTCTCGGAGGCGGCCGGAGCCCCGGTGTCGGTGTCCGGGGCCACCACCGACGGCCTCGGCTTCCCCGGGCGCGGCGAGGGCCTGATGGCGGTGGCCACGGCCCTGGTGGTGCGGCAGGGGTGACGGGAGGACTGCTCCCACGCACCCCCTTCGGCCCACTACGCTAGGTCCCGTGACTATTCGCCTGTACGACACCAGCGCCCGGCAGATCCGTGACTTCGTCCCGCTCACCGCGGGCTGTGTCTCGATCTACCTGTGTGGCGCCACCGTGCAGGCGGCCCCGCACATCGGGCACATCCGCTCCGGCCTGAACTTCGACATCATGCGCCGCTGGTTCGAGTACCGCGGCTACGACGTCACGTTCATCCGCAACGTCACCGACATCGACGACAAGATCATCGCCAAGGCGTCCGAGCAGAACCGCCCCTGGTGGTCGATCGGCTACGAGAACGAGCGCGCGTTCAACGACGGCTACGACGCCCTCGGCTGCCTCCCGCCCACCTACGAGCCGCGTGCCACCGGGCACGTGACCGAGATGGTCGAGATGATGCAGGGCCTCATCGAGCGCGGCCACGCCTACGAGTCCGAGGGCAACGTCTACTTCGACGTGCGCTCCTTCCCGGGCTACCTGGAGCTGTCGCGGCAGGAGCTGGACAACCTGCTCCAGCCGTCCGGCGAGGGGGAGACCGGCAAGCGGGACCCGCGGGACTTCGCCATGTGGAAGTCGGCCAAGCCGGGCGAGCCGACCTGGTCGACGCCGTGGGGTCCCGGCCGCCCGGGCTGGCACCTGGAGTGCTCGGCGATGGCCCACAAGTACCTGGGCTCCGCCTTCGACATCCACGGCGGCGGCCTCGACCTGATCTTCCCGCACCACGAGAACGAGATCGCCCAGGCCAAGGCCTACGGCGACGACTTCGCGCAGTACTGGGTGCACAACGCCTGGGTGACCATGGCCGGCGACAAGATGTCCAAGTCGCTGGGCAATTCGGTGCTCGTCTCCGAGATGGTCAAGGAGTGGCGGCCGATCGTGCTCAGGTACTACCTGGGCACGCCCCACTACCGCTCGATGATCGAGTACAGCCAGGACGCCCTGCGCGAGGCCGAGTCGGCGTTCGCCCGGATCGAGGGCTTCGTGCAGCGGGTCGTGGAAAAGGCCGGCCCCGTCGAGCCCTCCGCCGAGGTGCCGCCCGCCTTCGCCGAGGCGATGGACGACGACCTGGGCGTCCCGCAGGCGCTCGCCGTCGTGCACACCACCGTCCGGCAGGGCAACAGCGCGCTCGCGGCCGACGACAAGGAGGCGGCCGTCGCCCGCCTCGCCGAGGTGCGCGCCATGCTCGGCGTCCTCGGCCTGGACCCGCTCGACGCGCACTGGGCCGGCGAGTCCGACCGGGGCGAGGACCTGCACGGCGTGGTCGACAGCCTCGTCCGCCTGGTCCTCGACCAGCGGGAGGCGGCCCGCGGCCGCAAGGACTGGGCCACCGCGGACGCCATCCGCGACCAGCTCGGCCAGTCGGGCCTGACCATCGAGGACGGTCCGCAGGGACCGCGCTGGACGCTGGGTCCTCGCTAGCCCCTTTCCTTGATCGATTGTGCCGCCCGGCCCTCCGGGCGGCACACTGCATAGACGTACGAACAACTCACCGACGTGGACACCCACGCAGAACAGGTAGGTCATGGCAGCCAACAACCGCCGCATGTCCGGCAAGAAGGGCGCGCAGGTCGGCAGTGGCGGCCAGCGGCGCAAGGGCCTGGAGGGCCGGGGGCCGACCCCGCCCGCCGAGATGCGCAAGGGCCACAAGAAGAACCGGATCGCCAACGCCAAGGCGAAGCAGGCGGTGCGCCGTCCGGCGCCGCGCGGCCGGGGCGGCAAGGGCACCTCGGAGATGGTCGTCGGGCGCAACCCCGTCGTGGAGGCGCTGCGCGAGGGCGTGCCCGCGGTGACGCTCTACGTCCAGCAGTTCATCGACAACGACGAGCGGGTCCGCGAGGCGCTCCAGCTCGTCGCCGACCGGGGCGGCGTCCACCTCATGGAGGCGCCCCGCCCCGAGCTGGACCGGATGACCAACGGGCTCAACCACCAGGGACTGGTCCTCCAGGTCCCGCCGTACGAGTACGCCCACCCCGAGGACCTCGCCAACGCCGCCTACGACGACGGCGAGGACCCGCTGATCGTCGCCCTCGACGGCGTGACCGACCCGCGCAACCTCGGCGCGGTCGTCCGCTCGGTCTCCGCGTTCGGCGGCCACGGCGTCCTCGTGCCGGAGCGGCGTGCGGCCGGCATGACCGCCGGTGCCTGGAAGACGTCCGCCGGCACGGCCGCCCGCACCCCGGTCGCCCGCGCCACCAACCTGACGCGCGCCCTGGAGGCGTACAAGAAGCAGGGCATCGTGGTCGTCGGCCTCGCCGCCGACGGCGAGCACGAGATCAGCGATCTGGAGGCCCTCGGCGGTCCGGTCGCCATCGTCGTCGGCAGCGAGGGCAAGGGCCTGTCCCGCCTGGTCGGCGAGACCTGCGACTTCCGGGTGCGGATCCCGATGCCGGGCGGCGCCGAGTCGCTGAACGCCGGTGTGGCGGCGGGGATCGTGCTGTACGAGGCGGCCCGCCGACGGGGCTGAACGACTGTTCGGCATCGTCCCCCACATGGGGTATTCCTGGCGTACGGGGCAAGCTTGACGGGGTCCGGACAGATCCGGCGAGTCAAAGCAGTGTCCTAACCACACGTCACTCGGTTAGATGAGTGTGGACACCAGAACACCCCGCACACCCACGGGGGACGGCCCGTCGGGCTTCGACGACGCTCCCGCGCTGAGCATGGTGAAGGTGCCGAGCGATCCGGCGCAGATCATCGTCAATCATGCGAGCTTCCGCGTGCAGTTGGGCGCGTCGACGAGACGCGCCCAGTCCCCGCGGATCGCACGGCACCTGATCGACGCCGAGGACACCGCCCGGATGCCGGCCGTCGGCGCCGCGGGGCGCCGTCGGCCCGTCGTGTGGAGCGGCAGGTCCGCGCCCGACGACACCGGCGCCCACCGCCTGTTGCAGGCCGTGCGGGGCGGCAGCGTCGGCCATGCCGAGCCGCCCGCCGCCGACGCCGGAGCCACCCAGGTCATCCCCCGTATCGACGTCGACCACGGCTACCAGGCCGACTACGGCGACGAGTTGGCCCAGACCATGGAGACCCCGGTCGTCGGCGCCCAGCGCACGCCCGACGGCGACGGCACCCGACTCCTGCCCCACATGCGCACCGTGGGCAGCGCGTACGACGAACCCGCCTACGACGGCGAGGAGTTCGACGACGGCTTCGACGAGGCCCGCGCCGACCGCGCCACCAAGCGGCAGGGCGACGAAGCCGCGCGGCACGCGTACTACCCCGGCCGCCGGATGAACCTCGGCGTCGTCCTCCTCCCGCTCCGGATCTTCCTCGGCTTCATCTCCATCTACGCCGGCATGGGCAAGCTCTGCGACCCCGTCTACTTCGACGGCGGCAAGCGCGGCTCCATGGTCAAGTGGCTCAACACCCTGCACCCGTGGGAAGTGGCCGAGCCGCTGCGCCAGTTCGCCCTCCAGCACCCCGTCGGCTCCGGCCTCGTCATCGCCTTCCTCCAGGTCATCGTGGGCGTCCTCACGGTCCTGGGCTGCTGGCAGCGCGTCGCCGCGGTCATCGGCGCCGGACTGTCCGCCGCGCTCCTCCTCACCGTGAGCTGGAAGAGCGTTCCCGCCTACGACACCCCCGACATCATCTACCTGGCCGCCTGGTCCCCGCTGATCATCGCCGGCGCCCCCGTCTACTCCGTCGACGGACGCCTCGCGGGCAGCGCCTGGCGCCGCCTCGGACCCCGCTCCGACATCTGGGAACTGCGCCGCTACGTGCTGCGCCGCGGCGCCCTCGTCACGGCCATCGTCGCCGGCCTCACCCTGCTGATCGGCTCCGTCCTCGGCAGTGCCGTCCGGGACGCCGACCGGGTCATCGTCCCCGGTCCCGGCGAGGCACCGCGCAACGAACTGCCGGGCTCCCCGCTCCCGCAGGACTCCGCCAAGGCCCGCAAGAAGAGCCCGTCGGCGTCCACCCGGCCCAGCCAGGGCGCCACCCGCGGCCCGTCCGCCGGCGCCTCCGCGGCCCCCGGCGCCACCCGCGACACCGGTACGGCCACCGGCGGCTCACCCAGCCAGACCCAGGGCACCACGGGCCGGACCTCGCCCCAGCAGTCCTCCCCGGCCCAGCAGGCCCCCAGCACCACCGCCGGCCCCACCGGGGGCACGAGCACCTCCGGCGGTTCGACAGGCGGCTCCGGCACCGGGGGCTCGTCCTCCGGCGAACCGGGCCTGGTGGGCGGCCTGTTGGGGTAGGCGGGCCGGTGGGCGACGTACTGGGCAACCCCACCGGCTGAGAGACACGGGCCCACGAGAAGGTCCCGCACCCGTGGGGGTGCGGGACCTTCTCGGCGTATGCCGTGGTGGGCTGCCGCGTACGCCGCTAGCGGCCGAGGGCCGCCAGCTCCTTCGCCGCCTCCGTCAGGTCCTTCGCGGTGTCGATGGCCCGCCAGTAGGCCCCCTGCGGAATCGGGAACCCGGCGAGCCGCAGCTCGCGCGCCAGCGTGGGGAACGTGGTTCGCTCGTGGTCCCCCCGCTCCGGCAGCAGTTCGGCGAACGCGGGCGAGAAGACGTACACCCCGGCGTTGATCTCGAACGTCGACGGGGGCGCCTCCATGAAGTCCGTGACGTGCCCGAACCCGTCGGTCTGCACGGCACCCCACGGGATCCTCGGCCGCGCCAGCGCGAGCGTCGCGATCGCGTCGCGCTCGGTGTGGAAGTCCGCCATGTCGCGCAGCGAGAACCGGGTCCAGATGTCACCGTTGGTCGCGTACCAGGCCCGGTCCGGGTGCGGCAGATGCGCCGCCGCGTACTTCAGCCCGCCGCCCCGGCCGAGCGGCTCGGTCTCGATGACGGTCCGGACGCGCACCGGGAGGTCGGCCGTCCGCAGCCAGTCCTGGAGCACCTCGGCGAGATGCCCGCAGCTGACCACCACGTCCGTCACGCCTTCCTCGGCGAGCCAGACAAGCTGATGGCCGATGATCGGAGTTCCCGTGCCGGGGATCTCGACCATCGGCTTGGGCCGGTCGTCGGTGTAGGGGCGCAGCCGGGATCCCTGGCCGCCGGCCAGGATCACGGCCTGGGTCGGACGGGACGCGGCGTTCGGATCGGTCATGCCCGAAACTGTACGGCGCGCCCCTTCCCCGACCTCGGCCGGTCTCCCCTCTCGCGGGGGTCAGCCGTGTGCCGCCGCCACACCCGTCGCGAAGGAGGTGTCGCAGACGGGGCGGGCGTACGACTGCGCGCGCGTGGGGCCGTACACCCGGACCGCGGCGCGGCCCAGGGCCTTCGCGATGGAGACGCAGTGCTCGGCGAGCGAGGGGCGCTCGTTCACGGCCTCCTGGAGGTGCGTGAGGGCGATGCCCGGGTTCTTCTCCTGGAGCTCGGTCAGGAGCTGGTCGCGCAGGGCGTCCTGCGGGGCGAGGCGCACGCTGCGCGGCTTGCTGTCCGAGAGCGTCGCGTCCGAGGCGGTGAGCACCGAGGAGCTCGAGGGATCCCCCGACCAGTTGACTCGGGTGACCGCGAGGGTCCCGGAGAGCACCAGGACGACGGGCAGGACAAGGGCGAGGGAGCGGCCGATACGGCGGGCGGGGCCCCGGCCGCGTCGCGTCTGTTGGTAAGTGGAGTGCTTCACGCGTGTGAGGGTAGCGTGCGGTAATGATTTGGCGACATTTAGTCACCGGTTCGGGGGATGAGACGGTGCCGTTTTTTGGGTAGGGCGTTGACGCACACTGCTCGAAATGACCGGTGTGCCGGGGTATCCGACGACACCCTCCAGACGCGGAAAGGGCCCCGCAGACGCTCTGCGGGGCCCTTCTCGTCAGCCTGGGTGAATCGCTGCTGTTCGTCCCGGTCCGGACTCAGTCGGACAGGCGCTCGCCCGTGGAGGTCGAGAACACGTGGGTCTCGCCCGGGCGCGGCACGACGTGCAGCGTGGCGCCCTTCTCCGGGACCGCGCGGCCGCTGACACGGACGACCAGGTCCTTCAGCTCGTCGCCGACCTTGGCGGAGCCGTAGACGTAGCCGTCGGCGCCGAGCTCCTCGACCACGTTCACGGAGACCGCGAGACCGGCCGGGGCGTCCTCGGTGTCCTTGCTGAGGGCGGAGGCGGCGGCGCCGTTGTGCTCGACGACGTCGAAGTGCTCGGGGCGGACACCGACGGTGACGGTGGTGTCACCCTTGTCGGAGGCGGCCTTGAGGGCCTCGCGGTTGACGGGCACCACGCTGTTGCCGAACTTCACGCCGCCGTCGGTGATCGGGACCTCGACGAGGTTCATCGCCGGGGAGCCGATGAAGCCGGCGACGAAGAGGTTCGCCGGGCGGTCGTACATGTTGCGCGGGGAGTCGACCTGCTGGAGCAGACCGTCCTTGAGCACGGCCACGCGGTCGCCCATCGTCATGGCCTCGACCTGGTCGTGGGTGACGTAGACGGTGGTGATGCCGAGACGGCGCTGGAGCGAGGCGATCTGGGTACGCGTGGACACACGGAGCTTGGCGTCCAGGTTGGACAGCGGCTCGTCCATGAGGAAGACCTGGGGCTCACGCACGATGGCGCGGCCCATCGCGACACGCTGGCGCTGACCGCCGGAGAGGGCCTTCGGCTTGCGGTCCAGGTACTCGGTGAGGTCGAGGATCTTCGCGGCCTCCTCGACCTTCTGCCGGATCTCCGTCTTGTTGACACCGGCGATCTTGAGCGCGAAGCCCATGTTGTCGGCGACGGTCATGTGCGGGTAGAGCGCGTAGTTCTGGAACACCATGGCGATGTCCCGGTCCTTCGGCGGCAGGTGCGTGACGTCGCGGTCACCGATGCGGATGGCGCCGCCGTTGACGTCCTCGAGCCCCGCCAGCATGCGGAGCGAGGTGGACTTGCCGCAGCCGGACGGGCCGACCAGGACGAGGAACTCGCCGTCCTCGATGTGGATGTCGAGACCGTCGACGGCGGGCTTCGTGGAACCCGGGTAGATCCGGGTCGCCTTGTCGAACGAAACAGTGGCCATGGCTCAGAGGCCCCCTTCTACCGGCAGGAACGTGCCGGACGATCCGTTGTAGGAAGGTGGTGGTCCAGTCCACGCAGGTGGACTGGCTCAGGACGGTACCTGGCGTTCACCCGTATGTCAGTACCTGGCGGACTGTGAACTTCGCGGAAATTTTCGACAGGCCCCCTCGGCGAGCTGGGTACACTGCTCGGGCACACGTCCGCGGAAGCGGGGCACGCCTCCTTAGCTCAGATGGCCAGAGCAACGCACTTGTAATGCGTAGGTCGTCGGTTCGAATCCGACAGGGGGCTCCGGTGAAGCCCAGCTCAGACCTTGTCTGAGCTGGGCTTTTTCGTTCAGCGGATGCGGCGACGGCGGCGGGCGCGGGCTGCGCGGCTGTCCGTGGTCTCAGTCCTGGTCTCAGTCGGGCGTTTCTGGCCGGGCATGAAGGCGTCTCCCATGCGGCGCATCGCGTCCTTCGAGAGGTGGGATCTGCCCTTGACGTACCGGCGGGTCTGGCTGATCTGGGTGTGCCGGAGGATCTCCATGATCGTGGGCATGTCCACCCCGAGTTCGTTCAGGATCGTGCCGGCTGTGTGGCGGCTGCCGTCGTAGAGGCGGCGGTCGTCGATCCCTGCCTCTTCCAGCAGTTCCTTGAATTCCTTCCAGTCCTGGCGGGGGTCGAGGGGGCGGCCGTCCGGGCGCGTGAAGACCAGCTTGTGTTCCTGCCACTCATCGCCGGCCGCGGCGCGTGCTTCCTCCTGCTGCGCCTTGTGCTCGCGCAGGTAGGGGATGAACGGCGGCGGGATGGGCACGGCGTTCCTGCTCTTCTTGGTCTTGGGGCGGGTGAAGACCAGGCCCCCGCCCTTGCGATCCGGGCAGACGCTCGCGTGTTTTGTGCAGTCCTTCGGGCACGGTTTGGGGCACCCGCGCTTGTAGTTCTTGTGCGTCGTGCAGTCCGGCGGGCACGGATCGAAGCGGTGGAGGCGCCCGCCGCAGGCGTGGGGGTCCTGGCAGCCATGGCGCCACGTGAGCCGCTGAAGCTGCCACTGTGGGTGGAACAGCTCGTTGTCGAGGTCGACGTACGGCCACCGCAGGCCCAGCGTCTCGCCCTGTCGGAAGCCCATGCCGACGCCGATGCACCACCGCATGAAGGTGGGGCGCTTGGCGGCGGCCTTCAGGAATGCCTTTGCCTCGTCCGTCGTGAACGGGTTCGCCTCGGTCTCATCCACTGTGGGCGGGTCCACGAGAGTGGCCACGTTCTCGACGATGAGCCGACGACGGTGAGCAATTTTCAGGGCGCGGGAGAGGATGCGGTGCACCTTGAGGACGTGGGAGGAGGCGTGACCCTCATCGAGCATCGCGCGGTACATCCGCTCAAGGTGTTCCGGCTGAAGCTTGTCGATTCGGTGCTTGCCGATACCGGGGATGATGTCGTTCCTAGTTTTGGACCAGTAGTCGTCCAAGGAGCGCGGTTTCAGCTTCAGGCTCGCGATATCGGTCAGGTAGGTGGTCATCCACCCCTCCACGGTCGGCTTGCGGCCGGCCTTGGGTGCGCGCCCCTTGTCGCGCAGCGCCTCCAACTCGCGGACCTTGCGCTTCACTTCGGCTTCCGTGCGGGCGCGGCGGTGGCGGCGGTCGGGGCTGCCGTCGTCCTTGACGCCCATGGTCACGCGGCCGTGCCACCAGCCGTCGTTGCCCTCGTAGATGGACGACTCCATGTTCGCGTTGCGGGGGCTCATGTGCTCCTCCATGCGAGAGGCGGCCCCGAACCTGTGGTCCGAGGCCGCCTCAGGGTGCGTGTGGGTCAGTTGGGCATCGGTTCGAGGCTGTTCACGAATGCCTCAAGGTCGCTCCGGCGGATGCGGCGGGAGCGGCCTCGCTTGACGTACTTCAGGGCGCCTTCGGCCATCAGCTCGTAGACGGTTGAGCGGCCGAAGCGGAGGACCGTGGCGGCCTCCTCGGGGGTGTAGAGCAACTGATCGGCGGGGGCGAGGGCGGTACTCATCGGGGCGTATCTCCTCGGGGTCGCTCGGGGGTGCTCCGGGACAAGTGGGTGCTGGTGCCGTGAGGCGAGGGCAGGAGGGAGCCTGCGTGTGTCCGAAGTTCGGATTTCTGCGTCACCGCGTCACCTGCGTCATTCAGGCCGCTGACCTGCGGTTATCGGTGACGTAGCACGGTGGGGTTGCGTCACCGCCGCGTCACCTGCGTCACCGGGGGGTGACGCAGGTGACGCACGATGACGCAGACGGATCGGCTCTGCGTCACCGCCTTCTCTGCTGGTCAGTGGCCGTTTTCCGGCGCGGGTGACGCAGGTGACGCAGCGTTCCCCTACTTAGGAAAGAGAGGGGGTGGTGTCTGTTGTTGTGCGCGGCTCAGCGCGTGAAGAAGGGGCCGCTGCGCGGCGCGTCCTTGGGGCGGTGCTGCGCACCGAACGGCAAGAGGAGCACCCATCGCCGCGTCGGCCCGGGTGCTCTTCTTGCTGTTGTGCGGTGACCTCGTGGTCAGAACGCGGCCTCCTGTTGCGGTTCGGGTGCTGGCGCGGGTTCGGTGAGCTCGATGTAGCGGGCCGTTTTGGTGCGTCCCCAGTCCACGATCAGGCCGCGGGCGGCGAGGGTGGGCTGAAGGCGCTTGAGCCGGTCGGAGAGGACCTTGCCGGTGGTCGGCCACCCCTTGGGCAGCGGGCGGCAGTCCTCGCCGCTGTAGAGCCGGGTGAGCAGGTGCAGCCACTCCGCGGACGTCATCCGCTCCTGCGCCCCGGGCTGCATGCCGGCCGCGTACTGGAGCACGGTCTGCGCGAGCAGGTCGCCCTCGATGACGTCGTCGTTGAGGTCGTCCAGCCCAGCCCGGTAGGCCGCCAGCGCCCCGAGGCCCATGGCCTGGTCGAGCTGCGCGCACAGGTGGGCGAAGTCCGCCATCCGCAGGTCGGTCGGCGTCTCCGCGGTGGCCGCACGCACCTTGACCGTCAAATCCAGCAGGGAGCCGAGCATCACGGGCAAGGCTTCCGCGTACTCCGCCCACAGCTCCGCTTCGGTGCGCCGCACCTTCGGGCGTTCCAGCCGCAAGGGCAGGAGGCGTTCGGCCAGGTCGGGGCGGATGACGCCCACGTCGATGCCGGTCAGCAGCAGGGGCCGGCGGTAGCGGGCGCGAAAGACATCCCCGTCGGTGAACAGGGCCCGTTTCACGGACTCGGCTCCGGTGACGATGCAGCACATCGCATCCGACAGGTCCGGGGTCATGTGGGAGAGGTTGTCCAGCGCGGTGACCCATCCCGCGGCCACGGCCGCGATCAGGTTGTCCTCGTCCTTCGGAGCCCGGCGCAGGTCCCCCGTCATGCCCTCGATGAGCCGAATCAGCATCCGCCCACCGGTCGACTTGCCCGCACCCTGCGGTCCGGTCAGGAACGGGGCGGGGACGGGCACGGAGGGTTCCAGGCAGCCGACCAGCCACGCCATGGCCAGGCACTCCGTCTCCGCGTTGGCGAAGTTGCACAGCCTGAACAGTGCGTCGATGCCCTTGCCGTTGGTGTCCTTGGCCGGCAGCGGCAGTTCCCCGGTGAGCTGAGTGCGCCGCCAGCACACCTCTGCCGGGTCGGGAACGGCGATGTCCCAACCGGTGGGGTGGATGCGCACGGACTGGCCGTCGTTGCGCCCCAGGTCCAACCAGGTGGCCCCGTCGAAGCCAGGGGCGACGCGGATGTGGACGGGCTGGACCTGCTCGGTGAGGGCGAGTGCTTCGATCAAGTCGAGTGCCTCCTTCATCGCGGTGCCGTTGAACGTGCCGAGTCCGTCCCTGAACAGGCCGACCATGAGTTCTTGGCGGTGGCTTCCGGTGGTGCCCTGGGATCGGATCGGGCGGGCCACGGGGTGGCCCTTGCGCTGTGCGTAGACGGTGCCGTCCGCGGTGCGGAAGTAGCGAAAGCGCTCCTGCGCGTAGTCCGCGATGACCTTCCGGGCCGGGTTCTTGTCGTCCTCGTTGTCCATGCTCAAAGCCCCAACCGCGTGCGGGCGTTGGTCCACGCGTCCGTGCAGTGCCGGACCGTTTCGCCCTTGGCCTGAGCGGCGGTGAAAAGGCGGGCGATGTGATCTGCGGTGAGGCAGCCGCACCGGCCATGCGTGGAGAGCACCGCCAGGAACGTTCGGTAGACCGTGTGGTGAATCGTGCTGCGAGCCTCGGTGATGCTCTGCTCCGCCATGGCGATGCCGCGCTCCAGGTAGGCGGGGGTGCGGTGGCGGCATTCCCCACCCCCGGCCGGCGCGGGAACCCTCACGGGAGCGGGGGTCGCGGGCTTGGCCTCGGTGAGCGCGCGCACCACGTCGGGCAGCGCCGTGATGGTGCCGGTGCCGGACCCGAGCCAGCGGGCGTAGGCCATCGTGGACTTGATGTCCACGCCGGGCCGCACGCCGTTGGCCGACGGCATCGTCCCCACGTAGAGCCAGTGCTCACCGCGGGTCGTGGGCACGGTCCGGGTGTCGGGCAGGGTGGCGCGGGCCCACGCGATGGCGTCGGCGTTGTCGCAGTCCACGACCGTCAGGCCCGCCCCGCCGGGGTGGTAGGCCACGGCTGCGGCACTCTGCCATGCGCTCGCCCATGCCGGCGAGGCGATGACGCTGGTGTCGGTGGTGGCGGCGGCCCAGCCGTGGCAGGGAGCCGGGCAGGTGCACGGGCCGGGAGTCTTCATGTTCGGCCGGCCGCCGCACGAGGTGTACAGGCACGCGGGGCAGTTGGCGAAGGGCACCTTGCCCTTGCGCAGCGGCAGCACGGGCAGCCCCTCGGCCGCGAGCTGGAGGGCGGTGCGCAGGTGCTCACTCATGCCGCCACCCCCCACGCGTTGCCCGGCTTGGCCGTACGGGAGGGCAGGAGCAGGCCGTAGGCGTGTCGGCCCTGTTGGGGCACGACGCCGTTGCCGATGATGCGGAGCTGTTCCTTGCGGGGTATGCCAGGCACGGCGGTGACCCAGCCGGCCGGCAGGCCCATCATCCATTCGGCGAACGCGGGCGACAGTCGGCGGTTGCCTCGGGTGCCGGTCTCGGTGGGGCAGGGCGCGGCCTGGCCGGTCACGCGTTCCCAGCGGCGGATGGCGGGCCCGTAGTCGGTGCCGTCGGTGGCGATCCAGCGCTCGTCCAGGCGCACCGCCTGGCCGGGCAGGTAGTAACGGCCCTGGGTGTCGCGCTGGTTGGGTCCGCCGTGCGGTCCGTCCGACGCCTTCGGGGTGGGCAGCAGCCTCAGTCGGCGGGCGGGGGCGGCAGCTTGGTCACCGCCGTGCGCAGGTTCATCCCGCCCCGCCGTTTCGGGCTCGTGCCGGGGCCCCCGGTGCCGTCCGCCGTGGTCGGGGTCGGCATCAGCGGGATAGGCGAGGCCGAACCAGCGGTCGCGCTCGTGCGGGGCGCCGACTTCGGCGTCACCAGCTCGTAGACATGTCCACCGCGCGTCATACCCGATCGTGGCCAAGTCTTGGGCGACGACGTCCAGCCCCCGCGAGCGGAGCGCCGCCACGTTTTCCAGGAACACGAGACGCGGTCGAAGGTGGCCCACAGCCTCAGCGACGTTTTTCCAGACCCGCGACCACTGGCCATTGATCCCATCCCTTCGTCCGGCGTTGGAGGTGTTACGGCAGGGGAAACCGGCACTGACCACGTCCGGCCCGTACAAGTCACGAACCCAGTCCCAGTCGGCGCGGGTGATGTCCCCGAGGTTGGGCACGCCCGGGTGCCGGTGGGTGTAGACGGCGCTGGCGTAGGGGTCGTTCTCCGCGAAGGCGACGACCTGGCCGCCGATATGGGCGCGCACGGCGGCTTCCAGACCGCCGTAGCCGGCGCACAGGCCGACGATGCGGGGCAGCGAGCCGGGGGCTCGCCGGATGTCGGTGGGTTGCGTCATGCTGGGATGTCTCCAGCTCTGCGTAGGGAATCTGGACATGGGGCAGCCGCGGTCTTTGGCGAGAGGGCGGCTGCCCCGGCATGTGTGCTTGGGGGGCGCTGTGACGAATGCTTGGTTGATGCTGGCCGTGGGGGACGAACGGCGGCAGCACGAGGGAAACGACGGATACGACGACAACCCGCGCTACCACTACGTCTGGGACAGCACAGTCCCCAACCACGCTCGCGTGGCAGTAGGTGACGTGATTGCGTTGTGGGACAGCAAAGAGCTGTTAGGTGTCTCCGTCATCCATGACATCGAAACCGGGACCGAAGACAAGACGATCTATTTCTGTCCCGAGTGCAAGCGGGCCGGATTCAAACGCCGCCGTCGAGTGTCACCGGCATACCGGTGCTATCAATGCGAAGCCCAGTTCGACGCGCCAGGGCAGAAGACGAAACCCGTGATCACCTACCGCTCGCACCACGGCAGGAGCTGGATCAGGGGTCGCGGCCTGCTCGACCGTGACGCCCTGCGAAACCTGTGTGACTCGCCTTCTTCCCAACTGAGCATGAGGCCCCTCCGCTGGGAGAAGCTGCGTGACGCACTTCTTGAACTCGTCGGCGGGGAACTGCCGCTGGATATGGAAGACGACGAACGCGCTCCCTTACCCGGTGGTCACAAGGTCTCCAAAGTCCGGATGCGTGTGGGACAGAGCGCCTTCCGCAACCGCCTCCTGAATGAGCAGGGAGAACAATGCGCGGTCACCGGTGCGGCACCTGCGGCTGTGCTTGAGGCTGCTCACCTGTACAGCTACGCGGAATCCGGCGAGCACCACGACTACGGTGGCCTTTTGCTCAGGCGGGACATCCACAGGCTCTTCGACCTCGGCCAGATAGCCGTGGAACCGGAAACCGGGCTGATCGATGTAGCCCCGAGCCTCCGTCTCTATCCCATCTACGCGCAGTTGCACGGCCAGCCGCTGACCGTACAACTACGTCCTGAGCATCGCGTATGGCTCGAAGCCCATTGGCTGAACAAGCGGGCCTAGGCCTGACAACTCAGCCGTTGAAGTGGCTGCGCTTGATGACGGCTTTGCGGATGTTGACCGTGGTGCCGCCGCAGTGGCGGCTGGTGGTGCCGAAGATCTGTACGGCGATCCAGCCGCCGAAGATGACCGCGGCGAGGATGATGAGCTGGGTGATGAACGCGGTCAGCGCGGCGATGAACGAGGTGAGCAGCATCAGACCCCCGCACACCGCGCCGAACCCGATCCCTCCGAGCGCGATGTTCACCGCGGTCCGCGAGGCGGCCGGCCGCGTGTCGACGGGCACCGGGGCCGGCGCAGGGGTGAGGGCGTATCCGGTGACGACCTGGCCGTTGGGCAACACGATCGACTGCACGGCGGATGCCGGGTGCGGCTGTACGTGCGCGAGGGGTGCGGCGGCAGGCTGCATGGTGATCGGGATGGGGTGGTGGACTTCGACGGCCGCGGGCCGTTCGGAGTAGGCCACGGGTGATCCTTCCGGGTAGCCCGTGGACCCGCGCCAGGGAGTGTGACGCGGGTGCCCGGGAGGGGTGTCAGGCGGGTGTGCGGGGGTGTGACGGGCCGCTGTTACGGCGCGTCACACCCGCGCCTGCCTAGGGGTTTGGGTGTGACGGGCCCGTCACATGTGACGGATGTCAGGCGGCCGTGAGGACGGGGACGATGCGCCACCGGCCGGTGGTGTTCGTCTGCTCCAAGCGGCCTTCTATGGCCGCTTCCTTCAGCCGCTTGGACACCCAGGAGCGGGAGAGGCTGTGGCGGTCGCACCAGTCCAGGAAGTCCTTCGGGCCCACGATCATCTGTCCGGCCTCCTCGAACTCCTCCAAGGCTTGGGCGAACAGCTCCCGCGCCTCCTCCGGGGAGGGCTTGCGGCCGGCTTCCTGGCCGAAGATCGGGGCGTCATCGCCCTCCTCCGCGGCGGGCAGTTCGGCCTCGGGGTCGATGTGCTGGTCTTCCGGGTCCACGAGCAGCCCGCCCGGGTCCATGTCGTCCTCCTCGGGGACGGCCCGCAGTCCCGCCGGCTGCGGGGCAGTGCCGGTCTCGGCCGTGCGGCCGGTGTAGGCGTTGCCTGCGACCGCGGAGGCGGCGCCGGCGGTGATGGGGTCGGCGGTGGCGCCGTTGCGCTGTGCCCAGGTGGCCAGCAGCTCCATGACGGGCACGGCCCGCTTGGTGAAGCGGCGGGTACGGCCCGGGGAGGCGTAGCGGTCCTCGGGGATGCCGGGAGAGACGACGTAGCAGTAGCCGGGCCGCCGGTTGCCCCACGCCCCCGGGTGCGCGCCCTGCGCCAGGACCTCATCCGGCAGCGCGAATCCCTCATCCCGCGCGTCACAGCCCAGCGCGATCACGGACGGCAGGGAGGCGCGGGTGGAGGTGGACATCTGGTCGTAGGACGGCCGCTGAAGCGACACGATCAGCGAGACGCCGGCGGAGCGGGCTTCCTGCGCGATGCCGGTGAACGCGTCGTCTCCGAGGTTGCGCAGGGTGTTGGCGGCCTCCTCGAACCAGGCCACCAGGAACGGCATCCCCGCACAGCCGCACGCCGTGCCGTCGGTGCGGCAGGAGTGCTCGGGGTCGTTCTGCTGCTCTGCTGCCGCGGGCACCCACTGGCGGTAGCCGTGGGCCCCGAGCCAGCGGGTGCGGGCCGGGATGACCGCTTCCACGGCCGCCACCATGACCTCGGTCTGGCTGCCACCCTCAGCGTCCCAGTCCAGACCAGCCCGCAGCGGGGCGAAGTCCTGAAACGCCTTGGGGTCGGAGAACCAGACGATGACGTCCCGGCGGGAGAGGATCTCCGTGAGCAGGTTCAGCGCGGCGTCGCCCTTGCCGGAGCCGGACTGGCCTGCGATCAGGCCGTGGGTGGAGTTGCGGCCCGCATCCGGGTCACCGGGCAGCCACATCACCAGCAGGGAGCCGTCGTCGTAGCGGCCGATGACCAGCGGCTCAGCGATCGAACCCCCCAGGTTCGAGGGGCCCTGCCATTCGACCACTTCGGACAGCATGTCCTCGGGGACGATGACGAGTTCGCCGCGGCGGTTGGAGTCGGGGTTGGGGGTGTAGCGGACCGCGGAGGTCGGCAGGTCCAGGGCGGAGGCGAGGTTGCCCAGTGCCTTGGCCATGTCGTCGTTGGTCTGCGATCCGGCATCCAGTGCGACGGGGGCGGTGACCCGGTTGGGTTCCACCTTCGCCGCACCGATCTGCGCCCGTGCGAGTCCGATCTTCTCCAGCAGGCCCTTGTCGCCGCCGGCGCCGGTGGCGTCGGGGGTGTGGCGCAGGGCCATGCGGATGTTCCAGGACAGCGCCACGACCGGGCCGCCCATCAGGAACAGGTCATCGATCGGTCCGGTGAGCGGTCCGGACAGGCAGGCCGCGGTCACCCAGGCGGAGCCGCATGCCACGGTGATGGCGGAGTGCAGGCGCCGCTGCTGGCTGGTGTTCTTGCCCATCCACCACGTGCTGCCGGTCAGTGCGACCGAGGCGAGGGTGAGGCCGACGCCGGCCCACGGGCTGTCGCCCCACTGCCAGTTGCCGACCGCGCCGACCAGACCGGTACCAGCCCAGCCGAACCATGGCGGCAGGTGCGGCTTGGCACGGTGCAGGAGGTAGGCGCGGATGGTGCCGTTCTCCGGGCCGCCCTGCATCTGCGTCAGGTAGCCGGGCACGCTCCCGTCGGGGAAGACGCTCATGTTGTTCTGGTCGCGGCCCATGGCCCAACCTCCTTACTGCTGAGCCCAGTTCATGACCGGCTGTTGCGGCTTGCGGGCGCGGTGACGGACCCGGTTGATCTCTTCCTCGAACTCCTGCTGGAACGTCGCGTAGCAGGCTGCGGCGTTCTTCGCGGCGTCCCGCAGGGCGTCGGCGGAGCGCTGCATCTTGCGCGAGACCTTCCGGGCCCTCACCCGGGAGCCGAACGCGCGGCCCTCCGGGTCCGGGACCGCGGTCAGTACGCCCTTGAGGATTTCGGCGCCCATGGCTACCTCGATGGACAAGGTCACGGCCGCGGCCCGCAGGGTGTTGCAGTAGTTGCGGACTTCTGCCGGGGAGCCGAACTCGGGGGCGGGCAGGAGGGATTCGGCTTGCGAGCGGCGACCCCCGCCGCGGCCCGCGGTCTTGTTGTTGTTGACGGTGACGTTGATCGGGGGGACGAAGGAGCCGCCCATCGCGCCGACGAAGCCGCCCACGGCGGCGCCCGCGTTGGTGAACTTGGCGCCCTTGTTCTGCGGGTTCGCGCCGCTGTTGCGCCGGGGGTTGGTGAAGGGCTGGCTTGCCTGGCGCCGGGCGAACTCATCGACCATGCGGGCGGAGGCGTTGCGGTTTGCTGCCATCGGGCAGTCTCCTCAAGTCAGTGGGTGCGGCGGACGATGAGCCAGGCGGACTGCGCGACGATCAGGGCGATGAGCCAGATCAGTCCGAGCGGGCCGGTCCACGGGCCGAATGCGGCGGCCAGGGCCGCCCACGCGCCGATCAGGGTGGCGAGCGCGCTCAGGGCGATGCGCCACGCCAGCGTGGAACCGTGACCGGGGCGCTGGTGCTGCAAGACGGCGAACCAGACCGCCGGCGCGAGGGCGAGCGGGGCGAGGACCAGGCCGGACCACCAGCCGAGCACGTGCAGGAGCGCGGTCACGACCAGCGCGAGCAGCGCGAGGGCGGTCGGGGCGAGCGCGGCGCGGAACGTCCACAGCAGCCGCCCGAGGAAACCCAACACCTCGCGGGTCAGCGACGGCCGGTCGGGCACGACGATCAGGAACGGCTGCGAGCGGCGCCCGCGCTGGCGCGGGATACGAACGGTGTGGACACCCGCGGCGCGGGTGCGGGTACGGCTGGACACAGCGAAACTCCCAGATTGGAGGGGTGATTGAAGGTGCTGTGCGATGCAGGGAAGACCCGCTCACCGAGGCTGCGGGCGTTCCGCCCGGCGGGACGCGGCGGATGCGCCGCTGTTCAGGCCGAGCAGGTGGAAGGGGAAGGGCTCGCGTTCCATCCGGACCCCGGACGCTTTGATCCAGTACCAGTGGAACGGGAACCAGGCCACGTGCAGCTCCATGAGGGCCACGGCCCGGTGGTGCCCGTCGCACACGTACACGTCCGGGTACCGGTCACTCACCCCCAAGATGATCGGCCGCAACAGGCCGTGCTCGGGGATGGACGCCTTGAGCTCTTCCACCTTGAGGTGGTCCTTGCCGGGCCGGGCGAACTGCCGGCGCGCGTGGCTCCATCGGTGGAAGTCGGTGGGGCGTATCTGCCGGTCGTTGAGGAACACGGTCCTCATCCGCCCGCGGTACTTCCCGCCCGCCCGACTCACAGCGAGGCTGGACACAGCGAAACTCCCAGGTGTGGAGGGGGTGTTCAGGCGGCGCGCTGTTCTTCGGCGACCAGGCACAGGCCGCAGATGCCGTGCGAGGTGGGGATGCAGTAGCCGACGTCGAGGCGGCAGCGCGGGCAGGTGCGCCGGGCGAGCATCGCCAGCGCCAGTGCGCCCCACTTGCGCGACGTCATCGGCCTCACCGGCTTGGCCAGGTCCTCGCGGTAGAGGAAGGCGACCCGGGCGCCGTGGTGACGGTTGAGGATCATCACCTGTGCGGCGATCGGCTGCCCGCCGGGCCGTAACCCCTTCACACGGAGCTGGCGGCGGGTGGCGTAGCCGGCAGGCGCCATGCGCCACGGATAGGTCGGTATGCCGAAGCGGGCCCCGTTCGGGTCGAAGCACTTCGCGTAGGCGGTGGCCATCAGACCATCGCCCCGTCAGCCTCGAACGTGGGGTGGCTGGCATCGCGGAACTCCTGATAGCGGGTGGACACCCACCCCACCGACCAGCCGCACAGCTCGGCAGCCGAGCGCACCGACAGGCCGGCCTCGAACGCGGCCTGCACCCTCGCCCGCGCCTGCTCCTCGGGAAGCTTCTCCGTGGCGGGCCCGGCGGCCAGCAGCGCGGCGCGTTCACGCTCAGCCTGTGCCTGCCGCTCCGCCTGTTCACGGCGTTCACGCTCCGCCCGCGCGGCCCGCTCCCGTTCGGCCTGTTCCGCGGCCTCGCGTTCACGGCGTTCACGCTCGCGGGCCTGCTGTTCACGCTCGCGTTCAGCGCGTTCACGCGCCTCCCGCTCAGCCCGCTCACGAGCCGCCGCCTGCTCCCGTTCCTCGCGGCGGGCCCGCTCCTCGCGCTCAGCCTGCTCACGGATCAAGCGGGCTTCGTGTTCACGCTGTTCACGCGCCAACAGGGCCGCGTGCTCGCGCTCCTCGCGGGCCAACCGCGCGGCCGCCTCACGGCGCTCGGCAATCGACCGCTCGCGCGCTTCGCGCTGCGCCTGCTGCCGCGTCTCCAGCTCTGCCACAGCGGCGGCGATCGCGCGCCGGTAGGCGAGCCCGGTTTCCGCGGTGACGATCAACAGCAGCGGCGCCACCGCATGCACGGCCACCCCGACCATGTCGTTGTGCAGGGCAGAGTCGGCGACGTTGAGCGCGAGGGTCATGCAGCCGGTCATCCAGCGCAGCACGATCGGCCAGTGTCCGCCGTGTCCCCCGAGCCGGGCCAGCACCGCATCCAGGCGGACCACGATGACCACCGCGGCATCCACCACCAGCGGCAGGATCGGCGCCGTCCACTTCCACTCATCGGGGGTGTGCGCAGCAGCGAGCGGAGTGACGGTGAGGATCGAATACAGCATCGCCCCCGCCACGATCAGCCACGTGCCGACCGACAGGGCCCGTTCGGCTGAACGGATCTGAACAGCGTTCACGCCCCGACCCCCGAGGCCGTGACCGTGTGGTTGATCAGCTCCACTCGCGCGGCCAGCGCGCGGCGGCGGGCCCGGCGGATGCGCCGCTCATCCAGCTCGGTCGGGGTGCGGTCGAGGGTGGCGATGTGCGCGTCGAGCAGGTCGATGTCCGCGAGGATGACCGGCATCTCCCGGTCGATCGCCTCCAGCTCCGCATCCGTCGGCTCCATGAAGTCGGCGAACGCGGTAACAGCTTCCTGAACAGTGACGATGTGGTCCATTGGGTCGTGGTCCTCCCAGAAGGTGAACGGCCCGAACAGCGGCCCCGGTGTTCCAGCACCGGGGCCGCGCGCCGTTGAAGTCGGAAGATCCGGCTCCCCGCGCTCCCGTCCGTCCCCCGGCCGCGAAGGCGGAACGAGGTACGGGCGGGAGAGGCAGCCGGCCGCAGCGTTCAGCGCTGCGAAGCCAGGGCGGACCGGAAGAAGGAAGGCGCCGCCGACCGGTCCGTCGCGGCGGCGCCTTGGTATGTCGTCGGCTCATGCCGACCTCCCGCGATTCGCAGGGACACGGCTTTCACCAGCCCGCCGTTGCCACAGCGGACCGGCCCCGAGCTGGGAACGTCGGGCGCGTCATCGTCACTGCTCTGACGCCAGCAGGGCGGCGCGCACCAGGTGGCACCCCGGGAGCCGCACGCCGTTGAAGTCGGTGAATCCGGCTCCCCTCAGCGCCGCTCGTACGAGACGAGCAGCGGAGGCAACCGGCCGCAGCCGAGCTGCGGAAAGGTCGGATTGCGCTATACCGCGCACAGGACAGGACCCATGCGCGCCCGCCCTCTTGCTCGCGGAGGTGGGACGGGATTTCCTCAGCACTCTGTTGAGTTCTCAACCAACGTGCGCTCACTTCGTACTCACCCCTTGCAGGGCTTTCCTCCGAACGCTTCATGCAGTACCTGTTTTACAGGTACTGCATAGGGTTCCGTCAAGGGCGCTGACCGAACCTCATGTGTTTCGCGCCGGAACTTCCTGGCGCACAATCAGAATCGCTCCAGGTCAGGGGAGTTGGTCACCCCGCCCGTGGACAGCTCTGAATCATCTGGCTACCGTCAAGAAGTCCCTAGAAGTCCGTGCGGGAGTGACGATGTCCAACGAACGGTTGAGGTCTGCTCTGTTGGCACGCGGCATGACGATTCAGGATCTTGCGGAGCAGATCGGCGTGATCCCTAAGACTGTCGAGCGCTGGGTCACGCAGGGGAAGGTGCCGTACAGGCGCCACCAGTACGCAACAGCAGCAGCACTCTGTGTTGACGTGACGATGCTGTGGGACGACTCCCGGACTCAGGAGTCCGCGGCCGACCTGAGCAAAGCGGAGATCGTAACGGTCTACCCGCATCGCCACGTCGTACCGACGGACTTGTGGCGGGAGATGTGCGAGCGTGCCAAGGAGTGCATCGACATCCTGGTCTACGCAGGCATCGGCCTTGCGGAAGACCCGCGCTTCCTCTCGGTCCTCGCAGCGAAATCGAAGAGCGTCTCGATTCGCGTCCTGATGGGCGACCCCGCGTCTGAGGCGGTCATCCAGCGCGGCATCGACGAAGGCCACCGCATCATGGACGGCAAGATCCGCAACGCCCTGGTCAACTACAGCCCACTGTTCACCAGCCACCCCGACATCGCGTTCCGCCTGCACGACACCGTGCTCTACAACTCGATCTACCGTGTGGATGAGGAGATGCTGGTCAACACGCACGTGTACGGCATCGGTGCGTACATGGCTCCGGTACTGCACCTACGGCGGCTCCCCGGTGCCGGGCTCTTCGACACCTTCGCCAAGAGCGTGCAGCAGACCTGGGAAGGCGCAAGGCCAGTGACCGAACACGACCTCACAGGAGCATGAGTCATGGGACGCATTGACTACCTTCACGACCCCGACGCCCCGCCGGCTAACTCGGTGGTGCCCTCCGTCGTGGCGTTCGTGCAGAACGATGTGGGACAGGTGCTGATGATCCAACGGTCGGACAACGGCCGTTGGGCCCTGCCCGGCGGCGGACACGACGTCGGCGAGTCCATCAGCGACACCGTGGTGCGTGAGGTCTGGGAGGAGACGGGCGTCAAGGCCGAAATCGTCGACGTGTCCGGGATCTACACCGACCCTGGGCACGTAATGCAGTACGACGACGGCGAGGTGCGCCAGCAGTTCAGTATCTGCTTTCGCGCCCGGCCGGTTGGCGGTGAACTCCGCACGAGCAATGAGACGACTCAGGTCCGCTGGGTCGACCCAGCGGACCTGACAACGTTGGACGTGCACCCCACGATGCGGCTTCGCATCGAGCACGCCATGGACCGGACGCGTCCGACCCCCTACATCGGCTGACGCTTGGCGGCGCCGACGCGTTCGAGCACACGTGATGTGCACGCCAGGATCTCAGGTTCGGCCCGGCGGATGAACTGCCCGATCAAGCTCTCCGGACCGTACCGTCCGGCGATCTCATTGATCCGATCGATTGGGTTCGTGGCTGTGCCGTCGGGCGTGGTGTTCATATCGCAGTAGCAGAGAGCATCGTTCAGGTGCGCGCTCTCCCGGGGAAACTCACCCTCCAACTCCTCGCGCATGCCACGGGCTTCCGCCTCCAACCAAGCACAGGAGTGATGAGCCACCAGGTTGGTGACCCGTGCGTCAGCGTTGGCTACGTCCCGGAGGTAGCGGGCGCCGTCCAGCGGGTGAAATCCCGTCTTGGCCAGGTCCGGCGCATAGCCGATGTCGTGCAGTACCGCCGCGGCCTCCAGCAGATCCGCGTCCTGGCCAAGAACAAGAGCGATCGTGCGTGCCCTCTCGGCGACTCCTAGACAGTGGTTCCACCGCCGGGGTAGCGGCTCGGCGAGCAGGGATTCAGCCAGGGGATAGGCCCACTCCGTCAACGTCGGCAAGCTACGTACGCTCCTCTCGGGTCGGCACGGCGCGGACTGTCCGCACCCTGCCCTGCCCTGAATTCGCCAGCACGCCGGCGGCCTCCAACCTGTCCAAAGCCTTGGTCACAGTAGGCCGCGATACTCCGAACCTTTCGGCGAGCACGGAAGCACTTGGGAAAGCTTCCCCTACGTCGAGTCCGTCAGCCGCGATGACGTCTGCGAGCCGCTGGTCGAGCGGACGCCGGTCGACTTGATCCCCTGAGCGCACGACGCGCCACCGCTCGCCTGGCGCAGGTTCAGCCAAGCCTTCCTGCCGCAGTACCCCGTATGCGCGAACGGCAACGCCGCGTGAGACGCCGTGTTCGCGCATGACCTCGGTCAGGGACGGCAACTCTGTCATGGTGGGTTCTGCTTCAAGCCGGGCCTTCACAGCGTCCGCGACCTTCAGGAAGGTCCCTCGGGGGCTGGCCTGCTGCGACACGCGCTCTCCCTCCCAGTCTCCTAGCTGTCCGTTCAAGCTTCCCATGGCTACCGCCGGCAGGGTGATGCTGTGCGCTGCTCTCCAGACTCGCACCGCCCTCGACTCACGAAGGCTCAGCAGCGGGTCACTAGGGGGAGGGTCGACCACCCTCTGGCTAGACATCGCGAGGGCGAGCGGACATTAAGGTCCTCGCCTGATCCGCAGGTTGCCTGTTCATTCAGGTGACAGAAGTAGTCCCCCCGCTGTGCGATGGCGGCGTAGGGCCGGTATCAATTTTCCAGACAGGGAGCTACTTAAGATGCAAGAGTAGGAGCATGACGCTTCTCGATGACGGTAGCTACAGGCCCCTGACAATTTTCACACGTGACGTCTTCCCGCTGGTCGACGCTGATGCCACGGATTTTATCAAGATTGAGCAATGGTCTAATCCGATCACGTATTTTGTTGGCCCGAATGGCAGTTGCAAGTCGCGGACTATTCGGGCAATCTCGCAAAAGCAGCCAATGGAAGGGGTGAGAATTCTATCCGCTGATCGACTTGTGGGGTTGATGCAGTTTGCGCATTACAACTGGGGCGCGAAGGTTCTCCCCAATTTTCGAGGACTCCCGCTTGGGGATCAGGAAAAGGGGCAGGCGCTCAGGGAAACCACTAGCTCTGGACAAGCAAATTCGGAGCTGTATTCCCTTCGTGATGAGCCCGAAGTCTGGCTCCGAGTTGTGGCTTTCCTGCGACGTGCACTGGGTCGGTATGTTGATCTGCGTGAAACATCAGGGTATCTGGACCCCTATGTCAGGATCGGTGATTCTGAGTTCTCTCTACTTCGAGACGAGGGTCACGGCCTAAAGGAGCTTACCGTTCTTCTCGCGGCTATCTACCGTAAAGACTGGAAGCTTCTTGTTGTCGATGAACCCGAGTTGCATCTTCACCCCTCTATGGCGCGCCTTTGGTTGAGTGAGCTACGAGCAACTTGCGTGAACCTAAATCGCCGGGCAATCGTCGTCACTCATGAGCCTTCATTGATTAGGCCCAAGTCAAAGGGGGATCTTGACTCTATCTGGCACTTCCCTGTCGGAGCGGCACCGCTTAATTCTAAGACTCGGCCGGTCAATTTGGGGGCGTGTGTATCTCCTATGCAGGAGGGCCGTGTTACTGCATCCCTGCAAGAGAACCCGCGATTGGTCAGTCAGCTCGTTTTTTCTCCGCGCCCTGTCTTGGTTGAAGGGGTGCACGACGTGACCGCTCTAAGTGTTGCCCTTAATAGGATCTCACCGCCGGAGGTAGTTGCCCAGACGGACTTTGTCGAATGCGGAGGTAGCGGAGGTGTCGCATTGTGGTACGAGATTGCCAGTAAGATCGGTTTGGACTTCCGCGCTGTGGCGGACCTTGATGCATGTTTCGCCCCTGAAGTTAAGCGTGCAATGGACGCGTCAGATAAAGTCACGCTCGGTTACAAGAATGAACTCGGCGCAGAACCAGCTATCACGGCCCAGGTCATCAAGCAGCTTATTGCTGCAATGGATAAAGCTGGAGTGGCCAAGGATCCGAAAAGTAGAGCCAAATGGCTCGCGGTAGACGTTCCAGAGGAATCTGGTAATTATATCCTCAAATCCAAGCTTCTCGAAATCTGGAAAGATGCTGGCCTGTGGTTGCATCCACAGGGAACCCTAGAAGATGTTCTAGGGGTAAAGGATAAGGGCGTGACGCAGGCCCGAGTGGCGGCTCAATCGCCGGGACCCATCGACGCCGTCGCCAGATGGAGTTCATTTGCAATGGACACGTTGGGTGACGTTAAGCTCCTACTGAGTGTTGCTGTCGAGAGAATTGCGCACGCAATTATGGAGGAGCTCAGGGAAATGCCTACCAGGCAATTTGAGCGTCCTGTGGGGCCAACGTCTGCGGTTGACGAAAAACTAGTTAGAGTTGAGCCATTGGGTAATGGGGTCCATCGAATCGTCGTGACCGCCCCCGCTGAGTACTCCGGCTACTGGCTGGAATTCTCGCGCGATACTCCAGCGGCTAACCTAATTTTGAATCCTCCTTCCCAATGAATGATGCTAGTAACAAATGCCGTTGAGGGCGAGCGCCGCCGACCAGGACTGTTTGGTCTCAGTCGTGGTCTCAATCGGTGCAGTGGCCAGGCACGTCCGTGGTTGTCCGTAAGGGGCCCAGCACCTACCTGACCGGGAACGATGCCTGTCTTGCGGATGGCCACGGACGTCCCGGGACCAAGATCCGACAACTTGTAATGCGTAGGTCGTCGGTTCGAATCCGACAGGGGGCTCCGGTGAGGCCCGGGTCGGATCACTTCTGACCTGGGCCTCCGTCGTGTGCGGGCGGTCAGGCCGCCGGGAGTTCCACGTCGATGCGCAGGCCGCCGGCGGTGCCCGGGGTCAGGGTGAGCGTGCCGTCGTGGGCGTGGGTGATGGTCTTGACGATGGCCAGGCCGAGGCCGACGCCCGCGTGGTCGGTGTGGATGCGCTCGGTGCCGCGCTGGAACGGTTCGGTGAGGGTCGGGACCAGTTCCTCGGCGAGCTGCTCGCCGGTGTTCTCGACCGTGAGCACCGCCCTCCCGAGACGCACGCCGGTCGTGACCCGCACGGTGCCCCCCTCGGGCAGGTTGTGGACGATCGCGTTGTGCACGAGGTTCGTGGTGAGCTGGAGCAGCAGCGCCTGGGACCCCGTCGTCGGGGTGATGTCGCCGTGGGTCTCGAGGGTGACGCCGTGCTTCTCCGCGAGGGGCAGGAGCGTCTCGGTGGCCTCCTCGGCCAGCAGGGACAGGTCGACGCGTTCCCGGGTGAAGGAGCGCTGCTCGGCACGGCTGACCAGGAGCAGTGCCTCGGTGAGGTCGATCGCCCGGGTGTTGACGGTGTGCAGGCGGTCGATGAGTTCGGTGGTGTCGTGGTCCGGGTCGGTGCGGGCCACGTCGAGGAGGGACTTCGAGATCGCGAGCGGGGTGCGCAGCTCGTGGGAGGCGTTGGCGGCGAACCTGCGCTGTTCGGCGACGTGCGCCTCGAGTCGCGCGAGCATGGTGTCGAAGGTGTCGGCGAGTTCGCGGAACTCGTCGTTGGGGCCGGGCAGCCGGATCCGGTGCGAGAGGGAACCGGTGGTGGCCAGGCGGGTGGCGTCCGTGATGCGGTTCAGGGGGGCGAGCATGCGGCCGGCGAGGATCCAGCCGCCGAGGAGGCCGAACACCAGCAGGAACGTCATCGCCGCGACCGCGGTGGGCGCGAAGGCCTTCAGGAACATGGTGGCCGGAGTGGCTTGCACCGCTCCCGCCGAGTTGAACGCCGGTTCGCCCTGCCGCAGCAGGAAGAAACCCACGGCGGCGATCAGCAGGACGCCCGCGAGCAGGAGGAACCCGGCGTAGCTGAGGGTGAGTTTGAGGCGGACGCTCAGACCGGGCGGCCTATCCACGGTCGTCCCTGTCGGGTCCGGTGCCCGGCTGGGTGTCGATGCGGTAGCCGACGCCCGGCACGGTGGCGATGATCCAGGGTTCGCCCAGCCGCTTGCGCAGGGCGGAGACGGTGATGCGGACGGCGTTGGTGAACGGGTCGGCGTTCTCGTCCCACGCGCGCTCCAGGAGTTCCTCGGCGCTGACGACCCCGCCCTCGGCGCCGACGAGGACTTCGAGCACGGCGAACTGCTTCCTGGTCAGGGCGACGTAGCGGCCGTCCCGGTAGACCTCCCGGCGGAACGGGTCAAGGCGCAGTCCCGCGATCTCCCGCACGGGAGGGCGGTGGTGGGCGCGCCGGCGGTCCAGTGCGCGCAGCCGCAGCACGAGTTCCTGGAGCTCGAAGGGTTTGGTGAGGTAGTCGTCGGCGCCCAGTTCGAAGCCGGAGGCCTTGTCGTCGAGGCGGTCGGCCGCGGTGAGCATGAGGATCGGCATGCCGCTGCCGGAGGCGATGATGCGCTTGGCGATCTCGTCACCGGAGGGGCCGGGGATGTCCCGGTCGAGGACGGCGATGTCGTAGCTGTTGACGCTCAGCAGCTCCAGAGCGGTGTCGCCGTCGCCCGCGATGTCGGACGCGATCGCTTCGAGGCGGAGACCGTCGCGGATGGCCTCCGCCATGTAGAGCTCGTCCTCGACGATCAGCACACGCATGCCATCGATGCTACGAGCGGGCGCGTATCGCCGGCGTATCGAAAACCGCATACGGGCCGGCAACAGCGGGCCGCCTTGACTGGCGGTACGACGCGAACGCCGGCGCGGGTACGCCGGCCCCGCACCGACCCGAGGACACAGCAGTGACCGACACCGTGACCGGCAGTGAGCGACGACAGGCGGGGGCGCCGGTGGAGACGGCGGAGCCCGCACCGGGCGGGGCCGCCGGCTCGGTGACCCGGCTGGTCCGCGCCTGGTCCGGGCCGGGCCCCTGGCGACGCGGCCCGCTGCTCACGGTGTCCGCGCTGCTGCTCGGCCTGCTCCTGCTGCTGCACGGGCGGATCACGGACCGTGGCGGCCTCGGCAGCCTGGTGGAGACGTTCCTGCCGTGGTTCGGGCTGTTCGTGCCGGTGCTGCTGGCCGGGGCGGTGTGGCGGCGCTCCGCCTCCGCGACGGTCGCTCTGCTGCTGCCGGCCACGGTGTGGCTGAGCCTGTTCGGCGGGCTGCTCGGAGACCGGTCCCACGCGGGCGGCGACCTCGTCGTGGCCGGCCACAACGTCGGCGCCGACAACCCCGACCCGGCCGGCACCGCCCGCGACCTGGCCGCGTCCGGGGCGGACGTGCTGGCCCTGGAGGAGATCACCGCGCAGGCCAGGCCGGTGTACGAGAAGGGGCTGGCGAAGGCGTACCCCCACCACACGGTGCTGGGCACGGTCGGGCTGTGGAGCAGGCTGCCGCTGTCGGACGTCCGGCCGGTCGACACCGAGACGGACTACGGGCCGCTGGCGGAGACCAGGGCGGCCGCCGACCGGCTTCCCTCCAACCGCGCGCTGCGCGCCACGGTGGCCACGGGCCGGGGCCCGCTCGCGGTGTACGTGGCCCATCTCGGGTCCGTACGCGTGATGCCCGGGACCGGCTTCTGGACCAGCAGCCGGGACCGCAACGCGCAGGCGCTCGCCCGGGCCGTCGCCGCCGAGCCGAACAGGCGGGTGGTGCTGCTCGGCGACCTGAACGGCACCACGGACGACCGCGCCCTCGCCGGCCTCACCGCACGGCTGCGCTCGGCCCAGGACGAGGCCGGCAAGGGCTTCGGCTTCACCTGGCCGGCGACCTTCCCGGTGGCCCGGATCGACCAGATCCTGGTGCGCGGGGTGCGGCCGGCAAGCGCCTGGGTCCTCCCGCCCACGGGCAGCGACCACCGCCCGGTGGCGGCCGCGCTCACCTGGTGACGCCGGCCGCCTCGGTGAGGGCTTCGTCGGTGAGGCGGTACACCGTCCACCCGTCCTGGGGGCGGGCGCCGAGGGACTCGTAGAAGTCGATCGCCGGGGTGTTCCAGTTCAGGACGGACCATTCGAGGCGCTGGTAGCCGCGTTCGGCGCAGATGCGGGCGAGTTCGGTGAGCAGGGCCTTGCCGTGGCCGCCGCCGCGGGCCGCGGGGCGGACGTAGAGGTCCTCCAGGTAGATGCCGTGGACGCCGCGCCAGGTGGAGAAGTTGAGGAACCAGACGGCGTAGCCGACCACCGTGTCCGTGGCGTCGGTCGCCACGTGGGCGTAGGCGGCGGGGCGGGGGCCGAAGAGGGCCTCGTGGAGCTGCTCCTGGGTCGCCCTGGCTTCCGGCAGGGACTTCTCGTAGTCGGCGAGTTCGCGGATCAGGGTGTGGATCGCGGGGACGTCGGCGGGGGTGGCGGGGCGGATCACGGCTGTCGGCTCCGGTGGGTGCGCAGGCGGTGGGCGATGTCCAGTTGGCGGGGTTCGAGGGGGCGGCCGTCCTCGATGTCCCAGAGGGCGTTCTGAAGGAGGCGTCCCATGGTCCAGGCACGCGCGCGTGCGCGGTCCAGGCCGAGGACGTCGGTCATGGCGTCGAAGCGCCAGAGGACCTCGTCGGGTTCGTAGCGGTTGTCGAGGGCGGGCCAGAGTTCGAAGCCGGGGTCCCCGGCGAGGGGTTTGGGGTCGATGGCGAGCCAGGGGGCGCGGTCCGCGGCGAGGACGTTCTCGTCGTGCAGGTCCCAGTGCAGGAGCCGGTCGCCGGGTTCACCGACGACCTCGCGGACGGCGGCCGCGCAGTCGGCGACGGTACGGCGGACCGCGGGGTCGGGGATGCGTCGCAGGGCGGCCGGGGTCTCGTCCAGCATGGCCCGCGCGATGTCCCCGAGCCGGCGCATCCCGGCTGGGGCGGGCCCCGCGGTGAGGCGGGCGAGGAGACCTGCGATGACCATAACCGCGTCCCGGGTGCCGGGCAGGGTCGACAGCATGCGGGCGGAGTCGAGGCGTTCCAGGAGCATGGTGTGGGTGACCGGGTCGTGGTCGAGGAGGCGGACCGCCCCGTCGCCGTCCCACCGGCGCAGGGCGACGGGTTCGCCGGCGCTCTCCTCGTCGAGGAGTTGCAGCTTGAGGGCGGCCCGGGTGCCGTCCTCGCGGCGGACGACCGGCAGGACCAGGGCGGCGACCCCGTGCATCGGCGGGCCGTCCGGTGTGAGTTCCCAGCGTTCCAGGAATTCCTCGATCAGCGTCGGCAGTCCGGCGATGAACTCCCGGCCCCGGTCGCCGTTGTAAAGCTCCTGGGCCGCCGCCAGTTCCTCCGGGATGTCGATCACGTGCCGGACCCTACCGGCGTGCGTGAATCGACTCATGCGAATCAACCGGGGTGTCCACAGGGTGTGGGCGTACGTCCGCAGCGCCCCCGGCACCTGTGTGTGGCTGGCGGTCCTCTTCGTGACGACGGTGGCGCTGCACCACATGTCGCCTGCGTTCGAGGAGCAGTTCCTGCGGCAGCGCTCGACCAACATCCACGAGCTGTCGAGCAATCCGGTGCGGGTGCTGGTCTCCAGCGCGATGTGGATCGACAGCGGGCACTGGCTGCCGTACGTCGTCCTCTACTCCCTCTTCCACGCGCCGGCCGAGCGATGGCTGGGCACCGCGCGCTGGCTGGCGGTGTGCGCGGCGGCGCACGTCCTGGCCACGCTGATCAGCGAGGGCGCGCTGCTGTGGGGGATCCGGCACGGGATGGCACCCGCCGCCGCGGTCAACACGCTGGACATCGGGGTGAGTTACGCACTCGCGGGCGTGGTCGCGGTGCTGGTGTACCGGATTCCGGAGCCGTGGCGGTACGTCTACGGGTTCGCGGTCCTCGTCGTGTACGCGGTGCCGCTGGTGACCGGGCGGACCTTCACGGATCTCGGGCACTTCACCGCGGCGCTGATCGGTTTCGGGTGCTTCCCGCTGGTCGCCGGGCGGGAGAAAGCACGGAATCCGAAGGAGACAGCGGGTGTGCCGGCGGGCTAACGTCCCAGGCCATGAGCAGCAGGACCGTGAACGGCGGCATCTCCTTCTGGTACGCGGACGACGGCTACCCGAAGGCGCGGGAGCCGCTCGCCGGTGACGCCTCGGCGGACGTCGTGATCGTCGGCGGCGGGTACACCGGGCTGTGGACGGCGTACTACCTGAAGAAGGCCGTGCCCTTCCTGCGGATCACCGTCCTGGAGCAGAAGTTCTGCGGCTACGGCGCCTCCGGGCGCAACGGCGGCTGGCTGTACAACGGCGTCGCGGGCCGCGACCGGTACGCGCGGCTGCACGGCCACGAGGCCGCCGTACGCCTCCAGAAGGCCATGAACGACACCGTCGACGAGGTCGTCCGTACCGTCGCCGAGGAGGGCTTCGACGCCGGGCTCCACAAGGGAGGCGTCCTCGAAGTCGCCCGTACGCCCGCGCAGTTGGCGCGACTGCGGGCCTTCCACGAGCACGAGCTGTCGTACGGCGAGAAGGACCGTGAGCTGTACGGCGCCCGGGAGACCGCCGAGCGGATCCGGGTCGCGGACGCGGTCGGCTCGTCCTGGACGCCGCACGGGGCCCGGGTGCATCCGGTGAAGCTGGTGAAGGGGCTCGCGGCGGCCGTCGAGGCGCTGGGCGTCACGATCCACGAGCAGACCCCGGTGACGGAGATCCGGCCCAAGCACGCGGTCACGCCGTACGGCACCGTCCGCGCGCCCTATGTGCTGCGCTGCACCGAGGGCTTCACCGCCGCGCTCAAGGGCCAGAAGCGGACCTGGCTGCCGATGAACTCCTCGATGATCGCCACCGAGCCGCTGACCGACGAGCAGTGGGCGGCGATCGGCTGGGAGGGGCGCCAGACTCTGGGGGACATGGCGCACACGTACATGTACGCGCAGCGCACCGCCGACGGGCGGATCGCGCTGGGCGGGCGCGGGGTGCCGTACCGCTTCGGATCGCGCACCGACAACGACGGCCGGACGCAGGCCGGGACGGTCGAGGCGCTGCGGGAGATCCTGGTCGCCTTCTTCCCGATGCTGGCCGGGACGCGTGTCGAGCACGCCTGGTCGGGGGTGCTGGGGGTGCCCCGCGACTGGTGCGCGACGGTGACCCTGGACCGGTCGACGGGCGTCGGCTGGGCGGGCGGTTACGTCGGCTCGGGCGTCGCCACCGCCAACCTGGCCGCCCGCACCCTGCGGGACCTGGTCCAGCAGGACTCCGGCCAGGGCGGCCGGACCGAACTCACCGAACTGCCGTGGGTCGGTCACAAGGTGCGCAGGTGGGAGCCGGAACCGCTGCGCTGGCTGGGCGTGCGGGGCATGTACGCCACCTACCGCACCGCGGACCGGCGCGAGCACGGCAGCCACAGCGCCGAGTCGTCCCGGCTGGCGCGGTGGGCGGACCGGATCGCCGGCCGCCACTGACCGGACGGAGGGGCGGCTCCCGGGCCGCCCCTCCCGCGGTCACGCCCCCCTCACGCGGTCACGCCGCCGAGCCCGCGTTCACGCCACCGATTCCGGCACCGGTGCCGGAGCGGGCGCCCCGTGCCGCGGGGGCTTCGCCGTCACCATCAGACCCGCGATCAGGCCGGCCAGGAGCATGATGCCGGCGGCCCACCAGATGGCGACGGTGTAGCCGTGCACGACGCCCTCCTTGACGATCAGCGCCTTCTGCGACGGGTCGGTCAGGTGGGCGCTGATCCAGGCCGTGCTGCTGGTCGTGGCGATCGTGTTGAGCAGGGCCGTGCCGATCGAACCCCCCACCTGCTGCGAGGTGTTCACGGTCGCCGAGGTCACCCCGGAGTCCTGCGGGGCGACGCCCGCGGTGGCGGTGGAGAACACCGGCATGAAGGTGAGGCCCATGCCGAGGCCCATCAGGAGCAGGGCGGGCAGGATCTCGGTGGTGTAGGAGCTGTCCACGGTCATCCGGGTCAGGACCAGCATGCCGCCCGCCGCGAGGACCATGCCGGGCACCATGAGCATGCGCGGGGCGACGCGGTTCATCAGCCGGGCCGAGATCTGGGTGGAGCCGACGATGATCGCGGCGGTCATCGGCAGGAAGGCGAGGCCGGTGCGCACGGGGGAGTAGGCCAGCACGACCTGGAGGTAGTAGGTCATGAACAGGAACAGGCCGAACATGCCGATGACGGCGAGCCCCATGGTGAGGAAGCAGCCCGCACGGTTGCGGTCCTTGACGATGTGCAGCGGGAGCAGGGGGTGCGGCGCCCGGGACTGCCACCACACGAAGGCCGCGAGCAGCACGACACCTCCCGCGATCAGCGCGATCACCAGGGAGTCGCTCCAGCCCCGGGGCTGGGCCTCGCTGAAGCCGTAGACGATCGCGACCAGGCCGCCGCAGCCGAGCAGGACACCGGGCACGTCGAGGCGGGCGCCCGCGTGGCCGGGGCGGTCGTGCAGCAGGGCGAGGGCGCCGAAGACGGCGATCACCGCGATGGGCACGTTGACGTAGAGGCACCAGCGCCAGTTCAGGTACTCGGTGAGCAGCCCGCCGACGATGAACCCGATCGCCGAACCGGAGCCCGCGAGCGCGCCGTAGATCCCGAAGGCCTTCCCGCGCTCCTTGGGGTCGGTGAACGTCGTGGTCAGCAGGGACAGCGCGGAGGGGGCGAGCACGGCCGCGAAGACGCCCTGGAGGGCGCGGGCGGCGAAGAGCATGCCGGAGCCGGTGGCCGCGCCGCCGAGCGCCGAGGCGGCGGCGAAGCCGACCAGGCCGATCACGAAGGTGCGCTTGCGGCCTACCAGGTCGGCGATCCGGCCGCCGAGCAGGAGCAGCCCGCCGAAGGCCAGCGTGTAGGCGGTGATCACCCATTGCCGGTTGCCGTCGGACATGCCGAGGTCCTGCTGTGCGGAGGGCAGCGCGATGTTCACGATGGTCGCGTCGAGGACGACCATCAGCTGTGCCAGGGCGATGACCACCAGGCCCCACCAGCGGCGTGGATCTTCACCTGTCCGGGTGACACTCATGGGGTCAGAAGACCATGCATCGGTACGGGTCGCATCTGGGCGTGTCATGGCTCCAGGACCACCTTTCCGGTCGTGCCGCGGGTCTCCAGCGCCCGGTGGGCGGCGGCCGCCTCGGCGAGCGGGAAGCGTTGTACGGCGGGGGTGAGACGGCCCGCGGCGGCTTCGGCCAGGGCGCGCAGTTCGAGGGTGCGGATGGGGTTCGGACCGCCGGCCTTCTGGGCCATGACGGGTCCGAGGACCTGCTCGGAGACGCCGTCGACGAGGTAGGGGCCGCCGTCGTGGATGCCCTCGCCGGACCAGCCGAAGACGATGTGCCGGCCGCTGTCGCCCAGGAGGGCGACGCTCTCGCGGGCGATCTCCCCGCCCACCCCGTCGAAGACGACGGTGGCCGGTCGGCCCCCGAGGAAGGCGCGGACCTTCCCCGGCCAGGAGGGGTCCGTGTAGTCGACGGCGAGGTCGGCGCCGTTGGCCTGCACCCGTGCTGTCTTCTCCGGTCCGCCCGCGAGGCCGACGACGGTCGCCCCGGCGTTCTTCGCGTACTGCACGAGCAGGGTGCCGATGCCGCCGGCCGCCGCCGGGACCACGACCACGGAGTCCGGGCCGAGCGCGGCGAACTGCACGATCCCCATGGCCGTTCGGCCGGTGCCGATCATGGCGACGGCCTGAGCGAAGTCGAGGTTCGCGGGGATCTCGTGGACGCGGTCGACATCGGTGACGGCGAGTTCGGCGTAGCCTCCCGGGGCGAAGCCGAGGTGGGCGACCACTCGTTTGCCGAGCCACAGTCCGGCGACGCCCTCGCCGAGGGACTCGACCGTGCCGGCGACCTCGCGGCCGGGGATGGTGGGCAGCACGGCCGGCCGGGGCGCCGGGCCCTGGTGGCCCTCGCGCAGGGCGGTGTCCAGCAGGTGGACGCCCGCAGCTCGTACGGCGATACGGACCTGGCCGGGCCCCGGCACCGGGTCCTCGGTCCGCTCGTAGGTCAGGTTCTCGGCGGGGCCGAAGGCGTGCAGGCGGATGGCGTGCATGGGAGGAACCCTCCTGTGTAGGTGTGCGCCCCTGTTGCAGGTGTGCGCCCAGCCTCCGACCTCAAGCATGCTTGAGGTCAAGGGCGTTGCGGCCCAGCGCCAGCGACACGGCGGTGAGCGCGCTGTTGAAGGAGACCTCCGAGAGCACTCCGGGCGCCGCGACCTGGTCGCCCGCGAGGTAGACGCCGTCGCCCCGGTCGACGGCCGGCCGGTCGCGCCAGCTCGTGCCCGGCAGGTCGACGGCTCCCGTACGGCCGCTCGCGACGGACTCGCGCCGCCAGGTGACCCGCTCGCGCCAGCCGTCGAAGGCCAGGTCGAGCAGTTCCTCCGCGCGCGCGATCCCGTCGGCCTTGGTCTCGTGCGGGGCGATCGGGATCTGCCCCTGGAGGAGCTGTTCGCCCGCGGGGGCCAGGGTGCGGTCCTGGGCGGTGAACCGCTCGATCCAGCCGGGGGCGTCGAGGTCGGAGACCGCGAAGGCGTCGCCGCGCCGGGTGCGCAGCGCGAGGTCGATCAGTGCCGTACGGCCGCTCGGCCAGGTCAGCGAGTCGTCGCGGAGGAGCCGGCGGGCCGCGTCGAGGGAGGTGGCGACGACCACGGGGGTGTCGGTGGGCAGGGCGTCGACCCGGGACAGCGTCTCCATCCGGACGCCCAGGTTCCAGGCGCGGGCGGCCATCCGGTCGACGACGGCGGCCCAGCCGCCGCGCGGGTAGTGCGCCTCGGGCGGCAGCTTGGTGGCGCGCCGGAGCCGCTCCTGCACGAACGCGGCGGACAGGGCGCCCGGGTCGTGGTGGAAGAGGGCGACGGCGGAGTAGTGGGCGGCGGCGCGGGCGCCCTCCTCGCCGGCCTGACCGGTGGCCCACGACATGAAGTCAACGTCGACAGGCGCCTGTTGGGCACTGCGGCGCAGCAGCTTCAGCATCGCGAAGGGCGGGGTGCGGCGCAGCGCGCCCTTGTGCCGCAGACGCAGCCGGGCCGCCTCCAGGGGCGGGAGCGGGGCGAGCGGGCCGATGAGATCGCGCTGCTGGAGCCAGGACCAGTGCGGGCCGCCGTTGTAGAGGGCGTGCGGGCCGTCGTTCGTGCGGTACGGCCCCTCGGCGGTCCTGGCCCGGCCGCCGAGCGTGTGGTGGGCCTCGTACACGGTGACCTCGGCGCCCGCCTCGGCGGCGGTGATCGCCGCGGTCAGCCCGGCGAGGCCGCCGCCGATGACGGTGATGCGGTGCATGGCTGTTGATCTCCCTCTGCTCGGGGTCGTGTCTTCGTCGCGTCCTGGTCGTGTCCTCGTCGGTATGACTCATCGAGGGCGCCGGAATGTGACATGGGGGCTGTCGCCGCAGGTCAGGGGGTTTGTCAGTGGCGGGGTGCAGGATGGGGCCATGGTGAGCCGAGGGACGGGCGCGGGCAGGGTGAAGGGGGCGCGGCGGCCGGAGGTGCGGCTGCCGCCGCTGGAGCCGTACGGAGGCGGGGGGCTGGAGCCGGACGGGGACTACGACGGCCTGGAGTTCCTGGAGGCGGACTTCGCGGGGCAGGACGGGGCGGGCGCCCGCTTCATGGACTGCGCGCTGAGAGGCTGCGCGCTGGACGAGGCCCGGCTCCACCACGCCCGCTTCCTCGACTCGGTCCTCACCGGCCTGCGGGGCGTGGGCACCGACCTCGCGGAGTCGACCCTGCGGGACGTCGAGGTGGTCGACGCGCGGCTGGGCGGGGTGCAGTTGCACGGTGCCGCGCTGGAGCGGGTCGTGATCCGGGGCGGCAAGATCGACTATCTGAACCTGCGCACGGCGGTCCTGAAGGACGTCGTCTTCGAGAGCTGCGTCCTGGTGGAACCGGACTTCGGCGGCGCCCGCCTGGAGCGCGTGGAGTTCGTCGACTGCGCCCTCAGGGGCGCGGACCTCACGGCGGCGACCCTCAAGGACGTGGACCTGCGCGGCGCCGCGGCACTGGAGATCGCCCGGGGCGTGGACCGCCTCGCGGGAGCGGTGATCAGCCCGTCACAACTGCTGGATCTGGCACCGGTGCTGGCGGCGGCGGTGGGGATCCGGGTGGAGGGCTGACCGGAGCCGGCCCTCCTGGATCACTTGACCCTCGGGAAGCGTGCCTGGAGGGTCCAGATCGCCGGGTTCTCGTCCAGGTCCTCGTGCAGGTCGACCAGGTCGGCGATCAGGTCGTGCAGGAAGTCGCGGGCCTCCCGGCGCAGGTCCGCGTGGGAGAAGGTGAGCGGGGGCTCCTCCGCCGGCATCCAGTCGGCCTCGATGTCCACCCAGCCGAAGCGGCGCTCGAAGAGCATGCGGTCGGTGGACTCGGTGAAGTCCAGTTCGGCGTGCTGGGGGCGGGAGGCGCGGGAGCCCGCGGGATCGCGGTCGAGGCGTTCCACGATGTCGCACAGCGCCCACGCGAAGTCGAGCACCGGCACCCATCCCCAGGCTGTGGACAGTTCCCGGTCCTCCCGGGTGTCCGCGAGGTACACGTCCCCGCAGAACAGGTCGTGCCGCAGCGTGTGGACGTCCGCGCGGCGGTAGTCGGTCTGCGGGGGGTCCGGGAAGCGGTTGGAGAGGGCGTAGCCGATGTCGAGCACGTAGGCGATGGTGTCACGCGCGCCTCATAGGATCACCGGCGTGCCCCGATCCGCGTCGTTTGCCGCCCTGCGCATTCCCACCGCCCTGCGAATCCTCACCTCCCCGCGTATCCCCACCGCCCTGCTCCTCGTGGGAGCCCTCGCCCTCACCGCGTGCGACGGCGGAGTGCACGGCACCCCGGGCGGCTCGGGCCTGCGCGACCCGTACTTCCCGAAGGCGGGCAACGGCGGCTACGACGTCAGCCACTACGACCTCCGCCTGGCCTACGACCCGGACACGTCGAAGCTCTCCGGCACCGCGACCCTCACCGCCCGCGCCGGCCAGGACCTGACCGCCTTCAACCTGGACCTCGACGGCCTGGACGTCGAGAAGGTCACCGTCGACGGCGCGGGAGCCCGCTGGAACCGCACGGGGCAGGAGCTGACCGTGCGCCCGCACGACGACCTCGACGAGGGCCGCGTCTTCCGCGTGACCGTCCGCTACTCCGGCACCCCCGGGACGATCACCGACCCGGACGGCTCGCGGGAGGGCTGGCTGCCCACCGAGGACGGCGCGGTGGCCCTCGGCGAACCGACCGGCTCGATGGCCTGGTTCCCCGGCAACCACCACCCCTCCGACAAGGCGTCCTACGACCTCACGATCACCGTGCCCGCGGGCCTCCGGGCCGTCTCCAACGGCGAGTTGCCGGCGAGCAGGACCGACGGCGGCCGTACGACGTCCCACTGGCACACCGCCGAGCCCATGGCGAGCTACCTGGCCACCCTCGCGATCGGCGACTACGACGTCCAGCGCTCCACCCTCGCCGACGGCCTGCCCGTGTACGTCGCGGTCGACCCGGCGGAGGCGGCCGCGAGCCGCAAGGTCCTGGGGCTCCTCCCCTCCGTGATGACGTGGGCGCAAGAAACCTTCGGCCCCTATCCCTTCTCCTCCACCGGCGTGATCGTCGACCGCGCGGGGGACGCGGAGTACGCCCTGGAGACCCAGAACCGCCCCTTCTTCCCCGGCGCTCCGGACACCGGCACCCTCGTCCACGAACTCGCCCACCAGTGGTACGGCGACTCGGTCACCCCGAGGACCTGGCGGGACATGTGGCTCAACGAGGGCTTCGCGACCTACGCCGAGTGGCTGTGGGCGGAGGACCACGGCGGCGACAGCGCCCAGGAGACCTTCGACGCCCTCTACGACCACGGCGAGGACGAGTACGACGACCTCTGGTCCTTCCCGCCCGGCAAGCCGTCCGACGCCGCGCACCTCTCCGACACCCCCGTCTACCAGCGCGGCGCGATGGTCCTCCACAAGATCCGGCAGCGGCTGGGCGACACCGCCTTCATGGCCCTCCTGCGCGACTGGCCCACCACCCACCGCCACGGCAACGCCGACACCGAGGACTTCACGTCGTACGTCGAGGACCTGGCCCCCGACGAGGACTTCGGGCCGGTCTGGGAGGAGTGGCTGTACGGGGAGGGCAAGCCGGACCGGCCGTGACCGGCGGGGACCTAGCCCAGCGCCTTGCGCAGCACCGAGCAGGGGCGGGCCAGTTGGCGGTCCGTGCGGTGGGCGATCACCTCGTAGCCGAGGGCGGTCCAGAAGGCGAGGGCTTGGTCGTTGCCGTCGAGGACGGCGAGGCGTACGGCGGTACGGCCCTCGGTGCGGAAGCGGTCCTCGACGAGCGCGGCGAGCCGTCGGCCGTAGCCCTGCCGGTGCACCGCCGCGTCCACCATCAGCAGCCCGATCCACGGGTCCGGGTCGGCCGGGTCCGGGTGGTGGGCCAGCGTGACGGCCACCCCGACCAGCCGGCCCTCGCTGCGGGCCAGCAGGACCTCCGCGTCCGGATGCGCGAGCTCCTCGGCCAGCGCCCCCGCCACCTGCTCCGGGCGGATGTCCTGCGGGTCCGGGAAGTCACCGCTGAGCGCGAAGAACTCGTGGTTGGCGGCGTACAGCGCGGTGAGCTCGGTCAGCAGAGGACCCGGGATGTCGTGGTCGGGGGTGAGGTCGAGGGGGGTGAGGAGCATGCCGGGCAGAGTAGTTGACGCTGTGCTGCCTAGTCCTTGTAGCGCGGCAGGCCGTCCGTGGAGATGGTCCAGTCGCCGATGGTGACGTCCTCGCCGTAGACGAAGTCCTTGCGGGTCGCGTAGCGCGGTCCGTCGGGGGTGGGGTGGATGTCGGTGAGGACGGCGCCGGTGGCGGTGCGGGGGTCGAAGATCGCGTAGACGGGGATGCCGATCAGGGGGTAGTCGCGCATCTTGGTGACCCAGTCGTTGTCCGGGTTGGACCGGGAGACGATCTCGATGGCGGCGATGACTGTGTGCGGATCGACGGGTCCCTCGACGTTCAGGTCCGCCCATGCGATCACCGTGACATCCGGATGCCGCTTGATGCCCTCGGGCTCGTGCTCCACATCGGGAGTGCCGTTGTGCGCCAGAAGATCGTCCGGCATGACCTTCTCCAAACGGCGGCTGACGTGTGCGGCCGTGACCTCGTGGAGCCCTCCCGGCGACATCATGTCGTGGACGATTCCTTCTTTGGTGATCTCGAACTTGCCGGGAACGGTGTCGTCGATGGATTCGACGAGGTCCCGCATGGCGCGGTAGACAGACGAGCTCTTTCGGTGCGCGTCGTCCGGTGCGATGGCCATGGCGCTCGCTCCTCGTCTGTGCCCGGCGGCAAGGATCGTCGCCTTCATGCTAGGTGGCCTCCGGAAGATCGCATCGGCAGTCGCGGCAGCGGCCCGGTTCCGGGGCGCGGAAGGCGCGGTCGCAGCCGTCGCAGGTCTGGAGCCGGTGCCGGACCTCCGGGAGTGGGGCCGGGGGCCGGATCGGGGGCAGGGGTGGCAGCTGGGCGGTGAGGCGGTGGGCCAGCAGGGCCGCCGGGCGGTGCAGGAGTTCCATGGGGAGGCGCGCGGTCAGGGCGTCCCGTACGTCGGTGGGGGTCAGGTCCCGTTCCAGCCAAGCGGCGACCCCGGGGGCCAGGTGTTCCGTGTCCGTGGCCGAGAGGAGCAGGCGGGGGTCGTGGCGGCGGAGCGTGGCGAGGAGTTCGATCGCCCGCTGGATGAGCGCGGGGGCGGGGCACCCCGGCTGCGGTACGGCGGGCAGGAGCTTCTTGCGGGGCGCCGGTTGCCGTTTCCCCGGCGGCCCCGGGGCCTGGTCCTCGCCGGTCCGGCCGCGATGGCCCGGCCGGTTGCAGGAGACCGTGCGGGAGACGATGCGGCCGCCGGGGACGCGTTCGCGGGTGCGGCGCAGGTAGCCGTGGGTCTCCAGGTCCCGCAGGGCGGCGGCGATCCGGTTCCTGCCCTCGGGGAAGCGGGTCGCGAGCGTCTTGATGTCCACGGGGGCACCGGCGGGGAGGGACTGGATGTACAGGGCCAGCCCTCTGGCGACGAGCGAGAGCTCCGGGTGCTGGGCGAGGTGGTTGCCGATCACCGTGAAGCGTTCGGTGTGACGGGCGTTCTCATGAACGAGGCCACCCGCGTGGGGGTGGTTTTTGCCCGCGGTACGGGACTGGGCGGGCGTCGGCGCGCTAGGGTTTTGCGTGTCCATCGGGAAGGTGTCTTCTTCCTTGGTGGTCAGGCCCTCGCATCGGGATGCCAGTCCCCGCGAGGGCCGTTGTATGTCCGCAGCAGGTCTGCGGTTGTGTCGCGCTGAGCGTAGAGCAAGCAACCCGGCCGAAATCCAGTTGAGTTGGCGATGTTCACTCGGGCGAGTGAGGCTAGTGAGCTGCGACTTCGAGGCGGGAGGAGGGGTGGGGCTTGGTGGGTTTCTTTCAACCTTGAGTTCTTTGGGAAAGGCCGCCTGTGCCACCGAAGTCCGGGTTCTCGGGACGCGGTGAGACATCGATTTCCGCCCACACCGTCTTGCGGGGACGGGGTCCCTGCGCGACACCCCAGCGGTCGGCGAACGCGTCCACGAGCGCCAGTCCCCGACCCGACTCGGCCTCCGGCGCCGGGGGTTGGACACACGGCAGACGGTCACCCCGGGTGTCCGTGACCTCGATGCGCAGGGTGCCCCCGACGACGTACAGCGTCACGCGGAAGTCGCGTCCCGGGACCCGGCCGTGCGTGGCCGCGTTCACCGCCAGCTCCGCCACGATGTGCTCCGCGGGGTGCAACGGCAGGCCCCACTCGCGCAGTTGCTCCGTCGCCAGCAGTCGGGCCAGGCGGGCTCCGCGGGGCGTGGGGGAGAGCAGGACGCTGAAGTTCCTGATGACGGCGGTTTCTTGATTCACGTCACTCAGCGTGGCGGCGCTCGCTTACCGTGAACAGTGATGGAGTCGATACGTACGGTGACTGTCCGGAGGTTGTCCGGTCGTGTCCGGGCTGTCGGAGGTCGTCGCAAGGGTAGGGGCGCGGGATGAGTGTGGACGGCGAGACGGTCGACCCGGACGACGAGTGGGGAGTCGCGGTCATCGCGACGGTCGGGAGGCAACTGAGGCTGCGACGCGAGGCCGTGGGGATGCGGGCCGCGGAGTTCGGTGAGGCGGTCGGGTACGGCGAGGACCTCGTCTACAAGATCGAGGGCGGCAAGCGGATTCCCCGGCAGGAGTATCTGGACAGGGCGGACGAGGTGTTGGGGGCCGGCGGGCTCCTCTCCGCGGCCTGGGAGGACGTCAAGAAGGTCCGGTATCCCAAGAAGGTCCGGGAACTGGCCAAGCTGGAGGGGCAGGCCGTCGAGATCGGGGTGTACGAGTCCAACAGCGTCCATGGGTTGTTGCAGACGGCAGAGCATGCTCGGGCTCTGTTCGAAGCAGCACAGCCGCCGTATTCGCAGGACGACGTGGAGCGGATGGTGGTCGCCCGCCTGGCCAGGCAGTCCGTCTTCGATCGTGACCCGGCTCCGTCCATCCACTTCGTGTTGGAGGAGTCGGTCGTACGTCGGCCGGTCGGAGGCACAATGGTGTGGCGACAGCAGCTCGAACGTCTGCTGGAGGTGGGGATGTTGCGCAGCGCCAGGCTTCAGATCATGCCGACCAACAGCGACGCCCACCCCGGTCTGGACGGCAAGATCGAGCTGCTGAAGTTTCCGGACGGGACGGCCGTGGGACGGTCGGACGGCGCCTTCAACGGCCGCCCTATCACCGACCCGAAACAACTCCGCATCCTTGAACTGCGGTATGGCACCATCCGGGCTCAGGCCCTCCCGCCACGGGAGTCGCTGGCTTTCATCGAGCAACTGCTGGGAGAGACATGATCCGCAAGCCCGCTGCCGGGGACACCTCCGAGCCGGTGTGGTTCAAGAGCAGCTACAGCAGCGGCACGGACGGCAACTCCTGCGTCGAGATCGCGATAGCACCCCGCACGGTCCACGTCCGCGACTCCAAGAACGACACCACCGGCCCGCGCCTGGCCTTCACCCCGGCCAGCTGGACCGCGTTCGTGTCGCGGACCTGACGCCGGAGCCCCCGGCCGGTGCGGCCGGGGGCTCCCGCTCAGCTCAGCGCGGCGACACGTCAGACGTTGACGCCGAAGTCCTGCGCGATGCCGACCAGGCCGGACGCGTAGCCCTGGCCCACCGCGCGGAACTTCCACTCCGCGCCGTTGCGGTACAGCTCGCCGAAGACCATCGCCGTCTCCGTGGCCGCGTCCTCGGAGAGGTCGTAGCGGGCGATCTCGGCGCCGCCGGCCTGGTTCACGATGCGGATGTAGGCGTTGCGGACCTGGCCGAAGTTCTGCGAGCGGTTCTCCGCGTCGTAGATCGAGACCGGGAAGACGATCTTGTCGATGTCGGCCGGGAGACCGGCCAGGTTGACGTTGATCGCCTCGTCGTCGCCCGCGCCCTCGCCGGTGCGGTTGTCGCCGGTGTGAACGATGGTGCTGTCCGGGGTCTGCTTGTTGTTGAAGAACACGAAGTGGGCGTCGGAGTAGACCTTGCCCTGCGTGTTGACCGCGATCGCGGAGGCGTCGAGGTCGAAGTCCGTGCCGGTGGTCGTGCGGACGTCCCAGCCGAGGCCCACGGTGACGGCGGTCAGGCCCGGAGCCTCCTTGGTGAGCGAGACGTTGCCACCCTTGGACAGGCTTACAGCCATTGTTGGGAGTCCCTTCCCTCGTTATGTAACGGGCACGAAGCTACAGCTACCTCTATGAACGCCGCGAGTGGTGTCGAAGGTTCCCCGCTTCTTTACTTTCTTTACCCAAGCGGAGGCGGGCGGCGGAGGGGCGATATTGGGGTGACGTGGACTGGTCAGAGGCGGGAACATGGACCCCATGTCCGGTCCTTACGTCATCCGCGGCTCCGTCTCCCTGCCCGAGGCCGAGCTCATGTGGCGTTTCTCGCGGTCGTCCGGTCCGGGCGGTCAGCACGTCAACACCAGTGACTCCCAGGTGGAGCTCCGCTTCGACCTCGCCCGCACCGAGGCCCTGCCCGAGGTGTGGAAGCAGCGGGCCCTCGCCAAGCTGGCCTCGCGGCTCGTCGACGGGGTCGTGACCGTCCGCTCCTCCGAGCACCGCTCGCAGTGGCGCAACCGCGAGACCGCGGCCGTACGCCTGGCGGCGCTGCTGGCCGAGGCGACGGCGCCGCCGCCGAAGCCGCGCCGGCCCACTCGGATTCCCCGTGGCATCAATGAGCGCCGGCTGCGGGAGAAGAAGGCGCGGTCGGACACGAAGCGGGGGCGGTCGGGGCGGGACTGGGGGTAACAGCCCGTCTGTAGGGCGCGGCGCCGTCGTGGCTTGTCGCGCCCACGCGGCGGAGCCGCATATCGATACAGCCCCGCGCCCCTGAAGGGCGCGTCACATTCTCGCCGTCTCATCCGTCAACTCATCGACAGGTGACGACGAGGAGAGCGGTGACCCCCATGCGCGACGAGGACTTCCTTGCCGAGCGGTTCGAGGCGCACCGCGGGCGGCTGCTGGCCGTGGCACGGCGGATGCTCGGGCCGGCCGGCGAGGCGGAGGACGCCGTGCAGGAGGCGTGGATGCGGATGAGCCGCTCGGACACCACCCACGTCGACAACCTCGGGGGCTGGCTGACCACGGTCGTCGGACGGGTCTGCCTCGACATGCTCCGCGCCCGCAGGTCCCGCGCTGAACAGCCCCTGGAACCCGAGGCACCGGTCCCGGCCACCGTCCCCGACCCCGAGCAGGACGTCCTCCTGGCCGACTCGGTCGGCGGCGCCCTCCTCGTCGTCCTCGACACCCTCACTCCCGCCGAACGGCTCGCCTTCGTCCTCCACGACCTCTTCGCCGTCCCGTACGACGAGATCGGCGGCGTCATCGACAAGTCCCCCGCGGCCGTCCGGCAACTCGCCAGCAGGGCCCGGCGCCGCGTGCGGGGCGCCCAGGCGGCCGAGGCGGATCCGAGGCGGCGGCGGGAACTCGTCGACGCCTTCCTCGCCGCCGCGCGCCAAGGCGACTTCGAAGGGCTGCTGGACGTCCTCGACCCGGACGTCGTGGTGCGCACGGAGGCCGGGGTTACGGCGGGGGCGCTCGCCGTGGCCAAGGGCGCCTGCGGCTACGCGCGGCACATCACCGGTGCCGTCGTCCCGGCTCTCGTCGAGGGCCGCACCGGCATCGCGCTGCTGCGGGTCGGCCGGGTGGAGCGGACCCTCGCGTTCACGTTCGTACACGACCGGATCGCCGTGATCGACATCACCACGGACCCGGCGACGGCCGCGCGTTCGGACGTCACCCTCCTCTAGGCGAGGCCCAGGACCCCCACCGTCTCTCCCTCGCTCAGCTCCCCGGTCCGGCGGAAGCCCAGCTTCAGGTAGAACTCGGCGGGGCCGTCCGGGCCCTCGTGCCAGGTGACGTACAACTCCTTCGTGCCCCGGCGGCGCAGCTCCGCGGCGACGGACTCGACGGCGAAACGGCCGTAGCCACGGCCCTGGGCGTCGGCCGCGATGTTCAGGCGCCACAGGCCGGAGCGGCGCACGGTGCCGCCGTCGGCGCGCCAGTCGATGTCGAGGAAGGCCATCAGGAAGCCGACCGTGCGGTCACCGTCGACGATCAGCCGGGGCCAGGCCACGCCCGGGGGATGGACGTACGCCTCGGCGAGGGACTGCATCACGGGGGAGACCGCGAATTCCTGTTCCGGGCGGACGCGTATGGCGGTCGCCGTTTCGAAATTCCCGGGTGTGACCTCTTCGAGGCGGGGTGCGAATGTCATCCGGGGACCTTAGGGCGGACCGGTGGCGCACCGCCACGGAATTCATCCCAACTGCCGGTACCGGCCGCGGAAATAGGTCAGCGGGCCGCCGTCCGCGCTCGGCACGTCGGCCGTCAGGACGCGGCCGATCACCAGGGTGTGGTCGCCCGCCTCGACGCGCTGCTCGGTGCGGCACTCCAGGGTGGCGAGGGCGCCGCCCACCAGAACGGCGCCGGTCGCCGAGCCACGGACGTACGGGATGTCCTCGAACAGCAGGCGGTCGCTGATGCGGCCCTTCATGGCGAAGCGGCCGGCGATGTGCCGCTGGCTCTCCGACAGGACGGACACCGCCCACAGCGGCTGCTCGTCGAGCAGGTCGTCCATGCGGGAGCCGGTCCGCAGGCTGACCAGCACCAGAGGCGGGTCCAGGGAGACCGACAGGAACGCCGTGGCCGTCATGCCGACGTCCTCGCCCGTGGGTCCCTCGGCGTCGAGCGGGGGCTCGAACGCGGTCACCAGGACCACGCCCGCGGCCAGCCGGGACATGGCGGCGCGGAACTCGTCGTTGCTCACCCCCACAGCATGCCCGGAAGCGGGCGGAGGGATCATCGGGACGGTGGGGGAGGCGGTGTTCGACACGCCGGAAACGCTAGTCCCGGGGCCGCGCCCGCCGCATCGGGCCTTCGCCCGAGACCGGACCTAGGTCTCCCGGCGGGCGGCCTGCCGGAACCTGCATAATCGCCCGAAATTTGCGTGCGGTAAACGCACAGGAAAAACACAGAAACCCCGCTCAATTGCTCATCTTTCGCTGTGACTTGAGTCACAAGAGGTGCCAATTGTTGACCCTGTGTACCGGGCGGGCAGCGCGCTGTGATTCAGTGGCTGGACAGATGACCCTTGATTCACTGCGAGGTCTCGGGGGGAGGGCGAGCAATGGAGAGCGAGTCGGAGCCGTACGTCCGCCTTGCGTCCCTGCGACAACTGCACCAGGTCATGGCCGACATGAACACGGCCCGCAGCCTGGCCGACACACTGCAGACCGTCGCGAACGGCGTGGTCACCGCACTCGGCTACGAGCTGGCGTGCGTCAATCTCGTGCGTCCCGACGGCGATCTCGTGGTCGCCGCCTTCGCCGGGAACCAGGCCGCCGAGGCGCTGATCACCGGCCGGGTGGGCTCCCGCGAGTCGTGGGAGCGCCGGCTGAGCATGGGGGAGACCTGGGGCGACCTGGTCTTCATACCGCACACCGAGGGCTGGATCCTCGACGACGACGACGTCCCGCAGTGGTACACCGACGGCCCCGCGCCCCGCTTCGAGGACGAGTGGCACCCCTCCGACCGGCTGTTCGCGCCGATGTACACGCCGGGTGTGCCGGGCGGCCAGTGCGGCGAGCTGATCGGCGTGCTCTCCGTGGACCGGCCGCGCAACGGCCGCAGGCCGGGCGCCTGGGGCCGCGAGGCGCTCCAGATGTACACGTTCCAGGCCGCCATCGCGATCAGCAACGCGCGCCTGCGCGCCAACATGCAGCGCGCGCTGGTCAGGCTCGAAAGGGAGCAGCAGGCGCTCAGGGCCAGCGAGGAGAGCTTCCGACAGGCCTTCGAGTACGCCCCCTCCGGCATGGCCATCGCCGAGATGGGCGGCGACCAGCACGGCCGGATCCTGCGCACCAACGACGCCCTGTGCCGCCTCCTCGGCCGCCCCGCGTCCGCGATGCGCCGCTACGCCTTCTCCGACCTGGTCCACCCCGAGGACATAGGCACCCTGCTGCGGACCTCGGCGGAGGGCGGACGCGCCGAGCTCCGCCTCGGGCGCCGGGACGGCACCTACGTCTGGGTCTCCCTGCGCAACTCGGTGGTCGCCGACGCCGCCGACGGCCCGCGCTTCCTGCTCACCCACGTCGAGGACATCGAGGAGCGCAAGCGCCGCGAGCTCCAGCTCGCCCACCGCGCCTCCCACGACTCCCTCACCGGCCTGCCGAACTCCGCCGAGCTGCGCTCGCGGCTGTCCTCCCGGCTCTGCCAGCGCCCCACCCACACCGGCGCCCTGGAGCCCGTCGACGCGGCCTTCGGGCACCCGGCCTTCGACGCGGGCGGCCACGGCTTCGACTTCCGGCAGGGCGGCGCCGAGGCGTTCGACGCCTTCGACCACCATGTGCACACCGTCGCCCCCGAGGGGGAGCGCGACGACGGCACCAAGGGGCTCGCGGTGCTCTTCTGCGACCTCGACGGCTTCAAGTCGATCAACGACCGGTTCGGGCACAACGCGGGCGACGCGGTGCTCATCGAGGTCGCCCGGCGGCTGTCCCAGTGCGTGCGCGACGGCGACACCGTGGCGCGGCTCGGCGGCGACGAGTTCGTGATCCTCGCCGACGGCCTCGGCAAGGCCGACGCGGCGGACCTCGCGGTGCGCCTGCGCAACGAGATAATCCAGCCCATCCGGGCCGAGGGACGGGCCGTGCGGGTCGGTGCCAGCTTCGGCATCGGCTGGGCGCACTGCGGCATGACCGCGGACGAGGTGCTGAAGTCCGCCGACGAGCGGATGTACGTCGAGAAACGATCTCGTCCCAAACAGCACAGACGCGCGGGCTGAGCCCCAGGTCAGCGAGCCGATGCGATCCGAGTCACCCGTTTGGGCCATCTGGAGCGGGTAGGCTCGCCATTCTGACTCCACGTATCGCATCCGATCCGCACCTGTTGAGGAGTACCAAGGGATGACGTCCGGCAACAACGGCGCGAGCACGCCCGAGGACGACGACCCGTTCGGCTACCTCTACGCCGACGGCCAGGCCAACGGGGCCCAGCCGCCCTCCGGCGGTTACGGCTACCCGAACTCCGTCAACAGAGTCCGCGCGGTCGGCCAGCGCCAGTACGGGCAGCAGCAGGCACCGACCGCGCCGACCGCGGCGTACGGCCAGGTCCCGCAGCAGCAGGCCCAGGGCGGCTACGGCCAGCCCAGCGCGCACTACGCCGCCCCCGAGACCTTCCCCGGCTCCGCCCCCACCAGCCAGCAGCCCATGCCGGGCTACAGCGGCGGCGGTGGCCGCCGCAGCGGCGGCCCCAACACCAAGGGCCTCCTGATCGGCGCGATCGCCGTGGTGGCCGCGGTGGTCATCGGCATCGGCATCGCGATCGCGGGCGGCGACGACGAGAAGGGCGACACGGGCAACGAGGCGGCGACGACCCCGACGGCATCCCAGAGCTCGGAGCCGAGCGCGTCCAGCTCGGCGACAGCGGAGGCCGAGTTGCCGAAGGCCGACGCGAAGACGATGCGGCTGGAGGGCGGCACCAGCGTCGCGTCCGACGTGAAGGGAGCCCAGGCCGACGGCGGTGTCTACGTCCAGGGCTTCAACCAGGTCGGTGCCTCGGTCACCTGGACGGTCAACGGCATCAAGAAGGCCGGCACCTATCGGGTCTACGTCCGCTACAGTCTCCCCGCCGAGGACGCCAACGCGACGGTGACGGTCAACGGGAAATCCGCATCCCGGCCGCTGAACATGAAGAACTTCGGTGGGCTTCCCGCCAACGAATGGCAGGAGACCTGGGCCCAGGTCTCCCTGACCAAGGGCACCAACACGATTCAGCTCTCGTGCCAGCAGGGCAACCAGTGCAATGCCCTGCTCGACCAGTTCTCCGTGACGGAGAACGTCGACCAGTAGGACTCACGCCGCACTGGTCTCCCTCGTGACCGTGACCCGGTTCAGCAGATCCTCGTAGGTCGGGCGGTCGAAGTCCCCGGCTGTCGGGGTCAGTACGGTCGCCGCCGAGAGGGCTGCCGCGTGGGTCAGGCGGGTCGGCCAGGGGAGTTGGCGCACCAGGCCGGACAGCAGGGCCGCGACCACCGAGTCGCCGGCGCCCGTCGGGTTGCCGGACACCGGGGCCGGGAGCGTGGCGCGCCAGCGGCCCTCGGGGGTGACCGCCAGGAGGCCGTCCTTGCCGAGGGTCGCGACCACCGACCGGGCGCCCCGCCGTCGTGCGTCCTGCGTCGCGCGCAGCGGTTCGTGGGAGCCGGTCAGTTCGGACAGTTCCTCGGCGTTCGGCTTGAGGATGTCGGGGCGGGCGGCGACCCCGCGGCGCAGTGCCTCGCCGCTGGTGTCGAGGAGGACCGGGACCCCGGCCGCCTTCGCCGTGCGGACCAGGCCCGCGTACGCCCCCACCGGCACCCCCGGCGGCAGGCTCCCGCACAGGGCCACCGCCGAGACCGACGGGACGAGATCCTCGTACGCCTCCTGGAAGGCGGACCACTCCGCGGGCGTGACGGTGGGGCCCGGTTCGTTGAGCTGGGTGGTGTCGCCGGAACGCTCGTCCACGACGGCGATCGTGCGCCGGGTCGGGCCGGTGACCGGGACGAGCGCGTCGACCAGTCCGGGGACGGCGGTGAGTTGCTCCTGGACGGTGCGTCCCGTGGCGCCGCCCGTGAAGCCGGTGACCGTCACCTCGTGGCCGAGCGCGGCCAGCACCCGGGCCACGTTCAGGCCCTTGCCGCCGGGGCGCTCGACGACCTCGGAGACCCGGTGGCTGGCGTGCGGCCGCAGCGACCGCACGCGGTAGGTGATGTCGAGAGCGGTGTTCAGCGTGACCGTGAGGATCACCCGGGCCGACCTCCCCCGAAGACGGACGGACATGTGCCCGTCCAGTCTCCCAGGATGATCCCGGACCCAACAGCGGGACAGATCACCCCAGTTGGGGATCGACCACCCATTCACCCCGGCGCATGACGCCCTTGAGGTCGAATTGATGGTCGAGGAGGACCAGGTCGGCGTCCTTGCCGGGCTCCAGGGACCCGATGCGGTCGGACATGCCCAGCAGCCGGGCCGGGTTGGCGGAGATGGCCGCGACCACGTCCTCGACCGGCAGCCGGTCGACGGTCACCGCCCGCTTGAAAGCGCGGTCCAGGGTCAGCGTCGAGCCGGCGATCGAGCCGCCCTCGACCAGCCGGGCGACGCCCTCGCTGACCTCGACCTCCAGGGGGCCGAGCATGTAGCGCCCGTCGCCGAAGCCGGCCGCGTCCATGGCGTCCGTGATGAAGGCGACCCGCCGCGCACCCGCGTGGTGGAACGCCAGCTGGAGGGCGGCCGGGTGCAGGTGGGTGCCGTCGTCGATGAGCTCGACCGTGATCCGCTCGTCCTCCAGGAGGGCGGTGATGGGGCCCGGGGCGCGGTGACCGAGCGGCGGCATCGCGTTGAACAGGTGGGTGGCGACGGTCGCGCCCGCCTCGATCGCCTCGACGGTCTGCTCGTAGCTCGCGTCCGTGTGGCCGATCGCCGCGATGACCCCGTGTTCGGCGAGCAGCCGCACGGAGTCGACGCCGCCGGGGAGTTCGGTGGCGAGGGTGAGCATCCTGGCCTGACCGCGCGCCGCGTCGATCAGCTTGCGGACCTCCGCCGGGTCGGGGTCGCGCAGCAGGTCCTCCGAGTGCGCGCCCTTGCGGCAGGGGGAGATGAACGGGCCCTCGAAGTGGATGCCGGCGATGTCGCCCTGCTCGGCGAGTTCGCTCAGCAGGCCGGCCCGGTGGGCGAGGAAGTCCATGTCGCCGGTGACGGTGGAGGCGACGAGGGTGGTGGTGCCGTGGGCGTGGTGTGTGGCGATGCCCTTGAGCACGTCCTCGATGGTGCCCGAGGTGAAGGAGGCGCCGCCGCCGCCGTGGTTGTGCAGGTCGACGAAGCCGGGCACGAGCCAGTGGCCCGAGACGTCGGTCCGGCGGGCGTTCTCGGGTGCGTCGGCGGCGATGCGGGTGCCGTCGATGACGACCTGGCCGTCGTCGACGGTTCCTGTGGGGAGGACGACGGTCGCGCCGGACAGGACGAGGGGGGTCTTGTCCGTCGCGGGGTGCGGGTGCGGCGTGGCGTGTCGCGCAGTTCCCCGCGCCCCTGGGGGAGTTGCCATCAGGGCGTTACCTCCGAGCTGTCCGTCGTGTCGAGGAGATCCCAGGCCAGGAGGCCCGCGCCCAGGCAACCCGCCGTGTCGCCCAGGGCGGCCGGGACGATCGTCGGGAGCTTCTGGAAGGTGACCCGGCTGCGGACCGCCTCCCGCAGCGGTGTGAACAAGGTTTCCCCCGCCTCCGCGAGGCCGCCACCGATGATCAGGGTGCGGGGGTCCAGGAGGGTGAGGGCGGTGACCAGGCCGTCGGCGAGGGGGTCCACGGCGCGCTGCCAGATCTCCCGGGCCTTCGGGTCCTCGGCCTCCACCGCCTTCGCGCAGTCCGCCGCGTCCGCCGCCGGGTTCCCGGTGGCCGCGGCCCAGCCCTCGCTGACCGCGGCCGCGGAGGCGTACCGCTCCAGGCAGCCGCGCTGGCCGCAGGGGCAGGGCGTGCCGTCCGGGCGTACGACGACATGGCCGATCTCGCCCGCGAAGCCGTGGGCGCCCCCCTCCACCCGGCCGTCGATGCCGATGGCGCCCGCGATGCCGGTGCCCAGGGCGACGAAGAGGAAGCGGTCGGTGCCGCGGCCGGCTCCGATGCGGCCCTCGGCGAGGCCGCCGGTGCGGACGTCGTGGCCGAGGGCGACCGGGACGCCGCCGAGGCGCTCGGCGAGCAGGGTGCGCAGGGGGACGTCCCGCCAGCCCAGGTTGGCGGCGTAGGCCGCGATGCCCCGGTCCTCGTCGACGATGCCGGGGACGGCGACGCCGGCCGCGTCCGCGGGGGCGCCGAGGTGCTCGGTGCCGTACGCGCGCAGCTCGGCGGCGAAGTCGAGGATGCCGTCGACGACCGCGTCGGGTCCGCGCTCGCGTCCGGTCGCCCGGCGGGCCCGGTGCAGGAGCTCGCCGCCCGCGCCGACCAAGGCCGCCTTCATCCCGGTGCCGCCCACGTCGAGGGCGATGACATGTCTCACGGGGGACAGTGTGACCCGTTGACCCGCAAGAGGTCTAGTCCACTCACGTGGTGTAGACCTTACTTCTGAGATATGTATGACTTTTCGAAAGTTTTCGAACGTGAGTTTGGGGCGGTTGTCGGTGCGGCGGCGTAGGACGGGAACGATCGCGGCGGTGTCCGCACTGGGTATGACGGCAGTCCTCGGCGGCTGCGGCCTGGGCGGCGGGTCGGACGAGGTGACGCTGAGACTGGTCGCCGCCGACTACGGCGACAGCGCGGCGAACAGCTCCCGCAAGTACTGGGACAAGCTCGTCCAGGAGTACGAGGCGAAGCACTCCGGCGTGAAGATCGACGTCAGCGTCTACTCGTGGACCGACGTCGACCGCAAGGTCAAGGAACTGGTCGACGCGGGCGAGGCCCCCGACATGGCGCAGATCGGCGCCTACGCCGACTACGCCGACAAGGGCCTGCTCTACAAGGCGGACGAACTGGTCGGGATCCGGGAGCAGGCCGACTTCGTCTCCCAGCTCGGCTCCGCGGGGCGGATCAACGGGATGCAGTACGGCATGCCGTTCGCCGCGTCGACCCGGCTGCTCTTCTACAACAAGACCCTGTTCGCCGAGGCCGGGCTCACCCCGCCCACCACGTGGAAGGAGCTCGCCGCGGACGCCGAGGCGCTCAAGGCGGACGGGGTGAAGTACCCGTACGCGCTGCCGCTCGGCCCCGAGGAGGCGCAGGCCGAGACCATGCAGTGGCTGCTGAGCGGGGGCGGCGGGTACGTCGACGACGTCGGCACGTACGGCATCGACTCCGAGGAGAACGTCGCCACCCTGACCTGGCTCAAGGACGACCTCGTCGGCAAGGGCCTGACCGGGCCGGTGGCGCCCGAGAACCTGAACCGGGCCGCCGCGTTCTCGGCGTTCGCCGCCGGGGACGTCGGCATGCTCAACGGGCACCCCTCGCTGATGAAGATCGCCGCCGAGAAGGGGGTGAAGTTCGGCATGGTGCCCATGCCCGGCGCCGACGGGCCGACCAGGAACTCCATGGGCGTCGCCGACTGGATGATGGCCTTCCGGCAGAACGGCCACGCCGAGCAGGTGGGCGACTTCCTCGACTTCGTCTACAGCGAGAAGAACGTCCTCGCGTTCTCCCGGGAGTACGACCTGCTGCCGGTGACCAACTCCGCCTCCGAGGTCATGAGCGCGAGCTCCCGGGACGCCGACCTCAAGCCCTTCCTGGCCGCGCTGCCCTCCGCCGAGCTGCCGCCGGTGGGCAAGACGTCCTGGGCCTCCGTCAGCGCCGCGGTGAAGAAGCGGATCGGCGCCGCGGTGAGCTCCGGCGGGAGCCCCACGCAGGTGCTGCGCGTCCTCCAGCTCACCGCGCAGAACGCGGAGTAGTCGCTGTCGGTGGCGGGGGTTACGGTTCCGGGCATGGAGCATGCGGGACTCGACCGCCGGGAGCGGGACATCCTCGCGCTGGAGCGCCGCGGTTTCGCGGGCCCCGGCGCCAAGGAGCGGGCGATACGTGAGGAGCTGGGCCTGGCGCCGGTCCGCTACTACCAGCTCCTCAACGCCCTGCTGGACGACGAACGCGCGCTGGCGCACGACCCGGTGACGGTCAACCGGCTGCGCAGAGTGCGCCAGGCCCGGCGCGAGGAGCGCTGAGGGTCAGGCGAGCCGCTCCGCCAGGGCCCGCAGCAGGCCCACCACGCCGGCCGGGCCGTCCACCACCAGGTCGGCCCGCTTGCGCAGCTCGGTCACCTCGTCGCTGCCGCTGCACACCAGGAGTCCGGCGGTGCCGGCGGTACGCAGTTCGTCGACCGCGGAGAAGGCGGGCAGGTCGCCCAGGTCGTCGCCGGCGAACAGCACGGACCGGGCGGAGACCTCGCGGGCGTGCTCCAGCAGGGCCACCCCCTTGTCCACGCCCGGCGGGCGGAGCTCCAGGACCAGACGGCCGGGTTCCACGATCAGGCCGTTGCGGGCGGCCAGGTCGGTGAGGGGAGCGCGCAGGGCCTCGAAGGCGGCCTGGGGGTCGGCCGCCCGGCGGGTGTGGACGGCCACCGCACGGCCGCCCTTCTCCTCCAGCCAGGCACCGGTCCCGGCCAGGAGCGCCGGCAGTTCGGCGCGGACCGCCGCCACGCCGGGATGCGGGGCGGGGGCGGTGACCTGGCCCGTCGCCGCCTCCCAGCGCTCCGCCCCGTAGTGGCCGAGCACGGTCAGGTGATCCAGGCCCGGGACCCCGGCGAAACCGCCGTTGCGCACCGCGACCGCGGCCGGGCGCCCGGTGATCACCGCCACGGACGCCACCTTCGGTGCCAGGGCCGCGAGCGCCGGCACCGCCTCGGGGTGCGCGACCGCCTTCTCCGGGTCCGCCACGATCGGCGCCAGCGTCCCGTCGAAGTCGAGCCCGATCACGGCCCGCCGCGGTTCGGCGAGGATCGCCCGCAGACCCTCCTCGCCGGCCGTCGTGAGAGGCGTGGGAAGGTTCATGCTCAGCCGTCCAGCGCGCGGAGCGCGTTCAGCTGGTCCAGGAACCACTGGGCCGGCGGGAGCGCCGTCGCCGCCGCGGCCAGCCGCTTCGCGCGCTCGGCCCGCTCGTGGGCCGGCATCGTCAGCGCCTCGTGCAGGGCCGCCGCCGTCTGCTCCACGTCGTACGGGTTCACCACGACCGCGTCGTCGCCCAGCTCCTCGTACGCCCCGGCCTCCCGCGACAGCACCAGCGCGCATCCCTCGTCGGACACCACCGGCACCTCCTTCGCGACCAGGTTCATGCCGTCCCGGATGGGGTTGACCAGCGCCACGTCGGCCAGCCGGTACGCGGCCAGGGAGCGCGCGAAGTCGTCCTTCAGGTTCAGCAGGACCGGGGTCCAGCCAGGTGTGCCGAAGGTGTCGTTGATCTCCTCCGCCACCCGCCGCACCTCGGCCGTGTAGTCCCGGTACACCGCGAGGTCCTGCCGCGACGGATACGCGAACGCCACGTGCACGACCCGCTCCCGCCACTCCGGCCGCGACTCCAGCAGCCGCCGGTAGGCGTGCAGCCCGCGCACGATGTTCTTGGACAGCTCGGTCCGGTCCACCCGCACGATGGTCTTCCGGCCCGCGCCGATCTCCTCGCGCAGGCCGACGATCCGCTCCTCGACGTCGGCCTCGTGGGAGCGGGCGCGCAGGAAGTCCGCGTCCGCGCCCAGCCCGTGCACCCCGATCCGGGTCTCGCCCAGCCCTCCCGCGAACTCCGCGGCGCAGGCCGTGAAGGCGTCCGCCCAGCGGCGGGTGAGGAAGCCGAGCCGGTCGGCGCCCAGCATGCCCCGCAGGACCTGGACCGCGATGTCGTCGGGGAGCATCCGGAAGTACTCCACCGGCGCCCACGGTGTGTGCGAGAAGTGGGCGATGCGCAGGTCGGGGCGGAGCTCGCGGAGCATCCCGGGCACCAGGCACAGGTGGTAGTCCTGCACCAGGACCGCCGCCCCCTCGGCCGCCTCCTCGGCGAGCGCCTCGGCGAAGGCACGGTTGTACGTCTCGTACGAGGCCCACTGGCGCCGGAACTCCGCGTCGAAGGACGGTTCCAGCGGGGTCTGGTAGAGCAGGTGGTGGACGAACCAGAGGACCGAGTTGGCGATGCCGTTGTACGCGTCCGCGTGCACGTCGGCCGGGATCGCGAGCATGCGGACGCCGTCCTCGCCGACCCCCTGCCGTACCGCCTCGCGGTCGCCGTCGGACAGCGCCGAGCACACCCACAGCGCGTCGGCCTCCGGCCCGATCGCCGACAGGCCCGAGACGAGGCCGCCGCCGCCGCGCTTCGCGTTGAGCTCGCCGTTTTCCTGGACCTCGTAGGAGACCGGGCCGCGGTTGGACGCGACCAGTACATGGGCGTTGTGCGATGAAGCCATGCCTCGAAACCTAGCCCGGTGTCCAACCGCTCAAACGTTCCCGTGGTGCATGTCGGCCGCGGGCCGTGGGGGCCGGGTGCGCAGTTCCCCGCGTCCCTGGAGGGGCGCTCCTAGGCGGCCCTTCTCTTCCTGTACTCCGCGATCTCCGTCATCGGCGGCCGCTCCTCCGTGTCCACCGAGTACGTCCGCGGCTCGAAGCCGTCCCGGCCCCGCTCGAACTGGGTGAGGGCGGGCCGGATCAGGTGGCCGCGGGCCAGCCGGAGCTGGGCGGTGCGGTAGATCGCGGCGGCCATCCGGCCCAGGGCCTGCCCGTCCTGGTGGCGGTGCTTGCGCACCCCGATGTCGACCTGGGCCAGCGCGTCCAGGCCCACCAGGTGCAGGGCGTCGACCAGCATGCCCAGCTCGACGCCGTAGCCGACGGGGAACGGCAACTGCTCCAGCAGCGAGCGCCGGGCCGCGTACTCACCGCCCAGCGGCTGCACGAAACCGGCGAGCTGCGGCCAGTGCATGTTCAGCAGCGGGCGCGCCATCAGCTCGGTGACCCGGCCGCCCTGCCCGGCGGCACCGCCCAGGGGACGGTCGTACATGCCCTTGACCAGGTCGACGCCGGGGTCGGTGAGCAGCGGGCCGACGATCCCGGAGACGAAGTCCGAGGAGAACTCCTTCAGGTCGGCGTCTATGAAGCAGACGATGTCCCCGCTCGTGACGAGCAGGGACCGCCACAGGACCTCACCCTTGCCGGGCAGGGCCGGGATGCGCGGGAGGATGTCGTCGCGGTGGACGACCCGCGCGCCGGCGGCGGCGGCGACCTCGGAGGTGCGGTCGGTCGATCCCGAGTCCACGACGACGATCTCGTCGACGAGCGGGACCTGCTGCATGAGGTCATGACGGATGACGGCGACGATGTCACCGACCGTCGCCTCCTCGTTGAGGGCCGGCAGGACGACACTGACCGTCCGGCCCGTGGCCCGCTTCGCCGCCATGATCCGGTGGAGCGGGCGATCGGTCACGGACCAGGAACGGGTCGCCAGCCAGCGCTCGACTTCGTTCAGCACAGTGCGCGGCTCCTCTGCGTGAGATCTGCGTGTGATCCATCTCGCCGTTCGGACGACTATCTCAACTGTCCTGGTCGTCGGTTACAGTCTTGAACAACGCGGGTGACCATCGCATGTCCTGGGTGGCCCGCCGTTCACAACTTCACACCGCTCATCCAGAGGGGCAGAGGGATACGGCCCGATGAAGCCCCGGCAACCCTCCAGTCGGCTCTCGTAGCGATCACCGACGATCGTCTCCGCGAGGCTCCCGGCTCGGGAAGGTGCCAAATCCGTCTCACGGCGAAGTGCGTCGTGAGGAAGATGAGGAGAAAGGGCCTCGCCTCCATGGCTGCGCAGACTGTTGCAAGCACCACGAACTCCGTCGACCTGGGTCCCGCCGCGGCGCTGAGCTGCCGCGAATGCGGCCACCGCGTCCCGCTCGGCCCGGTCTTCGCCTGTGAGGAGTGTTTCGGCCCGCTCGAGATCGCGTACGACTTCTCGGCCTACGAGACCGAGGAGCTCCGCAAGCGGATCGAGTCGGGACCCGCGAACATCTGGCGCTACGCCCCGCTGCTGCCCGTCCCCGCGGACGTGGCGGACAAGCCCAACATCAACCCCGGCTGGACCAAGCTCGTCAAGGCGGACAACCTCGCCCGCGAGCTCGGCGTGACCGGCGGCCTGTACGTCAAGGACGACTCCGGCAACCCGACGCACTCCTTCAAGGACCGCGTCGTCGCGCAGGCCCTGGAGGCGGCCCGCGCCTTCGGCTTCACCACGCTCTCCTGCTCCTCCACCGGCAACCTGGCCGGCGCGGTCGGTGCCGCCGCGGCCCGGGCCGGGTTCCGCTCCTGCGTGTTCATCCCGCACGACCTGGAGCAGGGCAAGGTCGTCATGGCCGCGATCTACGGCGGCGAGCTCGTCGGCATCGAGGGCAACTACGACGACGTGAACCGCTTCTGCTCCGAGCTGATCGGCGACCCGGCCGGCGAGGGCTGGGGCTTCGTCAACGTCAACCTGCGGCCGTACTACGCGGAGGGCTCCAAGACCCTGGCGTACGAGATCTGCGAGCAGCTCGGCTGGCGGCTCCCCGACCAGCTCGTGGTCCCGATCGCCTCCGGCTCGCAGCTCACGAAGATCGACAAGGGCCTTCAGGAGCTCATCAGGCTGGGGCTCGTCGAGGACAGGCCGTACAAGATCTTCGGGGCGCAGGCGGAGGGGTGCAGCCCGGTTTCCGTCGCCTACAAGGCGGGGCACGACGTGGTGCGGCCCCAGAAGCCGGACACCATCGCCAAGTCCCTCGCCATCGGCAACCCTGCGGACGGCCCGTACGTGCTGGACATCGCGCGGCGCACCGGCGGCGCGGTGGAGGACGTCGACGACGAGCAGATCGTGGACGCGATCAAGCTGCTGGCGCGGACCGAGGGCATCTTCGCGGAGACTGCGGGCGGGGTGACCGTGGGGGTGACGAAGAAGCTGATCGAGAGCGGGGTGCTGGATCCCTCGCTGACGACCGTCGTACTGAACACCGGGGACGGTCTGAAGACGCTGGACGCGGTGGCGGGTACGGGTCTGACGGCGACGATCCGGCCCAACCTGGATTCGTTCCGCGAGGCTGGTCTCGCGTAAGAGGTCGTTGTCCGTCTGCGGGCCGGTGGGGGCCGGTCGCGCCCACGCGGCGGCAGCCGCGAATCGACACCGCCCCGCGCCCCTGAAGCCCCAACCCGACCGGAGGTCCTGAACATGAGCGTTTCCGTCCGAATCCCCACCATCCTGCGCACCTACACCGGCGGACAGGCCGAGGTGCAGGCCGAGGGTGGGACCCTCGCCGAGGTCATCGCAGATCTGGAGAAGAACCACACCGGTATCGCCGCGCGCGTTCTCGACGACCAGGGCAAGCTGCGGCGGTTCGTGAACGTGTACGTGAACGACGACGACGTGCGGTTCGAGCAGGGACTGGAGACGGCGACGCCCGACGGGGCCGGCGTCTCCATCATCCCGGCGGTCGCCGGCGGGTGACCGTATGACTGGTCATTACCTTCGGTAACAGAAATTACCGAGTGTTCATCCGATTGCCCCCTCCGCGAGAGAAGCGGAGGGGGCAATTCTCTATGGTTGAGCGCGGTACAGTTGGGGAAGCTGCTGCTTCCTTCATGCCGGGCGCATATGAGTTCCGACTTCGGATGCGACGAGAAGTAGCCAAAGTGTGTGGGTTCTTTGTGTCTTATGCTCCTTTTATGGGGCCCGACTTGCCCCGAATTCGGGTGAATTCTCACTACATTCCGGACCCCTTCCGTCCAGAATTCTCGTCCGATTGACCTGTTGCAGACGGCAGTTGGACAGATACATTCAGCCGCGGTCGACGCGTTCCGGCGCACGCCCCCAACCATGTGGGGGGTGAGGTCTGACCCGGATCCACGAAGTGTGGATCCGTGCAAGGGCCAGTAATAGGGGAGTTAGGCATGGCTCAGGGCACCGTCAAGTGGTTCAACGCGGAGAAGGGGTACGGCTTCATCGCGGTCGACGGTGGTGCGGATGTTTTCGTCCACTACAGCGCGATTCAGATGGACGGCTACCGCACCCTTGAAGAGGGCCAGCGGGTCGAGTTCGAGATCTCGCAGGGTCAGAAGGGGCCGCAGGCGGACATGGTCCGTCTCGCGACTGGCTGAAGCACGCGCCGGGTAACAACAGCGTCGTTCTTCGTTCTTCACCGAAGGGCTCGTACCCCATGGGGAGTCATGGGTACGGGCCCTTCGGCATGTACCTCCGGTGGTTGAACGGGGTCCTGTGCGGGCGCGGGTGGGGTTTCGGGTGCGGGTTCGGTGGGGGCGGGCGTTTCTGCGCAGTTCCCCGCGCCCCTGGATGCCTGCGGCGGCCCCTGATCGTCCGTGGCGCCGGGCCACTGCAACCTGCCCAGGGGCGCGGGGAACTGCGCGCTCAGCTCCCACCGGCCGGTAGCCGCCCGACTGCCGAACCCATCGCCTCCGGGGCGCGCGATCCAGGGTGCCGGGAAGGGCGCGGGCCGGCCCTCACCGGCCCGAGCCCGCGCAGCGAACCCACCCCGGTCTTCGGCAGGCGCTTGCACTCGACCATGCCGAGTGCTAATCATTGGCGTTAGCACTCTGAAGGTGAGAGTGACAAAGATGGACCGGGTCGGTGAGGCCCGCAGGCCATGTGGGGCAAGGATCCACAGGCCGGCGAGCCGTCCGTCGCGGGCGCGGGCGCGGTCCGAAGGAATCACCCCCAGTCCTGGAGGGACCACTTCACATGGCCAAGATCATCGCGTTCGACGAGGAGGCGCGGCGCGGCCTCGAGCGCGGCATGAACCAGCTCGCGGACGCCGTGAAGGTGACGCTCGGCCCCAAGGGCCGCAACGTCGTCCTCGAGAAGAAGTGGGGCGCCCCCACGATCACCAACGATGGTGTCTCCATCGCCAAGGAGATCGAACTCGAGGACCCGTACGAGAAGATCGGCGCCGAGCTGGTCAAGGAAGTCGCCAAGAAGACGGACGACGTCGCCGGTGACGGTACGACCACCGCGACCGTGCTCGCCCAGGCCCTGGTCAAGGAAGGCCTGCGCAACGTAGCCGCCGGCGCCAACCCCATGGCCCTCAAGCGCGGTATCGAGAAGGCCGTCGAGGCCGTCTCCGCCGCCCTGCTCGAGCAGGCCAAGGATGTCGAGACCAAGGAGCAGATCGCCTCCACGGCCTCCATCTCCGCCGCCGACACCCAGATCGGCGAGCTCATCGCCGAGGCGATGGACAAGGTCGGCAAGGAAGGCGTCATCACCGTCGAGGAGTCCCAGACCTTCGGTCTGGAGCTGGAGCTCACCGAGGGTATGCGCTTCGACAAGGGCTACATCTCGGCGTACTTCGCCACCGACATGGAGCGGATGGAGGCGTCGCTCGACGACCCGTACATCCTGATCGCCAACTCCAAGATCGGCTCCGTCAAGGACCTGCTCCCGCTCCTGGAGAAGGTCATGCAGTCGGGCAAGCCGCTGCTGATCATCGCCGAGGACGTCGAGGGCGAGGCCCTGTCGACCCTGGTCGTCAACAAGATCCGCGGCACCTTCAAGTCCGTCGCCGTCAAGGCCCCGGGCTTCGGTGACCGCCGCAAGGCCATGCTCGGCGACATCGCCATCCTCACGGGCGGCGAGGTCATCTCCGAGGAGGTCGGCCTCAAGCTGGAGAACGCGACCCTGGACCTCCTGGGCCGCGCCCGCAAGGTCGTCATCACCAAGGACGAGACCACCATCGTCGACGGTGCCGGCTCCTCGGACCAGGTCAACGGCCGGGTGAACCAGATCCGCGCCGAGATCGAGAACAGCGACTCGGACTACGACCGCGAGAAGCTCCAGGAGCGCCTGGCCAAGCTCGCCGGTGGCGTCGCCGTCATCAAGGCCGGTGCCGCGACCGAGGTCGAGCTCAAGGAGCGCAAGCACCGCATCGAGGACGCCGTTCGCAACGCGAAGGCGGCCGTCGAGGAGGGCATCGTCGCCGGTGGTGGCGTGGCCCTGCTCCAGGCCTCCCAGGTCTTCGAGAAGCTGGAGCTCGAGGGTGACGAGGCGACCGGCGCCAACGCCGTGAAGCTCGCCCTGGAGGCCCCGCTCAAGCAGATCGCCGTCAACGGTGGTCTCGAGGGTGGCGTCGTCGTGGAGAAGGTCCGCAACCTCACCGTCGGCCACGGCCTCAACGCCGCGACCGGTGAGTACGTCGACATGATCGCCGAGGGCATCATCGACCCGGCGAAGGTGACCCGTTCCGCCCTGCAGAACGCCGCCTCCATCGCCGCGCTGTTCCTCACCACCGAGGCCGTCATCGCCGACAAGCCGGAGAAGGCCGCCGCGCCCGCCGGTGGCGGCATGCCGGGCGGTGACATGGACTTCTGACCGCCCCCGGGCCGCGAGGCCTGACGGTCGATCAACGTCCTTGCCGGGGCGGCCACTCCTGGGAACAGGGGGTGGCCGCCCCCGGTCGTTTCTTGCGCTATGCTTGATCACGAGCCGCTCGACGTGAACTCCCGTCGGTCGACTACGCGTTGGTGGTCCAAGGAAAGACGCCCCGCTTCCTGCGGGGAAATGCAGGTGCAAGGCCTGCCCAGCGCTCGACACGAAGCCCGTCCCGCAGACGCGGGGCGGGCTTTCTGCATGCGTGACCGGGGTCACAACGCGACGGGAAATCCTGAGGAGCACGGCACGGTTGGCACCTGTTGCAAGGTCCATGCGTATGCACATACCGAGGAGTACCCCCACGTGACCGCCTCCGCCCCCTCCCGTGCCGCCGAGATCCTCTCGCGTCCGGCCCACATCAACGGCCTGACCGTCCCGAACCGCATCGTGATGGCGCCGATGACCCGTTCCTTCTCCCCGGGCGGCGTCCCCGGCGAGAACGTGGCGTCGTACTACTCCCGGCGCGCGGCCGCCGGAGTCGGTCTGATCGTCACGGAGGGCACGTACGTCGGCCACGAGTCGGCCGGGCAGAGCGACAGCATCCCGCGCTTCCACGGCGAGGAGCAGCTCGCGGGCTGGGCGAAGGTCGCCGAGCAGGTGCACGCGGCGGGCGGCACCATCGTGCCGCAGCTCTGGCACATCGGCATGGTGCGCGAGCAGGGGCAGCCGCCCTACGCCGACGCCCCCGCGGTCGGCCCCTCCGGCCTGCGCATCGGCGCCGACGAGCCCACCGGCAAGGCGATGACCCAGCGCGACCTGGACGACGTGATCGGCGCGTTCGCCGAGGCCGCGGCCGCCGCCGAGCGCATCGGCTTCGACGGCGTGGAGCTGCACGGCGCCCACGGCTACCTCCTGGACCAGTTCCTGTGGGCGGGCACCAACCGCCGCACCGACGCCTACGGCGGCGACCCGGTCGCCCGTACGCGGTTCGCGGCGGAGATCGTGGCGGCCGTGCGGGAGACGGTGTCACCCGAGTTCCCGGTCATCTTCCGGTACTCGCAGTGGAAGCAGGAGGCCTACAAGGCGCGGCTCGCCGAGACGCCCGAGGAACTGGAGGCGATCCTCACCCCGCTCGCCGCCGCCGGTGTCGACGCCTTCCACGCCTCCACCCGCCGCTACTGGCTGCCCGAGTTCGAGGGCTCCGACCTCAACCTCGCCGGCTGGACCAAGAAGCTCACCGGCAGGACCACCATCACGGTCGGCTCGGTCGGTCTCGACGGCGACTTCATCAAGGGCTTCAGGGGCGAGGGCTCCCCGGTCAGGGGCATCGACGACCTGCTCGACTCCCTGGAGCGCGAGGAGTACGACCTGGTCGCCGTCGGGCGGGCGCTGCTCCAGGACCCCGAGTGGGCCGCGAAGGTGCTCGCGGGCCGGTTCGACGAACTCAAGCCGTACGAGGCGTCCGCGCTGAAGTCGTTGAGCTGACGGCACAGGGCTCCCCGGGTTGGTTGACCCAGGCAAGGGACGTGGGCTGGAGTAAGCGGAGCAGCCCCGACCTGTGAGGAGTTCGACCGATGACGTCAGCCGAGGGTCTCGAAGTGCGCACCGCGGCCGGTGCCGTGCGCGGGCGGGCCGAGGACGGACTGGTGGTCTTCCGGGGAATCCCGTTCGCCGAACCGCCGGTGGGCGCGGCGCGGTTCCAGGCGCCGCGGCCCGTCAGGGGCTGGGAGGGGACCCGGGAGGCGTACGCCTTCGGGCCCCCGCCCCCGCAGGAGCCCGCCTTCGGGGACCGGGCGGTGGCACTGCCGGCGCCCACCGGTGACGACTGGCTGACGGTCAACGTCTGGACCCCCGCCCCGGACCCCGCGGCCCGCCGTCCCGTGATGGTGTGGATCTACGGCGGCGCCTACAAGCTCGGCCACGCGGGCAACCCCGGCTACGACGCCCAGCACCTCGCGCGCGCCGGTGACGTGGTCGTCGTGACCCTCAACTACCGGGTCGGCATCGAGGGGTTCGCCCTGCTGGAGGGGGCGCCCGCGAACCGGGGGCTGCTGGACCAGGTCGCGGCGCTGGAGTGGGTGCGGGACAACATCACGGCGTTCGGCGGGGACCCCGGGCAGGTCACGGTGTTCGGGGAGTCGGCGGGCGCGGGGTCGGTGGCCTCGCTGCTGGCGATGCCGGCCGCGCGGGGCCTGTTCGGGCGGGCCGTCGCGCAGAGCGTGCCCGGCACGTACTTCACCGCCGGACTCGCCCGGGACATAGCGGTGGAGCTCGCCAAGGAGGCGGGTCAGGCGGCGACGGCCACCGCGCTGTCAGCCGTCGATCCCCGTGAACTCCCCTCGGCCGGGGAGCGGTTGGGCCCGCGCATGCGGGAGTTCGGCGACCGGTGGGGCCAGGCGGCGCCGACGCTCACGCCCTTCGCCCCGGTCGTCGACGGGGAGGTGCTGCCGTGCACGCCCTGGGAGGCGCTGGCGGCGGGCGCCGGGCGGGACGTGGAACTGCTCGTCGGGCACAACCGGGACGAGTACCGGCTCTTCCTGGCCCTCGGCGAGCGGCTCGGCAAGATCACCGAGGAGCAGGCGGCCGCGGCCCTGCGGACCTTCGCGCCGGGCCCGGACGGCGAGCGCTCCTACCGGGAGGCCTTCCCGGAGGCCACCCCGACCGAGCTCTACGAACGGGTGCAGACCGACTGGCTGTTCGGCATCCCGTCCCTGCGGCTGGCGGAGGCGCAGACCGCGGGCGGCGGGCGCGCCCACCTGTACGAACTGACCTGGAGCGCACCGGCGTTCGGCGGCGCGCTCGGCGCCTGCCATGCCCTGGACGTCCCGCTGCTGTTCGGCACGTACGACGCCGACCTCGGGGCCCTGCTGTTCGCGGGGACCGGGGTGCCGGACGAGGCCAGGACGCTGACCACGCGCTTCCAGTCGGCGTGGACCGGGTTCGCGCGAACCGGGGACCCGGGGTGGCCGGAGTTCGACCGCGTGGGGCGCGCCACCCAGGTCCTGGACGTGACGCCCGAGGTGCGGCCGTACCCGGAGGAGGCGGCGCGGCGGCTGTGGGAGGGGTACGACTTCGCGGCGCTGCCGCTGCTGAAGTAGGCGGCGCTGCTAGAGGTTGCCGAGCGGCTCGATGTCGACCCTGACCGGGGTGCCCCACACCCGCAGCACCTCGTAGTCGGTGAACTCGTGGACGAGCCGGTACGCCATCGCGGCGCGCGGCCCGCGGCGCTGGGCGGCGAGGTACAGCTCGGCCTCGTGCCGGTCCCGCCGCGGTGTCCCGCACAGCTGCCACTCCTGGCCGGTCCACTGCTCCGGCAGCCAGCGCTGCTGGGGCTGGGGCCGGTCCTCCCGCACCCCGTACCGGGAGGGCGCGGGTTCGGTGGAGCGGGGCCGTGCGGAGGGGCCGTTGATCTCGGCGCGGCGGGCCGCCCTGCGCCGCGTCTCGCACAGCAGGCACAGGTCGGGGGCGTTCTCGTCGACCGGGCCGTTCGGGTGCTCGGCGCAGCGGGTGGTGGGGGCGGCGGCGGAGACGCTGTCCTCCAGGAGGTCCAGGGCCCGCTTGAGGTCGCCCTTCATCTCGTGCAGCTTGGCGTCCGGGGTGTCACCGGTGAGGGCGTCCCCGTGCTCCCCGAGCACACGGAGGGCACGGCCTAGGGCGGTGAGCTGGGCGTGGTTCATGGTTTCAGGGTACGAGGGGGTCGAGCCCCCGCAGATGGTGCTGCACCTGCGGGGGGCTCCGGTCAGCCCATGCTCTTGGCGCCGTCCAGGGCCTCCCGGACGATGTCGGCGTGGCCGGCGTGCTGGGCGGTCTCGGCGACGATGTGCAGCAGCACCCTGCGGGCCGACCACTGGGCCCCGGCCTCGAACCACGGGGCCTTGGGCAGCGGGTGGGCGGCGTCCAGGTCGGGCAGGGTGGCGACCAGCTCGTCCGTCCGGTCGGCCGTCTCCGCGTAGGCGGCCAGCACGCCGGCCAGGGTCTCGCCGGGCAGCATCCGGAACTCGTCGGCCCGCCGCGCCCAGTCGTCCTCGGTCATGGCGGTGAAGTCGCCCATCGACGACGGGCCCTCCTGGATGAAGCGCACCCAGTTCCGTTCCACCGACGTGACGTGCTTGATCAGACCGCCGAGACACAGTTCGCTCACGGTGGTCCGCCGACCGGCCTGCTCGTCGGTGAGGTCGCGGGTGGTGAAGCGCAGGAAGTGCCGCTGCTTGGCCAGCGCCTCCAGCAGGTCGGCGCGCTCGTTGGTGGTCATGACGTGCGTGGTGTTGGTCATGGGCCCACGCTAGGAGCCGTAGAGGTCAGATCCTGACCTCTATGACCGCCTTGACGAACACGGACCATGACTGGGGCCGGAGCATGAGCTTCGGGCCGTGGGGGTTCTTGGAGTCGCGGACGGGGATGATGGCGGGGTGGTCTACGGCCACTTCGAGGCAGTTGTTGCCGCCACCACCGCTGTACGACGACTTGCGCCAGGTCTCAGGGTTGGTCCTCATGGGCGTAATCCTGCGTCAATGACTCGATCAGGGCCAGGGAGTTCTCCCGTGAGAGCGCGGAGGCCACCAGGAGATCGAACGTGAACCGCAGTTGGACGACCGTGGCCGGGTCGTCCTCCAGCCGGCCGGTGCGAACCCCTTCGTAGTAGGCCAGCGGAGGCGCGTCCTCGAACTCCATCAGCTTCAGGGCGCCTGCCATCGCCGAGTGGGCTCCCGCGCTGAAGGGCAGCACTTGCACGATGGCTCGGCCCTGCCGGGCCAGCTCGGAGATGTGGCGCAGCGCCTCCGCCATCACCGCCCGACCGCCGGTCTCCCGGCGCAGCGCCGCCTCGTCGAGCACCACCCACAACACCGGCTTTGTTGGACGGTCGAGGAGCCGAATCCGCTCGACCCGGCCCTCCACCCACATGTCGATGGTTTCCTCCGGTGCCGTCGGGTCGTAGGCGCGGTTCACAGCCCGTGCGTATGCGGGCGTCTGGAGCAGGCCGGGGATGAGGAGGGGCGCGTACTCCCTGATGGTCGTGGCCCGGGTCTCCGATTCCGCAGCTTCCGCGAAGTCCTCCAGGTACTTGGACTTGGCCGCCGCCGCACAGTTGCGCTGGAAGAACCCGTCCGTCCCGAGCACCTCGTCCAGCTGTCGCGCGACATCCCGCTGCATCCGCCGCGTGCCCGCCTCCAGCTGCCCCACGAACGAACCGCTCACGAACAGCCGTTGCCCCAACTCCTCCTGGCTGAGCCCCGCCTTCTCCCGTGCGTGCCTCAGCTCCGCGCCCAGCAGTGCCCTCGGTGAGGACGACGGGTCGAGGTCCTTCGGTCCCGGCATGTGCGACTCCCCATCCACCAGGTGCGGTTGTTGGGCTGGCCCATATGGCCAGGTTAGAGCCGTACCGGACACGCTGTGTGGCGAACCGTCAACTCAGTGTGCCGATGGAGGAAAGCGTGCGGTCCACCGAAGAAGTCCTGGAGTCCCTGCGGGAGGCGCTCACCGGGGTCGGCGTCGTGTTGCCGTCCCTCGCCGTCGACCCCCTCACCGGCGCCGGTAAGGAGCCGTTCCCGCTGGTCGACCTGGGGCGGTGCAACGTCCGCACGGCCGAGCGGCTGGCGTCCGTGCTGCGTGGGGAGAGGCCGCCGGTGGGGTCGTACGTCGTGGATGTGCGGGACGGGCGGGTGGGGGAGGTGATGGGGCACCTGGGCGGGAGAGTGCAGCTCAGGCCGCTGGGCGGTGGGCGGGAGTGGGACTGTCCGCCGGAGTCCACCGGGCCCGCGCCGCAGGCCGAGGTGCTGCGGGCGAGGGTGCGGAAGGTCAACAGGGAGGGACGGATGCCCTGTTGAAATGAACCCATGCCTCTCCTGGACGCCCTCGCCCGCTTCAACGACGCCCATCCGTGGAGCCACAACGCCCACTTCCACCGGTGGATCATGCGCCAGCTGCCCCGCCGCTTCGACCGGGCCCTGGAGGTCGGCTGCGGTGCGGGAGACCTGGCCCGGTTGCTGGCCACCCGGGCGAGGGAGGTCCACGGCATCGACCGCGACGAGCGGATCATCCGCGAGGCGAGGGAGTCCACCGACCCCGGGCTCCCCGTCGCCTTCTCCGTCGCGGACGCCCTGTCGTACGACGGGGAAGGCTATGACGTCATCACCTGTGTCGCCGTGCTCCACCACCTGCCCCTGACCGATGCCCTGGTCCGGCTCGGGCAGCGGCTGGCCCCCGGCGGCACCCTGGTGATCGTCGCCCTGACCCGGGAGGACACTCGCGTCCAGACCCTCCTGGGCCTTGTGTCCGTCCCGCTCAACCTGCTCACCGGGTGGATCAAGAACCGGGGGCGGAAGGCTCCACGCCCCGTCGCGATGACCGCCCCCACCCGCCCCGCCGACGTCCCCTACACCGAGTTCGTCCGCGAGGCCCGCCGCATCCTTCCCGGGGTTCGTCCGCGGCGGCGGCTCTTCTGGCGGCAGACCCTCGTCTGGAAAAGGTGCGCGCGGATGTCGATCCAGGCAGGCTCGGAACGACGCATGGGTGAGAGCACGACACCACACGAGAGGTGAAGGCCATGCCCAAGGTCCGAGTGCACAACGTGACGATCTCCCTCGACGGCTTCATGGCCGGGCCGAACCAGCGCCTGGACGCCCCGTTCGGCGACGGCGTCGGCTGGGGTGACGAGCTGCACCGCTGGTTCGTCTCCGCGTCGGAGGACCTGGCCGCCGGGAAGGGCGGCACCGACGTCGAGTTCTTCGTCCGCGGTGATCGGAACATCGGGGCCACGATCATGGGGCGGAACATGTTCGGCCCGCAGCGCGGGCCCTGGGAGGACGAGTCCTGGCAGGGCTGGTGGGGCGAGAACCCGCCGTACCACCACGACGTCTTCGTCCACACCCACCATCCGCGCCCGGATCTGGCGATGGCCGGCGGAACCACCTTCCGCTTCACCGACGAGCCGCCGGAGACGGTGCTCCGGCGGGCCTTCGACGCGGCGGACGGCAAGGACGTAAGGATCGGCGGCGGCGCGGCCACCATCCGGCAGTACCTGCGCGCCGGGCTGATCGACGAGCTCCACCTGGTGATCGCGCCCATGCTCATCGGGCGCGGCGAGCGGCTGCTCGACGACCTGGGCGGGGGGATCGACGGCTACCGGGTGTCCGAGCTGGTCGGCTCACCGAACGTCACCCACGCGGTGCTGGTCCGGCGCTGAGCGCAGCCCGCAGATGGCCTCCCGACTCCGCCAGCAGCCGGGCCGCCGTGGGCCCGTCGACGTCGGCCAGGATCGTGAGGATCGCGTTCTTCACCTCGCCGTCCGTGGCGGCCAGCGCACGCTCGACCTCCTCCGCGTCGGCGCCGGTGGCGAGCGCGACGATACGGCGGGAGCGGGCGCGCAGCTTCTCGTTGGAGGCGCGGACGTCGACCATGAGGTTTCCGTAGGTCTTGCCGAGGCGGATCATCGTGATCGTCGACAGCATGTTGAGGACGAGCTTCTGGGCGGTGCCCGCCTTGAGGCGGGTGGAGCCGGTGAGCAGTTCGGGGCCCACCACCACCTCGATGCCGTGCTCGGCGGCCGCGGCGAGCGCGCTGTCCGCGTTGCAGGACAGGCCCACCGTCAACGCCCCTTGCGCGCGGGCGTGCTGGACCGCGCCCACGGCGTACGGGGTGCGGCCGGACGCGGACACCCCGACCACCGAGTCCACGGCGGTCACCGCGAGCCCGTCCAGGTCGGCCCGCGCCAGCTCCGCGGAGTCCTCCGCCCCCTCCACGGAGGTGACCAGGGCGCCGGGGCCGCCCGCGATCAGGCCCACCACCTGGTCGGGGTCGGTGTTGAAGGTCGGCGGGCACTCGGAGGCGTCCAGGACGCCCAGGCGCCCGGCGGTGCCGGCGCCGGCGTAGATCAGCCGGCCGCCCCGGGACATCCGGTCGGCGATCGCGTCGATGGCGGCGGCGATCGCCGGCAACTGCCGGGAGACCGCCTCGGGGACGGAGGCGTCCTCGCCGTTCATCAGCCGGGCGATGTCGAGGGTCGGCAACCGGTCGATGTCGGCGAGCTCCGGCCGGAAGGCCTCGGTGGTCAGTGTCTCCAACTGGGCTCGCAGATCACGCGGGTCGGAGGTGGAGGTCATGGAGGAGTGGCTCTTTCTTCGTGACCGACGTCTCTTCGTGACCGACGTCTACCGGGTAACTCGTGCCTACCGACGGTGCCGGTGCGCCAGCGCCTCGTAGGACGCGGCCAGCGCGGGCGCCGCCGTCTCGTACGTCCGTTGCGCCACCCCCACGAACAGACAGTCCACCACGAGGAGCTGACTGGTCCGTGACGACATCGCCGCGGGCCGCAGCTCGCTCTCCCGGGCCGTGGACGTCGTCAGCACATGGTCGGCGTACTGCGCCACCGCCCCGTCCGGCCGCCCGGTGATGGCCACCGTAGTGGCCCCGTGCTCGAACGCGACCCGCAACGGCTCGATGACGTCCCCGGTCGAACCCGAGTGCGTGATCGCGATGGCCACGTCCCCCGCCCGCAGCTGCACCGCGTTCGTCACGGCCAGGTGCGGGTCGCTGTGCGCCTGCGCTATCAGCCCTATCCGCAGCAGCTTCTGTGTGAGGTCCTGGGCGACGAGACCGGAGGCCCCCACCCCGTAGACGTCGATGCGCCGTGCCGAGGCGGTCGCGGCGACCGCCGCCCCCAACTGCGCGGTGTCCAGCCCGGCCGCCGTGTCCGCAAGGGTCTGCTGCTCGTCGTAGGCGAGCTTGGCGACCACGTCCGCGATCGGATCGTCCACCGCGATGTCCGTGGTGATCGCAGGGGCCCGCCCCGACTGCTGCTGCGCGGCCAGCCCGGCGAGGGCGAGCCGCAGGTCGCGGTACCCGGGATAGCCCAGCAGCCGGGCCGTGCGCACGACCGTCGCCTCGCTCGTCCCGGTCAGTTGGGCGAGGCCGGTGACGGTGAGCGCCGCGCACCCCGCGGGGTCGTTGGCGACGGCCTCGGCGACCCGGTGCATGGAGCGGGTCATGGACGGGCCCAGCGTGCGCACCTTCGCGGCGAGAGCGCTGCCGAAAATTTCCTTCACATCCTGGGGCACACCTGAAAGATATTTTCGGCTCGGACTCGTGGTCAAGAGCCCGCACAATGGCTCCATGGAGTCCATCGGTCCACTCGAACAGACCCTGCACGCCGCACGCGCCCTCGTGCTCGCCGACCTGGCCGCGGGCGAGGTCGCCGCCGCCGACGTGGTGTCGATGGTCGAGGACTCCGTCGTACAGCGCCGCTGGTGGGTCCAGCAGTGGCCGGAGGGCGCGGAGTTCGTCGCGGGCCTGGTCGCCCAGGACGTCCAGGACGCGCTGCTGGAGACCTACGGCCGCTGGCCGCTGTGCCCGGTGTGCGGCTCCGGCGACCCGCACGCCCTGGAGGTCGAGCCGGAACTTGGCCCCGACCCGCACTGGGTGTGCCACAAGGCGGGCGTGAAGGTCGCGGCGGTCGGCTCCCTCGGCACCGCGGCGGGCGGGATCTCCGCCTCGTGACCGTCTACGTCGACCCACCCGCCTGGCCGGGCCACGGCCGCATGTGGTCCCACCTGATCAGCGACACCTCCTTCGACGAACTGCACCGGTTCGCCGAGGAGTTGGGAGTGCCCTCGCGGGCCTTCGAACGCGACCACTACGACATCCCGTCGCACCGGTACGCGGATGTGGTCGCGGCGGGCGCGGTGGAGGTCAGCAGCCGCGAGGTGGTGCGGTTGCTCACGGGGGCGGGACTGCGCCGGCGCAAGGGCGTCGCACGGTCCGAAGGCCCCTAACCGGCCCCACCCGGCAGGACGTACAGCCGCAGGCCCGTCTCCAGCTCGCCGTACGCCTGCTCCTCGTCCACGGACGCGCGGACGTAGCCGGCCCGGGCGATGACGCGCTGCGAGGCGGCGTTGTCGGACTCGATGGTGGCGCAGAGGCTGCGGACGTCGTCGCGGGCCAGGGCCCAGTCGCTCAGCGCGCGCAGGGCCTCCGTCGCGTAGCCACGGCCGCGGGCGCTCTCGGCCAGGTCGTAGCCGACCTCCGCGCGGCCGTCCTCGTCGGGGGCGCCGTGGAAGCCCATGCCGCCGATCGCCCGGCCGTCCTCCCGCCGTACGAGGACGAACAGGCCGAACTCCGGGCGGTGGACGCCCGCCTCGTACGCCTTCAGGGTCATGCCCGCGGCCTCGCGGGTGCCGTCGAAGGGGCCGTCCTCGACCCACTCGAAGTCGCCGTCGCCGCCCGCGGCCAGTTCGGCGGCGGAGGCGGGCGTGACGCCCTGGAGGGTCAGGCGCTCGGTGGGCAGCACGAGGTTGTTGCTCCAGCGCCACTCCGTGCGCGGGGCGCGGCCGGGCAGGTCGCCGCGCCCGGTGGCCCACAGCAGGGTGCGCCACGGGTCGGGGCCCGGCTGGACCTCGGGGAAGATCCGGGTCAGCACGTACTCGGGGAGGTGGGCGGGGGGTTCGTACGCCAGGCCCAGGCCCTCGGCGATGTCGTAGGTGTGCAGCAGCACCTCGGCGACGCCCATCGCGGCGAAGCCCGTGCGGTTCGCGCTGCGGAAGGGGTACGGGTGGAAGGCGCGGACCTCGCGCGGGGTGCTGCGCAGGGTCGCGGCGAACAGGACACCGGCCGTCTCGATCACGTGAAGGGTGCCCTCGGCACCGGTGCCGTCGTCCAGGGAGATCTCGAAGGGGACGTACGCCTCCTGCGCCCGGCCCGCCAACTGCCCCGCGTACGCGATCAGATCGCCCGCGACGTGCTCGGCCGTCCGCAGACAGCTCCACTCCAGCCGGCCGGCCGGCACCCCGGCCCAGTCCCGGTCCACCGCCTTCCGCAGGACCGCCACCGCGTCCGCGACAGCCTCCGTCACCCGTTCCGCGCCCATGTCTTCCATGCGGGCAGGCTAAGCCGCCGGGCGCCTCAGAGCGACAGCATTTCCAGCTCCGAGGCGAGGTTGTAGCGGGCCGTGGCCTCCCATTCGCGCGCCCCGTACGGCGTCCTGAACAGCCGGGGAAGGTCGAGCAGTTGCCGCAGGATCGCGGACCGGCCCTCGCGGAAGGCGTCGGTCGGCACGAAGCCGTACTCCTCGCGGACGGCGGCCGTGTAGGCGGCGTACGCGGAGGGCGGCGCGGCGAGGATCGCGAGGTCGGCGTCGCACAGGACCTGGCCGTCGCGGTCGTCGTCGGCCGGGTCGTGGGCGGTGGTGAGGCGGACGAGTCGGGCCACCTCGGCCGTCTCGCGGGCCGGGACCCCGGCCTCGGCGAGGGCGCGTTCGGCCAGGCGGGCGGAGCGCTCCTCGTTCTCCGAGCGGTCCGGGAGGTAGACGGCGTCGTGGAACCAGGCCGCGAGCCGCACCAGGTCCGGCCGGTCCGCGTACTCCTCCAGGACGTCCACGTGGTCGAGGACCGCCGTCAGGTGGGAGAGCGTGTGGTAGCGCCGCTGCGGCTCCCGCCAGCGGTCGAGGAGGTTGTCGGCGTACGGCGCCGGGTCGGGGCCGTCGCCGGCCCGGGCGCTCTCCAGGGCACGGGCGAAACGGTCGCGGAGGTCGTCGAGATCGGCCATGGCCTCATTGTCCCCCCGGCCGCCTCCCGACCACCGGGCGCGACGCCCTGATCCCCCTCCCGCACCCCCGCCCGGACGCCGAGTTCGCGCTGCCGACGCGGGGGTGTCCGGGTGGTGGAGGGCAGGTTCGAGAAGGGGGTCCTCTCGCCCGAGTCCGACGACCGGGACATCGCCGAGCGCGCGAGCCGGACCGACCGGCAGGTCGTCGACGAGCTGGAGCGGGGATGACGGAGGCGGGACCGGTGATCGCCGCGGCGGGCGGTGTGCTCGACCTCGTCGCGCCCCTCCACGCCGACTCCGACGACGTGGACGAACCGCTCCGGCTGGGCGACCCGGCCGGTGACCGCACCCCGGCCCGCTCCATCGGCGACGCGGCGACCCGCCAGAAGCCGAACATCTTCGCCGAGATCGGCTGAGACGCGGCGGTGAGGGGGACCCCGGGGCGGCGTATTCTTGAATTGGACTAGACCTGTAGCCGCCCGAGACCGTCGACGAATGGGGTCCCATGAGCAAGCGTGCAGTCCTGGAGGTGATCGCCCTCGACGTCGAGGACGCGGTCGCCGCCCAGGCCGGAGGCGCGGACCGGCTGGAACTGGTGACCGACATGGCGGCGGACGGTCTGACGCCGACGGTCTCCACGGTCACCGCGATCCGGGACGCCGTGGACATCTCGCTGCGGGTGATGCTCCGGCTGTCGGACGGGTTCGGGGCGGGCGACGCCCACGACGTCGGCCGGCTGGTCGGGATCGCCGGGGAGATGCGGGAGGCCGGGGCCGAGGAGTTCGTGCTCGGCTTCCTGGACGCGGCCGGCGACGTCGACCTCGCCGCGGTGGAGCGGGTCGTGGAAGCGCTGGACGGCTGCCGCTGGACCTTCCACCGGGCCCTCGACCACGCCTCGGACCGCGACGCCCTGCGCAAGCAGTTGGCCGACCTGCCGGGCCTGGACACCTACCTCACGGCAGGCTCCGCGAGCGGCGTCGACGAGGGCCTGCCGGTGCTCCGCACGGAGTCGTCGAGGACGGGCGAGCCGGGGTACGAGCAGCAACTGCTGGTGGGCGGCGGACTGCGACTGGACCATGTGCCGGACCTACGGGCATCCGGTGTCGCCGCCTTCCACATCGGCGGCGCGGCACGACCGGGCGGCTGGGAGGAGCCGGTGTCGGCGAAGGCGGTCAGCGAGTGGCGACGAGCTGTGGACCTGGGGTAACGGACCCCGGAGGGACGCCGTGGGGGGGGGGGAGGGGGGGGGGACCGATCCCGGCGGCGAGCAACCCCCGCGCACCCCCGGGCCGGGGTCGACGTGTGGCACGTCGGTGGGGCGCGGGGGCGGCCGGTCCCGGTGGGCTCCGGACTGGGGGTGAGCCGAACCCCTCAGGGGCGCGGGGAACTGCGCGAGCAACCCCCGCGCACCCGCAGACCGGGACCGGGCGTGGCACATCGGCGGAGCCGTGGGCAACCCCCGCGCTACTCGGCGAGCGCCGCCGGCAGCGGTGCGGTGTGCGTCACGATCAGGCCCGACACCGCTCGGGTCAGGGCCACGTACAGGCGCCGCAGGCCCGTGCGTTCGTCCGGTTCGCCGTCCACCACCGCCTGCGGCTCGTCCAGGACGACGTAGTCGTACTCCAGACCCTTGGCGAGGGACGCCGGGACCAGGGTCAGACGGGTCTCGGCCGTCGTCTCCTCGCCCGGCGCGAGGTACGGGATCCCCGCCTCCGTCAGCGCCTCGGCGAGGACCGGGACGCGGGCGTCCGCCGCGATCAGACCGGTCGAGCCCTCGTGGCGCAGCAACTCCTCGCAGGCGGTGACCACTTCGGCCGTGGCGGAGACCTCGCGCAGGTCGAAGAAGCCCGGGTTCTCACGGACCGACGCCACCGGCGTGAGACCCGGCGCGATGTGCGGCAGCAACCGGGAGGCGTACGTGATGACGTCCGTCGGCACCCGGAAACCGGCCGTCAGCTCCTCGATCACACCGTCCGGCTTGCCGAGGTGGGCCAGCGCCTCGTCCCAGCTCCGCGTCGCCCACGGTGTGGTGCCCTGCGCGAGGTCGCCCAGGACGGTCGCCGAACCGGTCGAGCAGCGGCGGCCGACCGCCCGGTACTGCATGGGGGAGAGGTCCTGCGCCTCGTCGAGCACCACATGCCCGAGCGAGTGCGTGCGCTGCACGAGGTCCGTCGCCTCGTCGATCAGCACCGCGTCCGCCGACGACCACCTCGCCGACTTCACCGAACGCACCGGCTTCGCCCACAGGATCGTCTTGCGCTCGTCCTCGGAGAGGATCCCGTCCGCGTGCTCCGCGAGGAAGTCCGCGTCCGTCAGCAGCCGCAGCACCAGCTTCGCCGGATCCACCGGCGGCCAGATCGCCTTCACCGCCGCCTTCACCGCCGAGTTGCGGGCCACCGCGTCCTGCACCCGGTCGTCCGGCGCCTCCCCGGACCGCTCCATCTGCACCAGCACGGCGTGCGCGATGCGCTGCGGAAGGGCCTCACGGGCGGCGCCGTACCGGATGCCCCGGTCCAGCAGCTCCCGGACGATGTCCTCGATCTCGTACGCCGGGACCCGCCACCTGCGCGACCCGCGCACCACCATCACCGGCTCGGTCGGCATGGTCACGTGCGAGTACACCGCCCGCCTGAGCACCTCCGCCATCCTCGCGTCGCCCTTGAGGACGGCGGCGGGCGCCTCGTCGGTGCCGCGCACCTCCACGTGCGCCACGAGGTCGTCGACCGTGGCCTGCCGCACCGTCAACTCGCCCAGGGCGGGCAGCACCTGCTCGATGTAGTGCAGGAAGGACCGGTTCGGTCCGATGACGAGGGTGCCGGTGCGGGCGAGCCGCTCGCGGTGGGCGTAGAGGAGATAGGCGACCCGGTGCAGGCCGACGGCGGTCTTCCCGGTGCCGGGACCTCCCTGCACGCAGACCGTGCCGCCGAGCCCGGACCGTACGATCTCGTCCTGCTCGGGCTGGATCGTCGCCACGATGTCGCGCATCGGGCCGACGCGTGGCCGCTCGATCTCCTGCTGGAGCAGCTTGCTGGTGGCGGCGGCCTCCGCCGGGTCGGACAGGTGCTCGTCCTCGTACGCCGTGATCTCCCCGCGCGTGTACCCGAAGCGGCGGCGCAGCCCGACGTCCATCGGGTCCTTCTTGGACGCCCGGTAGAACGGCTGCGAGACCGGCGCCCGCCAGTCGATCACCATCGGGTCGCCGTCGTGGTCGTGGACGTGCCGGCGCCCGATGTAGAAACGCTCACCCTCCGCGCCCTCGGCCCGGTCGGCGCCGGGGGCGTGCAGGTAGTCGAGGCGGCCGAAGAACAGCGGGGTGTCGCTGAGGTCCGCCAGTGCCTTGATCCGGTCGTCGATCTGGCGGGCCAGGACCTCGGCGTTGACCCAGTTCGCGGTGACGTCCTTGATGTCCAGCGACTCGACGTCCTCACGCATGGCGCGCAGTGCGGCACGGGAGCCGGCGAGGTGGGCGCGTTCGCGGGCGAGGGGATCGTCGTCTGCGGGCACGGGAGTGGACGACCTGGACAAGGGGGTGCCTCCGAAGGTGCTGCGGGCCGCGTGGTGGGATGCCGACCGGTTTCCGTCCGGGCGGCGGCACTCCGTGAGGGAGGCGGGCAAGAGCGGAGATTCTAGAGGGAACGCGTGAGAGGGGGCCAACGCATTTCTCCGGGACCGGCCCCTAGGGGATCGCCCCTCCCCCTTCCGGGGTGGCTCCACCCCGCGGGCCGTACTCAGGTAGCACGGAAAGGGACTACCTGAGACCGATGCCCTCTTTATCCCTGCTCGGCCACCATGGAGACATGAGCGCAGCGACCTTCACCCCAGCCCCCGGTCGCCCGTCCGGGGCGACCCCCGTCTCCGGTATCCACAGCACCCACCGCCTCGGCAACGCCCTGCGGGCGGTCCGCGTCTTCGCCGGCGCCGCCTTCGACGTCGTCATACTCGGCGAGTACGGCGAGGAGGCCGGCGTCCGGCGCCGCTGAGTACGGCACACGGCCCGGGATGAGTACCCGAGCCGATGTCCGGCCGCCTCCGCGGCGGTTCACTCGGCGGTATGACGACAGCGACCGCACCGGCCCTTCCCGACCGCGACCAGGACCGCCACGCGTGGGTGGCCCCGCTGGTCGCGACCGTCCTGCTGGTCGTCCTCGGCCCGCTCGCCCTGCTGTTCGGCGGCCTGTCCGCGATGGCCACCGACTCCTGCGGCCCCGACGACTGCCCGCGGGCCCTGACGGCGTCCCTGACCGTGATCTACGCGATCCTGGAGTTCGGGGCCCTGGTCACCCTGCCCGCCTTCGTCGCCTCCTGGGCCCTGCCCTGGCAGCGCCGCTGGTCCGCCCTGCGCGCGTGGCTGGCGCTCCTCGCGGTGCTGCCGCCGGCGACCGTCCTCGCGCTGGTCCTCACACTGCTGACGCCGTAGCCGCCCCGGCGCTCAGGACCCCTCCGCCAGCAGGTCGTCCGCGTCCACGATCCGGTAGGCGTACCCCTGCTCCGCCAGGAACCGCTGCCGGTGGGCGGCGAAGTCCTGGTCGATGGTGTCGCGGGCGACCACCGAGTAGAAGTGCGCCTGGTGGCCGTCCGCCTTCGGACGCAGCACCCGCCCGAGCCGCTGGGCCTCCTCCTGGCGGGAGCCGAAGGTGCCCGAGACCTGGATGGCGACGGTCGCCTCCGGCAGGTCGATGGAGAAGTTCGCCACCTTCGACACCACCAGCACGCTGATCTCGCCCTCCCGGAAGGCGCCGAAGAGCTTCTCGCGCTGGGCGTTGGTGGTCTCGCCCTTGATGACGGGGGCGTTCAGATGCTCGCCGAGTTCGTCGAGCTGGTCGATGTACTGGCCGATCACCAGGATCTGCTGGCCCGCGAAGCGCTTGACGAGCGCCTCCGTGACCTTCCGCTTGGTCGCGGTCGTGGCACAGAAGCGGTACTTCTCCTCCTGCTCGGCGGTGGCGTAGGCGAGCCGCTCGGAGTCGGTCAGGTTCACCCGCACCTCGACGCAGTCGGCGGGCGCGATGTACCCCTGCGCCTCGATCTCCTTCCACGGCGCGTCGAACCGCTTGGGCCCGATCAGCGAGAAGACGTCCGACTCCCGCCCGTCCTCCCGCACCAGGGTCGCGGTCAGCCCGAGCCTGCGCCGGGCCTGGAGGTCGGCGGTGAACTTGAAGACGGGCGCGGGCAGCAGGTGCACCTCGTCGTAGACGATGAGCCCCCAGTCCCGGGAGTCGAACAGCTCCAGGTGCGGGTAGACGCCCTTCCGCCGGGTCGTCAGCACCTGGTAGGTGGCGATGGTGACGGGCCGGATCTCCTTGCGGGTCCCGCTGTACTCGCCGATCTCGTCCTCGGTCAGCGAGGTCCGCTTCACCAGCTCGTGCTTCCACTGCCGGGCCGAGACGGTGTTGGTGACGAGGATCAGCGTGGTCGACTTGGCCTGCGCCATGGACCCGGCGCCGACGAGGGTCTTGCCCGCGCCACAGGGCAGGACGACCACTCCGCTGCCGCCGTGCCAGAAGTTCTCCACGGCCTGCTTCTGGTAGGGCCGGAGCGCCCAGCCGTCCTCGGCCAGCTCGATCGGGTGCGCCTCGCCGTCGACGTATCCCGCGAGGTCCTCGGCGGGCCAGCCCAGCTTCAGCAGCGTCTGCTTGATCTGCCCGCGCTCGGAGGGGTGCACGACCACGGTGTCCGGGTCCAGCCGCGCCCCGACCAGCGGGGTGATCCGCTTCGAGCGCAGGATCTCCTCCAGGACCGGCCGGTCGGTGGTGGTGAGCACGAGCCCGTGGGCGGGGTGCTTGCTGAGCGTGAGCCGCCCGTAGCGGTCCATCGTCTCGGCGACGTCGACGAGCAGGGCGTGCGGCACCGGGTAGCGGCTGTACTGCACCAGGGCGTCGACCACCTGCTCGGCGTCGTGCCCGGCGGCACGCGCGTTCCACAGCCCGAGCGGGGTCACCCGGTAGGTGTGGATGTGCTCGGGCGCCCGCTCCAGCTCGGCGAACGGCGCGATGGCCCGACGGCACTCGTCGGCCTGCTCGTGGTCGACCTCGAGCAGCAGGGTCTTGTCGGACTGGACGATGAGAGGACCGTTCACGTACATGCATCCTTCCGCACGGGCCAAACGTCCAGTGTGCCTCAACCAGGGACGATCAAGGGAGGCCGAGCCGGCCGGGGTCGCTCGCGGCGCAACCCCGGCCCCCGCTCGGGTGTCTTGACTGGCGGAAGCGGTCTGGGGAGGACACATGGGGATGTCTGCGGGCAGATGGGCCGTCGGCGGGGGAGCGGTCGTGGTGCTGGTGGCGACGGGTGCGTGGGCGCGCTGGCCGCCGGACGCCGACCCCCGGCTGTGGCACCAGGTGCGCCCCGCCATCGAGGCGCGGCTCGTGGAGCAGGCGCGGGGTTCCGGGTACGGGGAGAGCGAGCCCGGGCTGCGGGCGCGGTGGTTCTGCCGGGCGGAGGCGGTGGATCTCGACGAGCGGGACGGACTCGTGCGGGCCGGCGTCAGCACGCTGTGCCTGGAGTACGGGGTGCGCGCGGGGCACCTGGTGGAGTGCGGCGGCGCCGAGGTCCCGCAGGTGCTGCGGCTGCGGCGGGAGACCGACGGCGACTACACGGTCGTGTCGCAGGAGGAGCCCCCCGAGGGCGCGGGCTACGCGGAATGGCTGACGAGCCGCTTCGGCCGCTTCACGACGGTCTCCTTCGACGCCGACGTCGCCGCGGGCCCTCTGGAGTCCGCGGCCCGGACCCATTTCGGGCTGTCGGCCGGCTCTCCTCTCGCGGAGTGCTGACGGGGCTCCGGGGCTGCGCCTGAGCACCGCCCCTCGACACCGGTGCGGCTGCGGGCCCACTCCGGGCTGCCCGCCGGCTCTCCCTAGTCCTCCGCCAGTTCCGCCACCCCGGTCACCCGGTGCAGCGGGTACGTGCGGACCTCGTCGGCCGTGTGGTCGTAGGCCGTCACGAAGCCGCCCTCGACGCGGATGGGGGCGATGACGCGCTGGCTGGCCGCGCCCTCGGCGTTGACGTAGCCGATCCACAGGGCCTCGCCGGTCAGGACGGCGGCCTGCATGGTGGCGAGGGTCTCGGCGGAACTGGTGCGGGGGAGTTCCCCGGTGGCGGGCAGGGGCTGGTCGCCCTGTCTGCGCGGGGTCGTGGCGGCCAGGTCACCGGCCCGGATGGCCCGGATCGCGGCCGACAGGAGGGTCGCGTCGGGGACCGGCGGACCGTCCGGTACGGGTTCGGGGGCCGTGCGCGGCGGGGTGCGGTGGGCGTGGGCGCGGGTGATCAGGACATCGCCCTCCGTGGACTCGGCGGCCGGGGCGAAGCCCATCGCGCGCAGCCCCTCCAGCAGGGACGCCGGGTCGGCCTGCGCGGCCAGCACCGTCGGGGCCAGGCGGCGCAGCCGCAGGCCCGCGGCGCGCTTGTCGGCGAGGATCTCGTTGAGCAGGGCGTCGTCGTCGCAGCGGACGTACGCGGAGGCCGCGCCGACCCTGAGGTGGCCGTGCCGGCGGGCCACGTCGTCGATCAGGTACGTCAGCGGCTGCGGCACCGGCGTGCGCGAGTGCGCGGCGAGGAAGGCGTGCAGGTCGGACGCGGACTGGCCGGCGTCCAGGGCACGGCGGACCGAACCGGGCGTGAAGCGGTACACCGTCGCCCCGCCCTTGGACTCCACGTCGGCCAGGACGTCCAGCACCTCGGCCAGCGACCGCTGCAAGGGCCCGGGGGCCACCGCCGTCAGGTCCGCCTGGAGCAGGACGTGGTCGAGCGGCTCGGGCAGCAGCGGCGCGAGCAGCCGGGCGGCCGCGGCGGACGCGGTGGCCTGCTCGGCGGGGGAGAGGGGCTCGGCGACCGCGGGGCGGTGGTGCACGGGAAGCTTGTCCCCGGGGCCCTCCGGCACCGCGGCCGGCGTCTTCGGCGCGGTCAGCCCCAGCAGGGCCCGCCCGTGCCCGGACAGCGCGCCCCGTCCCGTCACCCCGAGCAGCTCCGCCTCCGCCAGCGTCCACTCGGCGAGCCGTGACCGCAGGTCGTCCTCGCGCTGCGGCCCGCGCAGCGGACGCTCCCAGCGCAGCCGGGCCAGCACCGACTCCCTGGACGGCGACGCCCCCTCCGGCAGCCCCGCGAGCAGCGTCAGCACCCGGTGCCGTACCTCGGGAGCGGCGCTGCGGTCGAGTCCCGGGCCCAGCGTCGACAGCGTGCGGTCCTTCGCGTCCCGGCCGCCCACCAGCCCGGACACCCGGGTGGCCGTGAGCCACGCCTGCGCCAGCCGGGCCCAGCGCTGTGCCGGGGGCTGCTCCAGCCACTCGTCGTGGGCCGGGGTCGCCGCGTACCGCTCGTCGGCCTCGCCGTCGGAGGCCAGCAGGCCCGCCGCGTACGCCAGCTCCACCCAGAACGCGGCGACCGGTTCCGCCACGTCCAGGGCGACCGCGGTGCGCTTGAGGTCGCGGACGCTGAGGCCGCCCGCCCGCAGCACCGAGGGGCCGCCCTCGTCCCAGTCCTTCAGCAGCTCCTCGACGGTCGCGAGCGCGGTGTACGCCTGCCCGGCCGCCGTGGCGTCCACCACCTGCGGACGGTGGGTCGCCGCGGGCTCCACGGCCGGCGGCAGCGGCTCCACCTCCCGGTGCGCCCGGCCGCCGCGCAGATGCAGGGCCACCTCCCGGGGCAGTACGACCGTCCCGGGCGCCGTCGGCACCAGCAGCCCCAGGTCCAGCAGGCGTCTGAGACGGGCCGCCGGGTCGGCGGTGACCTGGCCGTAGGGCGGGCCCCACACCAGCCGCGCGAGCACCTCCCGCGACTCCTCCGGAAGCCCGGCCAGCAGCGCCGACATCCGCTTGCGGTCGGTGAACAGCGCCGTCAGCGAGGCCACCGCGGAGACCGAGTCGTGGGTCGAGCCGAGCCCCGCCGCCGTGACGATGTCCTGGATGCGGCCCGGCGACATCCCCGCCGTGGCCTCCTGCACGGTCGGCCCGAGCCCGGTCGGCGACGGATGCTGCGGCGAGGGCGCCAGCAGTTCGCGGGCCGTCCGGACCAGCCGCAGCCGGTCGTCGTCGCCCCACACCAGGGCCTGCTCGCGCAGGGTGCCGAGGGCGCGCGGGAGGGCCGCCGAGACGGCCGGGTCACCGCCGTCTCCGGTCAGCAGGGCCAGCAGTTCGCCGTAGGGGGCCGGGTCGGCCGCCACCGCCAGTGCCTCCGCCGTCTGGAGCGCGAAACGGTCCAGCCGCTCCAGCGCCCGCACCACCGACGCCCTGGTCCCGGCCCGGGTGGCGAGCTGAGTGAGGTCCGTGGGCACGGGCGTGATCAGGTCGGGGCGGGCACGCAGAAGCGCGGCCAGGGATGCGTCGTCCCTGGCCCGGAGCGCTTCCGCGAGGGAGCGCGGCGGTACGGCCGGATTGCTCATCCGACCAACGGTAGCGGGTGGCGGCACGGGCCAGGGGTGACGTACGCCGCGCCCGCGCGACCGTCGTTCTCCGCGCCGGGCCCCGTCCCGTCGGCGGCTGCCTGCGCTAACGTCGTCCCACGGGGTATCCAACGCACCCGCCCCGGAGGGGACTTCGTGGGTATCGAGAGCGACCAGGTCGTCTACGAGTATCTGAGCCGCGTCGGCGATGTCGCGCAGCAGCGGCAGTTGCCGTCGTCCACCCGTATGCGGCTCGTCTCGGAACTGCGCAACGAGATCGACCGGCGGCGCGCCAAGGTGACCGTGGACTCGCCGGCCGCCGTCCGCCGGATCATCGCCAGGCTGGGCAGCCCGGACGAGGTGGTCACCGCCGCCGGAGGCACGGCGGACAGCGCCCCGCAGGCGCCGGTCGTCGCCATGCCCGTGCAGCGGGACCGGGAGACGGAGGAGACCGAGCGGCCGAAGGGGCTGCGCAAGGTCGTCCCCCGGCCGCGCCCCGACACCCCGCCACAGCCGGCCCCCGCGGCCGACCGCGACACCTCCCACGGGCCGCACCTGGCCGGTCTCGACGAACTCGGCGACAGCGCGACGCAGCCCGACTGGTGGCGGGTGGACAGCAGTCCCTTCGGTGTCGGGGACAGCGTGCCGGGCTTCGTGGGCGGAGTGGAGATCCCGGAGCTGCTGAAGCCCCCGCCGCCCAAGGAGGAGAAGAAGCCGGAGCCCGCGCCCGCCGTGGAGCAGACGGCGCCCGCGCCGGTGGTGAAGGCCCGGACGGCCTGGTGGAAGCGCGGGACGAAGGCGAAGGCCGCGGCACCGGTCGTCGAGGCCGCCCCGGTCCGCCGCCGGTTCGCCGGCCCCGGGAGCTGGAGCAACCCGCTCCTGCTGCTCGCCGCCGCCCTCCTGGTCGCCGGTGCGGTGCTCGGGAACCTGCTGGTCCTCGTCGTCGGCTGGCTCATCGCGTGGGCCTCGCGCCGGCTGAGCGACGCCGAGACCAAATGGGCCGTCGTGTTCCTGCCGAGCCTCGCGCTCACCGCGGGGATCGTCTGGCTGTGGGGCCGCAACGAGGGCCGCTGGGGCGAGCCGATCGCCCAGGGGCACATGAACGACGCGGTCGCCGAGACCTGGCCCTGGGTGGTGCGGGGCGCGGCCGTGGCGTCGGCGCTGTTCCTGGTGTGGCGCTCGCAGCGGCGGCGGTAGACCACGGGTGCCGGGGCGCCGGAAATCGTTGTCCGACGGCCTGACCGCTTGGGCACAATGGCTCATATGGCCTCTACAAGCACCTCCGCCCCGACCGTCGGCTTCGACCTCGACATGACGCTCGTCGACTCCCGCCCCGGCATCCACGCCTGCTGGGTGGAACTGTCCGAGCGGACCGGGACGTACGTCGACGCCGACCTGGTGGTGACGCGGCTCGGGCCGCCGCTCCAGGAGGAGCTGGCGCACTGGTTCCCGGCGGACCGGATCCCGGCCATGGCGGACCTCTACCGCGAGCTGTACCCGTCGTACGCCATCACCGGCACCCTGGCGCTGCCCGGCGCCCGCGAGGCCATACACGCCGTGCAGGAGGCCGGCGGGCGGGCGATCGTGGTGACGGCCAAGTGGGAGCCCAACGCCAGGCTGCACATGGAGCACCTGGGCATGGAGCCCGACGCGGTGATCGGCAACCTGTGGGCCGAGGGCAAGGGCGAGGCCCTGCGCGAGCACGGCGCGAGCGTGTACGTCGGGGACCACGTCGGCGATGTGCGCGGGGCGCGGATCGCCGAGGCCCTCTCGGTCGCGGTGACCACCGGCCCGTGCTCCGCCGCGGAACTGACCGAGGCCGGCGCCGATGTCGTCCTCGGCGCTCTCACCGAGTTCCCGGGGTGGTTTTCGGACTACCGCGCGGAGGGTGTTCCGGCCCGCGCCTGACGCCTTCCCGCCGCGACGGATTGCAGCACGCCCGCACCGGCCACCACGAAACCGACGGCCATGAGCATGCTCAATCCGAACATGTACGTCGGAAAAGGCGTCGTTCCGAGCAGGAACGGGGCCACGGTGACCAGAGTGGCCACCGCGCCGATGAAGAACACGATGGCTCCGGCACGGATCAGTCGGTCACCGGGAGCGGCGGAATTCGTTTGGGTTTTGTCACGCACCGGACCAGGGTAGTTCCCTGCCCGAAGGAACAACCGGGCGACGTCTTGTCACCGGCCTGAAGACCATTAGCCTTGGTACCGGCGGGTCCCGACGACCCGCCCCAGTGCTATCAAGAGCCGTTTCAGAAGCAGTTTTCCGACGAGTACGAGGACGAGGACAGACGTGCCTACCGGCAAGGTCAAGTGGTTCAACAGCGAGAAGGGCTTCGGCTTTCTCTCCCGCGACGACGGCGGTGACGTCTTCGTCCATTCCTCGGTCCTCCCCGCCGGAGTCGAGACGCTCAAGCCCGGGCAGCGGGTGGAGTTCGGAGTGGTCGCGGGGCAGCGCGGTGACCAGGCCCTCTCGGTGGCCATCCTGGACCCGACGCCCTCGGTCGCGGCGGCGACCCGCAAGAAACCGGACGAACTGGCCTCCATCGTCCAGGACCTGACGACCCTCCTGGAGAACATCACACCGATGCTGGAGCGCGGCCGCTATCCCGAGAAGGCCGCCGGGAAGAAGATCGCCGGTCTGCTGCGCGCGGTCGCCGACCAGCTCGACGTGTAGTGAGCGGACCCCGGGCCGAGGCGCCGTCCCTCCAGCTGCCGGAGCACATCCGGCGGCAGCGGCGCCACACCCTGGAGCTGCTGACCGTCTGCGCCATCGGCCTCGTCCCGTGGACGATCCTGCTGGCCTGCACGCTGCCCAGCGGGTACACGGTCCGTCAGTGGCGCACCACCTGGGTCGGCTTCGACGTCCTGCTGCTGCTCGCGATGGCCGCCACGGCCCTGCTGGGCCGGCGCCGCCACCGGGGGGTCGTGGTGGCGGCCGTGTCGACCGGTGCCCTGCTGGTCTGCGACGCGTGGTTCGACGTGTCGCTGGCCCTGGGCACCCCGGACGTGTGGGGTGCGGCGGCATTGGCGGTGTGCGTGGAACTCCCGCTCGCGGGCTTCCTCGTCCACCGGGTCCTGGGAATGTTGAAACTGGCCCAATGGCCGAGTGCCGCAAAGGGCGTCAGATAAACGACAACGCGTCGGGCCGCAAAGCCGGTACAAGCCCTTCCGCGGCCGCCCGGGTCAACAGCCCGCGAACCGCCGCATATCCGTCCTCGCCGAGGTCCGCGGTGAACTCGTTGACGTACAGACCGATGTGCTGATCGGCGACCGCGGGATCCATCTCCTGCGCATGCTCCATGACATAAGGCCGGGAAACCTCGGGCGCGTCCCAGGCGGTCCGCACGGAAGCCCGGACGGACTCGGCGAGCAGTGACAGGCGCTCCGCCCCCAGCGACCGCTTCGCGATGATCGCGCCCAGCGGAATCGGCAGCCCGGTCGTCGACTCCCAGTGCTCGCCCATGTCCGCGAGCTTGTGCAGACCGTAGTTCTGGTACGTGAAACGCGCCTCGTGGATCACGAGCCCCGCGTCGACCTTCCCGTCCCGCACGGCCGGCATGATCTCGTGGAACGGCAGCACCACGATCTCCCCGACCCCGCCCGGCAGCACGTCCGCCGCCCACAGCCGGAACAGCAGGTACGCCGTCGACCTCTCGGACGGCACGGCGACGGTACGGCCGGTGAGGTCCACCCCGGCCTCCCGCGTCAGCACCAGCGGCCCGCACCCCCGGCCCAGCGCACCCCCGCACGGCAGCAGCGCGTACTCGTCGAGAACGTACGGCAGCACGGCGTACGACACCTTCAGCACATCGAACTCGCCGCGCTCCGCCATCCCGTTGGTGACGTCGATGTCGGCGAAGGTCACGTCCAGCGCGGGCGCCCCGGGCACCCGGCCGTGGGCGAGGGCGTCGAAGACGAACGTGTCGTTCGGGCAGGGGGAGTACGCGATCTTCAGCGCTTCGGTCGTCTGCTCAGTCGTCATGGTGTTCCCAACTCTCCAGTACGGGCGTCAGCTTCCCGAACCCCTCCGTCAGGGCCGCGAGCGCGTCACCGATGCGCCAGGCGGCCCGGTCGCGCGGGCCGACCGGATTGGACACGGCACGGATCTCCAGCACGGGCACACCGTGGATCCCGGCCGCCTCGGCGACCCCGAAACCCTCCATGGCCTCGGCGAGGGCGGTGGGGTGGCGTTCGCGCAGGGCGTCCGCGCGGGCGGCCGTACCGGTCACCGTGGAGACGGTGAGCACGGCCCCGGAGCGTGCCCCGGTCGCGGCGCTCGCGGCCCGCACGAGAGCCGCGGGCGGACGGTGGGTCACGGCACCGAACCCCAGCTCGGTCACCGGCACGAACCCCTCGGCGGTCTCCGCCCCGAGGTCGGCCGCGGTGATCTCGTCGGCGACGACGAGCGAGCCGACCGGCGCGTGCGGGAGGAACCCGCCGCCGATCCCGGCGGACACGACGAGGCCGTAGCCGCAACCCTCCAGTGCGGCCCGGGTGAGCGCGGTGGCGGTGCCGGCGGCGGCGAGAGCGGGCCCGACCCCCACGGCGAGGACGTCGACGGCCGGCGCCGGGCCCGTGAACGCACGGGCCACCGCGTCCCGTTCGACCGGGACCGCGGTGGCCACGAGGATGCGCATCGGAATCAGCGGATCAGTAGTCGGAGTTCTCCAGCTTGAAGTTCCAGACGCCCTTGAACGCCTTGCTCTCGCCGGAGGACTGCTTGTCCTGCTCGACGATGCTGATGTACAGCGTCTTCTGCGGGGCCTGGCCCTGCTGCTGGGCGAACAGGTCGACACCGTCGAAGGCGTAGTACGTCTTCTTGTAGGCGTACGTCATCTGCTGGCCGTTGATCCACAGCGCCCAGCCGGTGTCCGCGATCTCGGGGTCGACGCCGACGCGCAGCGTCTCGCTCTGCTTGACCTTGATCGTCTTGACGTCCGACTTCTCCAGGGCGCACTTGGCGGCCTTCGCCTTGCCGAGGTCGTTGCCGTCGTCGTAGCAGACGGCCTCGGCGCTCACCGAGGTCGAACCGACCGTGACGGTGACGCGCGGCGTCGGCTTGTCGCAGGCCGACAGGACGAGCAGTCCGGCGGAAACGAGGCCGGCGGCGGCGACGGCGCGGCGGCGTCGCACATCGGATTGCAGCGTGGTCATGGCGGAAGGCTATCGGGCGGGTACAGCAGTCCCTTTATGCGGGGTGCGGCGAGCCCTGCCGGTTACGCCACTCGCGCCGTGGCGGAGCTGCCGTGCCGTGCCGAGCTCAGCAGCCCCTTGGCGGTGGCCAGCCAGCCCGCGGCCACGACCGCGGCGGCCACCGACAGACCCAGGTAGCCGTTGAGCGGCATCACGATGCCGACCGCGCCGCCGAACACCCACGACACCTGGAGCATCGTCTCGGAGCGGGCGAACGCCGAGGTGCGGACCAGTTCGGGCACGTCCCGCTGGATCAGCGCGTCCAGGGACAGCTTCGACAGGGCCTGCCCGAACCCGGCGACCGCCGCGAGACACGCCACCAGGAGAGCGCCGAAGAAGATCGCCGCCGTGATCGCCGCGCCCAGCACGATCGCCACCACCGTCAGGATGATGATCTCCGGCGCCCTGGACCTGAGCCACGCCCCGACCGCTGTGCCGAGCGCGTTGCCCGCGCCCGCCGACACGGCCACCAGCCCCAGGGAGACCGCCGCGCTCTCGCCGGTCAGCGGATGCTCGCGCAGCAGGAACGCGAGGAAGAAGGTGAGGAAGCCGGAGAGCCAGCGCAGGGCGGCGTTCGCGCCCAGGGCGTGGGTGACGGCGGTGCCGACCGTGCGCAGCCCCGGCCGCTTGACCGGCTTGAGATGCGGGCCGTGCAGATGCTCCTCGTCGGCGGCGAGCAGCGCCACGTCCTCGCCCTTGGCCGAGTCGACCTTCGGCGGCAGCGAGAACGACAGGAACGTGCCCGCGATGAAGATCACAAAGGCGCCGTAGAGCGGCCAGCGCGGTCCGATGGCCTGGAGCCCCGCGCCGACCGGGGCCGCGATGCCGGTGGCGAGGAGGCCGCCCAGGGTGACGCGGGAGTTCGCCTTGACGAGGGAGAAGCGGGGCGGGAGCAGCCGGGGCACGACCGCGCTCCTGACCACGCCGTACGCCTTCGAGGCCACCAGTACGCCGAGGGCCGCCGGATACAGCTCCAGGCTGCCCGTGGCGACCGCCCCGGCGATGATCAGCGCGAGCATCGCCCGGGCGAGCATGGCACCCGCCATGGCGGCCCGGCGGCCGTGCGGGAGCCGGTCGAGGAGGGGGCCGATCACGGGCGCGAGGACCGTGAAGGGCGCCATGGTGATGGCGAGGTACAGGGCGACGCGCCCACGCGCCTCGTCGGTCGGCACCGAGAAGAACACCGTGGAGGCGAGGGCGACGGTGATCATCACGTCCCCCGCGCCGTTGACCGCGTGCAGTTCGATCAGCTTGCCGAGGCCGGACTCGCCCGCCCCGTGCGCGTGGGTCGCCTTGCGGATGCCGCGGGCCGTACCGGTGAACGGGAAGTGCAGGGCACGGCCGACGGCACGCACGGACCCTGTCATCCGGCCCGAACCGCCACCGACTCCGGTGGCTCCCTGGGGTGTCCTCGTGGCTGCCACCCCGTCATAGTGCCCCGAGAAAGCTGTGAGTAGTGCGCTTACCGCGCGTATGAACGCATATGAAGTGCCACACGAAGCCCACCGGAAGCCCGCCGGAGGCCCACCGGGGGCAACGAACCATCACGTCGGTGTAGGCCGAGCGGCGGCGAACAGGTAGCGTGCGTAGCGCGCCGTGGCGAACGTTCTCGGCCGCGCGCCTCTCTGACATCCCGCAGAATGGATGGGAGCAGGTGCGCCCGAGCGCGATCGGGCGCGGACGTCGACGCGGTCCTCCGGTCCGCTCCGTCCGCACCCACCGCCTTCAGGCCGGCGCACCCGAGTGACGGCGTAGGAGAGAAGCGATACCTGTGAGCGCAGCGACAACGCGAAGCCGCACCCCCGACCGCCTGTGCGCCGAGGCCGTCGACCTCGCCCGCGCCGCAGCCGAGGAGGCCGCCGCGCCCGGGGTGGTGGGCGAGCACGCGGGCCTGGTCTCCGAGGGGGACCGTGTCGTCACGCACTTCTTCGAGTGCAAGGAACTCGGCTACCGCGGCTGGCGCTGGGCCGTGACCGTGGCGCGCGCCTCACGCGCGAAGATCGTGACGCTGGACGAGGTCGTCCTGCTCCCCGGCCCGGACGCGCTGCTGGCACCGGAGTGGGTGCCGTGGAGCGAACGCCTGCGCCCCGGCGACATGGGCCCCGGCGACCTGCTCCCCACCGACGCCGAGGACCTGCGTCTGGAGCCCGGCTACACCGGCGAGGACGAACCCCTGCCGAGCGCTCCCGTCTCCGAGGAGATGGCCGAGCTGGTCGAGGCGGAGGACGCGGAACTCACGGCGGGCGCCCCGTCGAACCTCCCCGTCGTCCCGACCCGCGGCTCCATCGCCGCGGTCGCCGAGGAACTGGGCATGCGCCGCGCCCGCGTCCTGTCCCGCTACGGCCTCCACATCGCCGCCGACCGCTGGGAGGAGGCCTTCGGCGCCAAGACCCCGATGGCCCAGGCCGCCCCGGCGCCCTGTGCGAGCTGCGGCTTCCTGGTCCCGCTCGGCGGCTCCCTGGGCCAGGCCTTCGGACTGTGCGCCAACGAGTTCGCCCCGGCGGACGGCCGGGTGGTGTCGCTGGCGTACGGCTGCGGCGGCCACTCGGAGGCGGCGGTCATGCCGAAGCCGCCCCAGCCGGCCCCGCCGGTGATCGACGAGACCCGGGTGGACCCGTTCCCGCTGCGCCCCGCCCGGGACTCCGGCTCGGTGCCGGAGACCGCGGACGAGGCGTCGGCGGAACTGGGCCACTCGTAGGGCCTTGGGCTCACGGGCGCTGGAACACCCGGTCCACGACGCCGTCGGCGACGATGTACTGCGACTGGTCGTAGGCGTGGGTCGTGCCCTTCCCCGTGACCCGCTCACGCAGCCCCAGGTACCGGTACGTCTTCGCGTCGAAGAGCAGCAGCCGCCCACCGTCCGCCCAGGGGGTGCCGGGCGGGCCGACGTACCGGACGCCGACGGCGGTGTGTCCGGCGAACTCGGTCCGGCGCGGCAGCACCTCGACCCCGGGGACGGCGGCGAGCGCCTCGAACGCCGCGGAGCGCAGCCCCTTGGGCAGGACGGGCCCGCCGAGCAGACCGGAGAGGTAGAACTGGATCCGCGGCCACTCGTCCGCCCTGGTCCTCCGGCCGAAGTCGGGCTTCGTGCCCGACTCGCGCAGCACGATCGTCAGCCTGGCCGGGTCGAGGGGCAGCTTCTTCACCTTCGACCACTCACGCGGTGGCCAGGAGTACTCGCCCTTCTGCGCCGGTGGCACCCACTGCCTGTGGCCCAGCTCGCTGACGTAGGACTTCTTGGACCCGTCGACCGAGCTCCAGCTCTCGTCGACGTACTTCTTCACGGGACCGCCCGCCACCGGCCTGCGCTCGATGACCTCCTTGGTGTAGACGAACTGGTCGTCGCGCGGGGCGAGCGGCTTCTCGGTGCGCAGTGCCTCGGCCGCCGCCCCCCGCAGCACGGTGGCCGCGCTCACGGTCCGGGTGCCAGGTGCGTGCTCCCCGGTGTCCTGGGAGATCACCACGGTCGCGGTGACGGCCGCCGCGGCGACGCCGGCCACGGCGATCCGCAGCAGCGGACGGCGGCCGACACCGGGTACGGCGGCGGGGGCGGTGGGTGCCCGCATCGCCTGGTGGAGGCGGAAGCGGGCCCGGGCGCGGGCGGCGTCCGTGAGCGGGGCCGCGTCCGCGTCCCACTCCCGCAGAAGTTCGATCTCATTCATCGTCGGATTCCTCTCGGAGAGCGGTCGGATCGGATCCGCCCAATGCCTCACGAAGTTTTCTGCGCGCCCTGTGCAGCCGTGACCGGACCGTCCCCACCGGCACCCCGAGGGCGCGCGCGACCTCGTCATAGCCGAGGTCGGCCCAGGCGACCAGGAGCAGCACGTCCCGGTGCCGGGCGGGCAACCGGGCCAGGGCACCGGCGAGTTCGGCGCGCACCGCCTGGGCGCTGACCCGGGCGGCCACCCGGTCCGCGACGGTCTCCTCGGCCGGTCCGCCGGGAGCGGCCGGGGGCAGCCGGCCGAGTGTCCGCAGCCGTCGGGCCTCGGCCCGCCGGTGCCGGCCGATGAGGTTGGTGGCGATGCCGAACAGCCAGGGACGGGCGTCGGCAGCCTCCGTGCGGTACCGGAAGCGCTGCTGGAACGCGGTGGTGAAGGTCTCCGCCATCACGTCCTCGGCCGCCTCCGCACCCAGCCGGCGTGCCGCGTACCGGTGCACCGAGTCGGCGTGGCGGTCGAAGAGCACGGCGAACGTCTCGGGCTCGTCCCACGACCGTTCGATCACCGAGGCGTCGCTGTCCTGCCCCACGCCGACGCCTGGTTCGACGGTCATCGGGGCTCCTTTCGTCGTAGTGGCGCTGTGCAGCTCGGGCTTTCACCCGTACTTCGCCGCTCGGCGGAATCCGGTTCCCGCGGGGAGCGGGCGCGGGGGCCGCACGGGGCGGAGTCACCGTCCTCCCTCGTCGCGGTACCTTCGTCGTCACGCCGATGAGGAGAGTCAACGTGAGCAAGTTCGTGCGGCCCGCTGCCGAGGGTGCCGACCCGTTCGGGACCGCCCGGCTCCGGCGAGGGGTGCTGGACGCCTGGGCCACCAGCCCCGCCCGGTTCCGGGAGGACGCCAACGCCGAGGAGGACCTCGTCCTCGGCGGGTACCGGGACCGGCTCGTCGTCGAGCTCGCGCAGAACGCCGCCGACGCCGCGGCCCGGGCCGGCGTGCCCGGACGGCTGCGGCTCACCCTGCGCGAGGGCGTCCTGTTCGCCGCCAACACCGGCGCCCCGCTGGACGCGGCCGGTGTCGAGTCCCTCTCCACGCTCCGCGCCTCCGCCAAGCGCGACCAGACGGACGGCTCGGTCGGCCGCTTCGGCGTCGGCTTCGCCGCCGTGCTCGCCGTCACCGACGAGCCCGCCGTCGTCGGCCGCCACGGCGGGGTCCGCTGGTCCCTCGCCGAGGCCCGCGACCACGCCGCCGAGACCGCCCGCCACAGCCCCGGTCTCGGCGACGAGATCCGCCGCCGCGACGGCCACGTCCCGCTGCTGCGGCTCCCGTTCGCGGCCGAGGGGAGCGCGCCCGACCCCTACGACACCGTCGTCATCCTCCCGCTGCGCGACCCCGCCGCCGCCGACCTCGCCGAGCGCCTGCTGAACGCCGTCGACGACGCCCTCCTCCTCGCCCTGCCCGGCCTCGAGGAGGTCGTCGTCGAGACGGCCGACGCGACCCGCACGATCAGCCGCCGGACCGAGGACGGCCTCACCGTCGTGGAGGACTCGCGGGACGGCACGACCCGGTGGCGCACCGCCTCCGCGCACGGGCCCCTCACCCCCGAACTCCTCGCCGACCGGCCCGTGGAGGAGCGGCTGCGGCCGCACTGGTCGCTCACCTGGGCGGTGCCCGCCGACCCCGACGGCACCCCCGCCCACCCCCGCACCAGCCCCGTCGTGCACGCCCCGACGCCCAGCGACGAACCGCTCGGCGTCCCCGCGCTGCTCATCGCGTCCTTCCCGCTGGACACCACCCGCCGGCACGCGGCCCCCGGACCGCTCACCGACTTCCTCGTGCAGCGCGCGGCGGACGCGTACACCGAACTCCTCGCCGGCTGGCGGCCGGTGAGCGAGGGGATCATCGCGCTGGTGCCGGGTCCGCTGGGCAAGGGCGAGCTGGACGGGGCGCTGCGGCAGGCGATCCTGGAGCGCCTCCCGCGCACCGCGTTCCTGCCCCCCGCGCTGGAACCCACCGACGACCTCCCCGAGGTGCTGCGCCCGCGCGAGGCCGAGGTCGTCGAGGGCGCCGGGGCCGACACCGTGCGGGTGCTCGCCGAGGTGCTGCCCACCCTGCTGCCCGCCGGGCTCGAACGGCGGGTGGAGCTGCGCACGCTGGGCGTCGCCCGGGTCCCGCTGACCGACGCGATCGACCGGCTGGCGGGGCTGGAGAAGGAGCCGGAGTGGTGGCAGCGGCTCTACGACAGCCTCGCGGGCGTCGACCCCGACCGGCTCACCGGGCTTCCCGTGCCGCTCGCCGACGGCCGTACGACCATCGGGCCCCGGCAGGTGCTGCTGCCCACCTCGGACGGGCCCCTGATCGACCCCGGCGTCCTCGCCCGGCTCGGCCTCAAGGTGGCCCATCCGGACGCCGCCCACCCGCTGCTGGAGAAGCTCGGCGCGCTGCCCGCGACCCCGCGCGCGGTGCTCACCACGCCCCAGGTGCGGGCGGCCGTGGCCGCCTCCCTGGACGACGACGGGGGCGTGAGCTGGGAGGAGGACACCCCGGACGCCGAGGAGCTGGCCGACACCGTCCTCGCGCTGGTCCGGGACGCGGGCCTGGAGCCGGGCGACGAGCCGTGGCTGGGCGCGCTCGCCCTGCCCGACGAGGAGGGGGAACTGGTCCCCGCCGGTGAACTCGTCCTGCCCGGCAGCCCGTTCGCCCGGGTGATCCGTGAGGACGAGCTCGCCTTCGTGGACGCCGAGCTGGCCCGCAAGTGGGGCGAGCAGCCACTCGCCGCCTGCGGGGTGCTCGCCGACTTCGCCCTGGTCCGGGCCACGGACGTGGTGCTGGACCCGGACGAACTGGAGCCGCGCGACGGCGACTTCGCCGAACCGGACGACGCCGGGCTCCTCGACGCGGTGGACGTGTGGTGCGAGGACATCCTCGACCGCTTCCCGGACACGCCCGTACCGCCGGTCGCCACCGAGCTGATCGCCGTGCGCGACCTGGACCTGGTCGACGAGGACAAGTGGCCCGAGGCCCTGGCCCTGCTCGCACAGCCCCCGCTCAGGGACGCCCTCACCCAGCAGGTCCGCATCCTCCTGCCCGACGGCACGCACGAGGTCGTACGGCCGTACACCGCCTGGTGGCTGCGCGGCAACCCGGTGCTGGACGGCCGCCGCCCCGCAGGCCTGCTGGCGGCCGGGGGAGACCCCCTCCTGCGCGGCCTGTACGACGAGGCGGACGCGACCGGGTTCGACGACGAGCAGGTGCTGCGGGCGCTGGGCGTGCGGACGTCGGTGGCCGCGCTGCTGGCGGAGCCGGGCGGGGCGGCGGAACTGCTGGACCGCCTGGCCGACCCCTCGCGGCCGGTCACCGGCGCACAACTGCACGGCCTCTACAGCGCGTTGGCCGACCTGGACCCCGAACAGGTCACCCTGCCCGACGAGCTGCGGGCGGTGACGGACGGCCGGGTCGAGGTCGTGGACGCGGCCGACGCGGTGGTCGTCGACTCGCCGGACCTGCTGCCCTTCACACAGGGTGTCCCCCTGCTGCCGGTCCGCCCCTCCCGGGCCGCCGAACTCGCCGAACTCTTCCAGGTCCGCCGGCTCAGCGAGTCGGTGACGGGTTCGGTGGACTCCGAGGGCACCGAGCACGAAGTCCCGGAGCCGGTACGGATCCTGCTGGGCGCGGGCACCCCCGCCACGTACGTCGAACACGACGAACTCGTCGTCGACGGCGTGGAGATCGACTGGCGCCTGACGAACGACGGCGTCCTGCACGCGTCCACCCTGGAGGGCGTCGCCGCGGGCCTCGCCTGGGCGGCCCGACAGTGGCCCCGCCGCTTCGAGGTCGCAGCCCTCCTGGAGGACCCGACCCGCACGGAGGAACTGGCACGGGACCGCTGGTTCGACTGAGCGCCCGCTCACACAAATTTCTTACCGTTTCTGCAACGCTTCGCCCCGGTCGCGCATCTGACCCCACGAGCCGCCAGGCTCTTCGACCAGTCCCTGGGGGAACGCATGCGCATCCGCACCACCGTGGCCGCCGTCTCCGGCGGCCTCGTCCTCGCCGCCCTCGCCGTCCCGGCCGCACAGGCCGACGGCGGGGGCCTCCACAAACCCACCGCCGCAGAGCGTTTCGGCGTTTCCAGAGCCGCGATGAGCGCCGCCGACGACGCGGAACCGCCGGTCGTCTCCAGCGTGCAGGTCAACGGCGGCAAGGCCATCGTGGCCGGTACCTCGGGCGTCAAGACCTTCACCGTGTCGCTGACCGCCAGTCACTCCGCCGGTATCCAGGACGCGTACATCGACCTGTGGCACGGCCGGGACACCAACCATGTCGACGGTGTGTTCGCTCCGAACGAGCAGAACGCCACCTGCACCGCGGTCAGCACCACGACCTCGACCTGCAAGCTCACCGTCACGGTCGACATCGGCCGGGAGCTGTACATGAACTCGCTGGCCGGCACCTGGCACGTGACCGCCGCGGCGATGGCCGCCGACGAGGCCGGCACCGACTACTGGAACGACTTGTACGGCACCCACCGGGTCCAGCGTCAGTCGAAGCTCACCGCCAACGCCTCCCCGGAGCCGGTGAAGAAGGGCAAGACCATCACCGTCACGGGCAAGCTGACGCGGGCCAACTGGGAGTCGCGGAAGTACGCCGGTTACTCGACCCAGCCGGTGAAGCTGCAGTTCCGCAAGAAGGACTCCAGCACCTACACCACGCTGAAGACGGTCAAGACCAACAGCAAGGGCGACCTGACGACCACGGTCAAGGCCACGGTCGACGGGTTCTACCGCTGGAGCTTCGCGGGCACCTCCACCACCCCGGCGGTCAACGCCGCGGGTGACTTCATCGACGTCAAGTAAGTCGGGCGGAAGCGAGCGTTGCGCATGTGCGGCCCACATCACGTCTCACGCGTACAACCAACCGCGTGAGTCAGGGATCTACGGAGTGAGTCAGCAGACTCCGAGATCCTTCTCTCCTCATGGGGAACGCACATGCGCATACGCGCCCTCGTCCTCGCCGCCTCCGGCGCCGTGGCACTTTCCGCCCTTGCCGTGCCGTCCGCCTCGGCCGCCACGGCCGGGCCCGCCGTCACCTTCTCCAACCTGAAGGTCAACAGCGGCAAGAACATCGTCGTCGGGTCGACGTCCATGGTCACGGTCTCGGCGACCTACACCGTGACCAAGCCCGCGAACCTGAGCGCGAGCTCCTTCCAGACCGGGCCCGTCCTCTACCGCGGCGCCACGCTCGGCATGGACTCCGACGACCTGCTTTTCGGTGACGACGCCGGTACCTGCACGGCCTCTTCCTCGACCGTGCTGAAGTGCTCGGCGAAGGTCCAGTTCCGCCCGAAGGGCACCGCCGAGACCGGCGACCTGATCAACAGCCAGGCGGGCACCTGGAAGCTGGGCGCCCTCGCGGTCAACGACAGCGACGGGATCACCTGGCAGGGCAACCTCGGCAGCACCCACCTCCAGCGCCGGGCCACCCTCACCGCCAACGCCTCCCCGGAACCGGTGAAGAAGGGGAAGACGATCACCGTCACGGGCAAGCTGGCCCGCGCCAACTGGGACACCAACACGTACGCGGGTTACTCGACCCAGCCGGTGAAGCTGCAGTTCCGCAAGAAGGGCAGCAGCACCTACACGACCCTGAAGACCGTCACCACGACGTCCACGGGCACGCTGAAGACGACGACCACGGCGACGGCCGACGGCTACTACCGCTACAGCTTCGCGGGCACGACGACCACGCCCTCCGTGAGCGCGGCCGGCGACTTCGTCGACGTCCAGTAGGACTAGGCGGAACCGCGGCGGTCGACCCACCTCCACAGGAGTTCCAGGGCGGCCGCCGCCACCACCGAGATGCCGACCGCGATCCACGGCATCGTCAGCCCGACCAGTTGCAGCGCGAAGAAGTCCTGGAGCCAGGGCACGGCCAGGACCAGGACGAATCCGAGGCCCATCGCCGCGACGAGCGCGAGCCGCCACCAGGTGTAGGGGCGGGCGATGATCGCCAGCACCCACATCGAGATCAGGAACAGGGTCAGGGTCGCCGCGCTGGTCTCCGCGTCCAACGCGCCGGGTCCGGTGTAGTGGTGGCGGGCGATCAGGTACGTCACGAAGGTCGCGATCGCCGCCACCACCCCGCCGGGGATCGAGTACCGCATCACCCGCCGCACGAAGTGCGGTTGTGCGCGTTCGTGGTTGGGCGCGAGGGCCAGGAAGAACGCCGGGACGCCGATCGTCAGCGTCGACAGCAGGGTCAGGTGCCGGGGCAGGAAGGGGTACTCGACCTGCCAGCACACCACGAGGAGCGCGAGCAGCACCGAGTAGACGGTCTTGACGAGGAACAGGGTCGCGACCCGGGTGATGTTGCCGATCACCCGCCGGCCCTCCGCCACCACCGAGGGCAGCGTCGAGAAGCTGTTGTTCAGCAGCACGATCTGTGCGACCGCCCGCGTGGCCTCCGAACCGGAGCCCATCGCCACCCCGATGTCGGCGTCCTTCAGGGCGAGCACGTCGTTGACCCCGTCGCCGGTCATGGCGACCGTGTGCCCGCGCGACTGGAGGGCGCCCACCATCTCCCGCTTCTGCTGCGGGGTGACCCGCCCGAACACCGTGCCCTCGTCGAGCGCCTGGGCCATCCCGTCCGGCTCGGCGGGCAGCCGGCGTGCGTCCACCGTGCTGCCGGTCAGCCCGAGCTTGGCCGCCACCGCCCCCACCGACACCGCGTTGTCCCCGGAGATGACCTTGGCGCGGACGTCCTGTTCGGCGAAGTAGCGCAGGGTGTCGGCCGCGTCGGGGCGCAGCCGCTGCTCCAGTACGACGAGGGCGGTCGGCCGTGCCCCCTGGGCCACCTCGGGGTGGTCGAGTTCGTGGGCGGCGCGGGCCAGCAGCAGCACGCGCAGCCCCTGTTCGTTGAGCCGCCCGGTCTCCGCGAGCGCGGGGTCGTCGGCGGACAGGAGCACGTCCGGCGCCCCCAGCAGCCACGTACTGGTCTGGCCGTCGCCCTCGCTGAAGGTGGCCCCGCTGTACTTGCGGGCCGAGGAGAAGGGGAGCGACTCGGTGCAGCGCCACTCCTGGACGTCCGGGTAGACGTCGATGATCGCCTGGAGGGAGGCGTTGGGCCGCGGGTCGGACTCGCCGAGGGCGCCCAGGACCTTCCGTACGTACGACTCGTCGGCGCCCTGCAACGGCCTGAGCTCGGTGACGTCCATGCCGCCCTCGGTGAGGGTGCCGGTCTTGTCGAGGCAGACCGTGTCGACGCGGGCGAGGCCCTCGATGGCCGGGAGTTCCTGGACGAGCGCCTGTTTCCGGCCAAGCCGGATGACGCCGATGGCGAAGGCGACGGAGGTCAGCAGGACGAGTCCCTCGGGGACCATCGGCACGATGCCGCCGACCGTGCGGGCGATGGAGTCCTTGAGGTCGTTGTCCTTCACGAAGAGCTGGCTGACGACCAGGCCGATCGCGGTCGGGACCATCATCCACGTCACGTACTTGAGGATCGTGGAGATGCCGGAGCGCAGCTCGGAGTGGACCAGGGTGAAGCGGGAGGCCTCTTCGGCCAACTGGGCGGCGTAGGCCTCGCGGCCCACCTTGGTGGCCCGGAAGGCGCCGCCGCCGGCGACCACGAAGCTTCCGGACATCACCTGGTCGCCGGGCCGCTTCACCACCGGGTCGGCCTCACCGGTGAGCAGCGACTCGTCGATCTCCAGGCCGTCGGCCTCCACGACCTCCCCGTCGACCACGGCCTTGTCGCCGGGCCCGATCTCGATGAGGTCGTCGAGGACGATCTCCGAGGTGCTGACCGCGGTCGCGGTGCCGTCCCGCCGTACGGTCGGACGTGCCTCGCCGATCACCGCGAGCGAGTCGAGGGTCTTCTTCGCCCGCCATTCCTGGACGATGCCGATCCCGGTGTTGGCGAGGATGACGTACCCGAACAGGCTGTCCTGGAACGGCGCGACGAACAGCATGACCAGCCAGAGCACACCGATGATCGCGTTGAACCGGGTGAAGACGTTCGCCCGGACGATCTCCGCCAGGGTCCGGCTGCTGCGCACCGGCACGTCGTTGACCTGGCCCCGCCGCACCCGCTCGGCGACCTCGGCGGCGGTCAGGCCGGTCACCGCCGCTGACGGGGCCGTCGTGCGGTCGAGTGCGGCGCCCGCGTCGATGTGCGTCATGCATTCGACGGTACGTGCGGTTTTGCGGCTTCACCCGCCGAGTGGCCGGAAGTTCCGACCTGGGGAGGAGACGGGACCGGGCGCGTGATGCCCTGGTACTAGGGGGCGCTCGTCACTCGGAAGCAGGGTCGGCGGCGGAGTCGGCGGCCGCCGCCTTCCTGATGGCGGCGTCCCGTTTGCGGACGTACCAGGTGCCGTACAGCCCGAGCACGCCCCCGGCCAGGCAGGTCCACAGCCACCAGGTGCGGTCGTGGTCCGCGAACCAGCCGTAGAAGGGGAGCTGTACGAGGAACAGCGCGAACCACAGGATCGTGCCACCGGTGACGGTGGCGACCACGGGGCCCTCCAGGGGCTCCGGAGCCTCGTGCCTGAGGGGTCCCGAGAAAAAGCCGGCCATGGGGACAGCTTACGAGGCGATCACATCTACGCGCGGAGATGGCTCCTCCGGCTTTATACGTTCATACTGAAACGGTTTGCGTCTGTCCACTTCTGCTCGTAGGAACATCCAATGCCGACCGCCCTCGACCGCTACTTCAAGATCTCCGAACGGGGCAGCACGCTGCCGCGCGAGATCCGGGGCGGCTTCGCCACCTTCTTCGCGATGGCCTACATCATCGTGCTGAACCCGATCATCCTCGGCAGCGCCAAGGACATGTACGGCCATCACCTGGACAACGGCCAGCTGGTCACCGCGACCGCCGTGACCGCGGCCTTCACCACGCTCCTGATGGGCGTGGTCGGCAACGTCCCCATCGCGCTGGCCGCGGGGCTCGGCGTGAACTCCGTCGTCGCGCTCCAGCTCGCGCCCCGGATGTCCTGGCCGGACGCGATGGGCATGGTGGTCCTGGCGGGCCTCATCGTGATGCTGCTGGTCGCCACCGGTCTGCGCGAGCGCGTGATGAACGCGGTGCCCTTCGGCCTGCGCAAGGCGATCTCCATCGGTATCGGCCTGTTCATCATGCTGATCGGACTCGTGGACTCCGGGTTCGTCTCCCGCATCCCGGACGTCGCCCAGACCACCGTCCCGCTCCAGCTCGGCGGTGACGGCCACCTCAACGGCTGGCCGGTCCTGGTCTTCGTCCTGGGCGCCCTGCTGACCCTCGCGCTCATCGTCCGCAAGGTCTCCGGCGCGATCCTGATCTCCATCGTCGCCATGACGGTCCTGGCGATGATCATCGAGGCCGTCGCCAAGGTGCCGTCCTGGGGGCTCACCGCCCCGAAGTGGCCCGGCAACCCGGTCGCCACCCCGGACTTCGGTCTGCTCGGCAAGGTCAGCCTGTTCGGCGGCTTCGACAAGGTCGGCGTGCTGACCGGCATCCTCTTCGTCTTCACGGTCCTGCTGTCGTGCTTCTTCGACGCGATGGGCACGATCATGGGCGTCTCCGACGAGGCCAAGCTCACCGACGCCCAGGGCCAGATGCCCGGCATCAACAAGGTCCTGTTCGTCGACGGCCTCGCGGTCGCCGCGGGCGGTGCCAGCTCCTCCTCCGCCACCACGGCCTTCGTGGAGTCCACGGCCGGTGTCGGCGAGGGCGCCCGCACCGGCTTCGCCAACGTGGTCACCGGCGCGCTCTTCGCCGTGGCCCTCTTCCTGACGCCCGTCGCCACCATGGTCCCGTCCCAGGCCGCGACCCCCGCGCTGCTCGCCGTCGGCTTCCTGATCCTGGCGAACTCGGTCCGCGACATCGACTGGGGCGACCACACCATCGCGATCCCGGCCTTCGTGACGATGGTGATGATGCCGTTCACCTACTCGATCACCAACGGCATCGGCATGGGCTTCATCACCTTCGTGGTGCTGCGCCTGGCGGCGGGGCGGGCCCGGGAGGTCCCGGCCGCGATGTACGTCGTCTCCGCCGTCTTCGCCTTCTACTACCTGATGCCGGCCCTGGGCCTGACGTGAGTCGCCCCCACCCGCCCCGGTCTCACGTGACGCCGTAGAACTTCTCGGTCTCGTCGACGGCGGTCTGGAACCGTTCGTCGAAGTCGTCCCGGACGAGCGTTCGGATCACATAGTCCTGGACGCTCATCCCCCTCTTGGCCGCATGGTCCCGGAGCCGCTCGAGCAGCTCCCCGTCTATCCGCAGGCTGAGCACACTGGTCCCCATGGAGACGAGGGTCGTCGTCCAGGGGGACCAGCGTTCACTTTCCGCACCCGACTCACTCGTTCGGGTGAAGATCCGGTTTCGGGGCCCGCCGGTGCGGGGAGCCTCGGCCTTCCGGCACCGGGCGGCCCGCCGCTACCAGGTCCACCGCTGGTCGGTGTTCGACGAGCACGGCCACTGGATGACCTTGGTGCCGATGGCCGGGTTGGACGCCGGGACGGCGAGGCACTTGTCGCTGTTCAGGTTGCGCAGCCGGTCGAGGCTGTCGTGGATCCAGACCTGTTCCTTGCCGCCGTTGCAGGTCCACTGGATGGCCTGGGTGCCGTCGGTGACCGAGGCGGCCGGCATCGCGAGGCACCGGCCGCTGTTGGCGTTCCTGACGACGTAGCGGTCGCCGTTGCCGCCCGCGACCGGCGTCAGGTGCCACTTCTGTTCGGAGCCGCCGTTGCAGGTCCACTGGATCAGGCCGGTGCCGTTCTCCGTGTCGGCCCGGGGCACCGCCAGGCACTTCGCGGTCCCCTGGTTGGTGAGGGGGCGGGCCGCGGTGACGGCGGTGTCGATCCAGGCGGCCAGTCCGTCGACACGGGCCGCCACGCCGCCGGTGCGCGTCTCGGTGGCGTCGATGCCGTAGCAGCCGCCCTGGTACGACCGGCTGGTGAGGGCCACCAGTCGGTCGGTGCCGTTCGTGGTGCGCACCACCGGGCCGCCGGTGTCACCGGCGCACGCGGCCACGCCGTCCGCGCCGGTGACCGTGATCGTGTCCGCGTCCGAGGCGTCCACCGAGAGCGCGCCGGAGTGCAGCTTCAGGGGTGCCCACTCGGTCCGGGTCCGTCCGAACCCGGCGAACGCCAGCGTCTCCCCGGCGGTGGGCTCGGACGTGGCCAGGGCCACCGGGGTGACATTGGTGACCGCCTGGTTCAGCCGGGCCAGGATCACGTCCCGCCCGGTGGTGCCGGGCACCAGCTCGACGACCTGGCGCACCGCGCCCGCCCCGGTGCTGAGGTCGGAGCGGCCGATGGTGGCGGTGGTCGGCGAGGCCGGCCTGCCCGCGGGGACGGCGAGGCTCACGGCCGGGTCGGCGGCGAAGCAGCTCGCGCCGGTGAGCAGCCACTGGGGGGCGACCAGGACCCCGGAGCAGCCGCGGTCGTGGTCGCCGACGACGAGCTGCGCGGTGTAGCCGAACGCGGTGTCGGCGGCGGGGGTGCCGGTGACGGCGGGCGCCGGGGCGGCGGACCATGCGGTGGGAGCTGCTGCCAGGACCATCGCCAGCGCGGCGAGCCGTAGCTGTCTGAGGTGTCGCAAGGCGGGTTTCCTCGGGATGGGTGGAGGCCGCGGACGGGACGCGGCACGACGGCCGGAGCTGCTGATGCAACCCTGTGCGGCCGACCCTGTCCACCACGTCAAAGCCCCTAAATGGGACGGTAGTTGAGGTTCCGCTGTGAGGTGGGTCACCGTCGTCGAAGGTTGTGCCGGGGCGGATGACGAATGGGTGACGAGTGGCCGGAGTCACGGGAATGCCCGTGTGCGCCAGCTTGTTTAGCCAGAGTAATGAGTTATGCTAAAGAGATGCCGGACCTTACCCATGGCGACGACGTAGCCGCCGTGAACTCCCTGCGCTCAGCCGTGATGCGACTGTCCCGTCGGCTCAAGCACCAGCGGGTCGACGAGTCACTGAGCCCCACCGAGATGTCGGTGCTGGGCACCCTCTCCATCTGCGGCCGGGCCACCCCCGGGGAGCTCGCCCGCAAGGAGCACGTCCAGCCGCCGTCGATGACCCGCATCGTGGCGCTGCTGGAAGCCAAGGGACTCGTCCGGCTGGAGCCGCACCCCGAGGACCGGCGCCAGAAGGTCGTCACCAAGACCGAGCAGGCCGAGGCCATGCTCGCGGAGAGCCGCGCCAAGCGGAACGCCTTCCTCGCCGCCCTGGTCGACGGCCTCGACGAGGACGAGTGGGCGAAACTGCGCGAAGCCGCCCCCGTGCTGGAGAAACTCGCACACCTGTAAGCCACGAAGAGGAGGCGAACGCACTTTGAGTACGGGACCCGGAGCAGAATCCGCCCCCGCACCGATCCCTTCTACCTCTGCGTCCCGCAAGTCATCCATGTTCAGTTCGCTGAAGGTCAGGAACTACCGGCTGTTCTTCGCCGGCCAGGTCGTGTCCAACATCGGCACCTGGATGCAGCGCATCGCCCAGGACTGGCTGGTGCTCAGCCTCACCGGCTCCGCCACCGCCGTCGGCGTCACGACGGCCCTTCAGTTCCTGCCGATGCTGCTCTTCGGTCTCTACGGCGGCGTCCTCGTCGACCGGCTGTCCAAGCGCCGCGCACTGCTGTTCACGCAGTCCGCGATGGGCGCCACCGGCGTCGCGCTCGCCGTCCTCACCCTGACCGGCCACGTCCAGGTCTGGCACGTCTACCTCGCCGCCTTCGCCGTGGGCCTCGCGACAGTCGTCGACAACCCGGCCCGCCAGTCGTTCGTCTCCGAGATGGTCGGCCCCGACCAGCTCCAGAACGCGGTCAGCCTGAACTCCGCGAACTTCCAGTCGGCCCGTCTGATCGGCCCCGCGGTCGCCGGTGTCATGATCACCGGCGTGGGCACCGGCTGGGCGTTCCTCGCCAACGGCCTGTCCTTCGTCGCCCCGCTGGTCGGCCTGCTGATGATGCGGGCGCGTGAGCTGCACGTCGTGGAGCGCGCCCCGCGCGGCAAGGGACAGTTGCGGGAGGGCCTGCACTACGTGGCCGGGCGGCCGGAACTGATCTGGACCATCGTCCTGGTCGGGTTCGTGTCCACCTTCGGCTTCAACTTCCCCGTGTACCTCTCGGCCTTCGCCGACGACGTCTTCCACGCGGGCGCCGGCTCCTACAGCCTCTTCAACACGGTGATGGCGGTCGGCTCCCTGGCCGGCGCCCTGCTCGCGGCCCGGCGCGGCACCGCCCGGATGCGGGTCCTCGTCGTGGGCGCGGTGGCCTTCGGCGCGCTGGAGATCGTCGCCGCCGTCGCGCCCTCGCTGTGGCTGTTCGCCCTGCTCATGGCCCCGATCGGGATGTTCGGCATGACGGTCAACGTCACCGCGAACACCAGCGTGCAGATGGGCACCGACCCGGCCATGCGGGGCCGCGTGATGGCCCTCTACATGATGGTGTTCATGGGCGGCTCGCCGATCGGCGCCCCGATCGCCGGCTGGGTCACCGACGCGTACGGCGTCCGGGCGGGCCTCGCGGTCGGCGGCGCGATCGCCGCGGTGGCGGCCGTGACGATCGGCCTGGTCCTGGCCCGCGTCGGCAACCTGCGGCTGTCGGTCGGCTGGAACCGCGGCCACCCGCACGTCCGGTTCGTGCCGCGCGAGGCGCAGGAGCAGTTGGCGCCCGCGGCCTGAGCGCTACGGCCGCACGCGCATGGCCAGTACCTGGCCCGGCCAGTCGTTGTTCGCCCCGGCGGTGTACGTCTGCGTCGGGGCGAAGCCGTTGGCCTCGTAGTAGGCGACCAGCCGGCGGTCGTCGCCCGCGTAGCAGTCCACCCGCAGCAGGCCGACACCCGCGCGCCGGGTCTGCTCGGCGGCGTGCGCGAGGAGGGCGCTGCCGATGCCGTGGCCCTGGAAGCGGCGGTCGGAGGCGAGCCAGTGGATGTACCGCTCGGGCTCGCCGGGCGGCGGCAGATGCGCCAGGTGGGCGCCGGGCGCGTCGGTGAGCGTGAGCGTCGCCGCCGGGACGCCGTCGGCCTCGGCGATGTACACGCTGCCCTCCGCCACGTACCGGGCGACGGACTCCACCGTCCCGGGACTCGCCGACAGCGGCCGGGTCCCCCACTGGCCGGGACGCCCCCGCGCGACCAGCCACTCCACACAGCTGTCCAGCATGCCGAGGATCACGGGTAGGTCGTCGGCGCCGCCGTCCCGGATGGTGATCTCCATGCCCCCATGGTGACAGGCTGGCCCCCATGAGACTCTTCGCCGCGGTACTGCCTCCGCAGGATGTCACCGAGGAACTCGCCTCAGTCGTCGCCGAGTTGAGGAAGCTGCCGGTCGCCGAGGCGCTGCGCTGGACCGGCGTCCCGGGCTGGCACTTCACGCTCGCCTTCTACGGCGAGGTCGACGAGGACGCCGTACCGGAGCTGTCGGAGCGGCTGGAGCGGGCGGCCCGGCGGACCGCCCGTTTCCCGCTGGCCGTGCACGGGGGCGGGCAGTTCGGGCACGGGCGGGCCCTGTGGGCAGGGGCCTCCGGCGGACTGCCGGTGCTGCGGCTGCTGGCGGAACGGGCTGAGGCGGCCGCGCGCAGGGCCGGCGTGGACACCGGGGAGCACCGGCGGTACAAGGCCCACCTGACCGTGGCGCGCAGCCGGGAGGCGGTGGACGTCCGGCCCTGCCTGGAGGTGCTCGCCGGGTTCACGAGCCGCACCTGGACCGTGGACGAGCTGGCGCTGGTGCGGAGCAACCTTCCGGGGTCCGGGGTGCCGGGGGAGCAGCCCCGCTACGAGGTGGTCGGCCGCTGGCCGCTGGGCGGAGCCGGTTAGGCTCGACACGTGGACCCGAAGACCCGGAACCGGATCATGGCCGGTGTGCTTGTGATGATGTTCGTCGTCGTGGCGTTGGCCGCCGTCCTCGGCAGGTAGGGGAACCGCGGCCGGCCGCGGTTCCCCCACCGGGCGCTACCAGGCGAAGGCCTCCGGAGAGGGGCCGGTGCCCGGGAAGATCTCGTCCAGGCCGGACAGGACCTCCTCGCCCAGCTCCAGCTCGACCGCCCGGACCGCCGACGCGAGCTGCTCGGCCGTGCGCGGGCCGACGATCGGGCCGGTGACGCCGGGACGGGTCAGCAGCCAGGCCAGGGCCGCCTCGCCGGGCTCCAGACCGTGCTTCTCCAGCAGGTCCTCGTACGACTGGATCTGGGCCCGCTTGGCCGGGTCGGCGAGGGTGTCCGCGGCCCGGCCGGAGGCGCGGCGGCCGCCCTCGACCTCCTTCTTGATGACCCCGCCGAGCAGACCGCCGTGCAGCGGCGACCAGGGGATCACGCCGAGGCCGTACTCCTGGGCGGCCGGGATGACCTCCATCTCGGCGCGCCGCTCGGCGAGGTTGTAGAGGCACTGCTCGCTGACGAGGCCGATGGTGCCGCCGCGCCGCGCGGCGATCTCGTTGGCCTGGGCGATCTTGTAGCCGGGGAAGTTGGAGGACCCGACGTAGAGGATCTTGCCCTGCTGCACGAGGGTGTCGATCGCCTGCCAGATCTCCTCGAAGGGAGTGGCGCGGTCGACGTGGTGGAACTGGTAGACGTCGATGTGGTCGGTCCGGAGCCGCTTGAGCGAGGCGTCGACGGCACGGCGGATGTTCAGCGCCGACAGCTTGTCGTGGTTGGGCCAGGCGTCGCCGTCCGCGGCCATGTTGCCGTAGACCTTGGTGGCCAGGACCACCTTGTCGCGGTTGGCGGCGCTCTTCGCGAACCAGTTGCCGATGATCTCTTCGGTACGGCCCTTGTTCTCGCCCCAGCCGTACACGTTGGCGGTGTCGAAGAAGTTGATTCCCGCGTCGAGAGCCGAGTCCATGATCGCGTGCGAGTCGGGCTCGTCGGTCTGCGGGCCGAAGTTCATGGTGCCGAGGACGAGTCGGCTGACCTTGAGTCCGGTGCGTCCGAGCTGCGTGTACTTCATGGTGGTCCAGCCAACGCCTTGGAGTGGACTCCAGGCAAGCACCGGCTTCGGGGGGATTGCTCCCCTGTCGAACCGGGGGACAGCCGGAGGGAGTTCGGGCGGTTCCGTCTCTAACGTGCCGTGCATGACACGCATGGAGGGAATCCGGGCCACCCGGCGGGACGTGCTGGCGCTCGGCACCGCGGCGGCGGCCACGCCCCTGCTGGGTGCGGCCCCGGCCCGCGCGGCGGATGTCGCGACCGGGGAGTTCGACGAGCTGTCCATCACCGAGCTGCGCGCGCTGATGGACAGGGGGCGGCTCGACGCGGAGCGGCTCACCCGCTACTACCTGGAGCGGATCGAACGCCTCGACCCGCTGCTGCACGCGGTGATCGAGGTCAACCCCGACGCGCTGCGGGAGGCCCGACGGCTGGACGCGGGCGGGCGGCCCCGGGGCCCGCTGCACGGCATGCCGGTCCTGCTGAAGGACCTGGTCGAGACCGCGGACCGGATGCACACCACGGCCGGCTCGCTCGCCCTGGAGGGGCTGCGGCCCTCGCGGGACGCCACGGTCGCCGCCCGGCTCCGGGCCGCCGGTGCCGTCGTCCTCGGCAAGACCAACCTCAGCGAGTGGGCGGGCGGCCTCTCGCTCACCCACCACGCCGGGTGGAGCGCGCGCGGCGGCCAGACCCGCAATCCGTACAAGCTGGACCGCTCGCCCAACGAGTCCAGCTCCGGCACCGGCGCCGCCGTCGCGGCCAACCTGTGCGTCGCCGGCATCGGCACCGAGACCAACGGCTCGATCATCGACCCGTCCTCGGCGAACTGCGTCGTCGGGGTCAAGCCGACCGTCGGACTGGTCGGCCGGGGCGGGATCATCCCCGGTGTGCCGAGCCAGGACAGCGTCGGCCCGATGGCCCGTACGGTCCGGGACGCGGCGATCATGCTCGGCGCGCTGGCCGGCGTCGACGCCAGGGACCCCGCGACGGCCGCGAGCCGGGGCCACTCCCACCGCGACTACACCCGCTTCCTGTCCGCGGACGGGCTGCGCGGGGCGCGCATCGGCATCCCGCGGACCGTGTACTTCGGGTACAGCGACCATGCCGACGACATCGCCGAGCGGGCGATCGAGGTGATGCGCGCGGCCGGAGCGGTGATCGTCGACCCCGCGGACATCCCCACCGCCGAGCAGCTGGAGGACCTGCCCGGTGCGATGGTCGTCCAGGCCTACGAGTTCAAGCGGGCCCTGAACACCTACCTCGCCGAGGCGCGTGGTGAGATCCCGCGCAGCCTGCGGGAGCTGATCGCCTTCAACCGCGAGCACGCCGACCGGGAACTGCGGTACGTACGGCAGGACGGGCTGGAGGCGGTGGAGCGGCTGGACTTCTCGGCACGGGAGTACGAGGAGGCGCTGGCGGTGAACCGTCGGCTGTCGCGGGCGGAAGGCATCGACGCGGTGCTGCGCCGGCACCGCCTCGACGCCCTCGTGATGCCGACGACCGGCCCGCCGGCCAAGATCGACCTGATCCGCGGGGACACCTACGGCGGCGGCGCGTCCACGCCCGCGGCGCTCGCCGGGTACCCCGCGGTGAGCGTGCCGGCGGGGTTCGCGTTCGGCCTGCCGGTCGGGGTGACGTTCATGGGCACGGCGTGGAGCGAACCGACACTGCTGCGGCTGGCGTACGCGTACGAGCGGGCCGGCCGGGTGCGCAGGGTGCCGACGTTCCGGGGGCCGGACGTGGGGTTCTGACGTCTGTTCAGGTCTTGGCGGAGGTGTGCCTTCACCCGGGCTGTGACACCCGTGTCCTCAGCCAGTGCGCAGGCTCGCGAGGACGCCTCGGGCTCGGGTGCCGTCCGGTGCGTCCCAGGCCCCGGTGACCTGGCCGATCGCGCCCTCGGGGGCGGTGGGCCGCGGGCGCCGGTGCAGGTGCAGGACCGTGCCGTCCGGGAGGGCGAACCCGGTGCCGTCCCGGTCCTCGGTGACCTCGACGGGGCCCTCGGGGACGGTGAGACCGGAGCCCGTGAAGGAGTGGGTGACCTCGTGGTCGGGGGTGTCACTGAGGCTCTGTGCCTGGGCCTGGACGCGGCCCTCGAACAGGGCGAGGAGTGTGCTGCGCAGCACCGGGTCGTGAATGCCGTCGTAGGCCCAGCGGGGGCCCAGCACGCCGTGCTCCATGGTGCCGACGAGGGCGTGTTCGGCGCCGGGGAGCGGGGCGGCGCGGTAGGTGAGGGGGGCCAGGTAGGTGACGGGTTCGGGGCCGGAGGAGTCGACGGCCACCAGGAACTCGATCCCGACCTCGCCCTCCGGGTCGTCAAGCCGGAAGCCGCCGGCCCTGGTCAGCTCGGGGGCGCCGGTGCCGGTGTACCAGGGGCGGGAGGGCAGCCAGGTGGTGAGGAGTTCCAGCTTGGTGGGCTTGAGGGTGGTCCTGTGGATGATCGACATGCGGCGGATTGTGTCAGTCAGTCACGGGGGAACTCATCCGTTGTGAGGGCGAGACCGACGACGGTGCCGGTGAGGTCCAGATCCTTGCCGAAGGGCACCCTGGTCTCGACCTCGTAGTCACCGCCCTTGGGGTCGGTGAAGATGTGGCACCGCCCCTGATACGGGTCCGCGATGACGTAGACGGGGACTTCCGCCATGGCGTAGGCAGCCTTCTTCGGGCCGTAGTCGTTGGCCGCGGTTCCTTTGGAGATCACCTCGGCGACGAACTCGACGTCCTCGTGGGACCAGCGGCCGTCCTCCGTTTTCGCGGCGCCTTCGGCCATCACCGTCACGTCGGTCGCGAAGCCGTTGAGGTGCCCCGGGTAGTCGATGCGCACGTCGGACTTCACACGCTTGCGCGAGTACTTGGTCCGCAACTGCTCGACGATGTCCAGGATGATCTCCCAGTGGGTGTCCCGCTGCGGCGACATGTAGACGGTCCCCTCGACGATCTCGACCTTGTATCCCTCGGGGACGGGCATCGTCTCGAGCCGCTCGAACATCTCGTCGAGGGTGCTCGTGTTGTCGCTCTCGGCCATCGCGATCCTGTCTTCGAGGACGGTCATCGTGGCGCTCCTCCCCGGCTGTCCCATGGACGAGTCCAGCCGCGCGGTACAACGATACGCACGGTGATCGGGACACGACGGGAGACGCCATGTCGGAGGACCACGGCACCGCTCACTTCGTCTCCCTGCTGTCCGGCGCGGGAGCGCTGTCCGGGGCGGGCTCCGGTTTCGTGTGGAGGACCTCGCGAGCCTGGTCCGCGGCGCGGGTGATGCTCTCGGAGACGAAGTCGAGGAAGCGGGCGATGTTCTCCAGGCGGGCGGCGGCCGGGGTGTCCCGGCCGAGGACGCCCACGCCCTGCCGTGCGGTCTCCGCGAGCTGTATGGTGCCGCGGGCGCTGGCGATCATGGACTGGTACCAGACGTCGTCGTCGGCGACATAGCGCTCGCGGCGCCGCTCGTCGCGCTCGCGGCGGACCAGGCCCTGGTTCTCGAGGTAGCTGATGGCCTTGGAGACGGACGCCGGGCTGACCTGGAGGCGCTGGACGAGCTCGGCGGCTGTCGTCGTGCCGGTGTCGCTGGTGTAGAGGCAGGTCAGCACCCTCGCCATCATCTTGGGCACGCCCGTCTGCATGAGGACGGTGGTGAACACCTCCTCGTAGTCGCGCACCGCTTCGGGATCGCGGCCGTGGGCCGGTGCGGGCGCCTGTGCCGCGCGCGGGGCGGTCTGCCGGCGGCGGTGGGCGCGGCGTTCGGCGGCGCGGTGGGCGAGGTCGGCGCGGTAGGCGGTGGGGCCGCCGTTGCGCATGACCTCGCGGGTGATGGTCGAGGTGGGGCGTTCGAGGCGGCGGGCGATCTCCGCGTAGGCGAGGCCGTCGGCCACTCCCAGCGCGATCTGCTGCCGTTCCTGCTGGGTGAGCCTGCCTCCCGGCATCGCGGCCTCCTTCGTGGTTCCTGGTGCCCGAAGCATAGCGTTCACTTCTGATCTGTTGCAACGAACACGAGCAGGGCGTTGCGTTGCTTTCTGATTCGTTGCAATGAAATTGATGCATTCACCTGCTGGTATTAGATTGCGGCGCAACAAGTACGTTGCCCAACTAGTGAATGCAACGTAGCTTTTCGTCCATCGGAAACACCGACGACGAAACGCAGGAGCAGCTGATGCACACGTTCGACACCCCCGCCCCGGTCACCGCCGTCATCGACCTGCCCGCCGGGCGCGTCCAGGTCATCGCCGCCGACCGCGCCGACACCACCGTCGACATCCGCCCCGCCGACCCCGGCCGCGGCCGCGACACCAAAGCCGCCGAACAGATCGAGGTCGACCACCGCGACGGCGTCCTGCGGATCACCGCCCCACCCGCCAAGAACCCCTACTTCGGACCCTCCGGAGCCGTCGAGGTCACCCTCCGGGTCCCGGCCGGCTCCCACCTCCAGGCCCGCACGGCCGCCGCCGAGTTCCGCGCCGTCGGACGCCTGGGCGACATCACCTTCGACGGCGCCCACGGCCCGGTCAAGATCGACGAAGCCGCGCGCCTGCACCTGACCGCCACCGACAGCCACGTCACCGTCCAACGCCTCACCGGACCCGGCCGCATCAGCACCCAGCGCGGCGACATCACCGTCCACGAAGCCGTCACCGGCACCCTCGACCTCACCACCCAGCAGGGCGACATCACCCTCGCCACCGCAGCCTCCGCCGCCCTGGACGCCGGCACCTCGTACGGCCGCATCCACAACACCCTCAACAACACCGACGGCAGCCGCGCCGCCCTGACCGTCCACGCCACCACCACCCACGGCGACATCACCGCCCGCGGCCTCTGACCCGCCGCCTCCCACAGCCCCCTCAAGGAGCACCCACCATGACCGACCTGGCCATAGCGGCGAACGGACTGCGCAAGTCCTACGGGGACAAGACCGTCCTCGACGGCATCGACATCCGGGTGCCGGCCGGCACGATCTTCTCCCTCCTCGGTCCGAACGGCGCCGGCAAGACCACCGCCGTCAAGATCCTCTCCACTCTCGTCCCGGCCGACCCGGGCACCGGTGACATCCACGTCGGCGGTCACGACCTGGCCGCCGACCCGCAGGGGGTGCGCGCCGCCATCGGTGTCACCGGGCAGTTCTCCGCGGTCGACGGACTGATCACCGGGGAGGAGAACATGCTGCTCATGGCCGACCTGCACCACCTCCCCAGGAGCGAGGGCCGCAGGGTCGCCGCCGACCTGCTGGAGCGCTTCGACCTCACCGAGGCGGCGAAGAAGCCTGCCTCGACTTACTCCGGTGGCATGAAGCGCCGCCTCGACATCGCCATGACCCTCGTCGGCGACCCGCGGATCATCTTCCTCGACGAACCGACCACCGGTCTCGACCCCCGCTCCCGGCACACCATGTGGCAGGTCATCAGGGAGCTGGTCTCCGACGGCGTCACCGTCTTCCTCACCACCCAGTACCTGGAGGAGGCCGACGAACTCGCCGACCGCATCGCGGTCCTGCACGACGGCAGGATCGCCGCCGAGGGCAGCGCCGAAGAGCTCAAGCGCCTGGTCCCCGGCGGACACGTCCGGCTCCGCTTCACCGACCCGGACGCCTACCGCAGCGCCGCCCGCGAACTGCGCGAGGTCACCGGGGACGACGAGTCCCTCACCCTGCGCCTCCCCAGCGGCGGCAGCCAGTCCGAGCTGCGCGCCCTCCTCGACCGGCTCGACGCGGCCGGCGTCGAGGCCGACGAACTGACCGTGCACACCCCCGACCTGGACGACGTGTTCTTCGCCCTGACCGGCCCCGCCCCGACCAAGGAGACCGTCCGATGAGCAACCTCGCCCTCGTGGTGCGCGACTCCTCCACGATGCTGCGCCGCAACCTCCTGCACGCCCGGCGCTACCCCTCGCTCACCCTGAACCTGCTGCTCACCCCGATCATGCTGCTGCTCCTCTTCGTCTACGTCTTCGGCGACACCATGAGCGCGGGCATCGGCGGCGGCGACCGCTCCGACTACATCGCCTACCTCGTCCCGGGCCTGCTGCTGATGACGATCGGCTCCACCACGATCGGCACCGCGGTCTCCGTCTCCAACGACATGAGCGAGGGCATCATCGCCCGCTTCCGGACGATGGCGATCCACCGCGGTTCGGTGCTGGTCGGACACGTCGTCGGCAGTGTGCTCCAGTCGGTGGTCAGCGTGGTCCTGGTCGGCGCGGTCGGCGTGGCCATCGGCTTCCGCTCCACCGACGCCACCGTCCTGGAGTGGCTGGCCGCCTTCGGGCTGCTCGTGCTGTTCGCCACGGCGCTGACCTGGATCGCCGTCGGCATGGGCCTCATCAGCCCCAACGCCGAGGCCGCCAGCAACAACGCCATGCCGCTGATCTTCCTGCCGCTGATCTCCAGCGCGTTCGTCCCGGTCGACGCGATGCCGGGCTGGTTCCAGCCGATCGCCGAGTACCAGCCCTTCACCCCGGCCATCGAGACCCTGCGCGGACTGCTCCTCGGCACCGAGATCGGTGACAACGGCTGGATCGCCGTCGCCTGGTCCCTCGGGCTCGCGGTGCTCGGCTACCGCTGGGCGACCGCGAGGTTCAACGGCGAGCCGAAGTGACCGAGTTGACCGAGCGAGCCAACTCCCTTGCCCGGTACACAGGTTGGAGGCCCCGAGGTCGGCCAAGAACGGTTCAGCGTTCGCCCATGAAACACCAACGCCCGGCCATGAAAAGGCAATCCGGACGGGAGGGGAACGGGTCGGACGTACGTTCCCCTCCGTGACCTCCGACCAGCGACCCCACAGAACCGCGCGGCGCGCCCTCCTGCGCGCCGCGCTCACCGGTACCGCGGTCCTCGGCACCGGCCTCGCCGCCGGCGCCCCGGCCGCCGTCGCCGCGCCCGCCGCGGTTCCGCCGCGCAAACGGCCCACCACCGCCGAGGAGGCCCTGCGCGAGCTGGCCGAGGGCAACCGGCGCTGGCGCACCTACCGCGAGCGGCACCCCGACGAGACGCCCGCCGTCCGGCAGGCGCTGACCACCGCCCAGCACCCCTTCGCCCTCGTGCTCGGCTGCATCGACTCCCGGGTGGCGCCGGAGCTGGTCTTCGACCAGGGCCTCGGCGACCTGATGACCGTGCGCACCGCGGGCCAGGTCCTCGACGAGGCGGTGCTCGGCAGCCTCGCGTACGGGGTGCTCGAACTGGGCATCCCGCTGCTGATGGTGCTCGGCCACCAGTCGTGCGGAGCCGTGAAGGCGGCGGTCCAGGCGGACGGGACGGGTGCGCAACTGCCCGCCCACATCCAGTACCTGGCCGAGCAGATCAGCCCGGCGATCGACCGTACGAAGACGGGGGACGCGCGGATCGACGCGACGGTCGACGCGAACATACGACTCGTCCGGGCACGGCTCGCGGCGGAACCCGACCTCGCCGCCAAGGTGGACTCCGGTGAACTGGCCGTCGTGGGCGCGCGCTACGAGCTGACCACGCAGGCGGTGCACTGCCTCTGACCGAGGCGCAGGCCCGTCAGCCGGCGTCGTAGGGCTCGCCGAGGCCCCACGCCTGGTACATGGCCTCCCCGAAGGCCGCCGCGATCTTGTGCTCGCCGCTCGCGTTCGGGTGGGTGCCGTCGTAGGTGTCGTGACTGATGTCGTACGACGACGGGGGCGATGCCGGCAGCAGAGGGGAGCGGGGCTCGTCCAGGTCGGCGATCACCTTGGCCAGGAGCTCGTTGAAGCGGGTGACCTCCGTGGCGAAGGGCGGGTCGGTCTCCGCCCGGACGTTGGGGATCACCGGGAGGACGGCCATCCTGATCCGGGGGTTGGCCCGGCGGGCCCCGGCGACGAAGGCGCGGACGTTCTCCGCGGTCTGTTCCGCGTTCGTGTAGAAGCCCAGGTCGATCAGGCCGAGCGAGACCAGGAGCACGTCCGCGTGGTGGGCCCGTACCGCCTCCTCGATCAGCGGGGCCATGTGAACCCAGCCCTCGCCCCAGCCGGCCAGGTGGGCCCGGGGGAAGTCGGGATCGGCGTAGTCGTACGAGGTCGGAGCGTCGGCCGCCTTGTCGTACAGCGTCTCGCGCGGTCCCACGAGGGCGAAGGGACCGCCGTGGCTGTCCCGCAGGTGCCGCCACATCCGGTACCGCCAGGTGTGCTCCCCCGCGCTTCCGATCGTCATCGAGTCACCGACCGGCATGAATCTGAGCATCCGCTCATGATGGATCATCGAGACCCGCTCCGGCGTGTGAGTCCGCCCACGCCCGCGCCGGCACCGGCGGACGAGCCAGTGCGGGGCTTCCTGCCCCTCCTGCCCGCGCCCACCCGGCGGGGCGGTCCCGGCCCGCCGTGCCGGGGTCCGCTCTCGTGGCCGGGCCTCTGGTCCCGCGGCTCCTCCGTCACCCCGTCTCATGACCTCGCGACCGCGCCCACCCCAGCCGCTCGACGGCACGAACCCCACCGCTCTGCCTGGCCGACGGCCGGGCCACCGAGCAGAACCTGGCGTCCCGTACCCCTCCGCGCCGAGGCCGAGGTGGTCACGGAACCAGGGGGCCGCTTTCCCTCCGGCCGCCGACGCTTCAGCTTCTGGGGCACTCCAGCCGTCCGGCCTCCCGCGCTTCAGCTTCTGGGGCCCCCAGCCCTCCGGCCTCCGGCCTCCGATGCTTCAGCTTCTGCGACCCCCAGCCCTCCGGCCTGCCACGCTTCAGCTTCTGCGACCCCCAGCCCTCCGGCCTGCCACGCTTCAGCTTCTGCGACCCCCAAGCCTCCGGCCCCCCGCGCCTCAGCTCCTCCGGCCCCCCACCCCCCGGCCCCACCCCGACCGCCGAACCCCTGCTCCCCCCCGGCCCACCTCCACCGTCCGTCTCGACCCCGGCCCGCCGACCCTCCGCCTCTCAACCCACCCGAGCCCGAGCCGCACCCGCGATCCCTTCCCCCAGCCGTCCCACCCCGCCCAACCCCCGGAGGGGATGGCAGGCTTGGGGCATGCGTCGATCCTTTGCCGTGTTCGTCGGGGTCCTGTTCCTGGGCGGCTTCACCCTGCCCGTGGTCGTGCCCGCCTCCGCCGCCGACGGGGACGGGAAGGGGGACCGGGGCTTCACCATCAGCGACCCCCGGATCACCGAGTCCAGCGGGCTCGCCGCCTCCCGGCAGCACCCGGGGATCTACTGGACCCACAACGACCAGGACACCGGCGCGTACCTGTACGCCGTGGACAGCGCCACCGGGAAGACCGTCGCCAGGATCACCATGACGGGCGTGGGCACCCCGAGGGACGTCGAAGCCGTCTCCGTCGGGCCCGACAACCAGATCTGGGTCGGTGACATCGGCGACAACGACGGGGTCACCTGGCCCTACGTGTGGATCTACAAGCTGCCCGAGCCGAAGGACCTGAAGGACCAGTCGGTCAAGGCCACCCAGTACGTCGTGAAGTACACCGACGGCTCGCGCGACGCCGAGTCGATGGTCGTCCACCCGAAGACCGGGCGCGTCTACATCATCGACAAGCAGGAGGACGGCGGGCACCTCTACGCGGGGCCCGCCACCCTCTCGCCCTCCGGGACCAACGTCTTCAAGCCCGTCAAGGCCGTCGACCTGTGGGCCACCGACGCCGCGTTCTCGCCGGACGGCCGGCAGCTCGCCGTACGCGGGTACTTCGGCGGCATCTGGTACGACTGGAACGGCGGCGACCTCAAGCGCGGCGGGCGCCTCAGCGTGCCGCTCGGACAGGGTGAGTCCGTCTCCTACTCGCCGGACGGGACCAAGCTCCTGCTCGGCATGGAGGGCGCCGACAGCGAGGTGGAGGCGCAGGACGCGCCCGGCGACGGCGGGTCCGGGTCGTCCTCGGACAGCGGAAGCCCCTCGGCGTCCGGAGGCGACGGCGGCGGGGACTCCGGCGGCACCGTCAAGATCGGCGCCCTCGCCCTCGGGGCGGTCGTCGCCTTCTTCGGACTCCGACGCCTATTCCGCCGTTCCTGAGTCCCCCCGCCGGCCGGCCACGAACACCTCAAGGCCGTCCAATATCCGCTGCAAGCCGAACTCGAAGTGGTCGAACCCGGGGCTCCAGGTGTCCTCGGCGAGGGAGCCGAGAACCGGGTAACGGCCGGTGGCCATGACCTTCTCCAGGAACGGCGCCTGGGCCGCGAAGAAGTCCGCCGTCGTCATGCCCGACGTACGCTCCGCCTCCCGCTGGTAGACCTGGGTGCGCGCGGCCCCGACGACGTACCCGTCGACCATGATGACCGCCGACACCAGCTCCGGGTCGGTCAGGCCCATCGGCCGGATCAGGCCCAGTATCTTCTCCATGCCGTCCAGCGCGCTCGGGCCGAGCAGCGGCCGGGCCTGGTTGACGCCGAGCAGCCAGGGGTGCCGGGTGTAGAGGGCGAGCGTGGCGCGGGCCATGGCCTCCAGGGCCGAGCGCCAGGTGCCGTCGCCGAGGTCGGCCGGGTTCTCCGAGGGGCGCTGGACGCGGTCGAGCATCAGGTCGAGCAGCTCGGCCTTGCCGGGGACGTACCGGTACAGCGACATCGCGCCGGTGCCGAGCTCGGCGGCGATCCGCCGCATCGAGACCGCGTCGAACCCCTCCTCGTCCGCGATCCGGACGGCCGTTTCCACGATCCGGTCCAGCGTCAGACCGGGTTTCGGGCCCCGGCTGGGGCGCGGTCCGCCGTCCCACAGCAGTTCGAGCGTGCGGACGATGTCCCCGCTGCCACTGGTCTCGCCGCTGCTCGTCATGGGGGCAGCTTAGTTCCGGCGAAAAACTGAGTACAGCGTACGCGCAATCGGGTACGGTGTACTCAGTTACGGAGTGAAGGGGGCACCATGACCGACGACGGATTCGCCGTGCGCGCCGAGGGCCTGGAGAAGCGCTACGGCGAGAAACGCGCGCTGGACGGCTTCGACCTCGCCGTCCGCGAGGGCACCGTGCACGGCCTGCTCGGGCCGAACGGCGCGGGCAAGACCACGGCGGTCCGCATCCTGTCCACGCTGATCCGGCTGGACGGCGGCCGGGCCACCGTCGCGGGACTGGACGTGGTCCGGCAGGGACGCGAGGTGCGGTCGAGGATCGGTCTCACCGGGCAGTACGCGGCCGTGGACGAGGTCCTCACCGGCCGGCAGAACCTGGAGATGTTCGGCCGGCTGTTCCACCTCGGCGGCAGGCGGGCCAAGCGGCGGGCCGGCGAGCTCCTGGAGCAGTTCGACCTCACCGACGCCGCCGACAAGGGCGTGGGCAAGTACAGCGGCGGCATGCGGCGCCGCCTCGACCTCGCCGCCTCCATGATCCTCGCGCCCGCCGTGCTCTTCCTCGACGAGCCGACGACGGGACTCGACCCGCGCAGCCGTGGCGAAGTGTGGGAGTCCGTACGGGCGTTGGTGGCGGGCGGCACCACGGTCCTGCTGACCACGCAGTACCTGGAGGAGGCCGACAGGCTCGCCTCCCGCGTCACCGTCATCGACCAGGGCCGGGCCATCGCCGACGACACCCCGGACGGTCTCAAGGACCGGATCGGCGGTGACCGGGTCGAGGTCGTGGTCGCCGAGCGGGCGGACATCCCGCGCGTGGTGAAGGTCGTCGCCCGGGTCTCCGACGGCGAACCGGAGTCGGACGAGGGGGAGTTGCGGGTGCACGCACCCGTGGTCGACCGGGTCTCCGCGCTCACCGAGGTGGCCCGCACCCTCCAGGACGAGGGGGTGAGGGTCGAGGACATCGGACTGCGCAGGCCGAGCCTCGACGACGTGTTCCTGCGCCTGACCGGACACCGCACGGAGAAGGAGTCGGCGGCATGAGCACGCTGGAGACCACTCACGGCCGCACCTACTGGGTCCTCGCCGACGTCTGGAACATCGTCCGCCGCGGACTCACCCACTACCAGCGCCAGCCGGTCAACATCGCCTGGCAGCTGGGCTTCCCGATCCTCTCCGTGCTGCTCTACGGCTATGTCTTCGGCAGTGCCATGCGGGTGCCCGGCGGCGGGGACTACAAGGACTTCCTGATGCCGGGCATGTTCGTGATGACGATGGCCTTCGGGTTCATCAACACCGCGACGCTGGTGGTGTACGACGCGACGAAGGGCGTGATCGACCGGTTCCGCTCGATGCCGATGGCCTCCTCCGCGGTGGTCGCGGGGCGCGGGGTGACCGATCTGCTGGTCGCCTGCGCCGAGTTGGCGATCATGATGCTCACCGCGGTGGCCATGGGCTGGCGGCCCGACGGCGGGTTCGGTTTCCTCGCCGCCTTCGGACTGCTGCTGTGGCTGCGGTTCGCGCTGATCTGGATCGGGGTGTGGCTCGGCCTGATGGTCCCCAACCCGGAGGCGGCGGGCGGCCTGTTCGCGGTCGCCTTCCCGCTCACGATGATCTCCAGCATCTTCGTGGCGCCGCAGCTGATGCCCGACTGGCTGGGCGCGGTGGCCGCGTGGAACCCGATCTCCTCGACGGCCGCGGCCACCCGTGACCTGTTCGGGACGCCGGTGGGCGGCGGGGACTCCTGGGTCGAGCAGCACGCCCTGCTGATGGCGGGGGTGTGGCCCGTGGTGCTGACGGCGGTCTTCCTGCCGCTGGCGGTGCGCAGGTTCCGGAAGCTCAGCCGGTGACGTCGCCCGCACCAGGTGACGTCAGCGGTCTTGACGTGTCCATGTGACCTGACTTCCATGGGAGGTGCAGGGCGATGGGAGCGCTCCCATCATGTTCCGGGCCCGCGCCTCCCGAGAGGAAGCAGCGAACATGTTCCGCAGCTTGCGAAGAGCGCTGTGCACGGTGGCGGCGGCTCTCCTGGTGCCGCTGGGGGCCACAGGTCTCCAGACGGCCGACGCCGCCGAGTCGGCCGGCGTCGGCTACTGGCACACCAGCGGCCGCCAGATCCTGGACGCCTCCGGGCAGCCGGTCCGGATCGCCGGCATCAACTGGTTCGGCTTCGAGACCAGCAACCTGGTCGTTCACGGCCTCTGGTCCCGCGACTACAAGTCCATGATCGACCAGATGAAGTCGCTGGGGTACAACACGATCCGCATCCCGTTCAGCGACGACATCTTCAAGTCGGGTGCCGTCCCGAACAGCATCGACTTCTCCGGCGGCAAGAACGCCGACCTCCAGGGCCTGAACTCGCTCGGCGTCCTGGACCGGATCGTGTCGTACGCCGGCCAGGACGGCCTCAAGGTCATCCTCGACCGGCACCGCCCGGACTCCGCCGGCCAGTCGGCGCTCTGGTACACGGCCGCCGTCCCGGAGTCGACGTGGATAGCCGACCTCAAGGCAATCGCGGCGCGTTACAAGGGCCAGAGCACGGTCGTGGGCATCGACCTGCACAACGAACCCCACGACCCGGCCTGCTGGGGCTGCGGGGACACCGCCACGGACTGGCGGCTGGCCGCCCAGCGGGCCGGGAACGCGGTGCTGTCCGTCAACCCCGAGCTGCTGATCTTCGTCGAGGGTGTGCAGACCGTCAACGGCGTCTCGGGCTGGTGGGGCGGCAACCTGATGGGCGTCGCCCAGTACCCCGTGCAGCTCGACGTCGCGAACCGGGTCGTGTACTCCGCCCACGACTACGCGACCAGCGTGGCCCAGCAGAGCTGGTTCAGCGACCCGGCGTTCCCCGCCAACATGCCGGGGATCTGGGACAAGTACTGGGGCTACATCTTCAAGCAGAACATCGCTCCGGTGTGGGTGGGCGAGTTCGGCACCACGCTCCAGTCGGCCGTGGACCAGAAGTGGCTCGCCGCGCTGGTGAGTTACCTGCGCCCGACCTCGACGTACGGCGCCGACTCCTTCCACTGGACCTACTGGTCCTGGAACCCCAACTCCGGTGACACGGGCGGCATCCTGAAGGACGACTGGCAGACCGTGGACACCGTGAAGGACGGGTACCTCGCGAGCGTCAAGGCGCCGGGCTTCCCCGGCTCGGGCGGCGGGACCGACCCCGGCGGCCCGGGCGGGGGCACGGCGGCCTGCACCGCCGCCTACACGGTCAGCAGCGACTGGGGCGGCGGCTTCAACGCCGAGGTCAAGGTGACCAACACGGGGTCGACCGCCCTCTCCTCCTGGAAGGTGACCTGGACCTGGCCGGGCAACCAGAAGGTCACCTCCATGTGGAACGCGTCGTACACCCAGACCGGCTCGACCGTGACCGCGGGCAACGCCGCGCACAACGGGACGGTGGCGGTGGGCGGTTCGGCGAGCTTCGGGTTCGGGGGCGCGCCCGGGGGCGGGGGTGTGCCGAGTGTGAGCTGCACGGCTGCGTGAGACCTGCGGGATGCGGTGCCGGAGGCACCTGGCACGGGCCAAGTGCCTCCGGATCAAAGGAGTTTCAAATCTTTCGCTCAGACGTTTCTCATCCGAAGACTTATTCGACAGGATGCGGCGTCATGAGAAGAAGCGCAGTTGTGCTGTGCGGTGCGACCGTCGTCCTGGCGGGAGCCGTCACGGCCGTCCCCGCCGAGGCCGGTACGTCCCGCACCGCGGCCCCCGCCCAGGCGGTGACGAAGGTCAGTTGGAAGAAGTGCGGCACCGACGACTACCCGACCCTGGAGTGCGGGTCGGTGAAGGTGCCGCTCGACTACGCCAAACCGAAGGGGCGCCAGATAACGCTGGCCCTGTCCCGGGTCCCGCACACCGCGAAGAAGTACCAGGGCCCGCTGCTGGTCAACCCGGGCGGCCCCGGCGGCAGCGGTCTCACGCTCGCCGGGTTCGTGGCCTCGAACCTGCCCGAGGCGGTCGCCGCCCAGTACGACGTCATCGGCTTCGACCCGCGCGGCGTGGGCGCGAGCAAGCCCGCCCTCGACTGCGTGCCGGGCTACTTCAACCCGGTCCGTCCGCCGAGCGTCCCGAGCACGCCCGCGATCGAGAAGGCCAACCTGGAGCGCGCCAAGTCCTTCGCCGCCGCCTGCGGCCGCAAGTACGCCGACGTGCTGCCGTACATCAACACGATCAGCGCCGTGAAGGACATGGACGCGATCCGCGCGTCCCTCGGCGCCAAGAAGATCAACTACTTCGGCTACTCGTACGGCACCTACCTGGGCCAGGTCTACGCCAAGCTCTTCCCGAGCCGGGTGCGCCGACTGGTCCTCGACTCCATCGTCAACCCGCACGGCGTCTGGTACGACGACAACATCGGGCAGGACTACGCCTTCGACGCCCGCCACAAGGCGCTCATGGCGTGGATCGCCAAGTACGACTCGACGTACGGGCTCGGCACGGATCCGGCCCGCGTCGAGGCCAAGTGGTACGCCATGCAGGCCGAGTTGGCGAAGAAGCCGGCCGGCGGCAAGGTGGGCGCGGCCGAGCTGGAGGACACCTTCCTGCCCGGCGGCTACTACAACGGCTACTGGCCTTACCTGGCCGACGCGTTCGCCGCGTACGTCAACGACAAGAACGCCGAGCCGCTGGTCGAGGCGTACCAGAACTTCGCCGCGATCGACCCCTCCGGCGACAACGGCTACAGCGTCTACGCGGCCGTGCAGTGCCGTGACGCCGCCTGGCCGCGCGACTGGAAGCAGTGGCAGAAGGACAACTGGGCGGTCTACAGGAAGGCGCCCTTCAACGCCTGGAACAACGCCTGGTACAACGCACCGTGCGCGTTCTGGCCCACCAAGTCGCTGAAGCCGGTGAACGTCGCCAACGCCAAGCTCCCGCCGGTGCTGCTGTTCCAGGCGACCGACGACGCGGCCACCCCGTACGAGGGCGGTGTCGCCGTCCACCGCCTGCTCAAGCACTCCAGCCTGGTCGTCGAGCAGGGCGGCGGCAACCACGGCATCTCGCTGAGCGGCAACGCCTGTCTCGACAAGTACCTGGCGAGGTACCTGACCGACGGCACGGTCCCGCGCGGCCACGGCACCGCCGACGCGGTCTGCCGGAAGCTGCCCGACCCGAAGCCGCTGGAGGCCCAGCCGGCGAAGGCCTCGGCCCTGACGGGCGCGTCCGCCCCGGCCGCTTCGGTGCCCGGCGGCACGCTGCACGGTCTGCTCGGCTTCCGCGGCTGACCGCGAGCTGACGGACGACGAGGGGCGCCCGGTGTGCACCGGGCGCCCCTCACTGTCGTACCGGAGTGATCAGAGCTTCTCGATCACGTAGTCGATGCACCGGGTGAGCGCCTCGACGTCCGCGGGGTCGATCGCCGGGAACATCGCGACGCGGAGCTGGTTGCGGCCGAGCTTGCGGTAGGGCTCGGTGTCGACGATGCCGTTGGCGCGCAGCACCTTGGCGACCGCGGCGGCGTCGATCTCGTCCGAGAAGTCGATCGTGCCGATGACCTGGGAGCGCTTGGCCGCGTCGGTGACGAACGGCGTGGCGTGCTTGGACTCCTCCGCCCAGGTGTAGAGGCGGGTCGAGGAGTCCTTGGTGCGGGCCGTCGACCAGGCGAGGCCGCCCTGGCCGTTGATCCACTCCAGCTGCTGGTTCAGCAGGAAGAGGGTGGCGAGCGCCGGGGTGTTGTACGTCTGGTTCTTGCGGGAGTTGTCGATCGCCGTGGGCAGCGAGAAGAACTCCGGGATGTGGCGGCCGGAGGCGTGGATCCGCTCGGCGCGCTCGATCGCGGCCGGGGAGAACACGCCGATCCACAGGCCGCCGTCGGAGGCGAAGGACTTCTGCGGGGCGAAGTAGTAGACGTCCGTCTCGGCGATGTCGACCGGGAGGCCGCCGGCGCCGCTCGTCGCGTCCACCAGGACCAGGGACCCCTCGTCCGCGCCCGCGACCCGCTTGATCGGGGCCGCGACACCCGTCGACGTCTCGTTGTGCGTGAACGCGTACACGTCGACGCCCTCCTCGGCCCGCGGCTCCGGGTGGGTGCCGGGATCGGAGGAGACGACGGTGGGCTCGGCCAGCCAGGGGGCCAGCTTGGACGCCTTCGCGAACTTCGACGAGAACTCGCCGAACGTCAGGTGCTGCGACTTGTTCTCGATCAGGCCGTGCGTCGCCACGTCCCAGAAGGCGGTGGAGCCGCCGTTGCCGAGGACGACCTCGTAGCCCTCGGGCAGCGAGAACAGCTCGGAGATCCCCTCGCGCACCTGGCCGACCAGGTTCTTCACCGGGGCCTGGCGGTGGGAGGTGCCGAGCAGGGAGGTACCGGTCGCGGCCAGCGCGTCCAGCGCTTCCGTCCGCACCTTGGAGGGGCCCGCGCCGAATCGACCGTCGGCGGGCTTGATGTCAGCGGGAATCTGGATCTCAGCCACGAGGGGAGCGTAGCCGCTGGGGAAACCTGGTCGAAACGTAGTCCGTCCGGTGAGACGCGGGGTGCGGGACGCACCGGGCCCTCTGACGGCCGGCGCGCTCTCGGCGCCGGGCGCCCCGGTGGGTCGGCGGTCGGCTCCGGGAGTGGCCGCATGCTCCCGCGGATGCCCCGGAACGACCGTGGGTCCGGTGCAGACTCGACCCCATGCCCGCCTACGACCGTATCGCCGTCCTCTCCGACATCCACGGGGTCCTGCCCGCCCTGGAAGCCGTCCTCGCCGAGCCCGACGTGGTCGCCGCCGACCGGATCGTGCTGACCGGAGACATCACCGCGGGCCCCCAACCCACCGAAGTGCTCGACGTGTTGAGGAGCCTGGGGGAGCGGGTGCTGTGGGTCGCGGGCAACGCGGACCGCGAACTCGTCGAGTACCGCAGGGGCGAGCGGACGGAGATCCCCGACCCGATCGGCCCCTATGCCGCGGGCCGGCTCACCGCTGCGGACGTCGACTTCCTCGCCTCGCTCCCCGCCACCCGCACCCTCACCGTCCGCGGCCTCGGCGAGGTCCTCCTCTGCCACGCCACCCCGCGCGACGACGAGGAGGTCGTTCTGGTCGACTCCCGCCCCGACCGCTGGGCGGAGGTGCTCGCGGACGTCCCCGGGAGCGTCCGTACGGTCGTCTGCGGCCACACCCACATGCCGTACGTCCGTCTCGCCCACGGCCGCCTGGTCGTCAACCCCGGCAGCGTCGGCATGCCGTACGGCCGCGCCGGCGCCCACTGGTGCCTGCTGGGGCCCGGCACGGACCTACGGGTGACCCCGTACGACATCCCGGCGGCCGTGGCACGGCTGGTCGCGGAGTGCGGGTACCCGCGGATCGCCGAGTGGGCCGACCTGTACCTGCACGCGCGGGTGACGGACACGGAGGCGCTGGCCGCCTTCGGGCCGCGCGACGGCAGGGGCGACCCGTCCTGACAGACTCCGGCCATGGACACGAGCACCTGGACGCTGCGCCCCGCGACCCCGGCCGACGTCGAGCCGATAGCCGAACTGCGGGCCGTGGTGATGCGGCCCGACCTGGAGCGGCTGGGCCGGTTCGACGAGCGGCGGGTGCGGCAGCGGTTCCGGGACGCCTTCGTCGCCGAACACCTGTCGGTCATCGTGGCCGACGGCCGCTTCGCGGGCTGTGTCGCGCTGCGCCCGGCCGAGGACGGACTGTGGCTTGAGCACTTCTTCGTCGACCCGGCACTCCAGGGCCGCGGCCTGGGCTCGGCCGTCCTGCGCACCCTGCTCGCCCGCACCGACGCCGACGGCGGACCGGTCCGGCTGAACGTCCTCCAGGGCAGCGCGGCCAGGCGGCTCTACGAGCGGCACGGCTTCGTCGTCGAGATCGAGGACCCGGTCGACGTGTTCATGGTGCGGCGCTGAGACAGTCGTATAACGGGTTTACGCACCTGACGAAGTCCACTAACCTGGACTGTGCAGTGCAGCGTGATGAACAGTAGTCCTCGAATCGACCTCCTGGAAGCCCCGTGACCGCCCCCAGCACCGACCTGTCCTCCTCGCTCCCGGTCGCCACGACGCCCACCGGCGGCCCCCGTCGCCTCGGCTCCCTCGGCCCCGTCGGACTGGTCCTCGCCGGCGGTGTCTCCGTGCAGTTCGGCGCGGCGCTGGCCGTGACTCTCATGCCGAGGGCCGGTGCGCTCGGAGTGGTGACCCTGCGGCTGCTGGCCGCCGCAGTCGTGCTGCTCGTGGTGTGCCGCCCGCGGCTGCGCGGCCACTCCCGCGCCGACTGGGGCACGGTCGTCGTCTTCGGTCTCGCCATGGCCGCGATGAACGGCCTCTTCTACCAGGCCGTCGACCGCATCCCGCTCGGCGCCGCGGTCACCCTGGAGGTCCTCGGACCGCTCGCCCTCTCGGTGCTCGCCTCCCGCCGCGCGGTCAACCTCCTGTGGGCCGCGCTCGCCCTCACCGGCGTCTTCCTCCTCGGCGGCGGGGACTTCGGCGCCCTCGACCCGCTGGGCGTGGCCTTCGCGCTGGGCGCGGGGGCGATGTGGGCGGCGTACATCGTCTTCAGCGCGCGTACCGGGCGCCGCTTCCCGCAGGCCGACGGGCTCGCCCTGGCGATGGCGGTCGGCGCGCTGGCCTTCCTGCCGTTCGGCGCCGTGGAGTCCGGCAGCAGGCTGCTCGACCCGGTGACCGTGGCCCTCGGCGCGGCGGTGGCCGTGATGTCCTCCGTCCTGCCCTACACCCTCGAACTCCTCGCCCTGCGCCGCCTGCCCGCCTCCACCTTCGCGGTCCTCATGAGCCTGGAGCCCGGTCTGGCCGCCCTCGCCGGCTTCCTGATCCTCGGCCAGTCCCTGTCCGCCCTCCAGGCCCTGGCCGTCGCGCTGGTGATCGTGGCGAGCATGGGAGCGGTGCGGACGCAGGTGGGCCGCGGCAAGGCGGCCACGCCCTGACCCAGGCGCGGTCGGCAGGGCCTTCGCCGTCCTCGCCGGGCGTACCCCGCTGCCGCCTCGTCGTGGCGGTCCGATCGGGGGGCGCCCTCGACCCGCACGGCTCGTCCGACCGCCCGTGCGGGAGCCGGGACCGGCGGCCGGCCGCGCCGGTCCGGCGGCCCTGCGCGGAGGCGACAGCGCGGCCCGGGAAGCGGTGCCCTCGGACGCCGTACGACGTCGACTCGCGCCGCGGGCCACGAGGGGCCGACCGGCCGGTCAGTCCGCCGGCTTCTCCCACACGGAGACGTGGGACTCGCTGTCGCCGGTGAAGGGGGCGCGCTTCCAGTCGGCCCACCGGTCCCGCAGCCGCATCCCGGCCAGCCTCGCCATGAGGTCCAGTTCCGCCGGCCACACGTACCGGAAGGGGATCGACCGGAAGGTGCCCCGGCCGTCCTCGACGCTGACGTGATGCGAGGCCATCGCCTGGGTGGCGGTGTCGTAGGTGTCGAAGCCGAGGCGGCCGTCGCCGACGTGGAAGGGCACGGCGTTCTGCCCGGGCGGCAGCTTCCGCAACTGGGGGACCATGACCTCGACGACGAACGTGCCGCCCGGCTCCAGATGGTCGGCGACGTTGCGGAAGCAGTCCACCTGGGCGTCCTGGGTCGTCAGGTTCATGATCGTGTTGAAGACCAGGTAGGCGACCGAGAAGCTGCCGGGCACCCGGGTCGTCGAGAAGTCCCCGATCGTCACCCCGACCGCCTCACCGCCCGGCTTGGCCCGCAGCCGCTCCGCCATCGCTGCGGACAGCTCGATCCCGTGCACCTCCACCCCGCGCGCCGCCAGCGGCAACGCGACCCGCCCGGTGCCGACACCCAGTTCCAGGGCCCGCCCCTGACCGGCGAGCTCTGCCAGCAGGTCCACGACCGGCTCCAGCGCCTCCGCCGTGAACATCGCCGCCGCCGACTCGTCGTACATCGCCGCGACGGACTCCCCGAAGTAACCGTCGATATCGCTCACCGGGGGACCGTACTGCGGGGAACGAGGCGGCCGCTTCCCAATATGCGCGCCCACGCCGACCTGCGCCCGTGCCCGCGTCCCGTGAAAATTAAATGCAAGCACGCTTGCTTGTTTCTTGGGTCGCTGACATCCTCGCCCCATGGCAGACCCCACGCCCGTCATCGACGACCTGTGTGCGGAGAGCGCTGAACTCGACCGGCTCGTGGCCGAGTTGAGCGCCGAGCAGTGGGCGCTCGCGACCCCCGCCCCCGGGTGGACCGTGGCCCACCAGATCGCCCACCTCGCCTGGACCGACCACTCCTCCCTGCTCGCCGTGACCGACCAGGAGGCCTTCTCCCGCGAGGTCGAGAAGGCGCTCGCGGCACCCGGGGACTTCGTGGACGAGGGCGCGGCGGAGGGCGCCAGGAAGCCTCCGGCGCGACTGCTCGCGTACTGGCGGGCGGGCCGCGAGGACCTGGCCGAGGCCCTGCGCAACGCCCCCGAGGGTGCGCGTTTCCCCTGGTACGGCCCGCCCATGTCCACCGCCTCCATGGCCACCGCCCGCCTCATGGAGACCTGGGCGCACGGCCTGGACGTGGCGGACGCGTTGGGGGTGACCCGAGAGGCGACCGACCGGATCCGGCACATCGTCCGCCTCGGCGTCCGCACCCGCGACTTCGCCTTCGGTGTGCACGGACTGACCCCGCCCTTCGAGGAGTTCCGCATCGAACTCGTCTCCCCGTCCGGGGAGTCGTGGACCTACGGCCCCGAGAACGCCACCGACCGCGTCACCGGCCCCGCCCTCGATTTCTGCCTCCTGGTCACCCAACGAGCCCACCGAGCCGACCTCGCCCTGCACGCCGAGGGCGAGGACGCGAACCGCTGGCTCGACATCGCCCAGGCTTTCGCGGGCCCGCCCGGCGGGGGCCGTGCGGCGAAGGGGGCGGTCGCGTGAGTGGGTGTATGGGTGACGCGGTCGGTCATGGCGGTGGTCCCTCCGGGCCCGGCGTCCAGTGCGCGGGCCCCGGTCGGCGGCTCGGTCTCGGGCTCGCCCTCGCGGGGGTGACCCCCGTGGGGCGCGCGGCCCAGGGGGCGGGGCGGTGACTCCTCTGCGTGTCGGCAACGCCTCCGGCTTCTACGGCGACCGCTTCGACGCCCTGCGCGAGATGCTCACCGGTGGCGAGCTCGACGTCCTCACCGGTGACTACCTCGCCGAGCTGACCATGCTCATCCTGGGCCGGGACCGGCTGAAGGACCCGGCCGCGGGGTACGCCCGCACGTTCCTGCGGCAGTTGGAGGAGGGGCTCGGCCTGGCGCGGGAGCGGGGAGTCCGGATCGTCGCCAACGCGGGCGGCCTCAACCCGGCCGGACTCGCCGCGAAGGTCAGGGAGTTGGCGGACCGGCTGGGCCTGGACGTGCGGGTCGCGCATGTCGAGGGCGACGACCTCACCACCCGGTACCCGGGCAGCCTCGCCGCCCACGCCTACCTCGGCGGCTTCGGCATCGCGGCCTGTCTGCGCGAGGGCGCGGACGTGGTCGTGACCGGCCGGGTGACGGACGCGGCCCTGGTCACCGGGCCCGCCGCCGCCCACTTCGGCTGGGGCCCGGCCGAGTACGACCGCCTCGCGGGAGCCGTCGTCGCCGGGCACGTCCTGGAGTGCGGGACCCAGGCGACCGGCGGGAACTACGCGTTCTTCGCCGAGGGCGGGCACGATCTGCGCAGGCCCGGCTTCCCCCTCGCCGAGATCCACGAGGACGGCACCGCCGTCATCACCAAGCACCCCGGCACCGGCGGCTTCGTGGACGTCGGCACGGTGACGGCCCAACTGCTGTACGAGACACAGGGCGCCCGGTACGCGGGACCGGACGTCACCGCCCGCCTCGACACGGTCCGCCTTGCCCAGGACGGTCCCGACCGCGTCCGGATCTCCGGCGTCCGCGGCGAGGCCCCGCCGCCCACCCTCAAGGTCGGCCTCAACCGGCTCGGCGGCTTCCGCAACGAGGTCACGTTCGTCCTGACCGGCCTGGACATCGAGGCCAAGGCCGCGCTGGTGCGGCGGCAGTTGGAGCCGGCCCTCGCCAAGGTCACCGACGTGCGCTGGGACCTGGTCCGCACGGACCGCCCGGACGCCGGCACGGAGGAGACCGCAAGCGCCCTGCTGCGGCTGGTCGTCCGGGACGCGGACCAGGAGACCGTCGGGCGCGCGCTCAGCGGGGCCGCCGTGGAACTGGCCCTCGCGAGCTACCCCGGGTTCCATGTGTCGGCGCCACCGGGGAAGGGCTCGCCCTACGGCGTCTTCGAGGACGCGTACGTCCCCCAGGGGGCCGTGGACCATGTGGCCGTCCTCGCCGACGGACGACGGATTCCCGTGGCCCCCGCCCGGGAGACCGCCGTACTCGAGGACCCGCCGGAACCGCCCCTGCCCGAGCCCCCGCCGTCCGGCCCGACCCGGCGGGCCCCCCTCGGGCTCGTTGCCGGGGCCCGCAGCGGGGACAAGGGCGGAAACGCCAACGTCGGCGTGTGGGCACGCACGGACGAGGGCTGGCGCTGGCTCGCGCACACGCTCACCGTGGAGCGGCTGCGGGAACTCCTGCCGGAGACGGCCGACTTGCCCGTCACCCGGCACGCCCTCCCGCACCTTCGCGCCCTGAACTTCGTCGTCGAGGGAATCCTCGGCGAGGGCGTCGCCGCCCAGCACCGCTTCGACCCGCAGGCCAAGGCCCTCGGCGAATGGCTGCGCTCCCGCCACCTGGACATCCCGGAGGCCCTGCTGTGACGATCCTTCAGTCCACCCTCGACACCACCGGCCCCGACTACCGGGCCCACCGCGACACCATGCTCGGCAAGCTCGCCGAACTGGACGCCGAGCACGCGAAGGCGCTCGCGGGCGGCGGCGAGAAGTACGTCCAACGGCACCGTGAGCGAGGCAAGCTGCTCGCCCGGGAGCGGATCGAGCTGCTCCTCGACCCCGACACGCCCTTCCTGGAGCTGTCCCCGCTGGCCGCCTGGGGCAGCGACTACACCGTCGGCGCCTCCCTGGTCACCGGCATCGGCGTCGTCGAGGGCGTGGAGTGCCTGATCACCGCCAACGACCCGACCGTGCGCGGCGGTGCGAGCAATCCCTGGTCGCTGAAGAAGGCCCTGCGGGCCAACGACATCGCCCTCGCCAACCGGCTGCCCTGCATCAGCCTGGTGGAGTCCGGCGGCGCCGACCTGCCCTCCCAGAAGGAGATCTTCATCCCGGGCGGGGCCGTCTTCCGGGACCTGACCAGGCTGTCGGCGGACGGGATCCCGACCGTCGCCGTCGTCTTCGGCAACTCGACGGCCGGCGGCGCCTACGTCCCCGGCATGTCCGACCACGTGATCATGGTCAAGGAGCGGGCCAAGGTGTTCCTGGGCGGCCCGCCCCTGGTCAAGATGGCCACCGGCGAGGAGAGCGACGACGAGTCCCTCGGCGGGGCCGAGATGCACGCGCGCGTGTCCGGTCTCGCGGACTACTTCGCCGTGGACGAGCGGGACGCGCTCAGGCAGGCCCGGCGGGTCGTGGCCCGCCTCAACCACCGCAAGGCATACGGCGATCCGGGCCCGGCCGAGCCGCCCAAGTACGACCCCGAGGAACTCCTCGGCATCGTCCCCGGCGATCTCAGGACCCCCTTCGACCCGCGCGAGGTGATCGCCCGGATCGTCGACGCCTCCGACTTCGACGAGTTCAAGCCGCTGTACGGGACCAGCCTGGTGACCGGGTGGGCGGCGCTGCACGGCTACCCGGTCGGCGTGCTGGCCAACGCCCAGGGGGTGCTGTTCTCGGAGGAGTCCCAGAAGGCGGCCCAGTTCATCCAGTTGGCGAACCAGCGGGACATCCCCCTGCTCTTCCTGCACAACACCACCGGTTACATGGTCGGCAAGGAGTACGAGCAGGGCGGCATCATCAAGCACGGCGCCATGATGATCAACGCCGTCAGCAACTCGCGGGTCCCGCATCTGTCCGTCCTCATGGGCGCCTCGTACGGCGCGGGCCACTACGGCATGTGCGGCCGCGCCTACGACCCCCGCTTCCTGTTCGCCTGGCCCAACGCCAAGTCGGCCGTCATGGGCCCCCAGCAGCTGGCCGGCGTGCTCTCCATCGTGGCCCGCCAGTCGGCCGCGGCGAAGGGCCGCCCGTACGACGAGGAGGGCGACGCCGCCCTGCGCGCCATGGTGGAACAGCAGATCGAGTCCGAGTCGCTGCCCATGTTCCTGTCCGGGCGGCTCTACGACGACGGCGTCATCGACCCCCGCGACACCCGGACGGTCCTCGGCATGTGCCTGTCCGCGATCCACACCGCCCCCTACGAGGGCGCACGCGGCGGCTTCGGCGTCTTCCGGATGTGAGGAACCCTTCAGTGATCACTTCTGTGCTCGTCGCCAACCGGGGCGAGATCGCCTGCCGGATCTTCCGCACCTGCCACGAACTCGGCATCCGGACGGTCGCCGTGTACTCGGACCCGGACGCGAACGCCCTCCACACGCGCGTGGCCGACACGGCGGTGCGGCTCCCGGGCGCGGCCCCCGCCGACACCTACCTGCGCCCAGACCTGATCGTGAAGGCGGCGCTCGACGCCGGCGCCGACGCCGTGCACCCCGGCTACGGCTTCCTCTCCGAGAACGCCGACTTCGCGCGGGCCGTCCTGGACGCGGGCCTGACCTGGATCGGACCGCCCCCGTCCGCGATCGAGGCGATGGCGTCCAAGACCCGCGCCAAGGAACTGATGGGCCTGGCACCCCTGCGGGACGTGACGCCGGCCGACCTGCCGGTGCTGGTGAAGGCGGCGGCGGGCGGCGGCGGCCGCGGCATGCGGATCGTGCGCCGCACGGAGGACCTGGCGGCCGCCCTGGAGAGCGCCCGCGCCGAGGCCGCGAGCGCCTTCGGCGACGGAGAGGTGTTCGTCGAGCCGTACGTCGAGGACGGCCGCCATGTGGAGGTCCAGATCCTCGCCGACACCCACGGCACGGTCTGGGCCCTGGGCACCCGCGACTGCTCCCTCCAGCGCCGCCACCAGAAGGTGATCGAGGAGGCCCCCGCCCCCGGACTCCCGGAGAGCCTCACCGCGGAACTGCACGAGCTGGCGGTACGGGCGGCCCGCGCGGTGGACTACGTGGGCGCGGGCACGGTCGAGTTCCTGGTCTCCGGGACCAAGGCCCACTTCCTGGAGATGAACACCCGCCTCCAGGTCGAACACCCGGTGACGGAGGCGGTGTTCGGTCTGGACCTGGTGGCGGAGCAGCTGCGGGTCGCGGAGGGCGCCGCCCTGCCCGACGAGCCGCCGCAGCCGCGGGGCCACGCGGTCGAGGCCCGCCTGTACGCCGAGGACCCGGCACGGGACTGGACCCCGCAGACCGGCACCCTGCACCGCTTCTCCGTCCCCCCGTCCGTCCGCCTGGACACCGGCTACGAGAGCGGCGACGACATCGGCGTCCACTACGACCCGATGCTCGCCAAGGTCGTCGCCCACGCCCCGACCCGTGCGGAGGCGGTCCGCAGACTGGCGGGCGCGCTGGAGCGGGCGACCATCCACGGCCCGGCCACGAACCGGGACCTGCTGGTCAACTCCCTGCGCCACGAGGAGTTCACCACGGCCCGCATGGACACCGGGTTCTACGACCGGCACCTGCCCGAACTCACCGAGCTCGCCCCGGACCCGCTGGCCCCCCTGGCGGCGGCCCTCGCGGACGCCGTCGGACGCTCCCGCTTCGGCGGCTGGCGCAACCTGCACTCGTCCCCGCAGGCCAAGCGCTACACGATGGCCGGCGAGGAGCACGAGGTCCGCTACCGCCACACGAACAAGGGACTGGAGGCGGACGGGGTCCGGGTGGTCCACGCGGACGCGGGCCGGGTCGTACTCGAAGCGGCGGGCGTGCGGCGGACGTTCGAGGTGGCGCGGTACGGCGACGAGGTCTACGTCGGCGCCACGGCCCTCAGGGCGCTGCCCCGCTTCCCGGACCCGCAGGCCCAGCTGGCCCCCGGCTCGCTGCTGGCCCCCATGCCCGGCACGGTCGTACGCGTCGCGGACGGCCTGGCCGAGGGGGCCGCCGTGGCGGCGGGCCAGCCCCTCCTGTGGCTGGAGGCGATGAAGATGGAGCACCGGATCACGGCTCCTGTGACAGGCACGCTCACGGCACTTCAGGCAGTACCCGGCCAACAGGTGACGGTCGGCTCTCTATTGGCAGTAGTGGAACCCACCTAAGGGCGCGGACAACTGCGCGACCAGCCACGACGAAGGAGCCACATGCCCACGATCGAAACGGACGAGCACAAAGCCCTCCGCGCAGCAGTAGCCGCTCTCGGCAAACGCCACGGCCGCGACTACGACCGGGAGCAACTCTGGGCCGAGGCAGCCAAACTCGGTTACCTGGGCGTCAACCTGCCGGAGGCGTACGGCGGAGGAGGCGGCGGAATCTCCGAACTCTCCATCGTCCTCGAAGAGCTCGGCGCGGCCGGCGCCCCCCTCCTGATGATGATCGTGTCCCCCGCCATCTGCGGCACGGTGATCGCCCGCTTCGGCACGGAGGCCCAGAAGCAGGAGTGGCTCCCCGCGCTCGCCGACGGCACCCGCACGATGGCCTTCGGCATCACGGAACCCGACGCCGGTTCCAACAGCCACCGCATCAGCACCACGGCCCGCCGCGACGGAGCCGACTGGCTGCTGACCGGCCGCAAGGTGTTCGTCTCCGGTGTCGACATCGCCGACGCCACCCTCATCGTCGGACGTACGGAGGACGCCCGGACCGGCCGCCTCAAGCCCTGCCTGTTCATCGTCCCCCGGGACGCCCCGGGCTTCGGCAGGCGCCGTATCGAGATGGAACTGACCGCCCAGGAGAAGCAGTTCGAGCTCACCCTCGACGACGTGCGCCTGCCCGCCGAGGCGCTCGTGGGGGACGAGGACGCGGGCCTGCTCCAGCTCTTCGCGGGCCTCAACCCCGAACGCGTCATGACGGCCGCCTTCGCGATCGGCATGGGCCGCTACGCGCTCTCCCGGGCGATCACCTACGCCAAGGACCGCACGGTGTGGAACACCCCCATCGGCGCCCACCAGGCCATCGCCCACCCGCTCGCCCAGGCCCACATCGACCTCGAACTCGCCCGCCTGATGACACAGAAGGCCGCCCACCTCTACGACGCGGGCGACGACGTGGCCGCGGGAGAGGCCGCCAACATGGCCAAGTACGCCGCGGGGGAGGCGTGTGTGAAGGCCGTGGACCAGGCCGTCCACACCCTCGGCGGCAACGGCCTCACCAAGGAGTTCGGGATCGCCTCGCTGATAACGGCCGCGCGCGTGGCTCGTATCGCACCGGTCAGCAGGGAGATGATTCTCAACTACGTCTCCCACCAGACCCTGGGCCTGCCCAAGTCGTACTAGGCCGTCCTGGAAGGCCGTCTTGGAGGAACCGTGTTCCGCAGCGAGTACGCAGACGTCCAGCCCGTAGAACTGCCCATCCACGACGCCGTGCTGGCGCGCGCCCCCGAGTTCGGGGACGCGCCCGCGTTGATCGACGGCACCGACGGCACCACCCTCACGTACGCACAGCTCGACCGGTTCCACCGCCGGGTCGCCGCGGGCCTCGCGGAGGCGGGCGTCGCCAAGGGGGACGTGCTCGCCCTGCACAGCCCCAACACGATCGCCTTCCCGACCGCGTTCTACGCCGCCACCCGCGCGGGCGCCTCCGTGACGACCGTGCACCCGCTCGCCACGGCCGAGGAGTTCGCCAAGCAGCTCTCCGACTGCGCGGCCCGCTGGATCGTCACCGTCTCGCCGCTCCTGGAGACCGCCCGCCGGGCCGCCGAACTCGCGGGCGGGGTACGGGAGATCTTCGTCTGCGACAGCGCCCCCGGCCACCGCTCCCTCATCGACATGCTCGCCTCGACGGCCCCCGAGCCGCACGTCGACATCGACCCGGTGACGGACGTGGCGGCCCTGCCGTACTCCTCGGGCACCACCGGCACCCCCAAGGGTGTGATGCTCACCCACCGGCAGATCGCCACCAACCTCGCCCAGCTCCAGCCGCTGATGTCGGCGGGCCCCGAGGACCGCATCCTCGCGGTCCTGCCCTTCTTCCACATCTACGGCCTCACGGCCCTCATGAACGCGCCCCTGCGCATCGGCGCGAGCGTCGTCGTCCTGCCCCGCTTCGACCTGGAGACCTTCCTCGCGGCCATCCAGAACCACCGCATCACCGGCCTGTACGTGGCCCCGCCGATCGTCCTCGCCCTCGCCAAGCACCCGCTGGTCGAGCAGTACGACCTGTCGTCCCTGCGCTACCTCGTCAGCGCCGCCGCCCCGCTGGACGCCCGGCTCGCCGCCGCCTGTTCGGCCCGGCTCGGCCTGCCACCCGTCGGCCAGGCGTACGGCATGACGGAACTCTCGCCCGGCACCCACGTCGTCCCCCTGTCCGCCATGCGCGAGGCGCCCCCGGGGACCGTCGGCAAGCTCATCGCCGGCACCGAGATGCGGATCGTCTCCCTCGACGACCCCGGCAAGGACCTCGACACCGGCGAGGCCGGCGAGATCCTCATCCGCGGCCCGCAGATCATGAAGGGCTACCTCGGCCGCCCCGACGACACCGCCGCCATGATCGACGCCGACGGCTGGCTGCACACCGGGGACGTCGGCCACGTCGACGCCGACGGCTGGCTCTTCGTCGTCGACCGGGTCAAGGAGCTCATCAAGTACAAGGGCTTCCAGGTGGCCCCCGCCGAACTGGAGGCCCTCCTGCTCACCCACCCCGGCATCGCCGACGCGGCCGTCATCGGCGTCTACAACGACCAGGGCAACGAGGTCCCGCACGCCTTCGTCGTCCGCCAGCCCACCGCGAGCGACCTCTCCGAGGGCGAGGTCATGATGTACGTCGCCGAACGCGTCGCCCCCTACAAACGCGTCCGCCAGGTCACCTTCACCGACTCCGTGCCCCGGGCCGCCTCCGGCAAGATCCTGCGACGACAGCTCAGGGAGCGCACATGACACCGATCGCCCGCGGCAGCGCACGCGGTGTGGAGACCCTCGCCCTCGACTCCCCGCACAACCGCAACGCCCTGTCGGCCACGCTGGTGGGGGAGCTGTCCGCCGCGCTGGCGGACTGCGCCGAGGACGACACCGTCCGCGCGATCGTCCTCACCCACACCGGCACCACCTTCTCAGCGGGCGCCGACCTCAAGGACCCCCCGGACCCGGACGCCCTGGTCGGGCTCCTGCGCCAGATCGTCGAACTCCGCAAACCGGTCGTCGCCCGCGTCACCGGGCACGTCCGCGCGGGCGGCCTCGGCCTCCTCGCCGCCTGCGACATCGCCGCCGCGTCCACGCGGTCGACGTTCGCCTTCACCGAGGTACGGATCGGGGTCGCCCCCGCGGTCATCTCACTGACCCTGCTGCCCCGCACCGACCCCCGCGCCCTCGCCCGCCACTACCTCACCGGCGAGCGCTTCGACGCGGCCGAGGCGGCCCGCATCGGTCTGGTGACGGCGGCGGGCGACGACGTGGACGCCGTACTCGAACCGATCCTGGACGGTCTGCGCCGGGCCGCCCCCGAGGCCCTGGCCGAGACGAAACGGCTGCTCACCGCTAGGGTGCTGGAGACCTTCGACCGGGACGCGGCCGACCTGACCGCGCTCTCGGCCCGGCTGTTCGCCTCCCCGCACGCGCGCGAGGGGATGACAGCCTTCCTGGAACGACGGGATCCCTCATGGGTGGTGTGACCACGATCGGCGACCGGGCCGACCGCGTGCCGAAGCAGGACCGCAGCCGGGCCACCCGGCAGCGCCTCCTCGAAGCCGCCGTGGCCTGCCTCGCCGAACACGGCTGGGCCGGCTCCACGGTCACCGTGGTCGCCGAACACGCCGGGGTCTCCCGGGGCGCCGCCCAGCACCACTTCCCGACGAGGGAGGACCTCTTCACGGCCGCCGTCGCATACGTGGCGGAGGAACGCTCCACGGCCCTGCGCGCCCTGTTCCCGCAGGGCGCGGCGGACGACCGCACAGCGGTGATCTCCGCCTTGGTCGACCTCTACACGGGCCCCCTCTTCCGAGCCGCCCTCCACCTGTGGGTCGCCGCCTCCAACGAGGAGCAACTGCGCCCCCAGGTGACGGAGTTGGAGGCGAGGGTGGGCCGGGAGACCCACCGGATCGCCGTAGACCTCCTGGGCGCGGACGAATCGAAGCCGGGCGTCCGGGAAACGGTCCAGGGCCTCCTGGACATGGCGAGGGGCCTGGGCCTGGCGAATCTCCTCACGGACGACCACGCTCGCCGTGAAAAGGTCGTGGCGCAGTGGGCCGTACTGCTGGACGAGGCCCTGCTTTGAGTTTTCAGGGGCGCGGGGAACTGCGCGACCAGCCACAAACGGCCCGCAGTCGCCCACGCTCCTCAAGCACTCCCTTCAGTGGGCGATGCTCCCGTACCCCTCGATGTCCTGCGGACTCCGCGAGCCGGGCCCCACATACCGCGCGGACGGCCGCACCAGCCGCCCCGTCCGCTTCTGCTCGAGGATGTGCGCCGACCACCCGGCCGTCCGCGCGCACGTGAACATCGACGTGAACATGTGCGCCGGCACCTCCGCGAAGTCGAGCACGATCGCCGCCCAGAACTCCACGTTGGTGGCGAGCACCCGGTCCGGCCGGCGCGCGTGCAACTCCGCCAGCGCCGCCTTTTCCAGGGCCTCCGCGATCTCGAACCGGGGCGCCCCCAGCTCGCGAGCCGTACGACGCAGCACGCGCGCGCGGGGGTCCTCGGCCCGGTACACCCGGTGCCCGAACCCCATCAGCCGCTCACCGCGGTCCAGCGCCTGCCTGACGTACGCCTCGGCGTCCCCGGTCCGCTCGATCTCCTCGATCATCCCGAGCACCCGGGACGGCGCCCCGCCGTGCAGCGGTCCGGACATGGCACCCACGGCACCGGACAGCGCGGCGGCGACATCGGCACCCGTGGAGGCGATCACGCGCGCGGTGAACGTCGACGCGTTCATCCCGTGCTCCGCGGCCGACGTCCAGTAGGCGTCCACGGCGGCCACGTGCTTCGGGTCCGGCTCCCCGCGCCAGCGGATCATGAACCGCTCGACGACCGACTGCGCCTTGTCGATCTCCCGCTGCGGCACCATCGGCAGCCCCTGCCCGCGCGCGGACTGGGCGACGTAGGACAGCGCCATCACGGCGGCCCGGGCGAGGTCGGCACGCGCCTGCTCGGCATCGATGTCCAGCAGCGGTTTGAGCCCCCACACCGGCGCGAGCATGGCCAGTGCCGACTGGACGTCCACGCGGATGTCCCCGGAGTGCACCGGGATGGGGAACGGCTCGGCGGGCGGCAGGCCGGGGTTGAAGGCGCCGTCGACCAGCAGCCCCCACACGTTGCCGAACGAGACGTGGCCGACCAGATCCTCGATGTCGACGCCCCGGTACCGCAGCGCGCCGCCCTCCTTGTCCGGTTCGGCGATCTCCGTCTCGAACGCGACGACTCCTTCGAGACCAGGTACAAAGCCGGGGTCGAGGTCGGACATCAGGCGGCTCCTCGTGATGTGTACGACGGATGACGCCACGATATCCCCGGGTGCCACCTTTGGGGAGAGCTGGCGGCACTCAGTGCCACCTCCGCGGGGGAGGCGATCCGTACGGCAAGATGACGACGTGACCGACGCAGCACACGCCGTCTCCCCGGACCCCGCCTCCATGCGCCGGCAGTACCGCGCGGAGGGCCTCGCCGAGACCGACCTGGCCGCCACGCCCGTCGAGCAGTTCGCGCGCTGGTTCAAGCAGGCGGCGACCGAGGCGCACCTCTTCGAGCCGAACGCCATGGTCGTCTCCACCGCGGACGCCGAGGGCCGCCCCAGCTCCCGCACGGTCCTGCTCAAGCAGTTCGACGAGCAGGGCTTCGTCTTCTACACGAACTACGACTCCCGCAAGGGCAGGGAACTCGCCGAGAACCCCTACGTCTGCCTGCTCTTCCCCTGGCACCCCATGGCCCGCCAGGTCATCGTCACCGGCCTCGCCCGCCGCACCGGCCGCGACGAGACGGCCGCCTACTTCCGCACCCGCCCGCACGGCTCCCAGCTCGGCGCCTGGGCCAGCGCGCAGTCCTCGGTGATCGAGACCCGCGAGCAGGTCGACTCCGCCTACGCGGAACTCGCCGCCCGCTACCCCGAGGGCGAACAGGTCCCGGTGCCGCCGCACTGGGGCGGCTTCCGGGTGGCGCCGGAGACGGTCGAGTTCTGGCAGGGCCGCGAGAACCGCCTGCACGACCGCCTGCGCTATGCGGCGGAGCCGGACGGGAGCTGGCGGGTGGAGCGGCTGAGCCCCTGAGCCGGGGGCCTGGAAACGCAGACGACCCGCGAGCTCTAGGTCCCTCCGCCTGACGGCGGAGAAGCCGGCCGGACGTACCGGCGAGCTCGCGGGTCGGGTGACTGCTGGGATTGGGCCGGCTGCACGCGTCTGTGACGCGCTGGTCCGGCACCGCACTCGGTGTGGTGACGGGCGCTAGCCCGCAGTCACCTCACGCGTCCGGGTTTCATACATCTGCCGAACCACCTCCCTTCTCGTGTAGCCCACACACTAGGAACCGACGCCCGCCCGATCAACCACTTTTTTTCGGAGGCCGAGATCATCTAGCGTGCCGCGCACGAGGAGCGACGGGCGATCCTCGCCGGAGGGGGAGTGGTGGCCGTGGCCGAGCTGAGGATCGTGCCGGTCGTCGGGGACGGCATGGCCGAGGAGTGGCGGCACGTGCACAACGTGATCGTGCCGCCGGCCGCCATGAGCGCCGAGGACGTACGCGAGCGCGTCCGGCGCTACCGGCTGGAGAACGCCTATCTCGGGGGCACGCTCGTGGGCTGCTCGACCGTCCGCCCGCCGGACGGGGAGGAGGCCGTGGCGACCGTCATCGCGCGCGTGCTGCCCGATTACCGCGGAAGGGGTTTCGGGACGGCCCTCTACGAGAAGGGTCTTGATCATGCGCGCGAGCTCGGCGCCCGGGTGATCGAGACATGCGTGCTGGCCGTCAACGGGGACGGGACGCGGTTCGCGCGGGCCCGCGGGTTCGTCGAGGTCGACCGGTATGTGCTGGACGGCGAGAGCGACGAGTGGATCGACCTGCGGCTGGATCCGGACCGGGAAGCCGGTTGAGGGGATTCGGGACGTTTCCGGCGTACAACGATTCCCTCAATCTTGCGGGAACCCGGTGTGTGCTGCGTCACGTTCGAGTTCAATGATTGTCAGTGAGTGAAGCAGCCGGCAGGGGGTCCAGGTGAGTGCTTCCCGGCGTAGTGGGACCACCGACGAGCTGGGGCCGGACGGGCCCGGGCCCGACGGCCCGGACGGCTCGGGCGGCTCCGACCTGCTCGCCGCGCTGCTGGACGGCATGGACGCGGCACTCTGTGCCTTCGACGCGGACGGGGTCGTCACCCACTGGAACCGCGAGGCCGAGCGCATCCTCGGATGGACCACGGCCGAGGCCGTGGGACGGCACGGGTTCGCCGGATGGGCGGTACGGCCGGCGGACGCCGAGGAGGTCGAGGGGCGGCTGATGTCCGCCATGCAGGCGCCCGGCCGGCAGGTGCACGAGTTCGCGCTGCTGACCAAGGACGGCGGCCGGGTGCTCGTGCGCACCCAGTCCGCGGCCGTGCGCGGCCCCGACGGCAAGCCCGCCGGGGTGTACTGCGCCTTCAGCGAGGTGCACACCCAGATCGACCTGGAGCGCTCGATCGCGCTCAGCGAGGCCCTGTTCGAGGACGCCTCGTGGGGCGTCGTCCTGGTCGACGCCGACCTGCGGCCCGCCGTGGTCAACGCGCACGCGGCCCGGTCCCTGGGCACCGGCCGTACATCCGTGCTCGGGCGGCCCCTCGGGGACCTGCTCGCGCAGGGCGTGGAGGAGCTGGAGAGCGCGCTCACCCATGTGCTGGCCGAGGGCGCGCCGCCGGCGCCGGCCGAGATCTGGGTCGGGGTGCGGACCCCGGACGGCGAGAAGCGGCGCTGCTGGCGCTGCGGGTTCGTGCGGCTGGCCTCGCCGCTCGCGGAGGAACCGGTGCCGCTGGGCGTCGGCTGGCTGTTCCAGGACGTCACCGAGGCCAAGCACAGCGAGCAGGAGGCCTCGCTGCTGCGGTTCCGCGCGAACCAGCTCCACCGGGCGGCCCGGGCGGCCGCGGAGTGCGAGGACCCGGCCGAGGCGGCCGTCGTCCACCTGGACTTCGCCCTCGCCGGGTTCGCCGACCACGCCTTGATCGACCGGGTGGCCGGGGGCGCGGTGGCCGACGGCGAGGAGACCGACCCGGTCCGTCTCGTACGGGTCGCCGCCACGCCCTCCGGGGCGCCGGGGCCGAGCATGCAGGCGTCGGGTGCGGCCGGGTTGCCGGTGCGGTACCCGGAGGGGCACCCGGCGTTGCAGTGCGCGGAGCGGGCGGGGTCGGTACGGGCGAGTGTGGGGTCGGTGCCGGCGGACCGGGCCCGTGAGTGGGCCGAGGCCCGCCAGTGGCCCCCGGACGTGGTGCACGCGCTGTGCGCGGTGCTGCGCAGCCGGGGACGCACGCTCGGCGTCGTGACGTTCCTGCGGGGCGCCGGCAGGGGCCAGTTCGAGCGGGGCGACGCGGTGTACGCGGAGGACGTGGCGGTGCGCATCGCCTCCGCGCTGGACCTGGGCGGGGTCGTGGGGCGGGCGTAGAGCTACTGCCGGTAGAAGATCCGGTCGCCGTACTCCTCGAACACCCGGTCGTTCCACTCCAGGCCGCCGTCCACGTTGCCCGAGCGCAGCAGCGGCGGCTCGATGCCCCGCTCCGCCAGCGCGCCCGCCGCCGTCGCCATCACGGCCTGGAGCAGCGCCGAGGTCACGACCGTGGAGGCAGGGGCGAAGGGGGCCGGGATCGTGTCCAGGGAGAGCTCCGCGTCACCCGGGGCGATCTTGGAGTCGAGGACGACGTCGCAGTGGTCCTTCAGGAACGTGCCCGAGCGGTGCCGGGGTCTGGTCTCCCTGGTGTAGGCGACCGAGGTCACGCCGATGACCTTCACCCCGAGGGCGCGCGCCTCCTGGGCCATCTCCACGGGGAGCGCGTTGCGGCCGGAGAGGGAGATGATCACCAGGGCGTCGCCCACGCGGAGGGGGGAGCAGTTCAGGACGGCGGTCGCGAGGCCGTCCACGCGCTCCAGGGCGGAGCCCAGGGTCGCCGGCATGACGTCGACGCCGACGACCCCCGGCACGGTCAGCAGGTTCATCAGGGCGAGCCCGCCGGCCCGGTAGACGAGGTCCTGCGCGGCGAGCGAGGAGTGCCCGGCGCCGAAGGCGAAGAGGCGGCCGCCGGAGGCGACGGTGTCGGCGAGGAGCTCACCGGCCGCCGCGACGGACCCGGCTTCCTCGTCGCGGACCCGTTGCAGCAGCCCGATCGCGGCGTCGAGGAACTGCCCGGACAGCTTGCCGTCGGCGCTCGCGGAGCCCGTCTCGCCCATGCGTCGTCCAACCCTTCGTCGCTGTGTCGCGGATCACCGTGCGGTCTGGACCAGTGGGATGTCAATACGGCCGCGCACCTGCTCGCGGACGCCTGGTTTCCACGGCACGGCACGGTTGTCAGCGGCATCCGGCAGAATTGACGTCAGGGCCAGCGCACACGCCGGGAAGCTGTCGTGCTTCCGGCAGATCTCATCAAGGGGCACGTATGTCCGGACTGATCGACACCACGGAGATGTATCTCCGCACCATCCTCGAGCTGGAGGAGGAAGGTGTGGTCCCCATGCGTGCCCGGATCGCCGAGCGACTCGACCAGAGCGGGCCGACGGTCAGCCAGACCGTGGCCCGGATGGAGCGCGACGGACTGGTGTCCGTCGCCACCGACCGTCACCTGGAGCTGACGGACGAGGGCCGGCGGCTGGCCACCCGCGTGATGCGCAAGCACCGGCTCGCGGAGTGCCTGCTCGTCGACGTGATCGGCCTGGAGTGGGAGCAGGTCCACGCGGAGGCGTGCCGCTGGGAGCACGTGATGAGCGAGGCGGTGGAGCGCCGGGTCCTGGAACTGCTGCGCCACCCCACCGAGTCGCCGTACGGCAACCCGATCCCGGGGCTGGAGGAGCTGGGCGAGAAGGACGGCCCGCACCCCTTCCTGGACGAGGGCATGGTGTCGCTGGCCGAGCTGGACCCGGGTCTCGACGGCAAGACGGTCGTCGTGCGCCGGATCGGCGAGCCCATCCAGACGGACGCGCAGCTCATGTACACGCTGCGGCGGGCGGGTGTGCAGCCCGGTTCCGTGGTGAGCGTGACCGAGTCGGCCGGCGGGGTGCTGGTGGGCAGCGGCGGCGAGGCCGCGGAGCTGGAGTCGGACGTCGCCTCGCACGTGTTCGTCGCCAAGCGCTGAGTGCGCCGGGGCCCAATTGCCTTGCGGCAGCGGGCAGTTGTGGGTTCCCCGCCGCTCGTGCGACAGGCCGGCCGGGGCTCGTCCCGGGTCTCGCGAGATTCCCTGTGCGGAATCGCAGCGCTTCGACGCTTCCCGTGCGAGGCTGTCGCGTGAGGCATATGACCGGAGGGGGCGGACGGATGTGCCGTGGACATGGGGATGGCCCCGGCGCCTCAGGGCGCCGGGGCCGGTCCTCCCCTGTGCTGACCCGGAGCCCCGAGCTCCCAGGGTCATTCCCCTCGGACCGATTTCCCCGAGCGGTCCGCCTCCCGCTGAAGGTCTCCCCTCGGCGGCGGCGATCATTCCTTGAGGGCGGTCACTCGAACGAGGGGTGTTGCGCTCCGAGAGCGCGTTTTCGAATGCGTATTCGATAATCTGGCGGGTGACGGGACACGCGGGACGTGCGCTGCACAGATGTACGGCAGGGCAACGGCGGACAGGACAGACACGGCAGTCAGGACACGGTTCACAGGGCGGCCCGAGCGGGAGCGGGCGTCCGGGCGGAGCTTGGGGGGTGCCAATGGCGCGGCGCATCGACGTGACCGGGGCGGGCGGCGTACGTCTCGCGGCCTGGGAGTTCGGTGACCCTCCCAAGACCGATCCGGCGGACCCGGCCAGGGAGAGCGCGCGGACCCCGGAGAAACGATCACCCGGGGTGCTGTTACTCCACGGCCTGATGGGCCGTGCCTCCCACTGGGCGTCCACCGCCCGCTGGCTCTCCGAGCGCTACCGGGCCGTCGCGCTCGACCAGCGCGGTCACGGTCAGAGCGACAAGCCCTCTCGGGCCGCCTTCACCCGCGACGCGTACGTCGAGGACGCGGAGGCCGCCCTCGAACAGCTGGACCTCGCCCCGGCCGTCCTCATCGGACACGCGATGGGCGCCCTGACCGCCTGGCAGCTCGCCGCCCGGCGCCCCGACCTGGTCCGCGGGGTGATCATCTGCGACATGCGTGCCTCCGCCCTCGGCGCCGCCTCGCAGCGGGAGTGGGGGGAGTGGTTCCGCGCCTGGCCCGTCCCCTTCGCCACGCTGGCCGACGTCCGCAAGTGGTTCGGCGAGGACGATCCCTGGGTGGAGCGGCCCAACCCCGCGCGCGGCGAGTTCTACGCCGAGGTGATGGCCGAGTCCCCCGACGGCTGGCGCCCCGTCTTCGACCCCGAGCAGATGCTGTCGTCCCGCGAGAGCTGGGTCTACGACGCCCACTGGGAGGAACTGACCCAGGTCAGGTGCCCCGCCCTGGTCGTCCGCGGCCTCGACGGCGAACTGGGCCGCGCCGAGGCCCAGGAGATGGTCCGCGTCCTGCCCCGGGGCGAGTACGCCGAGGTCGCCGACGCCGGCCACCTCGTCCACTACGACCAGCCGGAGGCCTGGCGCGCCGCGATAGAGCCCTTCCTGGACGCCCTGGACACCCACCCCGACAAGCCCGGCGACTGACCCCGAGCCCACCGCCCCGCCCCTCCACGCCCGCCGTGCCCACCGCCTTGCCCTCCGCGACCGGGCACAGCCCCGGCGTTACCTCGGACGCCCCCGGCGGCGCCCGTGGCGTGAGGCCGGCGCCCGCGCTCGTGGCGCCCGGTCCGCGCCCGTGGGCGTGAGGCTCGCGCCCCTGGCGCCTGTTGCCCTCCCGGGCACCGGGTGGTGGGGGACGCCCCGGGCAGTCGCCCCGGTGAGCCTCCGTGGGTTCGTGGCGCCGCGTCCGGCGGCGTGACACCGTGCCCGGAACGCCCGCTGCCCCCTCCCCCGGGGCCGTCGGCCGGGGCGCAACCGGCTGCCGCGGCTCCCCGGCAGTCGTCGCGGTGATTCTCCCTGGGCCCGGCCCCCCTCGGTCGGCGTGGCACCGTCCCCGGGAGCCGGTGGGTGGCCGGGCGCAGCCGGCTTCCCGGCGGTCATCCCTGTGCGCCTTGCGGGGCCCGGGCCCGCGCGTCCATCGCCGCAGGTGCTCTCAGATGCCCGCAGATTCGTCAGCCACGACAGGTGTCGCCCCCACCTCAGCCCTTGCTGACCGCCTGCAAAATCTCCGGGAGTCGGCGGGCCGTGCGGGGGGCCGCCAGGTGGAGGCCTGCCAGGGTGACGGCGGTGCCGTAGGCGGTGCCTACCGGGAGCAGGATCCAGTTCCAGTCGTCGCCGTTCGGGCTGAGGGCGGCCCAGACGGCCAGGGCGATCACGGGGGCGCACAGCAGGGCGGCCGAGACCATGCCGCCGACGACGGCGGCCGCGGCGAGGCCGGACTGGCCCGGGGCCACGTTCTTGTAGCCCTCCTGCGGGATCGAGTACGGGAAGCGCGCCGACGTCCACGCCCCGGTCGCCAGCATCGCCCCGAGCAGCGCGAACGACACCCCGAGCACCTCGGGCAGTTGCGGCCAGTCGCCGATCAGCGCGGTCGTGAGGACGGTGACGAGGGTGGCGTACGGCACGGTGATCACCAGCAACGCGAGGGCCCGCGCCCGGAGTTCGACGTAGGCGTCCCGGGTGGAGGAGATCGTCAGCGCGACCATCCAGAACGCGGAGGTGTCCTGCCCGAACTGGTTGTACATCTGCACGCCGAGCATTCCCGACGCGAAGCACGCGAAGTAGATGGACCCCGTGCCCTGCACCGCGTTGAACACCGGCACGATCAGCCCGATGGCCAGCGACGTCACCCACGCGGCCTTGGTCTTGGGGTCGCGCCACACATAGCGCAGGCTGCGTTCCATGACGGTGCCGGTGCGCCCGGCGGGCAGCAGCCGGCCGAGCCCCGTCGAGGTGCGCTCACGGGCGGCCCCCTCGGCGGAGGGGAGTGTGGAGCCGTCCGGGGAGGTCATCAGCCGGGTCAGATGGCGGGACCAGAGGGCCAGCAGGCCGGCCAACGCGGCTGCGGAGAGTCCCAGTTGCAGGACGGCGACCGCGTACGACCCCTCGCTCGCCGAATCGACCGCCCCGATCGCCGAGGCGGGCGGCACCCACCGCAACACCGACGCCGGACCGTCGAGTTGACCGAGTCCGCCCGAACCCAGCCGCTGGGCACCGAAGTTCACGACCTGCGCGCCGACAGCGATGACGAGCCCGCTCAGCACCGCCAGGTCACGGCCCTTGCGGCTGGTCAGCAGCCGGATGTTGGCGACCGCGACGGCCCGCGCCAGCGCCACGCAGACCAGCAGCGCGAGCACGACCCCGAGCACGGAGAAGACGTACGCCGGCACCCCGTGCGCGACCGACACGACGGACCCGACGAGCAGGCAGAGCGTGAACACCGGCCCGATGCCGACCAGCGAGGCCACCAGCAGCGCCCGGACCAGGGGCCGGGGCCGCAGCGGCAGCATCACCAGGCGGGTGGGGTCGAGTGTCTCGTCGCCGCCGGGGAAGAACAGCGGCATCACGGCCCACCCGACCGCCAGCACGGCGACCAGCGGGACGACGACGGAAGCGGCGTGCTCATCCCCGCGCAGGGCCACCAGACCCAGCAACTGGAGGACGGAGAAGAGCAGTACGGCGATCGCCGAGGCGATGTAGGCGGCCCGCCGGCCGCCGGACCGCCGCAGCCCGTTCCTGAGCAGCGACAGCTTCAGCCGTACGACGACCGGGGTGATGTCCGCGCTCACCGGGCCCCGCCGCCCAGCCAGTCGAGGTTCGCCCCGGGGTCCTGCCCCTGCGCGCCCACGAGTTCGAGGAAGGCGCGCTGCAACGAGGGCGCCTCGCCGCGCACCTCGTCGAGCGGGCCGTGGGCGCGGATGCGGCCGGCCGCCATGACGGCCACCCAGTCGCACAGGGACTCCACGAGCTCCATCACGTGCGAGGAGAAGACGACGGTGGCGCCTGAGGCGGTGTACCGCTCCAGCACTCCGCGGATGGTCTGGGCGGAGACGGGGTCGACGCCCTCGAACGGCTCGTCGAGGAAGAGCACCTCGGGGTTGTGGAGCAGGGCGGCCGCGAGCCCGATCTTCTTCCGCATCCCGGTCGAGTAGTCGACGACCAGTTTGTGCTGGGCCCCCGCAAGATCGAGCACGTCGAGCAGTTGGGAGGCCCGCCGGTCGACCTCGCTCCCGGGCAGCCCCCTCAACCGGCCGGAGTACGAGAGCAGTTCACGCCCCGAGAGCCGCTCGAACAGCCGCAGCCCCTCGGGCAGGACGCCGATCCGGGACTTCACCTCGACGGGGTCGCGCCACACGTCGTGCCCGGCCACGGAGACGGACCCCTGATCGGGCCGCAGCAGTCCGGTCACCATGGAGAGGGTGGTGGTCTTGCCGGCCCCGTTCGGACCGACGAGACCGATGAACTTCCCCGCGGGCAGCTCCAGGTCGATACCGGCCACGGCAACCTGCTGCCCGAACCGCTTCCAGAGCCCACGCACACTCACAGCCGACGTCATGGACGCCCACCCTAGGGGCGCGGTGCGGGGAACCCGTCACCGATCCCTGCCGCACGCGTAGGCGAGCGGTGAGATCAGCTCCTCGGCGTCCGGCAGCCAGCGGTTCGCGGGCGTCGGCCGGCAGGCCCACTGCACGGCACCGCCGGACCCGTACCGGGTGGGGGGACCGGCGACGTACGCCCCTTCCCCCAGGGCGACCAGATCGAGCGACGACGGGGTCCAGCCGAGCTTGCGGACCAGCTCCGGCACCTTCACCGACGCCCCCGGCAGCACGAAGAACTGCATCCGGCGGTCAGGGGTCAACGTCACGGGCCCCAGCGTCAGCTCCATCCGCTCCATCCGGGCCAGCGCCAGGAACCCCGCGGTCTCCGGGACGGAGACGGCGTCGAAGGTCCGCCCGGTGGGCAGCAGGATGGAAGCCGTCGGCTGCTTCTGCCACATCCGGCGCGCGACCGTGGCACTGCCGGTGGCCTGCGTGGCCCAGTCGTCCCGGGAGGGATGCGCCCCGGGCGCGGCGCACGCCGTGTCGCCGCAGGAGCACCGCTGCACCCCGTCGACGGCTTCCAGCCAGGTGCCGGGAAAGACGTCCCAGTGGCGCTCCTCGGCGTATCGTACGGCTGTCTCCAGCAGCGATTCCCCGCGCTGCTTCGGAATCTGAGCGGCTTCGGTACCCGCGATCGTCTCTTCCACGCAGAGCACAACTCCCGCACCCACCTCGGGTTACGGCCGCGCCAGGACCTCCGCGCGCGGGGGAAGCGCACCGGTTCCGTGTCCGGGGCGCATGGATGCATGGGTGGGGGCGCAGAGGAGGAACCCCGGCGTGGGCTGGGTAACCACGTCTGGGGTCGGTACGAGTCTTTACCCCGGCAATCCTCGCATGCCTCGCATTTTCGACACGTTGGTGGGGCATTGATCTTCACGGCCGGAACTTTTCGGTGGAAGACACGTCAACTCGGTGCGTGGGCAGGCACCGCAGCCACAGGGGGTACGCCATGGCCGCAAGGCCTCTCGTCGCGCGACAGCCGAACGAACGGCTGCAGGCGCTCATCCAGGAGGCGGGGTGCTCGAACGCCGGGCTCGCCCGCCGGGTCAACATGTGCGGTGCCGAGCACGGCCTCGACCTGCGCTACGACAAGACGTCCGTGGCCCGTTGGCTGCGCGGACAGCAGCCGCGGGGCCGGGCGCCCGCGATCATCGCGGAGGCCCTCGGGCGCAAACTCGGCCGCACGGTCACGATCGACGAGATCGGCATGGCCAACGGCAAGAACCTCGCCTCGGGCGTCGGGCTCCAGTTCTCGCCCACGGTCCTGGGCGCCATCGAGCAGGTGTGTGAGCTGTGGCGCAGTGACGTGGGCCGCCGGGACTTCCTGTCCGGCTCCTCGGTCGCCGCGTCCGCGCTGGTCGAGCCGAGCCGGGACTGGCTGATCTCCTCTCCCGACTCGCAGGTGGCGCGCCAGGCGGGCCCCCGCGTGGGGCAGTCCGACGTGGCGGCCGTGCGCGCGATGACCCAGGCGCTCGTCGACCTCGACCACCAGTACGGCAGCGGGCATGTGCGCCCGGTTGTCGTGCACTACCTCAACAGCGTGGTCTCCGGGCTGCTCGCGGGGTCGTACCGGGAGGCGACGGGGCGTGAACTGTTCGCCGCCGTCGCGCGGTTGACGGAACTCGCCGGGTACATGGCGGTCGACACCGGGCAACCGGGCCTGGCCCAGCGGTACTACATCCAGGCGCTGCGGCTCGCGCAGGCGGCGGGCGACCGCGGATACGGCGGTTACGTGCTCGCCGCGTCCATGAGCCACCTCGCCGCGCAGCTCGGGAACCCGCGCGAGATCGCCCAGTTGGCACGGGCGGCGCAGGAAGGGGCGCGGGGGCGGGTGACACCGCGCGCGGAGGCGATGTTCTACGCGGCGGAGGCACGCGGGCACGCCCTCATGGGCGACGCGCGGGCCACCCAGGCGGCGTCCGGGCGGGCCGTGCACGCCCTGGAGGCGGCCGACTCCTCCTCCGGTGACGACCCGGCCTGGATCGCGCACTTCGACGAGGCGTACCTGGCGGACGAATTGGCCCACTGCCACCGTGACCTCGGTCAGGCCGACGCGGCGGCGCGGTGCGCGCAGGAGTCCCTGGACGGGCTCCCGGAGAACAAGGCGCGCCGGCGGGCCATCGGCCTGGTCCTGCTCGCCACCGCGCAGGTGCAGCAGCGCGAGATCGAGCAGGCCTGCAACACCGGCCTGAAAGCGGTGGAGTTGCTGGAGACCGTGCGCTCCAACCGGGGCGCTGAGTACCTCGACGACTTCCAGCAGCGCCTGGAACCGTTCCGGGACGAGCCCGTCGTAAGGGAGTTCGGGGCCAGGCTGGACCTTCAGGCGGCCGCGTAAAGGAGGACATACGGAGCGGATACGGGCCCGGAACCGTCACGTGATCTCCCGGGACTTGTTACTGCGGTCACAGGGACGCAGGTCACGTCCTGTGCTACGTGGCACCGGGCTCGGAGGACCCGGTAGCGTGAGCCGACGATTCCGAAGTTCCCCCATAAGTAGGAGTCCCGGTGACGCAGAGTGGACAGGGCGAGCAGCCCTCGGCGCGCGAAGCGCGCGAAGGCATCGTGCTGCCCTCCGACGGCGGGGAACCCCTGCTGCCGGGACAGACGGGTGGACACGGCGGTCCGCAGCCCGGCTACGGCCCTCCGCAGCAGGGCGGTTACGGCGGCCCCGAGGGCGGCCGGTCCGGCCAGGCCGCCGACGCGGCCTACGGCCAGCCGCCCGGCGGCCAGGCCTGGGGCACCCCGTGGGGCCCGGACCGGCAGCAGGGGCAGCAGCCGCACCAGGACCAGTCCCAGGCACAGGCCCAGGACTGGTCGCAGCCGCCCGCCCAGCCCTGGGGGACACCCCAGCAGCCGGGCGGCACACCGCCGCAGCCGCAGCCGCAGCCCGCGTACGACACCGACGAGCCGACGTCCTACTACCTGCCGCCCGTCGGTCAACCCGCCCCCCAGTCGCAGCCGTTGCCCCCGCAGCAGGGCCAGGTCGCGTCCCACGGGAATCCCGGGACCGGCGCGCCCCAGCAGCAGGCCACGCCCGGCTACCACACCGACGAGCCCACCTCGTACTACCTGCCGCCGGTGGGCCGGCCGCTCCCGTCCGCCCCCGGCGCACCGGCCTCCGCGCCGCTGCCGCCCGCCGACGAGGGCGCCACCCAGTTCATACCGCCGGTCCCGGCCGCCCCCGCCGACCACGAGGGCGCCACCCAGTTCCTTCCGCCCGTGCGCCCCGGCGCACTGCCGCCCGAGGCGGCCACCGGGGCGGCGCAGTACCCGGGACAGCACCCGCAGGCCCCGTACGGCGCCCAGCCCCCGCAGCACCCGGCCTCCGGCCCCGACGCCGAGGCCACGCAGTTCATCGCGCCCGTGCCCGGACAGGCCTACGGCGGGGAACGGCAGCCGCCCTCGGACTTCGACAACCTCTTCCGCGGCGGCCCGGGCGGTGACGGCGGCGCCGCGTCCACGCAGCAGATGCCGCGCTTCACCCAGCCCGAGGCCGTACCGCCCGCGTACGGGGCCCCGCAGCCGTCGTACGGTTCCCAGCCGCCGTACAGCCCGCCCGGCGGTGACCACTACGACGACGGTGACCGGGGCGGCCGCCGGCGCTCGCGGGTGCCGGTCATCGCCGCCGTGGGCATCGGCATCGTCGTGCTCGGCATCGGTGCGGGCGCGCTGCTCGCCGGCGGCGGCGGGGACGGCGACGGCGGCGACAAGAACCAGACGGTGTCGGCGACGGCCCCCGCGAGCGACGGTTCCTCCTCGCCGGCCGCCGATCCGGCGCAGGCGCAGGCCGTCGAGCTGGACAAGCTGCTGGCCGACAGCGGCAACAGCCGCTCCTCGGTGATCAGCGCGGTGGCGAACGTGAAGTCCTGCAAGAACCTCGGCCAGGCGGCCACGGACCTGCGGGACGCGGCGGCCCAGCGCACCGGCCTGGTGACCCGGCTCAAGGCGCTCTCCGTCGACCGGCTGCCCGCGCACGCCGAGCTGACCGACGCCCTCACCAAGGCCTGGCAGGCGTCCGCGTCCGCCGACAACCACTACGCGGCCTGGGCCGACCAGGCCGCCGGCAAGAAGGGCTGCAAGAAGGGCCAGGCCCGCATCACGGGGGAGACCCAGGCCGGCAACCGGGACAGCGGCACCGCCAGCACCCAGAAGGCCAAGGCGGCCCGGCTGTGGAACACGATCGCCAGGAAGTACAGCCTGACCGAGCGCACGGCCACCCAGCTCTGAACGGTCCGCGGGGGGCGCGACGGCGTCCCCCGCGGGTCAGTCGACGTCCGCGTTCTGGAGGGTCCTCGTCGCGTCGGTGAAGCCCTCACGGGCCGCCACGAGCTGGCCCCCGCGCACCACCTGGAACGTCACATGGGCGTTCACCATGCGCGGGAAGCCGACCGTCGCGAGGTCGTCGGCGGTGCTCCAGGTGTCCCGGGTGGTCCACTGGAGGGTCGGCGTCAGACCGCCGGTGGAGATCTTGAGGCCGCCGTTGAGCGCGCCGCGCACGCTGTCGGCGGACACCTCGCCACTGCCCAGCGACTCGACAGCCTTCTCGAAGACCTGGTAGGCGATCCAGGTGGTCTGCACGCCCGCGTCCGCCGAGTCGATGCGGTTGTCGCCGAAGGCCTCCGCGTTGATGACCTTCTTCATCGCGTCCCAGCGGGCGTCGCTCTCCACCGGGTACCAACCGGTGATGTACGACCCCTCGTACGGGCCCGACGCCCCGCCGGACGCGTCGATCACCGTCTGGTCGACGCTGCCCATCGCCATGGCCGTGCGCACCTCGGGGTAGTCCTCGCGGGCGCGCCGGAAGGAGTCCATGAAGGTGCTGGTGCGGTCGCCGAGCGCGGGCACCACGCACCCCTCCTTGGCGCCCTTCACGCCGGAGCCCGCGGCGCCGGACGTCGAGCTGACGAGCGCCTTCGTCGACTGCGCCGAGTACTCGGTGGCGTCGTCCGCCGCCCGCACGTCGCTCGCGGCCCGGTGACCGCCGGTGCTCAGCCCGGAGTCCAGCAGGACGGGCAGCTCGTCGCCCACGATGGTGTCGGGCCGTACGAGGGTGACGTTGCCGCAGACCGCCGCGAGCTCCTTGCCGAGGCCGGCGAGCAGGGTCGGCTGGCCGCCGTTGACGGGGTAGGACAGCGGGCTGGTGAACTCGTCGTTGGTGACGCCGTAACCGCCGATGTAGGGGATGCCGGCGCCCTCCAGCGGCGGGAAGAACGAGTCGCCGTACTGGCTGTAGGAGCCGACGACCGCGACGACGTTCTCCTTGACCGCACGCCGGGCGCACTGCGCCGCGGACACCCCGTCGTTGTGGTCGTTGCAGGTCAGGACGGTGAGCTTACGGCCGTTGATGCCGCCCCTGGAGTTGACCCAGCGGGCGTAGGCGCGGGCGAAGGCGGGCATGCCCGGCTTGTTGGTCGCGTTGGTGTCCGACGGGGCCCACGTCATGACCTTGATCGGGTCGCCCCCGGAACCCCCCGTGGTACCGGGGACGACCCCGCAACCGGTGACGAGGGAAGCACACGCCATCAGGGCCCCCGCCGCGAGGGCGGTGACTCCGACGGGCCGGTGCCGGGGGAGGAAGGTGCTGCGGATGCGTCGCCTGCCGGTCATGGGCACACACGCTTCCGTCACATCGCCAACTCGGAAGTGACCCTCGGTCAAGGGAAGGTGACGTAAAGGTGAACAGCGAGGGCCTGTGCGGCACGTTTGGGGGAGGAACGTACGATCGGTGACCGTGCAAGGTTCGGAGAACTCTTCCCGTCGCGGCCGTCGCTCCTCCACCATGGGCGGCATGCCACTGAACGACATGCCGTGGTGGCGCTGGCGCAGCAATGTGCGCTCCGCGCTGCACATGCTCTCCGACCCCGTGTTCCAGCAGAACGTCTGGCTGGCCGGCGTCGAGGGGTACGGGGACGTCACCGACGCCGTGTACCGCCTCGTCGAGGACACCTGGCTCGACAACTGGTCCGCCGAGAAGTACGTCGGCACGATCTTCCGGGACTCCCAGGAGGCGGCCCTCGTCGACACCGCCGTGCTGCGGGTGCTGCGGATCATGCACCAGGTCGGCCCGGACGCCCCCGTCTCCGTGTACATGGAGAACCCGGGGTGGCCGGACGCGGTGCGGGCGGCCCGGGACGCGCACGTACGGATGGCGACGGCCGACGGCGAGGACCCCGACGCGCCCCCGCGCACGCTCCAGGTGCTCCAGATCATGACCCGGTCCGCGTGACGGACGCGGTGTCTGCCGCTCCGGTGGATATGCGACCCTGTCCTGCATGAACGAGCAGTCCCCCCGAGCCGAGGCCCTGGCCGACCAGTACGTCCTGACCCTGTCCTGCCCCGACAAGCAGGGCATCGTGCACGCCGTGTCGAGCTACCTCTTCATGACCGGCTGCAACATCGAGGACAGCCAGCAGTTCGGCGACCACGACACGGGTCTGTTCTTCATGCGCGTCCACTTCTCGGCCGAGGCCCCGGTGACCGTGGACAAGCTGCGGGCGTCCTTCGCGGCCATCGGCGACTCCTTCCACATGGACTGGCGGATCAACCGGGCCGAGGACAGGATGCGGGTCGTGCTGATGGTCAGCAAGTTCGGGCACTGCCTGAACGACCTGCTCTTCCGCGCCCGCATCGGCGCCCTCCCCGTCGAGATCGCCGCCGTGGTCTCCAACCACACCGACTTCGCCGAGCTCGTGGGCTCGTACGACATCCCCTTCCACCACATTCCGGTGACGCGGGAGACCAAGGCCGAGGCGGAGGCGCGGCTGCTGGAGCTGGTGCGGGAGCAGGACGTCGAACTCGTCGTGCTCGCCCGGTACATGCAGGTGCTCTCCGACGACCTGTGCAAGCAGCTCAGCGGGCGGATCATCAACATCCACCACTCGTTCCTGCCGAGCTTCAAGGGCGCGAAGCCGTATCACCAGGCTCACGCCCGGGGGGTCAAGCTGATCGGGGCCACGGCGCACTACGTGACCGCGGACCTCGACGAGGGGCCGATCATCGAGCAGGAGGTCGAGCGGGTGGGGCACGACGTCACTCCGGACCAGCTCGTGGCGATCGGGCGGGACGTGGAGTGCCAGGCGCTGGCGCGTGCCGTGAAGTGGCATGCGGAGCGGAGGATTCTGCTGAACGGTCGGCGAACGGTCGTTTTCGCCTAGTTCGCCCAGGGGCTCGGGGTCGACTGTCGCAGGGCGGCTGCGGGCCGGTGGGGGCCGTTCGCGCAGTTCCCCGCGCCCCTTGAGTACGTGCAGTGAACGTGCCTTCAGGGGCGCGGGGAACTGCGCGAACGGCCCCCACCACCCGCAGCCGCCCACGAACCGGCACCCGCCCCCACCTACATGCGGCTCAGGCTCGCCGCGGCGAACAGCACGTCCCTGATCGCCTCACGGTCACCCCCCTGCCCCGCCGCGGCTTCCGCGGGAGACACGTGGCCGGCCGCCAGCTGGCAGAACTCCACCCCGTCCAGCGCCACATGCGCCACCTCGTGCTCCGCCGAACCCACCGCGGCCGGGGAGTCGAGGGGGATCAGCCACTCGCCGCCGCCCAGGCCCTCGATCTCCAGGCGCAGGGTGCGGCCGGGGCCGCCGGCGGTCACCAGGTGCCGTCCGGGGGCCGGTGACGTCAGCCCCTTCTGCCGCCGCTCCGCCAGCACCGCGGGCAGCATCCGGGCGGCCAGGTCGATCATGCGGTTGAGGTGGCGGGGGGAGGGCGGGTCGTACGGGTAGTCGACCGCCGTCGCGATGTCCTCGGCGTGGACCCAGCACTCGAAGGCGCGGTCCAGCATCGCGTCGTGCAGGGGCAGCGTGAAGTCGCCGTAGGCCACCTCCAGCTTCCCGGCCGTGCCGCCGGTGAAGGAGACCGTGCGCACGAGGTCGTGGCTCTGCTCGCGCCACCGGGGCCGGACCGAGCGGGTCGGCGGGAAGTGCGAGGCGCGCCAGAACGCCTCGGTGCGGCCCGACGGCGTGGGCACGTCAGCGGGGGACTCGCCCAGCGGGTCGTCCAGGCCCAGGGCGACCGCGACGAGGCCGTCGACCGACAGCAGGTGGGCTATGACCCCGGCGACCGTCGTACGGCGGCTCGTGGCCTCGTCGGCGTCGAACCAGCGCAGCCTCACCGGGGCGTGCCACTCGGCGTCGCCGAAGTCCTGGAGCAGGGCGTCGAGACGGGCGGTCTCGGCGTCGTAGGGGGTGGCCCAGTCGGGGATCGGGATGCGCGGCGGGCGCCGGTCGAGGCAGCCGTCGAGGACGCGGGTGCGCAGGCCGGGGTCCAGGTCGAGGCTCTCCGGCCGCTGCAGCAGGCCCACCGCGCCGCGCAGCCGCAGCGCCTCCTCGGCACAGGTGCCGCACTCGCCGAGGTGGTCCTCCACGGCGGCCGTCTCCTCAGCCGAGCACGCGGCCAGCGCCCAGGCCCCGAGCAGCGACTTCAGCACGTGGTGCTCCAGGACCAGGGGAGTGGACGGGGCCGGCTCGTCCAGCGCCGGCAGCGGACGGCCGGTGTCCTCGACGGAGGCGCGGGGGAGCGGTATGCGGGCCGGACGGCCGGGGTCGCCCTGGTCGCTCGGTCCGCCGGTCCCGTCGCCGCCGGCACCGTCGTCGTTCCGGTCGTCGTACGCCTCGAAGCCCTCTGTCCCGCTCATGCCGCGCCCCCGTATCCCGGCGGAGCGCCGGGCGCTCCGGTGTCGTGGGCCGTGGACAGGAGCTGGAGGCCCAGGCGCAGGCGGCGGCGGGCCTCGTCCTCGGTGATGCTGAGGTCGGCGGCGGCCTGGCGGTAGTCGCGGCGCTGGAAGTAGGCCAGCTCCAGGGCGGCCCGCAGCGGGGTGGGCATGGACTGGACGATGTAGTCGGCGCGGGCGGCGACCGAGGCGTGCCGCACCTTGCGTTCCAGCTCCTCGGCGGAGCCCTCGCCGGCCCGGGTGAGCGCGGCGGTCTCGGTGGCGCGCAGCCGCTGCACGGCCAGGCGGTGGGTCAGGGCCGCGACCCAGGAGCGCAGCGGGCCCTGCTTGGGGTCGTAGGTCTCGGGGTGCTCCCAGACGTGGGCGAAGACGTCCCGGGTGATGCCGTCGGCGGCGTGCTCGTCCCCCAGCACGCGGTGGGCGAGGCCGTGCACGAGGGAAGCGAAACGGTCGTAGAGCTCGCCGAGGGCGGCCGCCTCACCGCGTGCGAGCCGCTGCTGCATCTTGCGGTCCCAGCGGGGCGGTGCGTCCTTCTTCGCCATGCGGCCCCCTCACCCCCCGGAAGTGTCCGGTCAAGCCTGCGCCGACCGTCTCCTCGAATGTAGTCCGCACCCCCGACAGCGCACGCCCCTTTGTTCCAATGCGCGCCCCCCGAAGGGCCTCAGGTGGTAGTGGACGTTCCTCTACCCGTCCGCTCTTTGATCAGACCTGATCGAACAGGATCGAAGCCGACTAAAACAAGCCTCTTTCGAACGCCTTCCGTTTCTTGCTCTGTGTTTCAGGGAACGGCCGCTGGGCAGCCACGCTGCAAGGAAGCGTAGGCAAGGCTTCCGTTTGCTTTCCGGCGAATGAAGGGCATGGTGGTGGCGTTCAATGTGACCGGCGAAGAGCAGGGCGACTGGACCGTGCTCAGTGTGTCGGGCGAGCTGGACCTGGTGACCTCGCCGGTGCTCCGCCAGCGGGTGCACGACGCGGTGGCCGAGGGCCGCCACAGCCTCGTCCTCGACCTCTCCGAGGTCTACTTCTGCGACTCCAGCGGTGTCGGCGTCCTCATCGCCTCCCGCCGCCTGATCCGCTCCTGCCGGGGCGAGCTGCGGCTGATCCTCCCGGCCCAGGGTGCCGCCGACGGTTCCCACGTCAACCGTGTGCTCGGCGCGCTGGGCGTCCGCCGTCTGTTCGAGGTCCACCCGGACCTGGACTCGGCGACCGACGAGGAGGCGGGACCACTGTCCGCCTGACCCGGCACCGGCGAGCCCTTCCGTCCGCACGGCTGTGACCTGGGGCACCCCGTCTGCCACACCGTTGTCCCGAAATTCCCCCGGTCCTGGCACAAGCGCCGCCTTCCGGTCCCCTGGGCGCCGCTCGCGTCGTACGCTCCGTGCCAGATGCACCCGATGTGATGTGAGGCGGCCCGAAGAGACATGGTCAGCAGCGAGTACGAGCGCAGGATCGCCGACCGGTTCGCCACCTTCGACCAGGACGGCAACGGCTACATCGACCGCGAGGACTTCAACGTGGCGGCCAAGGCGCTGCTCACGGAGTTCGGCACGGCGGCACGCTCCGACAAGGGACAGGCGCTGTACGTCGGCGCCGAGGCGTTCTGGCAGGGCATGGCCGGGATCGCCGACCGTGACGGCGACCAGCGGATCACCCGCGGCGAGTTCGTGAACGGCGCGCTCAAGCGGCTGCGCGACAACCCGGACCGGTTCGCCGAGATCGCGCGCCCCTTCCTGCACGCGGCGATCGACGTGGCCGACCAGGACGGCGACGGACGCGCCACCGTCGAGGACACCGCGCGAGTGCTGCGCATCCTGGGCGTCGGCGAGGACGTCGCGCGGGCGGCCGCGGCCACCCTGGACACCGACGGCGACGGCAAGGTCGGCGAGGCCGAGATCGTGCCCGCCTTCGCGCGCTACTTCACCGTCCCCGAATAGCGCTCCCTGAGCTTGTACTTCAGGACCTTGCGCAGGGTCTCGTTGCGCGGAAGGGCGTCCACCACCTCCAGTTGCTCCGGCAGCTTGTGCGGCGACAGCCCTTCCGCGCGCAGATAGCCGGTCACGGCGTCCAGGGACAACTCCGGCGCGCCTTCCGGCTGTTCCACCACGGCACACACGCGTTCCCCGCGCTCGGCGTCCGGCAGCCCGATCACCGCCACGTCCCCGACGGCCGGATGCGCGGCCAGCAGGTCCTCGATCTCCCGCGCCGAGATGTTCTCGCCCTTGCGGATGATCACGTCCTTGAGCCGGCCGGTGAGCACGAGATGGCCGCTCTCCTTCACGAACCCCAGGTCGCCGGTGCGCAGATACCCCTGTTCGTCGAACGCCTCCGCCGTCTGGGACGGGTCGAGGTACCCCTGGCAGACCGCCTCCCCCTTCAGCCGCACCTCCCCGTCCACGATCCGCACCGACATCCCCTCCGGCGGCCGCCCCTCGGTCGTCGCCAGGTTCTCCGCCGTGTCGTCCGGCGCCCCCATGGTGATCATCGGCACCTCGGTCATGCCGTACCCGTGCGTGAGCTGCACCCCCAGCTCCCGTACGACGGCGTGGTAGAGCTCCGGCGGCTTGGGCGCCCCGCCGCCGGCCAGCAGCCGCAGGGTCGGGATGATCCGCTCGCCCGGGCGCTTGCGCTGCTCGGCGAGGAACATCGAGTAGAACGCCGTCGAACCGCCCGCCACCGTCACCCCGTGCCTGCGGTACCCCTCCAGCGCGTCCGGCAGCGCGAACTGCTCGAACATCACCGCCGGGAAGCCGTACAGCAGCAGCATCACCGTGTAGTCGGGGCCCGCGATGTGCGCGTACGGGAAGGCCATCGAGCCCACGTCGTCCGCCGTGAGACGCAGTGCGTGCGCGAGGCAGGAGCCGCCCGCGATCAGCGAACGGTCCGTGTGCAGGACGCCCTTGGGATCGGAGGTGGTGCCCGAGGTCCAGTAGATCCAGCGGACGGAGGTGCCGTCGGCGGGCGGGGGCGGGAGCACCGCCGGGTCGCCGTCCGGGAGGTCGTCGTACGCCTCGAAGATCCCCTTGGCGCCGAGCCGCCGGGCCATCTCCGTGTGGTCGAAGCCGCGCCAGGTGCCCGGCACCGCGAAGAACTCCGCCTTCGACTCGCGGAGGGCGAAGCCGACCTCGCGGTCCCGGTAGAAGGGAATGACCGGCGACTGCACGGCGCCCAGGCGGGCCAGGGCGAAGGAGAGCAGGGCCGTCTCGATGCGGGTGGGCAGCTGCCAGGCGACGACCGTGCCGGGGCGTACACCCAGGTCGTAGAGCCCCGCCGCCACCCGTTCGGCACGCGTGCGCAGTGCGCCGAAGGTGAGCGTGCGGTCGTCCTGGAGCAGGACCGGGCGGTCCGGGGTCAGGTCGGCGCGGCGGGCGGCCAGGTCCCAGAGGGTGCGGGACGCGCCGAGCGCGTGGGCGGTGTCGGTCACGGTGGCCCCCTTGTGCGGCAGTAGAACTGACGGGTCGTCAGATCGTGGGCAGAGTGTAGGGCTCGGCACCTTGCCGGTCCAGGGGTGTGCGACCTAGCCTTCGTGCACGGGCTGTATCTGACGAGTCATCAGATATGGGGTTGGCGTCATGGATCTCGCGTACACGCCGGAGGAGGAGGAGTTCCGGGCACGGCTGCGCGAGTGGCTCGCCGAGGCGCTCCCCACGCTGCCGCCGAAGCCGCCCCCCGGGGACTGGCCCGGCCGCAGGGCGTACGACCTCGGCTGGCAGCGCATGCTCCACGACGCCGGGTACGCGCACGTCCACTGGGACGCCTCGCCCACCACCCGGCTGATCTTCCTGGAGGAGACGGAGACCGCGGGCGCGCCCTACGTCGGCGCCGGGTTCGTCGGACTGCTGCACGCCGGGCCCACGATCGCCGCCGAGGGGACGCCCGCACAGCGCGAGCGCTGGCTGCCGCCGATCCTGCGCGGCGAGGAGGTCTGGTGCCAGGGGTTCAGCGAACCGGACGCCGGCAGCGACCTGGCGGCGCTGCGCACCCGCGCGCGCAGGGACGGCGACCACTACGTGGTGACCGGGTCCAAGATCTGGACCTCGCACGCCGAGGTGGCCGACTGGTGCGAGCTGCTGGTGCGCACGGACCCGGCGGCGCCCAAGCACCGGGGCATCACCTGGCTGGCGATGCCGATGTCCGCACCCGGGGTCGTGGTCCGTCCGCTGCGCACGCTCGCCGGGTCCGCCGAGTTCGCCGAGGTGTTCCTCGACGAGGTGCGGGTGCCGGTGGCGAACCGGGTGGGCGAGGAGAACGACGGCTGGCGCGTGACGATGGTGACGCTGTCCTTCGAGCGCGGCACCGCCTTCGTGGGCGAGGTCGTCGCCTGCCGGCGGGTGCTGGGCGAACTCGCCCGTACGGCCCGGGAGAACGGCCGCTGGGACGACCCGGTGCTGCGGCGCAGGCTCGGGCGGCTGAACGCCGAGTTCCGGGCGCTGTGGCGGCTCACGCAGTGGAACGTGAGCGAGGCGGAGGCGAGCGGGGCGGTGCCCGGGACGGGAGGCTCCGTCTTCAAACTCCGGTACTCGCACGCGCGGCAGGACCTGTACGACGCGGCGGCGGAGGTCCTCGGCGCCGAGTCGCTGGACCTCGAACGGCCCTGGGTGCTGGACCGGTTGTCCTCGCTGTCGTACACCATCGCGGCCGGGACCTCGCAGATCCAGCGGAACATCGTGGCCGAGCGGGTCCTCGGGCTGCCGAAGGGGCGGTAGCGGTCGAGCGCCGGGTGCGGGCGGGTGGGGTCTGGTCGCGCAGTTTCCCGCGCCCCTGAGTGGGTTGCCCCGACCCCTCGTCCAGAAGGAGGCGTGAGGTGCGGTTTCAACTGACGGATGATCAGCTGGTGTTGCGGGACGCGGTCCGTGGTCTGCTCGCCCGGCATTTCCACCGGGACGCGCTCCGGGCAGCCGTGCGGGAGCCTCGCCTGGACCGTGTGCTGTGGCGGGCGCTGGGGGCCGCCGGGTTCTTCTCGCTGCGGGTGCCGGAGTCGGACGGTGGGGTCGGACTGGGGCTGCCCGAGGCGGTGTTGGCGTTCGAGGAGGCCGGGCGGGTGCTGCTGCCCGGGCCGCTGGCGGCGACCCACCTCGCCGCGGGTGTGGTGGACGGGGCCGCCGAGGGGGAGGTCGTCGTCACCGGCGTCGACCGGGACGGGCTCGTGGAGTGGCTGGACGAGGCTGACGTGGTGCGCGGGGACGCCGTCGGGGCCGTGGCCCTGAGATCGGTGGACCCGCTCACTCCGCTCCACCGGGTTCCCGGAGCGCGCCCTGCTGCGGTCGATCCCGTCGGCGTGCTCCTCACCGCTGCCGAGCAACTGGGCACCGCCGCGCGCCTCGGTGAGCTCGCGGTGCAACACGCGCGGACGCGGCAGCAGTTCGGGCAGCCGATCGGGGCCTTCCAGGCGGTCAAGCACCTGTGCGCCCAGATGCTGGTGCGCACGGAGACGGCCCGGGCCGCGGTGTACGCCGCCGCCGTGACCGCGGACCCCATGGACATCGCCGCGGCGCGGCTGCTGGCCGACGAGGCGGCCGAACGGGGTGCCCGGGACTGCCTCCAGGTGCACGGCGGGATGGGCTTCACCTGGGAGGGCGAGGTGCACCTGCATCTGAAGCGGGCCTGGGTGCGGGCCCGTCGGGCCGGTGGCGGTGCGGAGAGCGAGGAGTCGCTCGCCGTCGATCTGCTGGCCTGAGGCGACCGCGACCGGCCCGCTCTCCGGGACGCCCGCAGCGGATGTCGCGGATCGTGGCACACCGGAATCACGGAGCGTTGATATCGGGTTGTGTCCTATGTGTGACTCGTCACGTCCTGGAGTCGGTGCCCCGCTCCGGTACCTTGTGTGGGATGCGAGTGGTTCCGAGCACGAGCCGTGCCGGTGTTGCCGATGGGGCGGCGCCGGATCCGGCGATGCGCGCCGCTGCTCGCAGGGCGGGAAGGCAGGTGGCCACCGCCTGTTCGACTCCTCGCGGCGACCGTCGCACAGTATCCCGCAGGGGTACTCCTTCGCGCTGGAATATGCCCGAAGCGCTTGTTGGCGTGACTGTACGTCAACCATGCTGTCCCGTAAGGGATTCACGTTCCGTGACCCCGGCTTCGGTCATTGTTCGGGTCATGCAAAAAATGGCTACGATCGTGGCCCTCGTGAGGCGCGAGGCCATGTGCCCGCCGGTTCGGATGGTGTGAGCGGTGCAGGTGCTTCAGGTGCAGCTTGAGATCCGGCCCGACCCCGCGGAGGTGGGGCGAGCCCGGAGGTGGGCCCGCTCGCGGCTCGCCGGGTCCGGGATGGAGGCCGACGAACCGCTCGCCGAGACGCTGATCCTGCTCGTGTCCGAACTGGTCACCAACGCCGTGGTGCACACCGGCCTGCCCGCCGTGCTGCGGCTCTCCCTGCCGGGCACCGAGGAGGAGTGGGCCACCGTCCGCCTCGAGGTCGCCGACCGCAGCGGCCGGGCCCCCGTGCCGCGTTGCGTGGACGGTGACGCGACCGGCGGCCGCGGCCTGGCCCTCGTCGACGGTCTCGCGGACCGCTGGGGCTGGAGTCCCGAGGGTGCCGGCAAGAGCATCTGGTGCGAACTCGACCGCTGCGAGCGGCCGCGCAAGGCCATGGAGGCCTACGGCATCGACGCCTCGGCCTACGAGGGGCTGGCGTTCGAGGCGGTGTGACCGGCGCACGGTGGCAGGGACCGCCGGCCCCCCTTCCTCGCTGCGGGGCGGTGCGCCGGGATGTGCATCCGTGCGCGGTCGCGACAAAAGGGTCGTAAGCAATAAATCCCCCTTCGGGTGTTGACGCAGTGTGTTCGATTGATGACGCTGGTGGTCAGCGATTCGCCGCGAGGGGACGGCGAGGGGTCCGGTGACGGGAGTCCTCGACGAGTGCGGATCGTGACGCGGTGTCGATTTCCTCAGGGCGGAAGGAAGTCGATGACGGCGGCGCGCGATGCCGTGCTCGGGGCGGACCTGCGCGCCGCCGGCCGACCTCACAGCACGGCGACCGGTGCCACGGGCGTCCCGGTGGCGCCGACGAACGGTTCGGGCATCGCCGACAGCAGGAACGCGTACCGGCCGCTCTCTCCACAGGCTGTGGACAACTCCTCCAGGTTCCAGTTCTGGCCCTGGAGCATCCCCATCTCCACGAGGTCCAGCGCGTGCACGGGCAGCCACAGGTCCTCGATCTCGGGCGGGAAGATCTCGAAGGTGAGCGTGTCGTCGGCGACCGCGGCCACATCGCGCGCGTGGAACCACTCCGGGGTGCGGACCGACAGACCCGGCGAGGGATGGGCGTACCCCTCCCGGTCCCCGGCGAGATACACCTGGATCTGCCCCGTCCGCACCAGCACGACGTCCCCGGCGCGCACCCTTGTGCCCGCGAGCTCCTCGGCGGCCTCCAGGTCCTCGGGGGTCACGGCGTGCGCCCCGTCGAGCCGGTCCACGCCCAGCGCGCGGGCCACGTCGAGCAGCACCCCGCGCGAGACGACGTACCGGGCCTTGTCGATGCCGCTGAACTCGGCGCCGCCGTGCGCGGTGACGGTGGCGGCGGGGCGGCCGTTGTAGAGCATGCCGGAGTGTGAGACATGGGTGAGGGCGTCCCAGTGGGTGGCCGCCTGAAGTCCCATGGTCACGGCGTCGTCGCTGCACGCGACCGTCCCCGGGCCGAAGATCTCCTGGTTGATCTGCACCATCGTGTGCAGCGGGTTGACCCGGCCCGGCATCATCCCGGTCTGCACGCCGTCCTGCCGCAACGGCAGCGCCAGGGGGATCCGGCGGCCGGTGCGGATGGTCGCGGCGGCCTCGCGGACGACCTCGTCGGTGATCAGGTTCAGGGTGCCGATCTCGTCGTCGGCGCCCCAACGCCCCCAGTTGTTCACGCGCTTGGCGATGTCGTGGAACGCGGCCGGAAGTGACATCGGGCCCTCCCCGGGGCTTGTGTCCGCACATCTGACGGGTCATAAAATCTAACGGTCCGTCAGAAACCGCGGGAAGGGGCCGGGCGTGGGGAACTTCTTGGCAGACAGGGTCGTCGCCGTGACGGGCGCGGGACGCGGGATCGGGCGGGCGGTCGCGCTGGCGGCGGCCGCGGAGGGCGCGCGGGTCGTCGTCAACGACTACGGCGTCTCCGTCGACGGGGCGTCCCCCACCAGCGAGATCGCCTCGGGGGTGGTGAAGGAGATCGAGGCGGCCGGCGGCGAGGCCGTCGCCGTGGCCGACGACATCTCGACGATGGCGGGTGGACAGCGGGTCGTCGACACCGCCCTGTCGTCCTACGGGCGGCTCGACGGCGTGGTCTGCGTGGCCGGGATCCTGCGTGAGCGGATGCTGTTCAACATGTCCGAGGAGGAATGGGATCCGGTCCTCGCGACCCATCTGAAGGGGACGTTCACCGTCTTCCGGGCCGCTTCCGCGGTGATGCGGCAGCAGCGGGCCGGGACCCTGATCGGCTTCACCAGCGGCAATCACCAGGGCTCCTCCTCGCAGGCCAACTACAGCGCGGCCAAGGGCGGGATCATCTCGCTGGTGCGCAGTGCCGCGCTCGGGATGCACAAGTACGGGGTGACCGCGAACGCGGTGGCGCCGGTCGCCCGGACCCGGATGTCGGCGAACGTGCCCTTCGACCTGACGGAGATCGGGGAGCCGGAGGACGTGGCCGCCATGGTGGTCTACCTGCTCTCCGAACGGGCCCGGGAGATCACCGGGCAGGTGTACACCGTGGCGGGACCGAAGATCGCGGTGTGGGCCCAGCCGCGGGAGCTGCGTGCCGCGTACGCCTCCGGCGGGTGGACGCCGGAGTCGATCGCGGAGTTCCTGCCGCGGAGTGTGGGGGTGGATCCGATGCCGTTGCTCTCGGGGCGGGGCGCCTAGTGGCTCGGGGGCGCGTGTGGTCGGGCGGGTGCGGGCTGTCTGTGGCCGGTCGCGCAGTTCCCCGCGCCCCTGAGTGACTCGCCTGGGCCGGTGTGGAGAGGAGGACTTCGTGGATTTCGGGTTCACCGAGGAGGACGAGGCGTTCCGTAGTGAAGTGCGGGAATGGCTCTCGGTCCACGCCGATGGTGCTCAGGACCGTCGTACCTGGGAACGGACTCTCGGTAAGTCCGGGTGGATCGGGCTCGGTTGGTCGGAGTCCGGTTACGGGAACCGGACCGCCACGCTCACCCAGCAGGTCGTCTGGGCGGAGGAGTACGCCCGGTCGGGGGCGCCGGCCCGGTCCGGGCACATCGGGGAGAAACTGCTCGCGCCGACCCTCCTCGCGCACGGCACCGGCGAGCAGAAGGCGCGCTTCCTCCCTCCCGTCGCCGCCGGGGAGGAGCTGTGGTGCCAGGGGTACAGCGAACCCGGCGCGGGGTCCGACCTGGCCGGAGTGCGGACCAGGGCCGCGCGCGCCGGGGACGGGACGTACCGGATCAGCGGGCAGAAGATCTGGACGTCCCTCGCCCACGAGGCGGACTGGTGCTTCGTGCTCGCCCGCACCGATCCGGAGTCACGTCGGCATCACGGACTGACCTTCCTCCTCGTGCCCATGGACCAGCCGGGGCGCATCGAGGTGCGGCCCATTCGGCAGATGAACGGGACCAGTGACTTCAACGAGGTGTTCTTCGACGGGGCACACGCGCGTGCCGAGCACGTCGTCGGGGGCGAGGGGCAGGGCTGGCGGGTGGCGATGAGCCTGCTGGGCTTCGAGCGCGGGGTGTCCACGCTGGCCCAGCAGGTCGGCTTCGCCGAGGAGTTGAGCTCGGTGCTGCGGACCGCCGTACGGACGGGCGCCGTCGCCGATCCGGTCGTCCGCGCCCTCCTCGTGCGGCAGTGGGCCGAGTTGCGGACCATGCGCTGGAACGCCCTGCGGACGCTGGGGGGTTCGCAGGACGCCGGTGCCGCCAGCGTGGCCAAACTGCTGTGGGCGGGCTGGCACCAGCGGCTCGGCGAACTGGCGATGCTCGTGCGCGGCGCGCGGGCCACGGTCGGACCCGGTGACTGGTCCCCTTCCGCGCCGTACGAACTCGACGCGGAGCAGCAGCTGTTCCTGTTCTCGCGGGCCGACACCATCTACGGCGGCTCGGACCAGGTCCAGCGCACCGTCATCGCCGAGCGCGTGCTCGGCCTGCCCAGGGAGCCCAAGGGGGTCGTCTGATGCGTGGCGTGCTGTTCGACGGGAGGCAGGTCCAGGTCGTCGACGACCTGGAGGTGGGAGACCCGGGGCCGGGCGAGGTCCGGGTCGCGGTCGCGGCGGCCGGGCTGTGCCACAGCGACCTGTCCGTCGTGGACGGGACCATCCCGTTCCCGGTCCCGGTGGTGCTGGGGCACGAGGGCGCGGGCGTGGTCGAGGCGGTCGGGGAGGGGGTCACGCATGTCGGGCCGGGCGACCACGTGGCGCTGTCCACCCTCGCCAACTGCGGTGTCTGCGCCGACTGCGACCGGGGCCGGCCGACCATGTGCCGCAAGGCCATCGGGCGGCCCCGGAGGGTGTTCTCACGGGGCGGCGAGCGGCTGTTCCAGTTCGCGTGCAACTCCGCGTTCGCCGAACGGACCGTGGTGAAGGCCGTGCAGGCGGTCCGGATCCCCGGGGAACTCCCGCTGACGTCCGCCGCGCTCATCGGGTGCGGGGTGCTGACCGGTGTGGGAGCCGTGCTCAACCGGGCCCGGGTGGACCGGGGGGAGAGCGTGCTGGTGATCGGGACCGGAGGGATCGGGCTCAACGTGATCCAGGGGGCCCGGATCGCGGGGGCGTCACGGATCGTCGCCGTGGACGCCAACCCCGCGAAGGAGGCGGCGGCCCGGCAGTTCGGGGCGACGGATTTCCTGACCTCCACGGAGAGTGTGCGGGAACTGCTGCCCACCGGGGCCGACCACGCCTTCGAGTGCGTGGGACGCGTGGAGCTGATCCGCCAGGCGATCGACCTGCTCGACCGGCACGGCCAGGCCGTGCTGCTCGGAGTGCCTCCGTCGGGGGCCGAGGCCTCCTTCCTCGTCTCCTCCCTCTACCTGGACAAGTCGATCCTGGGCTGCCGCTACGGCTCCTCCCGCCCGCAGCGCGACATCCCGCTGTATGCCGAGCTCTACCGGCAGGGCCGGCTGCTCCTCGACGAACTGGTCACCGAGACCTACCCGGTCGAGGACTTCGAGAAGGCCGTGGACGACGCCGAGGCGGGGCGGGTGGCCCGGGGGGTGCTGACCTTCTAGCGGCTGAGGGCCCCTGCCCGGAACGTGCGCCGGTAGGCGGTCGGGGTCACCCCGAGGGCCGCCTGAAGGTGCTGGCGCATCGACTGGGCGGTGCCGAAGCCCGCGTCGTGGGCGACCTGGTCCACCGAGAGGTCGGTGGACTCCAGCAGGTGCCGGGCGCGCTCCACGCGCTGCTGGGTGAGCCACTGGCCGGGGCTGACGCCGACCTCCTCGCGGAAACGCCGGGTGAAGGTGCGCACCGACATGGCCTCCTGCGCGGCCATGTCCCGCAGCTGGATCGGCTCGTGCAGACGGCCCAGCGCCCAGGCGCGGGCCGAGGTCGTGGTCGACTGCTGCGGTTCCGGCACGGGCCGGTGGATGTACTGCGCCTGACCGCCGTCGCGGTGCGGCGGTACGACGGTGCGGCGGGCCACGTCGGTGGCGACCGCCGTGCCGTGGTCGCGGCGCACCATGTGCAGGCACAGGTCGATGCCGGCGGCGACGCCCGCCGAGGTCAGCACGTCACCGTCGTCGATGAACAGGACGTCCGGGTCGACCCTGATCTGCGGGAAGAGCCGCTGGAGACGCTCGGAGTCGGCCCAGTGCGTGGTCGCGGGACGCCCGTCGAGGAAGCCGGCGGCCGCCAGGACGTAGACGCCGGTGCAGATCGAGGCGAGCCGGGTGCCGGGGCGGATGCGGGCGAGGGCGGCGGCCAGCCCCTCGGTCAGCACGCCCTGCTCGAAGACCGGGCCCATCTCGTACGACGCCGGGACGATCACGGTGTCCGCGGTGGCCAGGGCCTCGGGGCCGTGCTCGACCTGGACGGCGAAGTCGGCGTCGGTGCGCACCGGGCCCGGCGGGCGGACGGAGCAGGTGACGACGTCGTACAGGCGACGCCCCCGGGCGTCCCGGGGACGGCCGAAGATCCGGTGCGGGATGCCCAGCTCGAAGGGGAGCACTCCGTCCATGGCGAGGACGACGACGCGGTGCGGCTGCATGGCCCGATCCTAACGAATACTGTCCTCCGGGCCAATGGATCTGCCGGGCCGCGGGCCGCAGGCTCTATGGCGTGACCCAGACAACCGAAGCCGCAGCCGTCGAGGAAACCCCCTCCTCCGGAGGATCCCGCATCCACCGCGCCTGGTTCGTGGCCGCCGTCACCTTCGTGACGATCATCGGCGCGGCCGCCTTCCGTTCCCTGCCGGGCCTGCTCATCGACCCCCTGCACCAGGACTTCGGCTGGTCGCGCGGCACCATCGGCGCGGCCGTCTCCGTCAACCTCGCGCTCTACGGGCTGACCGCGCCCTTCGCGGCCGCGCTGATGGACCGCTTCGGCATCCGTCGGGTCGTCGCGGTCGCCCTGACCGTCATCGCGGTCGGCTCGGGCCTGACCGTGTGGATGACGGCCGCCTGGCAGCTGATGCTCTACTGGGGCCTCCTCGTCGGCCTCGGCAGCGGCTCGATGGCGCTGGCCTTCGCCGCGACCGTCACCAACCGCTGGTTCACCGAGCGGCGCGGCCTGGTCACCGGCATCCTGACCGCCGCCTCCGCCTCCGGCCAGCTGATCTTCCTGCCGGTGCTGTCCTGGATGGTGGAGAAGCACGACTGGCGCCCGGCGGCGATCACCGTCGCGCTCGCCGCCCTCGCGGTGGTCCCCTTCGTCTGGCTGCTGCTGCGCGACCACCCGGCCGACGTGGGCCTGAAGCCGTACGGCGCCGTGGACTTCGTGCCGAAGCCGGCGCCGGTCCAGGGCGCCGCGCGGCGGGCGGTCACGGTCCTGTTCAAGGCCGCCCGCACCGGACCCTTCTGGCTGCTCGCCGGCACCTTCGCGATCTGCGGCGCCTCCACCAACGGCCTGGTCCAGACCCACTTCGTGCCCGCCGCCCACGACCACGGCATGCCGGTCACGGCCGCCGCCTCGCTGCTCGCGGTCATCGGCGTCTTCGACGTCGTCGGCACGGTGGCCTCCGGCTGGTTCACCGACCGCTTCGAACCCCGCCGCCTGCTCGCCGTCTACTACGCCCTGCGCGGCGTCTCACTGCTGTTCCTGCCCATGCTGCTGGCCCCCTCCGTGCACCCGCCGATGCTCTTCTTCATCGTCTTCTACGGCCTCGACTGGGTCGCCACGGTCCCGCCCACCGTCGCCCTGTGCCGCGAGCAGTACGGCGACGACAGCGCCATCGTCTTCGGCTGGGTCCTCGCCTCCCACCAGGTCGGCGCGGCCCTGATCGCCTTCCTCGGCGGCGTCGCCCGGGACGTGTTCGGCACCTACGACATGGTCTGGTACGCGTCGGGAGCGCTGTGCGCGGCGGCGGCGCTGATGGCGCTGGTGATCCGGCGGCGGCCGGCCCCGGTGCCCCTGGCGGCGACGGCCTAGAGGAACCGGCCCCGGTGGAACAGCAGCGGAGCCCCGCCCCCGCCCGTCCCCAGCGCCGCCACCCGCCCCACCACGACGAGGTGGTCCCCGCCGGTGTGCACCGCGTGGATCGTGCAGTCGATCCACGCGAGCGTGCCCGCGAGGCGCGGGGAGCCGGAGGCCGGGGCGGGGTCGTGGGCGACGCCCGCGAACTTGTCCGCGCCGCTCACCGCGAACGCCCGGCACAGCCCGCCCTGGTCCGCGCTCAGCACGTTCACGCAGAAGACGCCGGCCCGGGCGATGCGCGGCCAGGTGGTCGACGTACGGCCCACCATGAACGCGACGAGCGGGGGGTCGAGGGAGAGGGACGAGAAGGACTGGCAGGCGAAACCGGCCGGAGGGGTGCCGGGAGCCGTGATCACCGTGACCCCGGTCGCGAACTCGCCCAGCACCCGCCGGAACCCGGCCGGATCGACCGGTGCCCGCTCGTCCTCGCGGACGCACCGGAGCTCGGGCCGGGGCAGCGCCTCGACGGGGCGGCCCTTGCCCGACCTGAGATAGCGGACGGCCGCTTCCGCCATTCCTGCTTGTCCCATCACATCCCCATTGAAGCTGACGGGTCGTCAGATGGGAAGGGGCGGGCCGGTCGTACCGTCGGTCCTCAACGGCCTCGGAACACCGGGGTTCTGCGCTCCACGAAGCTCGCCACGCCCTCCTTCGCGTCCGTCGTCGTCATGTTGATCTCCTGAGCGGCGGCCTCCGCGGCGAAGGCGGTGGTGCGGTCCGTGTCCAGGGCGGTGTTCACCAGCTGTTTGGTCAGGGCGAGGGCGCGGGTCGGGCCGGTGGCGAGCCGGGTCGCCCACTCGCGGGCCGTCTTCTCCAACTCGCCGTCCGGCACCACCCGGTTGACCAGGCCCAGGCGCTCGGCGTCGGCGGCGCCGAGGGCGTCCCCGAAGAACATCAGCTCCTTGGCGCGCTGCGGGCCGATCAGACGGGTCAGGAGATGGGCGCCGCCGCCGTCGGGGACCAGGCCGCGGCGGACGAACACCTCGACGAACCGGGCCGACTCGGCGGCCAGGACCAGGTCGCAGGCGAAGGCGAGATGCGCGCCGAGCCCGGCCGCCGTCCCGTTGACCGCCGCGATCACCGGCTTCTCGCAGTCGAGGACGGCGGCGATCAGACGCTGGGCGCCGAGGCGGATCGTCCGGGCGACGTCGCCGGGGGCCGTGGCCGTGGGTGCGCCGCGCAGGTCCGCGCCCGCGCAGAAGCCGCGTCCCGTGCCGGTGAGGACCACCGCCCGCACGTCCGGATCGGCCGACGCGTGCGCCAACAGCTCGACGAGCAGGTCCCGCCCGCCGGGCGTGAGGGCGTTGAGGACCTCCGGCCTGTTCAGGGTGAGGTGTGAGACGTGGCCGTCGACGGTGTGGGTCACCTCGCTCACCGGCATACCACCAACGCGTCCAGCGCGACCGCCCCCTGCCCCCGGGGCAGGACCATGAGCGGGTTGATGTCCAGCTCCGCGACCTCGTCCCCGAGCTCCACCACCATCCGCTGCACGCGGAGCACGACTTCCACGAGTGCGTCGAGATCCGCGGGGGGCCGGCCCCGGACCCCGTCCAGGAGCGCCCGCCCGCGCAGGTCCTCCAGCATGTCCCGGGCCTGCTCCTCACCGAACGGCGGCACCCGTACGGCCGCGTCCCGCAGCACCTCGACCAGGACCCCGCCGAGCCCGACCGTCACCGTCGGCCCGAACAGTTCGTCGTGCGCGGCCCCCACGACCATCTCCACGCCCCGCTCGACCATCTGGCAGACCAGGACGCCGTCCAGGGACACGTCCTCGTAGCGGGCGACGTCGGTCAGCTCGCGGTAGGCGTCCCGGACCTGGCTCGCGGAGGTCAGGCCGATCTTCACCAGGCCGAGCTCCGTCTTGTGGGCGATCCTGGCGCCGGAGGCCTTCATCACGACCGGGTAGCCCACCAGACCGGCTGCCCGGACGGCCGCGGCGGCGCTGGTCACCAACTGCTCGCGCGGCACCCGGATCCCGTAGGCCCGCAGCAGTTGCTTGGCCGCGTGCTCGCTCAGCTGCCGGCCGGGGCGCATCAGGGCCTGCGCCTTGCGGAAGGACGGCGAGGGGGTGCGCGGGGCCTCGTCGAAGGGGGAGCGGTAGCCGGTGACGAAGCGGTGGTGGTCGCGCCAGGCGCGCACCGCGGTGATGCAGTTGCCGACCGTGCGGAAGGTGGCCACCCGGGAGGAGCCGAGCAGGACCTCCCGGTAGGCCGGCTCGGTCCCGACGGGCGAGCCCCACACCACGCACACCAGCTTGTCGGTCTCCTCGGCCGCGTCCACCAGGTCCTGGACGAGCCGGTCGCTCAGGGGCGGGAAGGGGCCGGTCACCGGGCAGATCAGCACCCCCACCGAGGGATCGGCGAGGATCGCGTCGATGATCTTCCTGCCGCGTTCGTCGCCGACCGGGTGCCCGCCGTTGTCGACGGGGTTGGCCACGCTCAGGAACTCCGGTATCCACTGGTGCAGTTCGGCCTGCTTGGCCGCCGACAGGGCCGGCAGTCGCAGCCCCGCCTCCGTCGCCAGGTCGGCGAAGTGGGCGCCGGTGCCGCCCGAGATCGAGTACACCACCACTCCCTCCGCCCGCGGTGGCCTCGCGCGGGCCAGCAGGGCCGCGGTGTCCTGGAGTTCGTCGAGTCCGTCGACGCGGATCACGCCGTACTGCCGCATCGCCGCGTCCACCACCGCGTCCGCGCCGGTGAGCTTGCCGGTGTGGGAGGCCGCCGTGCGGGCGCCGGTCTCGGTGCGGCCCACCTTGACCGCGACGACCGGCACCCTGCGGCGGGCGGCCCGGTCCGCGGCGAGCAGGAAGGAACGGCCGTCCTTGAGGCCCTCCAGATAGCAGGCGACGGCCCCCACCTCGGGGCGTTCGGCGAACCAGGAGAGGAAGTCCGCGGTCTCCAGGTCGGCCTCGTTGCCGGTGGGGGCCCAGTGGGTGAGGCGGATGCCGAGTTCCTGGAGGGCGAAGACGGGACGGCCCTGGTGGCCGGACTGGGTGATCAGGGCGATCCCCGGGCCGTCGAGGTCCTCGCGGAAACGCTCGAAGGCGTTCAGGTTGGTGTTGGGTCCGAGCAGCCTCATCCCCGACTGGGCCACGGCGGCGGCGAGACGCTCCTGGGCCGCCGCTCCCGCCGCGCCCGTCTCCGCGAACCCGGAGGCGAAGACGACGGCGAACCTCGCCTTGGCCTCTGCCAGTTGCTCGATCACCGGCAGGGGCTCGGCGACCAGCAGGACGGCGAGGTCGACCTGTTCGGGCAGCTCGGTCACGGACGGCACACAGGGGATGCCGAAGACGGCCGGACGCGTCGGGTGCACCGGGTGCAGCCGGGCCCCGACCCGCTGCGCCCACTCGATCAGCTGCCGGGTGACACCGGTGTTGGGGCGGCCCTCGGCGTCGGAGGCGCCGATCACGGCGACCGACTCCGGCCGGAAGAAGCGATCCAGATCGGGGACGTCGGCGTACAGCGGGCGGCCACCGACGTCGAGGTCGTCGACGGCGGCCGGCCGGCCGTGGACGGCGGGCCCGGGTGGCTCGCCGCACGCGATGACCCGGGCCCGGCGGGAGTCGGTGGTGAGGGTGCCGTGGGTTGATCCAAGCATCGGTCCGCCCGCTCCTGTGTGACAGCCTGCATAACTGACGCTGTGTCAGATTACAGAACTGACGAGGTGTCAGGAATGGTCGTGCACACAGAAACGAACGGACCGGGAAGGGCCGCGCCCCGCCGGGGAACGGCGCGGACCGGGCCTACAGCACCGCCAGCACCTCCTTCGCCACCCGCTCGCCCGAGCGCACGGCACCGTCCATGAAGCCCATCCAGTGGACCGACGTCTCCGTCCCGGCCCAGTGGATGCCGCCCACGGGGGCACGCAGGGCGGGGCCGTACTGGGTGAGCACCCCGGGCGCGCCGATGGAGACGGGGCCGCCGCGGGTGTAGGCCTCGTTGTTCCAGCGTTGCAGCACGAAGGAGGTGGGGGAGGCCGCTTTCGGGCCGAAGTACGTCACGTAGTCCTTGAGGACGGCCGCCTTGACCTCCGCCTCGCTCGCCGCGTCGAACCTGCGCGCCTCGTCGGCCTCGATGAAGCCCATCAGGGCGCCGTAGGAGGCGTCCGGCGGGGAGTTGTCGAAGGTCGAGCTGATCACGCCGGTGTCGCTGACGACCTGGCCGTTGAGGCCGTCGGCGCGCCAGAAGGGCGTGTCGTAGATCGCGATCGCCTTGCCCACCGAGGCCATCGGCAGACGCTGGGTGAGCTGGTCGCGGGCGGCGGGCAGCAGCGGGTCGTAGGTGATGCGGGCCGCGAGCGGCGGGGGTACGGCGACGACGACCCGCTTGGCGGTGACGGTGACCCCGTCGGCCGTGACGACGTACTTCGCGCCGGACCTGGCGATCGTGCGCACCGGGGCGTTCAGCACCACCCGGTCGCCCAGCGTGGCGGCGAGCTTGATCGGCACGAGCTGGGAGCCGCCGACGAAGCGCAGTTCCTGGGCGCCGCCCGCGGTCTCGGTGAGGCGCTCCAGGGTGCCGGGGGTGGACTCGTTGCCGGCGGCGGCGATGTAGAAGAGGACGAACAGCAGGGACAGTTCCCGGGGTTCCGCCGAGAAGATGGACGTGCAGGCCACGTCCAGGAGGAACTTGGCCGACGGGATCACCGCGTTGGCGCGCAGCCAGGTCTCGAAGGTCTGCCGGTCCCACTCCTCGGCCTTGGCGGCGGTCCAGGGCGCGTCCACCGGGACCTGCTTGGCCATGTCGTCGAGGGAGGCCTGCACGATCGCCGCGTTGGCGAGTCCTGCCGCGTCGATCGGCGGGACCGAACCGAGGATGCCGTCGGTGGCGTAGGGGGTCCTCCTGCCGTCCTTGTAGAGCAGGTTCTTGCCGGTGTTGTAGGTGGCGAAGGTGGCCACGCCCAGCGAGTCGGCGAGTGCCTTGATGCGGTCCTGGGTGGGGCCGATGAACTCGCCGCCGCCCTCGGTGACACCGCCGTTGGCCAGGTTCAGGTTGAGGACCCGGCCGCCGACGCGGTCGCGGGCCTCCAGGACGGCGACCGTCTTCCCGCCCGCTACCAGGTCACGGGCCGCGGTGAGCCCGGCGAGACCGGCGCCGACGATCGCGACGTCCACGTCACGGGTGGCGGCGGAGGCGGGGGCGGCGGCGGTGCCGGTGAGGGTGGCGGCCCCGGCCGCGGCGGCGGCACCGCCGAGCAGGGAGCGGCGGGAGAGCCGGGGGAGCGGGGGGAGCTGTCTTTCGCGTGCCACGTGCGTCCTCCGTAGTGGAGAGAGTGTGGAGCTAGAACATGAGAAGTGTTCACATTCTGGCCCCGTACGACCGCACACGACAACGCTCCCGTCACATCCGGCACTTGGGCAACGGGGTTCGGTCGCAGGAGAGTTGGGGTCCCGCGCGTCAGACGGGGAGCCGCGAGAGGCTGCCCGCCCCGTCCTTCACCACGGCCTTCGCGATCTTCTCCGCGTCGATCGCGACCTCGCGGAACGTCCCGCTGATGGGGGTGACGTAGCCCGTGAAGTAGAGACCCGGGGCCTGCTCGGGAGACCGCGCGCCGTTGACGACCGGACGGCCGTGCGGGTCGAGGACGCCGAGGTGGCCGACCAGGCCGTCCAGGGCGCGGGTGTACCCGGTGGCCGCGATCACCGCGTCCGGGGCGATCCGGGTGCCGTCCGTGAGGAGCACCTCGCCGTCCTCGAAGCCCTCGACGGCGGCCACCACCTCCACCCGGCCCGTGCGGACCGCGTCGACGAGGCCGACGTCCTGGACCGGGATGGCGCCCTCCTTGACCCGGCTGTAGAGGCCGGTGTCGGGGCGGGGCAGGCCGTGCGCCGAGAGGTCGGGCACGCTCAGCCTGGCCAGGGGCCGGGCCAGCCGGTCCACCAGGCCGACCGGCAGGCGTCGTACGAGCACGCCCGTGTACTGGGCGGCCCAGCCGGCCGTGGAGCGGCGGACGATGTGCGGGACGGTGCGCACCGACAGCCGCACCCGCGAGGCGCCGCCCTCGACCAGGTCCACGGCGATCTCGGCGCCGGTGTTGCCGACGCCGACGACCAGGACGTCCCGGCCGGCGTAGGGCGCCGGGTTGCGGTACTCGCCGGCGTGCAGGAGCTCGCCCTTGTACCCCTCACGGCCCGGCCAGTCGGGCAGCAGCGGGGTGTGGTTCCAGCCGGTGGCCACGATCACCGCGGCGCCGGTCAGTTCGCGGCCGCCGGTGGCGCGCAGCAGCCAGCCGGTGCCGTCGGGGGTGCGCTCGACACGGGAGACCTCGACGCCGGTGACGGTCTCCAGCTCGTGGAACTCGGCGTACTTCTCCAGGTAGCGCACCACGTCGTCGCGGGAGACCCAGCGGCCGAAGCGGCGGGGTATCGGCAGGCCGGGCAGGGCCGACAGGCGGCGGGTGGTGTGCAGGTGCAGCCGGTCGTAGTGCCGCCGCCAGGACGCGCCAACCTGCTCGGCCTTCTCCAGGACGACCGCGCGGACACCCCGGGCCCGGAGCGCGTACGCGACGGAGAGCCCGGCAGGGCCGCCGCCGACGACGTACACGGGACGATCGGGCTGCTCGGGGCGGGTTGCGGGTGCGGAGTCGGCCATGAGCGCGAGCGTAATCAGACAGCGCGTTGATGGGTCTCGGTCAAGACGGGAATTGGTTGCGGATCGATCACGCCTGTAGGAGAGGAGGGTGGGGCCTGTGGCGTAGGTCACCTGGTTGTGCGGGTACGGAAAAGGCCACGGCGCCGGGCCCGCCGGGGCGGGGCTCGACGCCGTGGGGTGCGGCGGCCGGGGACTGACGGGGAACCCGGGCCGCGGTTAGGGGCCGGGTTACTTCGTCCGGGCCTTCTTGTGGCCGGTGACGTCCGCGATCCAGGTGATGAAGTCGCCCGGGTCGGTGTTGGCGCCGTGGCCCTGGTCCCAGTAGTAGAGGTGGTTCACGTCGTCGCCGAGACCGGCCGCGGCGGCGGCGAGGTTCGCGGAAACCGTCAGCGAGGTGTCCGAGTCCTTGGTGCCGAGGCGGATCCACCAGTGCTTCGAACGCCCCTCGTTCCCGCGCTCCAGGAAGTACATCGGGTTCATCAGGTTCAGCTTCTCGGGGATGTCGCTCGCGACCCGCTTGCTGGTCAGGCCCGTGGTGTCGTTCTTCGCGCCGTACGCCGTGAAGTGCCGGCTGACGGTGGTGCCCGCGCCGAACTCGTTGTTCTCGCCGGCCGACAGGTCGAAGGCGTCGAAGGCCGGGGCGTCCTTCTTGCGGGCGCCCACGTGGGTGAGGAAGTCGGCCCAGGTGAAGGTGGCCCGGCCGCCGGACCAGGTGATGAAGGAGTTGGCGGCGAGGTAGCTCTCGCGGGCGGAGTCCGACAGGGCGGCGAGGTACTTGGTCGCGGAGGGTTCCAGGTACTGCTTGACCAGGTACTCGTCGTAGTTGCGGGCGGTCAGGGTGCCGAAGCCGTTCAGGCCGCGCAGCCTGAGCTTCGCCTGGTACTCGGCGAACTGCGACCGCAGCTCCTTGGACACCGTCCGGTCGGCCTGCTTGCCGGAGCTCAGCGCGTTGTCGCCCCAGTTCCACTCGTAGGCGCCGTCGGCGTGCTCCAGGTCGGTGATCGGGCACCAGGCGCCGGTCGCGAAGATCGCGTCGGAGGCGTCGGCGGCGCCGATCTCCTTGAGGTACTTGTCGTAGGCCGGGCTGTCGCCGGAGGCGCCGAGCAGTGCGGACAGGGCGCCGCCCGCACTGGTGCCCGCGGAGACGATCCGCTCGACGTCGCCGGGGATGCGGCCCTTGTTGGCCTTGATGTACCGCACGGCCGCCTTGAGGTCGACGATCGCGGCGGGAGCGGTGCCGTAGTACTCGCCCGCGGAGTTCTTGAGGGTACGGCCGCGGGCGCCGGGCTCGATCACGACGTACCCGGCGGCCAGCGCGAGGAGCTGGTTGCTCGCGGTGGCGCCGCCGTTGGCGTTGGTGTTCGCGTTGGCGTTCGGTGCGGCCGAGGCGCTCGCGGAGGCGCTGCCGGTGGGGGCGCCGCCCATGCCGCCGCCGCCCATGCCGCCGCCCATGCCCCCGGCGCCGACGCCGGTGGCGTCCGCCACGGAGGACGGCATGTAGCCGCCGACGGAGTTGGCGAGCAGGATCGGGGCGTCGCTCGCGTCGACCGCGGTGCCGTCGATCTCGACCGGGGCGCTGACGATCAGGGACTGGTAGGCCGCGTCGACCGGCTTGGAGACGTAGGTGACGGCCTTCCAGAAGTGGTAGGTCACCGAGTGCTCGGTGCCCTCGGTGTCCGTGACCGTGGTCGTCAGCTTCGTGTACGCGTCGGGGTCGAAGACGAGGCCGTCGTCGCCGCTCGAAGTGGAGCCGCCGGTCGACGCGCCGGCGTTCAGGGCCAGGCCTCCGACGGCCGCGGCTCCGGCCGTCGCACCGAGGCCGATGACGACGTTCCTGCGCTTGACTGCCCTGTGCTTCACGTTGGCTCCCTAGGCGGTTTTTGCTGGCGGGAACGAACGTAGCCACATGCTCGACAAAATTGCCAACAATCCGTGGCCCTTCATCGGGGACCCACAGCTTCCGGGGTGGCGCACAGCCGCCGCACAGGGACTCCCGCCCCGGGGTGCGGGTCTTCCCGGACCCCTCGATCTGACGTACCGTCAGATTTCATGGACACGATCTGGCTGACCGGCGCGCAATGGCTGGCCGTCCTGCGCATAGGCCTCGGCCTGTGGTGGCTGGAGAGCTGGCGGCACAAGGACAAGAGGACGTGGTTCGAGGGCGGCGGCATCACCTGGGCCGCGGACATCGCCGCCAAGCACCGCTGGACCCCGGTCCGCAGCGGCTTCGACGTGGTGGTCGCACCCCGCCCGAGGACCATGGCGTACGTCGTCGCCTACGCCGAACTCGCGCTGGGGGCGGGCCTGGTACTCGGCTTCCTGACCCCCCTGGCCCTGGCCGGCGGCCTGCTCCTGAACGTCCTCTACTTCACCCTGATGATCCACGACTGGGCCGAGCAGGGGCAGAACTCGATGATGGCCCTCATCTCGGTCGTCGCCCTGTTCGCGATGTCCTGGCAGACGTGGTCGCTCGACGCGGCACTGGGCTGGTTCTGATGGACGCGAGGTACGACCTGCCGGACACGGACGCCTTCACCCGGACCTACTGGGAGGCGGCGGCGCGCGGTGTCCTGCTGCTCCGGCGCTGCGGCGCCTGCGCCCGGGTGCACCACTACCCCCGCGAGTTCTGCCCGCACTGCTGGAGCGAGGACGTCTCCTGGCACCCGGCGACCGGCCGGGCCACGCTCCACACCTGGTCCGTCGTCCACCGCAACGACCTGCCCCCCTTCAGGGACCGCACCCCGTACGTCGCCGCCGTCGTCGACCTCGCCGAGGGCCCCCGGATGATGACGGAGATCGTCGACTGCGCGCACGGGGACCTGCGGCCGGGGTTGGACCTGGTGGCGGTGTTCCCGGAGGGGGTGCCGAGGTTCCGGCCCGCGGGGGTGTCCGGGCGGGTGGGGTGAGCGGCGGGGCGGGCCCTGCCGTTGCCGGAGGGGGCGGCGAGGTCTCCGCCCACCGGTGTGTCCGGCCGGCCGGTCCCGCTTCACTGCCGGGTCCGTCGGGCACCGCAACGACCCGGCGTCCTCCAGGAACCCACCTCGCGTCGTCCTCGGGCGCGTCACCTTCCCGAGGTGCCGGAATTCGGGCTGCGCGGGAGGGACCCGGCCGTTTGAATGGGCGGATGACCGACGCCGGCGATCAGCACCTCATACGCCCCTTCACCCCCCTGCACGGCCACGGCCTGCGCCTGTGCGCCTGGGACGCCGACTCGGACGCCCAGGCCGAGGACTGGCTGCGCGCCACGCTGGACCCCGAGTTCGGGCGCTGGAACACCCCCCTCACCCTCATCCGTGATCTCGACGGCGCCCGTGCCGCCATGCGCCGCAGGGCCGAGCAGGCGGTGCAGGGCACGAGCGCGTCGTACCGGATCACGGACGGGTCGAGCGGCACGACCCTCGGGCACCTCGGCGTCGACATGATCGACCACGTCTTCCGCACCGCCCGCGTCGGCTACTGGGTGCTCCCCGAGGCCCGCGGCCACGGCGTCGCCACCCGCGCCCTGCGCCTCGCCGCCCGCTGGGCCCTCACCGACCTCGGACTGCACCGCCTGGAACTGGGCCACGCCCTCGGCCACGAGGCCTCCTGCACGGTCGCCGAGCGGTGCGGCTTCCGCTACGAAGGCACGCTGCGCGGTGCGATGTTCGACGCGGGGCGGCACGACGCGTTCCGGGACGTGCACCTGCACGGCCGGCTGGCGACGGACCCCGAGCCGTCGTAATTCGGAGGCGCCCGGAGCGGTCGCGCAGGACCATGAGACATGCGCCCGACCGCCTGGCACACCACCGAAGACCTGGACGACTTCCTCAGCCGCGCCGGTCCCTTCCTGCGCTCCCGGCCGGACCTGCACACCGTCCCGCTCACCGTGACCGACGCTCTGCGCACCCGGGGCCCGCACGCCTACGGGAGCGAGGCACCTTCCTTCGGGCTGCTGGAGGAGGACGGAAGCGTGCGCGGGGCGTACTTCCGGACGCCACCGTACCGGCTGTTCCTCACACCGGTGACCGCGCGGCAGGCCGACTCCCTCGCCGCCCACCTGGAGTCCCTGGGCCGGGCCGTCCCCGGGGTGGACGCCGAGACCGCGACCGCCACCGGCTTCGCCGAGGCATGGCGGCGCCGCACCGGCACCACAACCGTGCTGCGCCGGCGGCAGCGGCTGTACCGGCTCGGCACCCTCACCGTCCCGCGGCCGGTGCCGAAGGGGCGGCCGAGAATCGCCGGGGAGCGGGACCGGGAGCTGCTGGTGCGCTGGTTCGGCGAGTTCAGCAGGGACGTCGGCGGGGACGCGAACGTACAGGCCGAGACCTGGGCCGACGCCCGCCTCGCCCACGGCGGTGTCACCCTCTGGGAGGCCCTCGACGGCACGCCCCTCGCCATGGCCGGGCTGACCCCGCTGGTCGCCGGCCAGATCCGGGTGGCGCCCGTCTACACCCCGGCCCCGCTGCGCGGCCGCGGCTACGCCGGTGCCGCGACCGCCGAGGTCAGCCGGCTCGCCCGGGAGCGGGGCGCCGACCAGGTGCTGCTCATCACCGACCTGGCCAACCGGACGAGCAACGGCCTTTACCAGCGCATCGGTTACCGCCCGGTGGCGGACTTGGCGGTGTACGACTTTCAGGGCCAGAGCAGTTCCTGAGCCCAACCGCCGTCCGTGCGCCGGTAGCTGAGCCGTACGTGCCGTCTGCGCTCGTCCCCCTGGAAGAACTCCACCTCCTCGGGCGCGAGCCGGTACAGCGTCCAGGACGGGACCGGCGCAGCGGGCTCGCGCTGCGCCCGCTCCCACGCCTCCTCGGACGCCCGCGCCAACTCGTCCAGCGAGCCCAGGACTTCGCTCTGCCTGCCGGTGAGCGCGGCGGCCAGCGCCCCGGTGGAACGGGCGTGCAGATCCGCCGCCGCCTCCTCGGAGGGCGCGGCGGTCACCGGCCCCCGCACCCGCACCTGCCGGCCGAGGACCGGCCAGTAGAAGCCGAGGGCGGCGTACGGCCGTACCGACAGGTGGCCGCCCTTGCGGCTGTGGGCGTGGCTCGCGAAGGCCCAGCCGTCCGCGTCGGCGCCGTGCAGCATCACGGTCCGCACGTCCGGCAGGCCCGCCGCGTCCGCCGTGGCCAGGGACATGGTGTGCGGCTCGGTCTGCCCGGCGGCCACCGCCTCCGCGAACCAGGCGGTGAACAGCTCCAGCGGGGTCGCGGGCGCGGCGGCGGGGTCGAAGGAGGGCAGCGAGGTGACCTCCGGGTCCCACACCCGCAGCGATCTGAGCAGCTCGTGAAGATCCGTTCCCATGCCTCAGACGGTACCGAGGTCGGACGTCACCCACCGCTCGGGCCGCATCCGGACGATCACCTGCTCGCCGTGGTTCTTCGCGGCGAACTCCACGTACCCGTCGACCTTCTCGGCCGGCAGGTAGCGGGCGGAGATCTCCCGGAGGTGGGCGAGGGTGCCCGGGGCGGTGTCGACGACCGGTCCCTCGACGGACACGTAACGGATGGTGGGCTCGACGCGCTCGACCAGCAGGGAGAAGCGGCCGGCCGTCTCGATCAGCCGGTGCTTGCGGGAGTCCGCGCCGGTCATGATCCAGAGGTCGCCGCCCGGTTCGTACTGGTACCAGATCGGCACGGTGAGCGGCCCGCGCCCCTCTCCCGCGTCGACCGCCAGCGCGGCGACGTGCGGCTCGGCCAGGAACTGTTCACGTTGTTCACGAGTCAGGGCCATACAGTGCAGGGTACTTCGGCCGGGACGGGGAGCGCTGCGGCGAACCGCTCGCCGGAACGGGTCGCGGGCGGGCGCAGAGGTCCGTCCAGGTCGTGCCCTACCGGCCCAGCACGACCGTCCCCGACGAGCAGAACCAGCCCCCGGTCCCGGACGCCACCGCCAGCCCCGGCGCCGAGCCGTCCCGGCGCCGCACCTGCCGTGCGCCCGCCTCCCCGCGCAGCTGCCGTACGGCCTCCACTAGCAGGAACAGCCCCCGCATACCGGGGTGCTGGGCCGACAGTCCGCCGCCGTCGGTGTTCACCGGCAGGTCCCCACCCTCGGCCAGCAGCCGCCCCTTCTCCACGAAGGAGCCGCCCTCGCCCTTCCCGCAGAACCCGAGGTCCTCCAGCGTCACGAGCGTCATGTAGGTGAACGCGTCGTATATCTCGGCGAGTTCGATCTCCTCGGCGTGGACGCCCGCCCGTTCGAAGGCCAGCCGTCCGCTCACCGCCGCCGGGGACACCGTGAAGTCGGGCCACTCGGACATGCTGACGTGCGAGACGTGCTCCCCGGTGCCGAGCACCCAGACGGGCGCGGTACGGCAGTCCCGGACGTACTCCTCGGCCGCGAGCAGCACGGCCGCGCCGCCGTCGGAGCGGATGCAGCAGTGCAGCTTGGTGAAGGGGTCCGCGATCATGGGCCCGGCGAGCACGTCGTCGACCGTGATCGGCTCGCGGAACATCGCCTCCGGGTTGAGGGCGGCGTTCGCCCTGGCCTGCACCGCGATCTGCGCCAACTGCTCGACGGTCGTGCCGTGTTCGATCATGTGGCGGCGGGCCGCCATCGCGTACTTGGCGATCAAAGTGTGTCCGTAGGGCACCTCGAACTGGAGGGGTCCGCGGGCGCCGAAGGAGAGGGTGCCGGTGCGGCGGCCCGCCTTGATGTCGGCGCGGGCCGTGGAACCGTAGACCAGCAGGACCGCGTTCGCGTGCCCGGCGGCTATCGCGTCGGCCGCGTGGGCCGCCATGACCTCCCAGGCGGCGCCGCCGACCGAGGTCGAGTCGACCCAGGTGGGGCGCAGGCCCAGGTACTCGGCGATCTCGGCGGGGGCGAGGGTTCCGGTGCCGGCGGAGGCCAGGCCGTCGACCAGTCGGCGATCCAGGCCCGCGTCGGCGAGGGCGCGGCGGGCGGCCTGGGCGTGCAGGGCGTAGGGGGTGGTGCCGTCCACGCGGCCGCAGTCGGCCAGGGCCACGCCGGTGATCGCGACTTTCCGGCTCCCGGGGGGCATGCGGGCCTCCTGCCTCTGGGCATCTGGTGCGGGCGCTCCTAATATGACGGACCGTCAGATCCGGAGGGAAGAGGAAGAGCCATGGACGCTCGCTTCACCGCCGAACAGGACGAGATCAGGGGCGCGTTGCGCGAACTCCTGCGGAGGCGGTGCGGACCGGCGGAGTCGAGGAGCGCCGCCGACACACCGGCCGGGTACGACCGGGCGCTGTGGACGGCCCTCGCCGAACAGCTCGGGCTGCCGGGACTGGCCCTTCCCGAGGAGTACGGCGGGGTCGGGTGCACGGTCACCGAACTGGCGCTGGCCTGCGAGGAGACGGGCCGGGTGCTGGCACCCACCCCCCTGCTCGCCACCGCTGTCCTCGCCGCGCCCCTGGTGCTGGCCCTGGGCACGGAGGCCCAGCGCGCGGACCTGCTGCCGCGCATCGCGGCGGGCTCCCTGACGGCAGCCCTGGCCGTCCCCCCGGGGCCGGCCCTCGCCCTGACCGCCGACAACACGGGCGACTGGGCCGGAGGCGGCCGCGCGGGCGGAGTCCAGGCACGGCCCGCCCCGAGCACGAGCCGGGCCACGCTCCCCGAACCGCCCCACGCGCCAGCCGCCCCGAGAGACCCGGGAACCGCCGCCCAGGAGGGACGGCCGTCGCCCGTCGTGGACCCGGAGCGGAAGGCGCCCGCGCCTCTGGCGGGTGCTTCGGGGGGTGTGGGGGCCGTTCCGGCGGGGCGGTCGGCTGCGGTGGGGCCGGGGCAGCAGGCGCCCGCGTCTTCGCCGGGCGCGGCCCTCGGAGGGCCGGGAGCCGCCCTGGCGGGGCGGTCGGCCGGGGTGGATCCGGAGCGGAAGGCGCCCGCGCCTCTGGCGGGTGCTGCTGGGGGCGCGGGGGTCGTTCCGGCGGGGCGGTCGGCTGCGGTGGGGCCGGGGCAACAGGCGCCCGCGTCTTTGCCGGGCGCGGCCCTCGGAGGGCCGGGAGCCGCCCTGGCGGGGCGGTCGGCCGAGGCGGATCCGGAGCGGGGGGCGCCCGCGCCTCTGGCGGGTGCTTCGGGGGGTGCGGGGGTCGTTCCGGCGGGGCGGTCGGCTGCGGTGGGGGCGGAGCAGCAGGCGCCTGCGTCTTTGCCGGGTGCGGCACTCGCGGGGCGGTCGGCCGTGGTGGGGGCGGAGCGACAGGCGTCCGTACCGTCGGCAGGCGCGGGCTCCGCAGGGGCGGGAGCCGCCCCGAGCGGGCTGTCGGCCGTGGTGGGTCCGGGGCGGGAGGCACCCGTTTCGTCGGCAGGCGCGGGGCGGGGCGGCGGCCGGGTGGGGCGGTCGGCCGTGGTGGGGGCGGAGCGGTCGCGGTCCGGGGTGGGGCGGTCGGACGCCGTGGTCGTCGCGGCCGGGCAGCCCTCCGCCGTTCCGGTGCACCGCGGCAGCGGGTGGCGGCTCTACGGGCAGGTCGATCAGGTGCTCGACGGGCACAGCGCCGATCTCCTCCTGGTCGCCGCTCATGCCGGGGGGTTCGCCCGGTCCCGGACCCTGCTCTTCCTCGTCCGGGGTGACGCCCCCGGCCTCGTCCGCAGCCGGCAGACCGCCCTCGACGCCACTCGCCCCCAGGCCCGGGTGCAGCTGCGGGACGTGGAGGCCGAACTGCTCGGTGTCGACGGAGCCGATGTCCTCGGGGCGCTCGCCCGCACCGGGGACACAGCCGCCGCCGTCCTCGCCTGCGAGGCCGTCGGGGCGGCCGACCGGGTGCTGGCGACGACCGTCGAGTACGCCGGGCAGCGGGAGCAGTTCGGGCGGCCGATCGGGTCGTTCCAGGCCGTCAAGCACCGGCTCGCCGATGTGTACGTACAGCTCCAGGCGGCCCGTTCCGCGGCCTGTTTCGCCGCCTGGGCCGCCGCCCACGAGGAGCAGCGGGTCGGCGGTCTCGCCCTGGCCCAGGCCCTCGAAGCGCTGCGGACGGCCGCGGCCGAAGGGATCCAGTTTCACGGGGGAATCGGCTTCACCTGGGAACACGAGGCGCAGCGGTACTTCAAGCGTGCCGCCGCGGACGAGCTGCTCTTCGGGCCGGCGCACCGGCTGCGGGCGCACGCGGCCGAGGTGGCGCGGCTGTTCGAGCGGACGGAGGTGTCGGTGTGATCGGCGAACGGCTCGTCCAGAAGGTGTCGTCCACGCGCGGCTTCGCCAAAGTCGCGCCGCATGTGATTCCCGTGCTGGACCGGGCCGTGCACCGGCTCACCCGGGGCCGGGTCCTCCTCAGCGCCCAGATGCTGCCGGGGGTGATCCTCACGTCCACGGGGGCGCGGAGCGGCCTGCCCCGCCGGACCCCGCTCGCCTGCATGCCCGAGGACGACGGCCGCACCTGGATCCTGATCGGCTCCAACTTCGGCCGGCCCGGGCACCCCGCCTGGACCGCCAACCTCATCGCCCACCCCGACGCCGAGGTCAACTGGAAGGGAGCGGACATCCCGGTCCGGGCGACCCTGCTGACGGGTGCGGAGCGGGCGGCCGTGTGGAGGACCGCGCTGGCGTTCTGGCCGCCGTACGCCACCTACCAGGCGCGGGTGGAGCGGGAGATACGGCTCTTCCGGATCACACGCACGACGGGCGGCCGTCCACCGGTGTGAACGACCGCCCGTCTGACAGGACTTGGAACCGGGAGCGGGGCCGAGCTACTTCGTCGGCTTCTTCCCGGTGACACCCAGGTGCACCAACAGCGCCAGGTTCGGCTTGAGTTCGGCCTGCTTGACACCCCAGGTCTGGAAGCCCTTCTGGTGCGAGGCCACCGCCGCGAGCATCGCGACGAGCGACCCGGCGACCGCCGCCGGGTTGACCTCCTTGTCGACCTTGCCCTTGGCCTGGAGCTCGGCGACCGCGTCCGCGAGGGAGTTGTTCACCGAGTTGAGGATCTTCATACGGATCTTGTAGAAGCGCTTGTCGCCCTCGGCGGCCCCGAGATCGACCACGCGCAGGATCGCGTCGTTCCTGCGCCAGAACTCCAGGAACCCGTCCACGAGTTCCTGCGCGGTCTGCCAGCCCGCCTTGCCGACCCATGACCGGCCCTCGAGCAGCTGCGTCAACTGCCCGCCCTCGGTGGCCATTTGCTCGGCGATCTCCAGGACGGCGCCCTCGACGTCCGGGAAGTACTGGTAGAAGGTCGCGGGCGAAGTGCCCGCCTTCCGGGCGACATCGATGACCTTGACGTCCCGGTAGGGGGAGGAGCTGAGCATCTCGCTGAGGCAGTCGAGCAGCTTCTGCCGGGTCGCCTGCCCACGCCGGCCGGCCACACGGCCGTCGACGGTACGCACTTGTCCTGTCATGCCGTCAGCTTACCGAGGGGTGATCGGAGCGCGATTCGGCCGACTGCAAATGGGGTGCACGAGGTCCGGGAGGCGGGTGTGCCTGGTCCTGCGGGGGGCGCGCGTCGCCGTTACTTTGACGGTATGGCCGAAAACAGGGCATCCGCAGACGGAACGGCATACGGCGAGGGCGTCCCCTGCTGGGTGGACGCGCAGTTGCCCGACGTGGCCGCCGGGAAGCGGTTCTACGGTGAGCTCTTCGGGTGGACCTTCCAGGACCGGCCGGAGGCCCACGGCGGTGCCGTGTGGGCCCTTAGCCAGGGCGAACCGGTGGCGGCTCTGGCCCACAAGGCGGACGGCCGCATGCCCACCGTGTGGACGGTCTACTTCGCCACCCCGGACATCGAGAACCTCGCCGACCGGATCTGGGCGGCCGGCGGACAGGTCGTCACCGCGCCCCTGCCGGTCGCCGAGCTGGGCACGTCCGCCCTGGTCACCGACCCGGAGGGGGCCGTCTTCGGGCTCTGGGAGCCGGCCGCCCACCCCGGCTTCGGGGTCCGGCACGAGCCCGGCACCTTCGCCTGGGCCGAGCTGTACGCGCGCGACACCGAGGCCGCCAACACCTTCTACGGCGGGCTCTTCCACGACGCCCTCTTCGGGCCCGAGGCGCACCCCGACTTCGGCCGCGCCTCCGTCTCCGACGTCTTCCCCGCCGAGATGCCGCCCCACTTCCTAGTGCACTTCGCCGTCGAGGACTGCGAGCGGGTGCTCGGGACGGTCAGCCGGCTCGGCGGGCGGGTCCAGGCGCCGCCATTCGAGACGTCGTACGGAAAAGTGGCCGTCGTCACCGACAATCAGGGGGCGTCGTTCGCCGTTCTGGAGCGATCGGAGCGGTAGAAGGTACCGCTTTGCGGTATGACACCCTGTTTGACCCCGGGTTCGCCACCAGGCCCCCGGCCAGGAAGAATCAGGGTTGCGTGCCGCCATGGCGGTGCGGTGGTGAGACGCTGCACGGGGTCGCGTACATATGTGGGTGGCGCGGCTTGTACGGGGAGGTGGCAGGCAGAGTGGTGGATCAGCTGACGCAGCACGATCCGCGCAGGATCGGGCCGTTCGAGGTGCTGGGACGGCTCGGTGCCGGCGGCATGGGGCTGGTCTATCTCGCGCGCTCGGCGTCGGGCCGGCGCGTGGCGATCAAGACGGTCCGCACGGAGCTCGCCGAGGACCAGCTCTTTCGCGTCCGCTTCACCCGCGAGGTGGAGGCGGCCCGGGCGGTCTCCGGCTTCTACACGGCGGCCGTGGTCGACGCCGACCCGCGCGCGGCCGTGCCGTGGCTCGCCACCGCGTACGTTCCGGCGCCCTCCCTCGAAGAGATAGTGAACGAGTGCGGGCCGCTCCCGGCCCAGGCGGTGCGCTGGCTCGCGGCGGGCGTGGCCGAGGCCCTCCAGTCCATCCACGGCGCCGGGCTGGTCCACCGCGACCTCAAGCCCTCCAACGTCCTGGTCGTCGAGGACGGGCCCCGGGTGATCGACTTCGGCATCGCGTCCGGCGTCTCGAACACCCGTTTGACGATGACCAACGTCGCCGTCGGCACCCCCGCCTACATGTCGCCCGAGCAGGCCAAGGACTCCCGCAGCGTCACCGGCGCCAGCGACGTCTTCTCGCTCGGCTCCATGCTGGTCTTCGCCGCCACCGGCCACCCGCCCTTCCACGGCGCCAACCCGGTCGAGACGGTCTTCATGCTGCTGCGCGAGGGCCCCGACCTCGAGGGCCTGCCGGACGAGCTGCGCCCGCTCATCGAGTCCTGTATGCAGATGGAGGCCACCGGGCGCCCCAACCCGGCCGACCTCCAGGCCCAGCTCGCCCCCCACCTCTTCGGCTCCGGCTCCGACGACAGCGGCACGGCCTCGGCCTGGCTGCCCGAGAAGGCCGTCGCCCTGATCGAGTCGCGGCGCGGCGGCCGCCCGGCGCCCACGCAGACCGGCGGTGCCCGCAACGGCGGCGGCCGCCCCGCCGCCGTACCGCCACCGCCCTCCTACGACCCGCCGCAGCCCGCCCCGGTCCCGGTGGGCGCCCCCGACACCGGTCCGGTGCGCCTCGCCGGCGCCCAGGTGCCGATCGGGCCCGGCCCCCGGGTCGCCGACGCCCGGGCCGCCGCCGTGAAGGCGCCCCCGCCGGAGGCCGGCCTGGTCGCCTCCTGGTCCCGCCCGCGCCCCGGTGTCAACGGCACCGACGCCGCCGTGGGCCCGGCCGTACCGGCGCCCCCGCCCGCCCCGCCGGAGACCGCGGCCGGCTGGCGGCCCTGGCGGTTCCGCATGTCGAACGACGTGTGGGGCACCCCGGCCGTCGCCGGGGACCTCGTCTACGTCACCTCCTTCGAGGTGCACGCCCTGGACGTCGGTACCGGTCGCCGCCGCTTCAAGACGCGGGACGTGGCCTGGTCGATGGCGGTCGCTGACGGCCGGATCCACGCCTCCGACGGCCCCACCCTCTTCGCCCTGGACGCCCGGGAGGGCGCCGACCAGTGGCGGATCGGCACGGACGCCTGGGTGTACTCGCTCAAGGCCGAGCGCGGCACCGTCATCACCGGCACCCGCGGCGGCGGCGTCCAGGCCTGGGAGGCCGCCACCGGGCAGAAGCTCTGGGAGATCGCCGGCTGCCAGACGGACTTCGAGTCCCCCGAGGCCGGACCCGCGCTCCACGAGGGCACGGTCTACGTCTGGCAGGAGGGCCGCCTGCGGGCCCTGGACGCCCGCACCGGCGAGGAGCGCTGGGCGTTCCCCATCGGTGACGCGGCCTCCTGCGGCGGGGTGCCGGTCCGGGTGGCCCAGGCCCACGACGGCTCCGTCTACGTCTCGGCCGGCACGCGCGTCATGGCCCTGGACGTGGCGAGCGGACGGGTGCGCTGGCACTTCGAGGCCCCGGCGGTCTTCCTGTGCCCGCCGACCTTCGTGCCCGGGGCCGCGGTGACGGGTGGCGGGGTGTACCTCGCCGACTACCTCGGCACGGTGTACGCCCTCGACGCGGCCGACGGCCGCGACCGCTGGCGCATCGCCACCGAGGCCCGGGCGTCGGTCGAGCCGGTGCTGGTGGCCGGGGGCCATGTGCATGTCGGCAGCGGCAAGGGCCTGTACACGCTGGACGCCGTCACGGGCACGCCGAAGTGGCGGTTCCAGGCCGGCGGCGACATCGTGGGGGCGCCCGCGGTGGCCGAGGGCCGGATCCACTTCGGGTCCACCGACCACCTCCTCTACACCCTGAAGGCCGACGACGGCCGGCTGCGCTGGAAGCTCGCCACCGGCGGGGAGATCACCGGCTCGCCGGTGGTCAGGGACGGCGTGGTGTACGCGTGCAGCAAGGACCGGTGCGTGTACGCGCTGGACGCGGAGAAGGGGACGGGGACGGCCCGGGCCACCTGAGCGGGATGTCGGTGGCGCCCACTAGGGTGACCACATGCGTTCACGGGGGCGGGTTCTCAGGTTCACGGCGGTCACGGCGACGGTGGTCCTCGCGCTGACCGGGTTCTCCAGCGGTCACAAGAGCAGCGGGCGGCACAAGAGCGGTCACAGTGACAGCGACGGCGGCGGGGGGTGCAGCAGCTCCAGCCAGGACCACGACAGCTACACGCCCCGCACCACCGGCACCCGCCGTGCTTCCACACTCCAGGACGGCACGGCGGTGCTGGTGAGCTGTGCGACGAGGACGGCTCCGCACGCCACGGTCGAGGTCACCAACCCGAACAGCCGCGAGGCCGTCTTCGAGGTCGAGTTCTCCTTCACCGACGCCTCCGGCCGGACGCTGAGCCGCGGGGACAGGCAGGTCACGGTATCGGCCGACGGCACGTCGAGGATCCAGGTGCCGGCGAGTCGGGCCGTGCTGGCGAAGCTCGACCAGTGCTGGGTCGAGCCGGAAGCCGACCTGGTGAACTGACCGTCAGTCCCGGAGCCCGGTCAGGAACTCCACGAGCAGCGCGTTCACCTCGTCCGGCCGCTCCTGCTGCGTCCAGTGGCCGCAGTCCGGCAGGAATTGCTAACGCAACCTGAATCCGGGCTGCCGGGAACGGAACAGGCCGGCCTGCCGGTCCGGCGGCAGGTTCCCGAGCGTGACGAGGTGCGGAGCCTGTGCGAAACCCCGTTGCACGGCGGCCTCCTTGGCGGCCCAGAGCGCGCGGACCGTGCCCTGCACCCCCTGCGTCGGATACCCGGCGATCACCTCCGCGGCGGCGGTCGCGGCCGCCAACGCCCCGCCTGGGCCGGTGACTTCGGTGACCAGTCCGATGGTGTGGGCGCGCTCGGCGGACAGCCGTTCCGCCGTCCCCATGAGCGCCATGCGTGCGGCCTCGCCGTGCGGCACGAGCTGCGCCATGAGCACCGACTCGTAGGCGCTGACCATCCCGTAGGCGGTGTGCGGGTCGAAGAAGGTGGCGGTGGGGTCGGCGATCAGGAAGTCGCTCTCGCCCAGGAGGTAGAAGGCGCCCCCGCAGGCCATCCCGTTCACCGCCACGACGACCGGCTTCCACAGGTCGTTGGACTTCGGTCCGACGCGCAGGAGCGGATCGTCGGTCATGTAGGGGGAGTTCGGCTGCGGGACCTCAACGTCCCGGTCCAGGCCGGTGCAGAAGGCCCGCTCCCCGGCACCGGTCAGGACCACGGCCCGGACGGAGTCGTCGAAGCGCAACGCCTGCCAGCAGGCGGCGAGTTCGTCCCGCATGGCCAGGTCGACGGCGTTCAGCCGGTGCGGCCGGTCGAGGGTGACGACCGCGACTTTGGTGTCCTTGTCGGCGGTGACCCGCAGCCCCGTCACGCCGGCACCCACTGCGGAAGCCCGTCCGAGAACACCACCCGCACCCGGGCGCCCATGCGGATCCGGCCCGGGTCGAAGGAGTCGAGCGCCGCTCCCGCCGCGCTGACCAGGTTCCCGACCAGCCGTATCCGCGGGGCCTCGGCCAGCTCGACCACGATCACGTTGTACGGCGCCAGCGCCGCGTAGTCGGGCAGGAGGGGTGGGTGGGGGACGACCCAGGACCAGATGCGGCCGTGCCCGGAGACCTGCCGCCACTCGGCCTCGAAGGACTGGCAGTGCGGGCAGCAGGGGCGGGGCGGGAAGCGGAGTTCGCCGCAGCCGGCACAGGCCTGGACGCGGAGTTCGCCCCGGGCGGCGTACTGCCAGAAGGGGGCGCCCGTGGCGTCCGTCACCGGTTCGAGCATGTCAGCTCCTGTTGGTCAGCAGCAGGGCGGAGGTGGGGACGCCCTCGCCGGCGGTGACGAGGCAGGTGGCGGCGTCCGGGACCTGCGCGGTGCTGGTGCCGCGCAGTTGCCGTACGCCCTCGTCGATGAGGTTGAAGCCGTGCACGTAGGCCTCGGACAGGCCGCCGCCCGCGGTGTTGACCGGCAGCCGTCCGCCGGTCTCCAGGGCGCCGCCCTCGGTGAAGGCGCCGCCCTCGCCGCGGCCGCAGAAGCCGTAGCCCTCCAGGGAGAGCGGGACGAGGGAGGTGAAGGCGTCGTAGATCTGGGCCGTGTCGACGTCCTGCGGGGTGAAGTCGGCGTGCTTCCACAGGTGTCGGGCGGCCGTCCAGGCGGGCCCGGTGAGCGGGTCGTCGTTCCAGTAGTTGACCATGCCGTGGTGCTGGGCGGGCAGGCCCTGGGCGGCGGAGTGGACGTAGACCGGGGTGTTCGGGCAGTCCCGGGCGCGCTCCCGGCCGACCAGCACGCACGCCAACGCCCCGTCCGTCTCCAGGCAGTTGTCGAACAGGCACAGGGGCTCGCTGATCCAGCGGGAGGTCATGTACATCTCGCGGGTCAGGGGGCGGTCGTACATGATCGCGGCGGGGTTCTGGTTGGCGCGGTTGCGGCAGGCGAGGGCGACGTTGAAGAGGTGGTCGCGGGTCACGCCGTACTCGTGCATGTAGCGGCGGGTGAGCATGGCGATCTCGTCGGCCGGCCGGAGCAGTCCGAAGGGTCTGGTCCACTGGGCGGGGGTGGGGAGCTGGACGGTGGTGTCGGTCCAGGGGCGTGGGCCGGAGCCGCGCTTGCGGGAGCGCCAGGCGACCCCGACCGTGGCCTGCCCGCTCGCTATCGCCGCCGCGAGGTGGGCGACCGTCGCGCACGAACCGCCGCCGCCGTAGCCGACCCTGCTGAAGAAGGTGAGGTCGCCGAGGCCGACCGCCTTCGCCAGCTCGACCTCGTCGGTCTCCTCCATGGTGTACGAGGCCAGGGCGTCGACCTCGGCGGGGGCGATCCCCGCGTCGTCGAGGGCGGCGAGCACGGCCCGGCAGGCCAGGGTCCGCTCGTCCTCGGCGAGGTGTTTCGCGAAGGGGGTCCGTCCGATGCCCACGATCGCCGTGGCGTCCTTGAGGGTCACGCTGCACGCACCTCCGCACACTGTGAGGCCTGCTGACAGCCCGTCAGGCTACAGCTAATCTGACGGGTAGTCAGCTGACGCGTTCGCGCTTTCGGGGAGGCCGATGTGGAGTGGCGGAGCATCCCGGAGCTGGTCCGGTGGGCGGCGCGCCGGTACACCGCCACGGAGGCGGTCGTGGAGGGCCGGACCCGGGTCACCTACGGCGAGCTGGGCGCCCGCGTGGAACGCGCGGCGGCGGCCTGTCTCGCGAACGACGTGCGGCCCGGCGACCGGGTGGCCGTCTGGGCCCCCAACTCCCTGGACTGGATGGTCGCGGCACTGGGCGCGGTGTCGGCCGGGGCGGTCCTGGTGCCCCTCAACACCCGCTTCAAGGGCGCCGAGGCGGCCGACGTGCTGCGCAGGAGCGGGACCCGGCTGCTGTTCGTCACCGGGACCTTCCTGGGCACCTCGTACGTGGCGTCCCTGCGCCGGGCGGTCGCGGAGGGCCCGGGCCTCCCGGACCTGGAGCAGGTCGTGGTGCTCTCCGACGACGCCCCCGCCGACTACCGCACCTGGAAGGACTTCCTGGCGAGCGGGGACGGGGTGGGCCAGGCGCGGGTGCGGGCGCGCGCCTCGGCCGTCGAGGGGGCCTGGCCCTCGGACATCGTGTTCACCTCCGGGACCACCGGCCGCCCCAAGGGCGCGGTGATCACCCACGGGCAGACCCTGCGGGCGTACGACGTCTGGTGCGAACTGGCCGGGTTGCGGCACGGCGACCGCTACCTGATCGTGAACCCCTTCTTCCACACCTTCGGCTACAAGGCCGGCGTGATCGCCTGTCTGATGCGCGGCGCGACGATGATCCCGCAGCCGGTGTTCGACGTGGACACGGTCCTCGCCAACATCGCGGCGGAACGCGTCTCGGTGCTGCCCGGTCCGCCCACCCTCCACCAGTCCCTCCTGGACCACCCGGCGCGCACCTCCCACGACCTGTCCGCCCTGCGCCTGGTGGTGACCGGCGCTGCGGTCGTGCCGCTCAGGCTGGTCGAGCAACTGCACGGCGAACTGGGCGTGGAGACGGTCCTGACCGCGTACGGCCTCTCGGAGGCGAGCGGCATCGTGACCATGTGCCGGCGCGGCGACCCGCTGTCCGTGATCGCGTCCACGTCCGGACGGGCCATCCCCGGCACCGAGGTGCGGGTCGAGGCCCCGCCCGGGCAGCCCGGCGAGGTCCTGGTCCGCGGCTTCAACGTGATGCGCGGCTACTACGAGGACGAGGCGGCGACCGCTCAGGCGGTGACCGAGGACGGCTGGCTGCGCACCGGCGACATCGGCGTCCTGGACGCTGCGGGCAACCTGCGGATCACCGACCGGTTGAAGGACATGTTCATCGTCGGCGGCTTCAACGCCTACCCGGCGGAGATCGAGCAACTGATCGGCCTGCACCCGGCGGTGGCCGACGTGGCGGTCGTCGGCGTGCCCGACGCGAGGCTCGGCGAGGTCGGCAGGGCGTACGTGGTCCGCCGCCCGGGTTCGGTCCTGACCGCCGACGACCTGATCGCCTGGGCCCGCCGGGAGATGGCCAACTACAAGGTGCCGCGGACCGTGGAGTTCGTGGCGCGCCTGCCCCGCAACGCGAGCGGCAAGGTGGTGAAGGGGGAGCTGCGCCGGTCCTGAACGCACCGGCCCCCGGACACGCCTCGGCCGCGACGGCTCCCCCTCCGCGCCGCCGCGGCCGATCCCCGTGTGTACGGAAAGGTCCTCGTCAGACCGTCTCGTCCGTGGCGTGGTTGTCGAGCGGCTTGACGGTGCCGTCCGTGGTGCCGGCCAGGGTGACGACCTTCTCGGCGCCCGTGGCGTGGTTGTCGAGGGTGGTGACCTCGTCCTCGGTCCCCGTGGCGTGGTTGTCGAGCGGCTTGAGGGTGCCGTCCTGCTTCTCGGTTGCACTCATGGGTGGTGACTCTCCCGTTTCGATGATGGGCCGGACCGCCCGGCGACTCCCCCGAGGGCCGCCGGGCGGACATGTCAGGGTCGGTAACCCTAGCGATGGCGACCACCGCTGACCCGTCTGCCCCCCGACGCGACGGATCGACAGGACGAGTCTGCCGGGCGGCGATAAACGAACGATGAACGCCGCACCCGCACCCCGGCCTACACCGTGGCCGACGGCGTGAGCAGGTGCCGTACCTCGGCGGCCTCCGGCGAGCCGAGTTGCTCGAAGATGCCGAGCGCCTCCTGCCAGCACGCCTCCGCCCGGCCGGGCTGCCCGAGCCCGCTGAGGGCGCGGCCGAGGACCGTCAGGACGTTGCCGCGCCGCCACTCGCCGCCGATGCCCCGCAGCACGGCCAGGGCCTGCTCGGTCAGGGCGGCGGCCTGCGCGGGCCGGCGCCCCGCGAGGTGGGCCTCGGCGAGCCGGAAGAGCGTCATGCCCTCCCACAGCCGCTGCCGGCTGTCCCGGAAGACCTCCAGCGCCTCCGTCAGCCGGTCCACGGCGGCGTCCAGCCGCCCCTGCCCGGTGAGCGCCAGGCCCAGCGCGTACCGGCCGTTGGCGCCGCGCAGCGTGTGACCCAGCTCGTCGTAGATGACGATGCCCTGCCGGGCGAGCTCCACCGCGCTGGTGCTGCGCCCCATGGCCAGGTGGATACGGGAGAGGTTGCACAGCGCGCTGGCCTCGCCCGCGAGGTTCCGGTCGCGCCGGAAGCTCTCGATGGCCTCCTTCAGGCACGCCTCGCCCTCCGCGTGCCGCCCCTGGTAGAGCGCGATGATGCCGCGGTCGTTGGCGGCCCAGCAGCCGGCCACCAGGTCGTCGGCCGTGCGGGCGAGCTCCATGGCCTGCCGGGCCTCCGCGTCCGCCTGCTCGAAGCGGCCGGCGGCGAGATGGACGTTGGTGAGGGTGGTGAGGGCACGCGCGCGGGTGCGCGGGTCGTCCGCCGCGTCGGCCGCGTCCCGCAGGGCGACGGCGGCGGCCTCGTACTGCTTGGCGTTGGCCCCCGACTCGGCCAGGTCCTTCGCCACCCACAGCAGGTCCACCGCGCGCCGCAGCAGCGTCCCGTGCGCGCACTGCTGGACGAACGCGAGCAGGGCGTTGGCCTCGGCGTACAGCCAGTCCTGGGCGGCGTGGCGGTCCTCGAAGGACAGCCCCGGGTGGCGGATCTCCTCCAGGTGCTCCACCAGCCGGTCCCCTGGCCGCTCGATGGCGTACACGGCCGCCGTGGTCGCCAGGTAGAAGTCCAGCAGCCGCGACAGCGCCGCCTCGCGCTCGCTGGGCGGCCGCTCGTCGCGCTCGGCGCACGCACGCGCGTAGAGCCGTACGAGATCGTGGAACCGGTAGCGGCCGGGCGCCGCCGACTCCAGCAGCGAGGTGTCGACGAGGGCCTCCAGCAGGTCCTCGGTGTCCTCGACGGGCAGGTCCAGCACGGCGGCGGCCGCGGCCAGGGAGATGTCCGGGCCGTCGGCGAGGCCCAGCAGCCGGAAGGCACGGGCCTGGGCGGGCTCCAGCTGGCCGTAGCCGAGCTCGAAGGTGGCCTTCACGGCGAGGTCGCCGGCCTGGAGCTCGTCGAGGCGACGGCGTTCGTCGGCGAGCTTCGCGGCGAGGACGGAGACCGTCCAGGTGCGGCGGGCCGCCAGGCGGGAGGCGGCGATGCGGATGGCGAGCGGGAGGAAGCCGCAGGCGGCGACCACGTCCAGGGCGGCCTTGCGCTCCGAGGCGACCCGCTCCTCGCCGACGATCCTGGTGAAGAGCTGGAGCGCCTCGTCGGGGGACATGACGTCCAGGTCGACCAGGTGGGCGCCGGCGAGGTCCACCATCCGCACCCGGGAGGTGACGAGGGCCGCGCAGCCCTCGGTGCCCGGCAGCAGGGGCCGTATCTGGGCCGCATCGCGGGCGTTGTCGAGCAGGACGAGGACCCGGCGGCCGTCCAGGACCGAGCGGTACAGGGCGGCCCGCTCCTCCAGGGAGTCCGGGATCGCCGAGTCGGCGGTGCCGAGGGCCCGGAGGAAGGCGCCGAGGACCGTCTCCGGGTCGGCGGCCCGGGCGCCGGCGCCCTGGAGATCGACGTAGAGCTGCCCGTCGGGGAAGGCGGAGCGGGCCTGGTGGGCCACGTGCACGGCCAGCGTGGTCTTGCCGACGCCGCCGATGCCCGCCAGCGCGGAGACCGCCATCACCCGGCCCTCGGAGCCGGAGGTGAGCACCTCGCTCAGTTCGGTGACGAAGGAGGCGCGGCCGGTGAAGTCGGGGACCGTGGCCGGGAGCTGGGCGGGGCGGACGGGGGCGGCGACCGGTTCGGGCTGCGGGGAGGAGGGCTCCGCGAGGCCGGGGTCGGCCTGGAGGATGCGCTGCTGGAGCTCGCGCAGGCCGGGGCGCGGGTCGACGCCGAGTTCGTCGGCGAGCAGCCGGCGGGTGTCGGCGTAGACGGCGAGGGCCTCCGCCTGCCGGCCGCTGCGGTACAGGGCCAGCATGAGCAGTTCGCGCAGGCGCTCGCGCAGGGGGTGCTCGGCGGTGAGGGCGGTGAGCTCGGAGACCGCCTCCGCGTGGCAGCCCTGCTCCAGGTCCATGTCGAGGCGGGACTCGAGGAGTTGCAGCCGCCACTCCTCCAGCCTGACGCGCTGTGCCTCGGCGTACGGTCCGGGCACGCCCGCGAGCACCTCGCCGTCCCACAGCGCCAGCGCCCGGGTGAGCACGTCCCGCGCGTGGCACAGGTCCCCGGCGCTCCTGGCCTTCTCCGCCTCGGTGGCGAGCTCCTGGGCGGCGGCGAGGTCCAGCGCGTCCTCGCCGAGGCCGCGGATCGCGTAGCCGCCGGACTCGCTGACCAGGATCCCGGGGTCGAGGACCTTGCGGAGCCGGGAGGCGTAGGTGCGCAGCGCGGCCAGGGCCTGGTCCGGCGGCTCCTCGCCCCACAGGGCGGCGATCAGCTCGGCGGCGGTCGCGGTGCGGCCCTCGCGCAGCAGCAGGGCGGCGAGCAGGGCGCGTTGCTGCGGGGAGCCGGTGTTCAGCAGTTCGTCACCGCGCCGGGCGCGCACCGGTCCGAGCACGCTGAAGCGCAGCGGCGCGGTCTCCGCCGGCGTGTCCTGCCCGGCCCCCGCCGGGGAGCCGGGACGCCTCTGCTCCGGCACCCGCGGTACACCGTCCATCGCCGTCCCCCTAGGGCCTGTTTACAACTCCGTCAGTCTGCCTTGTCCACGGCGGATGCGTCAGCCGTGGAGAGCCTGATCACAGGAGGACGCGCGGGATGTCACAAGGCTCTCACCCGCCCTCCGCACACGCCCGCACACGAACCGTCGCGATCGGCCACCGTCCACGGAGCTGACGGACCGTCAGATCGGCGCTACGGTGAGCGCCATGGAGACCACGACGGCACTTCCGAAGATCATCTCCGTCGACGACCACACGGTGGAGCCCTCCGACGTCTGGCAGAGCCGGCTCCCGAAGAAGTACCTGGACACCGGCCCGCGCGTGGTCCGCGCCCCGCTCAAGGAGATCAGCTTCCTGGGCGGCCGGTTCAAACCCGTGATGGGCGCCCCGGGCGACGACGGACCGCTCGGCGACTGGTGGCTCTACGAGGGACTCCAGCGCCCCCTCACCCGCCTCGACACCGCGGTCGGCTACAGCAGGGACGAGATCAGGCTGGAGGTCATCACCTACGAGCAGATGCGCCCCGGCTCCTACGACGTCCCGCAGCGCCTCGCCGACATGGACGTCAACCACGTCCAGTCCGCCCTCTGCTTCCCGACCTTCCCGCGCTTCTGCGGCCAGACCTTCACCGAGGCCGAGGACCGCGAACTGGGCCTGCTGTGCGTGCGGGCGTACAACGACTGGATGGTGGAGGAGTGGTGCGGGCCCGAGGCGCGGGGGCGCCTCATACCCCTCACCCTCGTCCCGCTCTGGGACGCCGAGCTGGCGGCCGCCGAGGTCCGCCGCAACGCCTCCCGCGGGGTACGGGCCGTCGCCTTCTCCGAGATACCCCCGCACCTGGGCCTGCCCTCCGTGCACTCCGACGACTGGGACCCCTTCCTCGCCGCCTGCGACGAGACCGGCACGGTCGTCGCGATGCACATCGGCTCCAGCAGCCGGATGCCCTCCACCTCCGCCGACGCCCCGCCCGCCGTCGGCTCCACGATCACCTTCGCCAACTGCTGCTTCTCGATGGTCGACTGGCTGATGAGCGGCAAGTTCGAGCGCTTCCCGAACCTCAAGGTGATGTACGCGGAAGGGCAGATCGGCTGGATCCCGTACATCCTCGAACGCGCCGACATCGTCTGGGAGGAGAACCGCGGCTGGGGCGGCGTCGCCGACAAGGTCCACCGCCCGCCGTCCGAACTCTTCGCCGAGCACGTCCACGGCTGCTTCTTCGACGACGCCTTCGGCCTGAGGAACCTCGACGCGATCGGTGTCGGCAACGTCCTCTACGAGACCGACTACCCCCACTCCGACTCCACCTGGCCGAAGTCGAAGGAGGTCGGCGAGGCCCAGATGGGACACCTGGACGCCGACGTGGTGGAGCGGATCGTCCGCGGCAACGCCATCGACCTGCTCGGGCTCACCCCGGACGGGCTGTGGGGCGGCCCCCGGTGACGGCGTACGGCATCCAGCTCCCCGTCCAGTCGCAGAGCACGATCTACGCCGAGCCCTGGGAGGCCGACGCGGGACCGGAGGATCTCGCCGAGATCGCCCGGGCCGCCGACCGCGCCGGGTTCGCGTACATCGCCGCCTGCGACCACGTGGCGATCCCGCGCCGTCTCGCGCCCGCGATGAGCACGGTCTGGTACGACCCGGTCGCCACCCTCGCCTTCCTGGCGGGCGTGACCGAACGGGCGAGGCTGCTCAGCCATGTGGCCGTCGTGGGGCTGCGGCACCCGCTCCTCACCGCCAAGCAGTACGCCACCCTCGACCACCTCAGCGGCGGGCGACTGATCCTCGGGGTCGGCGCCGGGCACGTGCGGGAGGAGTTCGAGGCGCTCGGGGTCGACTTCACCGGGCGCGGGGCCGTCCTCGACGAGTCGATCGACGCCCTGCGCACCGCCCTCGGCCCCGAGGAGTTCCCCGAACACCACGGCAAGCTCTACGACTTCGCGGGCCTCGGCCAGCGCCCGCGTCCCGCGCAGGCCCGCGTCCCGGTGTGGATCGGGGGCTCCTCACCGGCCGCCGTGCGTCGGGCCGCTCTCAGGGGCGACGGCTGGCTGCCCCAGGGCGACCCCCGGGAGAAACTGCCCGGGCAGATCGAGCGGATACGGCGGCTGCGGGCGGAGGCGGGCCTCGAAGGACCGTTTACCGTCGGGGCCATCGCCGAGCCGCTGTACCTCAACACCCCCACCTGGGACGTCGGCCGCCGGACGCTCAGCGGCCCGCCCGACGCGGTCGCCGAGTCCCTGCGCGCCTACCGCGCGATGGGCGTGGACCAGATCCAGGTGCGGTTCCGCAGCCGCGACCGCGCCGAACTCGTCGACCAGATCACGGCGTTCGGCGCCGACATCGCCCCCCACCTCTGAGGAGTCACCGCATGGGCAAGCTGGACGGACGTGTCGTCCTCGTCACCGGCGCGGCACGCGGGCAGGGGGAGCAGGAGGCCCGCCTGTTCCGTCAGGAGGGCGCCCAGGTCGTGGTGGGCGATGTGCTGGACGAGCGGGGCAAGGCGCTCGCCGAGGAGATCGGGGCGCTGTACGTGCACCTCGACGTGGGCCGGGAGGCGGACTGGCAGTGCGCGGTGGAGGCCGCCGTCGAGGAGTACGGGCGGGTCGACGGGCTCGTCAACAACGCGGGCATCCTGCGCTTCAACGCCCTCCTGGACACGCCCCTCACGGAGTTCATGCAGGTGCTCCAGGTCAACCAGGTCGGTTGCTTCCTGGGGATCAGGAGCGTGGGTCCGGTGCTGTCCGACGGCGGCACGATCGTCAACACGGCCTCCTACACCGGCGTGACCGGGATGGCCGGCGTGGGCGCCTACGCGGCCTCCAAGCACGCGGTCCTCGGGCTCACCCGGGTCGCCGCGCTGGAGCTGGCGCCGCGCGGGATCAGGGTCAACGCCATGTGCCCCGGAGCCGTCGACACCGCGATGTCCAACCCGGCGGTCCTGGACCCGTCGGCGGACGCGGAGGAGGCCTCCCGGGGGCTCGACCGGTTCTACCGCAAGCTTGTGCCGCTCGGCCGGATCGGGCGGCCGGAGGAGGTGGCGCGGCTCGCGCTCTTCCTGACCTCCGCCGACTCCTCGTACATCACCGGCCAGCCGTTCGTGATCGACGGCGGCTGGCTCGCCGGGGTCTCCGTCATCTGACAGGCCGTCAGCTATTGACCCCGGGTGCGCCCGGTGCCACAGTCGGCGGCAGATCAGACATCTGACGGAGCGTCAGAAAAACTGGGGACGGTGAACCTCCTTGGAATTCGGGCTCTTTGTACAGGGATACGTGGGCAAGCGCGCCGAGACCGACCCGCTGGCCGAGCACAAGGCGCTGATGGAGGAGACCGAGTACGTCATCCAGGCGGACCGCTCCGGCTTCAAGTACGCCTGGGCCTCCGAGCACCACTTCCTGGAGGAGTACTCGCACCTGTCCGCCAACGACGTCTTCCTCGGCTACCTGGCACACGCCACGGAGCGCATCCACCTCGGCTCCGGCATCTTCAACCCGCTCGCCCAGGTCAACCACCCCGTGAAGGTCGCCGAGAAGGTCGCCATGCTCGACCACCTCACCCAGAACCGCTTCGAGTTCGGCAGCGGGCGCGGGGCCGGCTCGCACGAGATCCTCGGCTTCCTCCCCGGCATCACCGACATGAACCACACCAAGGAGATCTGGGAAGAGACCATCGCCGAGTTCCCGAAGATGTGGCTCCAGGACGAGTACGCCGGCTTCCAGGGCAAGCACTGGCAGCTGCCGCCGCGCAAGGTCCTGCCGAAGCCGTACGGGAAGTCGCACCCCGCGATGTGGTACGCCGCCGGGTCGCCGCCGTCGTACGCCATGGCGGCGAAGAAAGGGCTCGGGGTGCTCGGGTTCAGCGTGCAGAAGGTCTCCGACATGGAGTGGGTGCTCGAGCAGTACAAGACGGCGGTCGTGAACGCCGAGCCGATCGGGGACTTCGTCAACGACAACGTGATGGTGACGACGACCGCGATCTGCGCGCCCACGCACGCCGAGGCCATCGAGATCGCGGTGCACGGCGGCCTGCACTACCTGCCCTCGCTTGTCTTCCGCTACCACGACACGTTCCCGCGGCCCGAGGGGTTCCCGGTGTGGCCCGAGACGCTGCCCGAGTACACCGCGGAGTTCGTCGAGGTGCTCATCGAGGAGGAGCTGCTGATCTGCGGGGACCCCGACGAGGTGGTCCGCCAGTGCAAGCGCTGGGAACAGGCCGGGGCGGACCAGCTCAGCTTCGGGCTGCCGGTGGGGGTGCCGAAGGAGGAGACGTTGCAGACGATCCGGCTGATCGGGGAGCACGTGATCCCGAAGATCGACACGGATCCGGTTCACAGGACCACGCGGTTCCGGGAAGCCGCCTGAGGCCGTACGGCGGCTGCGGGCGGGTGGGGGCTGGTCGCGCAGTTCCCCGCGCCCCTGAGTAGGCCGATCCCCTGTATGCCAGGAGGTGAACCCCATGCTCGATCACGTCATCAAGGGTGCCGCCGTTGTCGATGGGACCGGTGCGGCCGCGTTCAGAGCCGACGTCGGCATCCGTGACGGACGTATCGCCGTCGTCGGCGACGTCACCGAGGACGCACGTACCCGCGAGGACGCCACCGGGCTCGTCCTCGCCCCCGGGTTCGTCGACCCCCACACCCACTACGACGCCCAGCTCTTCTGGGACCCGTACGCGACCCCCTCCCTCAACCACGGGGTCACCACGGTCGCCGCCGGGAACTGCGGGTTCACGCTGGCGCCGCTGAACCCGGGACGCCCGGACGACGCCGACTACACCCGCCGCATGATGTCCAAGGTCGAGGGGATGTCCCTGGTCGCCCTGGAGGAGGGCGCGCCCTGGAACTGGCACTCCTTCGGCGAGTACCTCGACGCCCTGGAGGGCCGGATCGCCGTCAACGCCGGGTTCATGGTGGGGCACTGCGCCCTGCGCCGGTACGTCATGGGCCCGGACGCCGTCGGCGGCCGGCCGTCCGAGGAGCAACTCGACGCGATGCTGCGGCTGTTCCACGAGGCGATGGACGCCGGCGCCTGGGGGTTCTCCACCACCCAGTCCGCCACGCACTCCGACGGCGACGGCAGGCCCGTGGCGTCCCGGCACGCGCTGCCCGCCGAACTCCTCGCGCTGTCACGGGCCGTGGGGGAGCACGAGGGGACCCAGATCGAGGCCATCGTCGCCGGCTGCCTCGACCAGTTCAGCGACGCCGAGATCGAGCTGTTCGTCGAAATGAGCGCGGCGGCCGGACGCCCCCTGAACTGGAACGTGCTGACCATCGACTCGGCCGTCCCCGAGCGGGTGCCGAGGCAGCTGTTCGCGAGCGAGCAGGCCCGCAAGGCGGGCGGCCGGGTCGTCGCCCTCACCATGCCGATCCTCACCCCGATGAACATGTCCCTGGGCACCTTCTGCGCGCTGAACCTCATCCCCGGCTGGGGCCCGGTCCTCGCCCTGCCCGTCCCCGAGCGCATCGAGAGGCTGCGCGACCCGGACGTGCAGAGGGAACTGCTGCGGCACTCCCGGTCCAAGGAGGCCGGGGTCTTCCGGCGGCTGACCAACTTCGGGCGGTACGTCATCGGGGACACCTACAGCGACACCAACCGCGGGCTCAGCGGACGCGTCGTGGAGGACATCGCCGCCGAGCGCGGGCAGGAGCCGTTCGCCACGCTCGTCGAGATCTGTGCGGCCGACTCGCTGCGGACGGTCCTGTGGCCCATGCCCACCGACAACGACCCGGCGTCCTGGGCCCTGCGGGCCGAGACCTGGCAGCACGAGGACGTGCTGCTCGGCGGGTCCGACGCGGGCGCGCACCTGGACCGGATGTGCGGGGCGCCGTACACGACCCGCTTCCTCGGGGACTGCCTGCGCGGCCGGAGACTGACCTCGCTGGAACAGGCCGTGAAGATGCTCACCGACGACCCGGCCCGGTTGTTCGGGCTGCGCGAGCGCGGGCGGATCGAGGAGGGCTTCCATGCGGACCTCGTGCTCTTCGACCCGGAGCGGATCGCCGCGGGCACGGCCACCCTGGTGCACGACCTGCCGGGCGACAGTCCCCGGCTGGACTCCAAGGCGATCGGCGTCCGGGCCGTGTGGGTCAACGGGGTCGAGGCCATCCGCGACGACGTGGTGAGCGGAGCCGTGCCGGGCCGGGTGCTGCGGTCGGGGCGGGACACGCGGACGGTGAGCACCAGGTGAGTGCCCCTGAGGAACAGGCGCTGTTCGTCGGCGGTGCATGGGTGGCTCCGGACGCCGGGCACTACGCGGTGGTCGACCCGGCCACCGAGGAGACCGTCGGACGAGCCCCGGAGGCCTCACGGGATCAGGTGCGCGCGGCCTGTGCCGCGGCCCGCGAGGCCCTCGGACCGTGGTCGCGCACGGCACCGGAGGAGCGGTGCGCCGTGCTGGCGCGGGCCGCCGACATCATCCGTTCCCGGCTCGGACCGTACGCCGAACTCGCCCGGGCCGAGACCGGCGCGACCACGGCGGTGGCCCGGGGCATGCAGGTCGGGGTGGCCGCCGCCCGGTTCCGGCGGTACGCGCGCGTCGAACCCGCGGAGTGGGCGATCGAGCCGCAGGTCAACGAGGCCGGACCGATGGGGGTGGCAGCGGTGATGGGGGCGCTGGCCGTCCGGCAGCCCGTCGGGGTCGTCGCCTGCGTCACGTCGTACAACAACCCCTGGGCCAACCCCGCCGGGAAGATCGCCCCCGCCCTCGCCATGGGCAACACGGTGGTGGTCAAGCCCGCCCCGCAGGACCCCCTCTCCGTCTACCGCATGGCGGAGGCGCTGGAGGCGGCCGGGGTGCCGCGCGGGGTCGTGAACGTGGTGAGCGGCCGTTCCGTGGAGGTCGGCGAGGCAGCCGTCGACTCGCCCGACGTCGACATGGTCAGCTTCACCGGCTCCACGGCGGTGGGACAGCGCATCGCCGAGGCGTGCGGGCGGTCCATGAAACGGCAGTTGATGGAACTGGGCGGCAAGGGGGCGGCGCTCGTCTTCGAGGACGCGGACCTCGGATCGGCCGTGGCCGGGATCGGCACCACCTTCTCCTTCTACAGCGGACAGATCTGCACGGCACCGACGCGGGTGCTGGTCCAGCGGGCGGTCCACGACCGCCTCGTCGAGCAACTCGTGGCGTACGCGGCCCGGTTGAAGGTCGGTGACCCGCGCGAGTCCGGGACGGCCGTCGGTCCGGTGATCTCGGCCGCGCACCGGGAGCGGGTGGAGTCGTACGTCGAACTGGGCCGCAAGGAGGGCGCTGTGGTGGCCGCCGGCGGCGAACGCCCGCCGCTGGAGCGGGGCTTCTACGTCGCCCCGACGCTCCTCGTCGACTGCCGCCCCGACATGCGCGTGGTCCGCGAGGAGATCTTCGGCCCGGTCGTGACCGTGACGCCCTTCGACGACGAGGAGGAGGGCATCGCCCTCGCCAACGACAGCGACTACGGCCTGATCGACTACGTCTGGTCGGCGGACGTCGCCCGCGCCTTCCGCGTGGCCCGGCGGCTGCGCGCCGGGGGAGTCGGGGTCAACACGGTCGGCCGGAACATGGAGGCGCCGTTCGGCGGCTTCCGCAGGAGCGGGGTCGGACGGGACTGCGGGTCGTACGCGCTGCACGCCTACAGCGAGGTGCAGTCGATCATCTGGCCGGGGTGAGAGGGGCTTCGGGAGCGCGTGTTCGGCCAACTGGCCGGTAACCCGGGGGTGGCCCCGTAGAGTCCCGGCCGGGGGGCGGCGAGTTCGACACCGCCGTACTGAAGACCAGTCAAGAACCCTTCCGGAGAACTGACTTGAAGCTCACCAAACGCCTCACTCTGACCACTGCGGCCCTCGCCGCGACCGCCTTCCTGGGGACGACCGCCGGCAACGCGGCCACCGCGGACGCCGCGCCGAAGCCCGTGAAGGCCCCCGCCGCCGTCAAGGTGCCGGACGGCAACAAGCTGACCGGCGTGTACCCGGCCCGGGGCGTGCAGACGTACACCTGCACCGACGGCGCCTGGAAGCTCCTGGAGCCCGCCGCCACCCTCTCCGACCGGAGAGGCCGCACCGTCGCCCTGCACTCCCGCGGCCCCGTCTGGGTCTCCACGGTGGACGGCAGCGCGGTGAACGCCACGGCCGTCGCCACCTCCCCCAAGGAGGGCACCATCCCCGAACTCCTCCTCCAGGCCACCGCGACCCGGGGCACGGGCGTCTTCGGCGGTGTCTCCTACATACAGCGCCTGAACACGACCGGCGGCGTGGCCCCCGCCACCACCTGCACCGGCACGGACCAGGTGAGCGTGGCGTACACGGCGACGTACGCGTTCTACAAGCCGGCCAAGTGAGGCGGGCGACGCGCTGAACGGCGGCGCGGCGGTGGCCCCCGCCTGGCCGGGGCCGCCGCCCGTCAGCCGTCCAGATCCACCCGCACGGTCAACTGCCCCGCCCCTATGGCCCGTACCGCCACGCTGTTCAGCGCGGGCAGCGAGCGCAGTCGTACGGCGGTGTCGTCGTCCGGCAGGAGATGGGCGGTCCCGGTGTGCCAGCGCCCCCGGATCCGCACCCTGACCCGTGCGTCCGCCTTGATGTTGCGGACGTACTGCGAGCGCTCCCCGAACTCGGAGACCAGCCAGAAGGAACCGCCGATCCGCCTGCCGCCCACCGGGGTCCGGCGGGGCAGGCCCGAACTGCGGCCGGTGGTCTCCAGGACGGTCTGGAGGGGCAGCCGGCGCATGACCGGGTTGAGCAGGCGCTGAACGGCCCTGGCGGCACGGTACTTGCGCTCGGCGTCGCGGGACATGGGCGGTCGGGACTCCTGTCTCTCGTCTTCCGTAACCTGACGGGCGACCCCGATGATCTCAGGGGCGGCCGGGTGGACGAAGGGTGTCGGCGATGCGCGTGGTGACCTGGAACCTGTGGTGGCGCTTCGGCCCGTGGGAGGAACGGCAGAAGGCGATCCTGGCCGTGCTGCGGGAGCTGCGCCCCGACGTGGTCGGCCTCCAGGAGGTGTGGTCGGCGGGTACCGAGAACCTCGCCGAGTGGCTCGCGGGCGAGCTGGGCCTGCACTGGGCGTGGGCCCCGTCGCCCGCCTCGGAGCGCTGGCAGCGGCGGATCGGCGACCCGGGCGTGGAGGTCGGCAACGCGGTCCTGAGCCGCTGGCCGGTGCTCGACCGTGCAGTCCTCCGGCTCCCCGCCCCGGACGACCTGGACGACGGCCGCCTCGCCTTCCACACCCGACTGGCAGGCCCTTGCGGTGAGATCCCCTTCTTCACCACCCACCTCACCTCGGCCCCCACCGCCTCGGCGGTCCGCTGCCAACAGGTCACCGCGCTGGCGGAGTTCGTGGCCGCCCACCGCTCCGGCACCGACTTCCCGCCGGTGATCACCGGCGACTTCAACGCCTGGCCCGACTCCGACGAGGTCCGCCTCTTCGGCGGCTACAGGACGGCCCCGGCCGCCCCCGGCCAACTCTTCCTGGACGCCTGGGAGTACGCCGACCCTACGGCCCCCTCCGCGACCTGGGACCCCGCCAACCCCTACGTCCGCCTGGACCCGCCCGTCCGCATCGACTACATCCACGTGGGCCCACCGGCCCCTTCGGGACTGGGCCACGTCCTGGACGTCCGGCGCGCGGGGGACGGCCCCGTTGACGGGGTGTGGCCCTCGGACCACATGGCGGTGGTGGCGGACCTGGCGGACGGGCCGGAGTGAGCCGAGGAGAAACCGATGGGCATCTACGTGTCGGTCAGAGGCTGGCTGGAGTGCGACGAGGACGGGGACCGCGTCAGTGGCCTGTTTCTCGCCAGCCACGAGATCGACGGCACCGCGGAATGGCAGGTCCGGGACGGCGAACTCCTCATCTCGCCGGGCGGCGGCAGACACCGCTGGCCCGACGGATGACCGGCCCGGGTCACTCGCCCCCCTCCTCCTCCCTGAACAGGCTGATCAGCCCGTGCGGTGTGTCTGCGCCGAACATGAGGGCGTAGAGCTCGGTGCCCTCGGTGGCGGTCTCGGCGCTGCGGGGGAACATGGCCTGCTCGTATGCGGTGAGCGCGGTCTCGATGTCGTCGGGGTGGGCCGCCAGGGACCGGGCGAGTTCCGCGCCGTCGAGCATGGCGAGGTTGGCGCCCTCGCCGTTCGGGGCGGCCACATGGGCGGCGTCGCCGATCAGGGTCACTCCCGGCACCCGCTCCCAGCGGTGCCCGGCGGGCAGGGCGGCGAAGGGACGCAGCACCGGGGCGGTGTCGGCCTCGCTGATCAGCGCGGTGAGTTCCGGTGCCCAGCCGTCGAACTCCCGCAGGATGCGCGCGAGGGCCGCGGCGGTGTCGGTGAAGTCGATGTCCGCGAACCAGTCCTGCGGCCGGGCCAGCATCACGTACGTGTGCAGGTCGCCGCCCCGTTCCCGGTGCGTCACGAAACCCTTGCCGGGCGCGAGCACGAACAGCGCCCCGCTTCCGACCACCTTCGCGGCGGCCGGGTGCCGGGTGTCGGCGTCGTGCAGGTACACCTCGACGCAGGACATCCCGGTGTACTCGGGCTGCGCGGCGGAGAGCAGCGGACGTGTCCGCGACCAGGCGCCGTCCGCCCCGACCAGCAGGCCGGTGGCGACCGAGGTGCCGTCGGTGAACGTCACCTCGTGGCGGCCCCCGCCCAGCGTCCTGGCGCCGCTGACCTTGTGGCCCCAGCGGACCGTGCCGGCCGGCAGCGAGTCCAGCAGGAGCTGCCGCAGTTCGCCGCGCTGCACCTCCGGGCGGTCGCCGGTGCCGTCGTCGGGCTTGTCGAACAGGACGGTGCCGTCCGGGCCGGCCATACGCATCGCCTCACGGCCCTCCAGGACGAGGGCGCGGAACCCGTCCGTCAGACCGGCCGCCCGGAGGGCCGACTGCCCGTTGTAGTCGTGGATGTCGAGCATCCCGCCCTGCGCGCGGGCGGTCGGCGAGGACTCCGCCTCGTAGACGGTGGCCGGGATGCCGTTCACGTGCAGGACGCGGGCGAGGGTGAGACCGCCGAGTCCGGCGCCGATGATCGTGACAGGGGTTCGCAGCATGGTGGCTCCTTCGGGACGGGGCCGCCGGTGAGTTCCGGCCGGCCGTCTCCGGCAAGGCTCCGGGGCCCCGTCGACAGACCGCCGACATCGGACGTACCGCCCCGACAGGCGGCCTACGGTCCCCGGACAGACCACCTACAGGCCCCACGGGCCGCCCTCCCGATCGCGATGCCGACCAGTCGGTATGGACATCCCCGGCCCGGCCCGGTACAGATGCCTCATGCGTATTTCCGTGACGATCTTCCTCACCGACGAGACCATCACCCCGACCCGGCTCGCCCGTGAGCTGGAGGCGCGGGGCTTCGGAGGGCTGTATCTGCCCGAGCACACCCACATCCCCGTCGAGCGGGTCACCCCGTACCCGGCGGGCGGCGAGCTGCCGCGCGAGTACGGCCGTACCCTCGACCCCTTCGTCGCGCTCGGCCAGGCCGCCGCCGTCACCGAGCGGCTCGGTCTCGGCACCGGGATCACGCTCGTCGCCCAGCACGACCCGATCGACCTCGCCAAGCAGATCGCCACCCTCGACCACCTCTCCGGCGGCCGGTTCACGCTCGGGCTCGGGTTCGGGTGGAACGTCGAGGAGGCCGCCGACCACGGCGTCGAGTGGCGCACCCGGCGTGACCTCGTGCGGGACCGGATGGCGCTCATGCACGCCCTGTGGGCGGACGAACCGACCGCCTACGAAGGCGAGTTCGGGAGTGTCAGGGCCAGCCATGCCTTCCCGAAGCCGGTGCAGAAGCGGACCCTGGTGGGCGGTGCCGCCGGACCCAAGCTGTTCTCCCACATCTGCGAGTACGCCGACGGGTGGCTGCCGATCGGCGGACGGGGGCTCGGCGAGTCCCTGCCGGTGCTGCGCGCCGCCTGGGCGGACGCGGGCCGCGACCCGGGCACCCTCCAGGTCGTCCCGTACGCCGTCCTGCCCACCCCCGGCAAGCTCGCCCACTACGCCGAGCTCGGCATCGAGGAGGTCGTGCTCCAGCTGCCGCCGGCGGGGGAGGGTGAGGTGCTCAAGGTGCTCGACGAGTATGCCCGTTATGTCCAGGGCGGCACCGGCGGTGTGTGACACCGCCCCGGCAGGGCGGCACTCCTGCGCTGATCACACCGCTCGTATGCTCGAAGGATGACGACCTCCGCGACCTCCGGAACCGGCCCCACCGAGAACTCCATGCGTCGCGCTCTCAAACGTGCCCGGGACGGCGTCGCCCTCGACGTCTCCGAGGCCGCGGTGCTGCTCCAGGCCCGCGGCCCGGCCCTGGACGACCTCACCGCGTCCGCCGCACGGGTACGGGACGCCGGCCTCGAACAGGCCGGCCGCCCCGGTGTCATCACGTACTCGAAGAGCGTCTTCATCCCGCTGACCCGGCTGTGCCGGGACAAGTGCCACTACTGCACCTTCGTGACCGTGCCCGGCAAGCTCCGCCGGGCCGGTCACGGCATGTTCATGTCCCCCGACGAGGTCCTCGACGTGGCCCGCAAGGGTGCCGCGGTGGGCTGCAAGGAAGCCCTCATCACCCTCGGCGACAAGCCCGAGGACCGCTGGCCGGAGGCCAGGGAGTGGCTGGACGCGCACGGCTACGACGACACCATCGCCTACGTGCGGGCCGTCTCCGTCCGGATCCTGGAGGAGACCGGGCTCCTGCCCCACCTCAACCCGGGCGTGCTCTCCTGGACCGACTTCCAGCGGCTCAAGCCGGTCGCGCCGAGCATGGGCATGATGCTGGAGACCACGGCCACCAGGCTCTGGTCCGAGCCCGGCGGTCCGCACCACGGCTCCCCGGACAAGGAGCCCGCCGTACGGCTACGGGTGCTGGAGGACGCCGGGCGCTCCTCCGTCCCCTTCACCTCGGGCATCCTCATCGGCATCGGCGAGACCCACGAGGAGCGCGCCGAGTCCCTGTTCGCCCTCCGGCGCACCGCGCGGTCGTACCACGGCATCCAGGAACTGATCATCCAGAACTTCCGCGCCAAGCCGGACACCGCGATGCGCGGCATGCCGGACGCGGAGCTCGACGAACTGGTCGCCGCCGTGGCCGTCGCCCGTCTCATCATGGGCCCGGCCGCCAACATCCAGGCCCCGCCGAACCTCGTCGACAGCGAGTACGAGCGCCTGATCGGGGCCGGGATCGACGACTGGGGCGGGGTCAGCCCGCTCACCATCGACCATGTGAACCCCGAGCGCCCCTGGCCGCAGATCGAGGAGCTGACCGAGCGGTCCGCCGCGGCCGGCTTCGAACTGCGGGAACGCCTGTGCGTGTACCCCGAGTTCGTCCAGCGCGGCGAGCCCTGGCTGGACCCCCGGCTGCGGCCGCACGTGGCGGCCCTCGCCGACCCGGCCACCGGCCTCGCGCGTCCCGACGCCCTCCCGCAGGGCCTGCCCTGGCAGGAGCCGGAGGAGGTCTTCGTGGCCACCGGCCGCACCGACCTGCACACCTCCATCGATACCGAGGGCCGTACGTCCGACCGCCGCGACGACTTCGACGAGGTCTACGGCGACTGGGGCGCCCTGCGCGAGGCGGCCGCGCCCGGCATGGTGCCCGAGCGCATCGACACGGACGTGCGCGACGCGCTGCGGACCGCCGCCGACGATCCCACCAGGCTGACCGACGAGGAGGCCCTCGCGTTGCTGCACGCCGACGGCCCGGCCCTGGACGCCCTGTGCCAGGTGGCCGACGACGTCCGCAAGTCGGCGGTCGGCGACGACGTGACCTACATCGTCACGCGGAACATCAACTTCACCAACGTCTGCTACACCGGCTGCCGGTTCTGCGCCTTCGCCCAGCGGCGCACCGACGCCGACGCCTACACGCTCTCCCTCGACCAGGTCGCCGACCGCGCCCAGCAGGCCTGGGAGGTCGGCGCGGTGGAGGTCTGCATGCAGGGCGGCATCCATCCGGACCTGCCCGGCACGGCGTACTTCGACATCGCGAAGGCGGTCAAGTCCCGCGTCCCCGGCATGCACGTGCACGCCTTCTCGCCGATGGAGGTCGTCAACGGCGCCACCCGCACCGGCATGTCGATCCGCGAGTGGCTGACCGCGGCCAAGGAGGCCGGCCTCGACTCCATACCCGGCACGGCCGCCGAGATCCTCGACGACGAGGTCCGCTGGGTGCTGACCAAGGGCAAGCTGCCGACGGCGACCTGGATCGAGGTGATCGAGACCGCCCACCAGGTCGGCCTGCGCTCCTCCTCGACGATGATGTACGGCCACGTGGACCAGCCCCGCCACTGGCTGGGCCACCTGCGCACGCTGGCCGGCATCCAGCAGCGCACCGGCGGCTTCACCGAGTTCGTGACGCTCCCCTTCATCCACACCAACGCCCCGGTGTACCTGGCCGGCATCGCCCGCCCCGGCCCCTCCATGCGGGACAACCGGGCGGTCACGGCGATGGCCAGGCTGCTGCTGCACCCCTGGGTGCCGAACATCCAGACGAGCTGGGTGAAGCTCGGCACCGAGGGGGCGGCCGAGATGCTCCGCTCCGGCGCGAACGACCTCGGCGGCACGCTGATGGAGGAGACGATCTCGCGGATGGCGGGCTCGTCGTACGGCTCCTACAAGTCGGTGAAGGACCTCGTCGCGGTGGCGGAGGCGGCGGGCCGTCCCGCCCGGCCGCGCACCACGCTGTACGGGCCGGTGCCGGAGGAGCGCCAGCAGGCGGCGCGGGCCTCCGACGGGCACCTGCCGGAGCTGCTGCCGGTGCTGGACTGACCGGAGAGGTGTTCGGGCGGGGGCCGGTACGATGATCCGACCCCCGTTCGACGGGGATCCTGAGCCGAGGAGATGCGTGCCGTGCCAGCCCCGAAGGTCTGGGTGACGGGTCTGACCGTGGGGGCGATCGCCGCCGTCGTCGCCCTGGCCGTACAGGCCGACAAGGGAACCAAGCCGGGTGTGGCCCTCACCGGCAGGCCGAGTGTGTCGGCGTCGCCCAGCGCGTCCGCGCGGCCCGAGCCGTCCGCGACCGCGGTGCCGGACGGCTCCGGCACCGGCCGCCGGATCGTCTACTCGCTCGGCGACAAGCGGGTGTGGCTGATCGACGCGAGCGAGGCGGCCCGCCGGACCTTCGCCGTCTGGCCGGGGACGGTGGCCCCCGCCCCCGGCACCTACTCCGTCTCCCTGCGCCGGGGCGAGCCGACCACCGGCTCCGACGGCGTGCGGATCGAGCACATCGTGTACTTCACCGCCGTGGACGGCGTGAACGTCGCCTTCTCCAACGCGGTGGACGGCTCCTCGCCCCCGCCCGCGAACGGCGCGCCAACCGGCGGCATCCGCATGAAGGCGGCGGACGGCTCGGCCCTGTGGACGTTCGGCGAGACGGGGACGAAAGTCGTCGTCGTCAACTAGCGCTGCGGTCGGGCAGGTTGACCACCAGCAGGGCGACCCCGCTGAACACGAACACCCGCAGCGCCGCGTCCAGCCCGTTCCAGGTGTCCGACTGCCACATGGAGAACCACTCGCCGCCGATCGCGATGAACCCGGCGCCGAACAGCAGCATGAGCATGAGCAGCCCGTAGGTGGAGAACCGCCGGGCCGCCTGGTCGTCCCGGCGCACCCACAGCCAGGTGCCGTAGATCAGCACGAGCGCCGCGAGCGTCTCCCAGACGATGATCGCCACGTACGCCGTGTTCTGAAGTCCCTTGCTGGTTATGGCTCTCCACATCAGGTCGTCGTCCTTGAACGTCGTGTCCATCGCGAGAACGTGCTGCACGAACGCCTGGTTCGTCCCGAAGTCGGTGATGTTCCCGAACGCGACGAGCGCTGTGTACAGCGCGACGCTCGCGGTCAGCAGGGTGGCGGAGAGGTGGAGAGCACTGCGTGTGGTGCGTGGGGGTGTCGATGCCATGGAGGCCATCTTCCCCCGGCGGGGCGGTGTGATCCAGAGCGGTTGCGCCAGAATGGGAGGCAGGCGGACCGCGACGAGGGGACGGACGCATGGTGCAGGCGGAGCCGTCGGCGCAGGAGCTGATCCTGCGGCGCACCCGGGCCGGATTCGTGGGCCGCGAGGCCGAACGGGCCGCGTTCCTCGGCAACTTCGACATCCCGCCCGGCGACCCCCGGCACCGCTTCCGGTTCCACGTCCACGGCAGCGCGGGCATCGGGAAGACCTCCCTCGTCCAGGAGCTGGCCCACCTCGCCAGGGAACGCGGGGCGCTCACCGCCCATGTCGACGACAGCGTGGGCAGCGTGCCCGAGGCGATGGAGACGCTGTGCCGTGAACTCTCCGCCCAGGGACGCCGGTTGAAGGACCTGGAGCGGCGCCTCGCCACCTGGCGGGAGCGGCGGCGCGAGGCGGAGGCCGCCACCCTCGCGGCCCTCGCACCCGACGCCGCCATGGAGACCGCCTCGACCGGCAGCAGGATGGCGGTCGACGTCGGTCTGGGCGCCCTGGAGGCCGCCCTGCCGGGCGCCCAGCTCGTCACGCGCGCCCTTCCCGCCGACCGGCTCGCCCAGGGCGCCGACAGGCTGCGGGCCGGCCTCGGCGCCCGCTTCCGCAACCCCGACGACGTCGACCTGGTCCTCACCCCGGAGCGGGTCCTCACCCCGGTGCTGCTCGGCGACCTGCGGTCCGCGGCCGCCGCCGTCCCGTGGATCGTCCTGTTCTTCGACACGTACGAGCGGACCGGCCCCTTCCTCGACCCGTGGCTGTACGACGTCCTCACCAAGCCCAGGGAGCACGGCCGGCTGCCCGCCGCCGTCGTGGTGGTCACCGCGGGACAGCGCCCCCTGGACGCCTCCCGCTGGGGCGGCCTGGACGCGGTGGCGGAAATGCCGCTGGCCCCGTTCACCGAGGCCGAGGCGCGACGGCTGCTCGCCGCGCGGGGCGTCGTGGCGGAGCCGGTCGTCGAGGAGGTGCTGCGCCTGACGGGCGGCCTCCCCGTCCTCGTGTCGACCCTCGCGGCCAGGCGGCCCGACGGCCCGGACAACGTGATCGACCCCAGTACGACGGCGGTGGAACGCTTCCTGAAGCCCGAGCCGGAGGCCCGCCGCAAGGTCGCCCGTGCCTGCGCGCTGCCCAGGAAGCTGGACGCCGACGTCTTCCGGCTGCTCGTCCCCGCCCCCGAGGACGAACTCGACGCGCTGTACGCGTGGTTGACGGCACTGCCGTTCGTCGGACAGCGCGGCGCGCGGCTCCAGTACCACGACCTGGTCCGCGCGCAGATGCTGCGCCTGGAGCGGCTCCGGTCCCGCACCGACTGGACGAGCCGGCACCGGCGGCTCGCGCAGGCGTACACCGAGTGGCGCGAGGACACCGAAGCCGGCCGCCGCCGCGAGGAGTTGTGGGCGGACGAGGAGTGGTGGGAACTGCGGCTGGAGGAGGTGTACCACCTGCTGTGCGCCCGCCCGCCCGCCGCGCTCGCCGAGGCGCTGCGCGGCTTCGTCACCGCGTGCCGTGAGGACGAGGTCGTCGCCCGCCGCTGGGCACGGATGCTGGAGGAGGCGGGCGACGCCACGGACCACGCCGTACTGCGCGAATGGGGACGGTCGCTGGGCGCGGCACTGGCCGACGAGGAGAACGGAGTGAGCGCGGCGCTGGACCTGCTGCTGACCCGCCCCGGCCTCGACCTGCCCGGCCGGGCGGAGGCGCACGCCCTGCGCGGCAGGGAACTGCGCAGGCGCCAGGAGTACGCGCAGGCCCTCCGGGAGTACGACCGCGCCATCGAGCTGGACCCGCAGCAGCCCCTCGCCCACTACGGCCGGGGCCTCACCCACCAGTTGCTGGACGACTACCCGGCGGCCCTGGCCGCCCTCGACCGGGCCGTCGAACTCGCCCCCGACGCGGCCTGGGTCATCGCCGAGCGGGCCGAGACCTACCGCCTGGCGTCCCGCCTCCCGGAAGCGGACGCCGACTACACCCGTGCCCTCGCCCTCGACCCCACCGACGACATCGCCCTGGCCGGGCGGGCGGCGTGCCGGCACGCACTGGGCCGGCTCGACGAGTCGCTCGCGGACTTCGACCGGGCGCTGAGCATCGACCCCGAGTACCTCTGGGCGCTGGTGCGCCGGGCCCGGCTGCACCGCACGCGCGGCGACCGGGACAAGGCGTTCGCCGACCTCGACCGGGCGGCCGCGCTCGCACCCGACCGGGCCTGGATCGCCTCGGAACGCGGGGACGCCTACCGGGTCGAGGGGCGCTACGAGGAAGCCGTGGTGGAGCTGGCGCGCGCGGTCGAACTGGAGCCGGGACACGCCTCGGCGCTGGCGAGCCGCGGACAGGTGCTGGGTGAACTCGGCCGCAACGAGGAGGCGTTGGCCGACCTGGACCGGGCGCTGGCGCTGATCCCCGACTACGCCTGGGCGCTGGTGATGAGATCCCGGGTGAAGCGCGCGCTGGGCGACCGGGACGGTGTCCTCGAGGACCTGCGGCGGGCTGTCGCGGCGGAACCGGAGACCTACTGGATCCAGGCCGAGCTCGCCTCGGCGTACCGCTTCGAGGGCCGCCACGACGAGGCGCTGCCCCTGTTCCACGCCGTCCTCGCGCAGGACCCGGCCCACGCGACCTGCCTGGCGGGCCTGGGCGCGATCCACCACGCCCGCAAGTCCTACCAGGAGGCCCTGGACCACCTGGACCGCGCCCTCGCGTCCGACCCGGAGTACGCCTGGGCGTACGGCCGGCGGGGCCGGGTGTGCCTGGCGATCGGCCGCACCGAGCAGGCCCTGGCCGACCTGGACCGCTGTGTGGCGCTGGATCCCGAGATGACGGAGGAGCGGGAGACGGCGATCGGACTGCTGCTGCTCAGCGAGCGCTGGGAGGAGGCGGAGGAGCGGCTGGCGGCTTCCCCCCTTCCGGGGCCGGACGACACATGGGTGGAAATCCACCGCCACCACGGCCGCTGGGCGCAGGCCCGCGCTCATGCCGAGCGCCTGCGGGAGCGGGAGCCGGTCCTCGGCACGTTCCAACTCGCCATGACGGTCCACTGCGCCGAGGGCCCCGAGGCCGCCGAACCCCTCTGGCAGGACCTCGCGAGGCTGGTCGAGCAGGACGCCGACATGGAGCCCGTGATGCGCGCCCAGGCCCACTGCTTCCTGGGCTGCGCGCTGGCCGACGACCCGCGGGCGGACCGTGGGCTGTCCGAACTCCTCGCCGTCGCCCCGGAATGGGACGACCTGGCCACCCTGGCCCTCATCCTCGCCGAGCTCCTGGCCGCCCCGGGCGCCGACCGGTCCTCCCGCCTCACCACCTGCCTGACAGCGGTGACGGAGGCCAAGGCCGCGCTCCAGGAGCGGTGGTCCGCGGGGAGCTGACCGAAGGGGGGCACCCCGGCCGTTGAAGTGGCGCATACCCACACGTCCCCTGAACCCCGCACCCCCCGTCGATTACAGTGCTGAGCGTCGTACATACGGACGGTCGCCACGGGAGGTCTTGGTGGGTGCGACAGCCGGGGCCGTCGTCTGGGGGCGCGCCGAGCAGCAGGACTTCCGGAGCCGGGTGCGCGGGACCCTCCTCGGGGTGGCGGTGGGCGACGCGCTGGGCGCACCGGTCGACGGGCTCGGGCTGGACGAGATCCGGGAGACGTACGGCGCCGAGGGCCTGGTGGACCTCGGCTTCGGGTACGGCCGGCGCGGCGCCGTCACCCACCTGACCCAGCTCAGCCTCTTCACCGTGGACGGGCTCATACGGGCGCAGGTGCGCCGGGACACCGGCGCCTGGCACCCGCCCACCGACCTGCACCGGGCGTATCTGCGCTGGGCCGCCACCCAGCGGGACTGGGGGCCCGACGAGCGGCGCAAGGACGACGGGTGGCTGGCCCGCGAGGAGTGGCTGTACGCCCGCCGCGACCCGGCCCGGTCCCTGCTCATCGGGTTCGGCGACGACACCATGGGGACACTGGAGTCGCCCAAGAACCCCAACGAACTCGGGCCCGAGGCGGCGGCCCGTTCCGCGCCCTTCGGGCTGCTCGTCGGATGGGAGCCGCAGCTCGTCGTACAGCTCGCCGTGGAGTGCGCCGCGCAGACCCACGGGCACCCCGTCGCCTATCTGTCGGCGGGCGCGTACGCCGTGATCGTGCACGCGCTGGCCCTCGGCGACAACCTGGACGGGGCGGTGCAGCGGGCGCTCGCGCTGCTGGCCGCGCGGCCCGGGCACGAGCCGGTGTCGGACGCGCTCCAGCACGCGCTGGGGGCCGTACGGCAGGGGATGCCCACCCCGGCACGCGTGCAGGAGCTCGCGGCCGACGGTTCGGCGGACGGGCTGCTGTCCGCCGCCGTGTACTGCGCGCTGGTGGGGGAGGACGTACGGCACGGTCTGTGCCTCGCCGTGAACCACGACGGTCCCTCCGCCGCGGCCGGCGCCCTCACCGGCGGTCTGCTCGGTGCCCTGCACGGCGAGACGGCCCTCCCGCCGGCCTGGCTGGCCGAGCTGGAGGGCCGTCCCACGCTGCTGGAACTCGCCGACGACTTCGCGATGGAGATGACCCAGGGCCCCGCGCTGCACGGGCCCGCGGGGGCGTCCCCGGGGTGGCTGGTCCGCTATCCGAGGGCCTGAGCCCTACGGCCGGGGCTGGTCCTTCACCCCCAGGCCGACCACGTCCTCCACACCGCCCGCCGGCGTCGGGATCGCCGCGGCCGCGGCACTGTCCCCGTCCGTGTTGATCTTTTCGATGATCGCGAGGCGCTCCGGGGTGTCCTCGGGCTTGACGAACCCGATGAGGACGTAGAGGACCAGGGAGACGGCCAGCGGGATGGAGACCTGGTACTGGAGCGGGACCCCGCCCTCGACGTTCCAGCTGATCGGGTAGTTGACCAGCCAGAACGTGAGCAGGCCCATCGACCAGCTGGTGAGCGCGGCGCTGGGGCCGGAGCGGCGGAAGGGGCGCAGCAGGCCGAGCATCATCGGGATGGCCATCGGGCCCATCAGACCGGCCACCCACTTGATCACCACCGTGATGATGTCCTTGAAGGTGGGGGAGTTGACCTGGGTGGCCGCCGCCATCGACAGGCCGAGGAAGACGACCGTGGTGATGCGGGCGACCCTGAGCCCCTGCCCCTGGCTCCAGGAGCGCGCCCTGCGCCACACCACCGGGGCGCAGTCCCGGGTGAAGACGGCCGCGATGGCGTTGGCGTCGGAGGAGCACATGGCCATGGTGTGCGAGAAGAACCCGACGATCACCAGGCCCAACAGGCCGTGCGGCAGCAGCTGTTCGGTCATCAGGCCGTAGGAGTCGGAGCCGTCCGGCTTCTGCGACTCGACCAGCAGCGGGGACATCCACATGGGGAAGAACAGGACGACCGGCCACACCAGCCACAGGATCGCCGACAGCCGCGCCGAGCGCTCCGCCTGGTGGGCGTTGGCCGTGGCCATGTAGCGCTGGGCCTGGTTGAGCATGCCGCCGTTGTACTCGAACAGCTTGATGAAGAGGAAGGCGAGCAGGAAGACCGTGCCGTACGGCCCGACCAGCGGCTCCCCGTGGCCCTGGAGCTCCGGCTCGTCCCAGGCGCCGAAGAAGCCGATGCCCTTGTCGTCGAGCTTGAGGACGACGGCGACGAACATCGCGATGCCGGCGAGGAGTTGGATGACGAACTGGCCCAGCTCGGTGAGCGCGTCGGCCCACAGCCCGCCGATCGTGCAGTAGACGGCGGTGATGCCGCCGGTGATCAGGATGCCCTGGTTGAGGGAGATCCCGGTGAACACCGACAACAGGGTGGCGATCGCGGCCCACTTGGCGCCCACGTCCACGATCTTCAGCAGCATGCCGGACCAGGCCAGCGCCTGCTGGGTCTTCAGGTCGTAGCGGTTCTTGAGGTATTCGAGCGGGGAAGCCACATGGAGGCGTGAGCGCAGCCGGTTGATGCGCGGCGCGAACAGCTTCGATCCGATCGCGATGCCGAGGGCGATGGGGAAGGACCAGGTGACGAAGGACGTGACGCCGTAGGTGTAGGCGATGCCCGCGTACCCGGTGAACATCACCGCGCTGTAACCCGACATGTGGTGCGAGATGCCCGACAGCCACCACGGCATCTTGCCGCCCGCGGTGAAGAAGTCGCTGACGTCGTCCACGCGTTTGTGCGACCAGACGCCGATCGCGACCATCACACCGAAATAGCCGATGAGCACGGCCCAGTCGAGACCGTTCATATGCGCCCTCCCAGGGGATCAGCCCGGCGCTCATCGTGGGGGTCGCTGCGTGGACACGACAAGGCGGCGTAAGGTCAAAGGGAGGTAAAATCATTCGAGCTGATGGCCTGCGTTCATCTACATGAACTCACCGCATCAGCTCCCCGGCGTTGACCAGCAACGACTGTCCGGTGATCGCCCGGGCCCGGTCCGAGGCCAGGAACACCGTCGCGTCGGCCACGTCCCCGTCGGTAGCGAGGTCGGGCAGCGCCATCCGGTCGGTGAGCCGCTTCAGCACGTCCGCCTCCGGCACCTGCTCCGTGTGGGCCGTGAACCGCACGTACGCCTGCACCGGCGGCCCCCACATCCAGCCCGGCAGCACGGTGTTGACCCGGATCCGGTCCGGCCCGAGCTCCCGCGCCAGCGAGTACATCGCACTGGTCAGCGCCCCCTTCGAGGCGGCGTACGCGGCCTGCCGCACCTGCGAGGGCGCGGCCACGGCCGACTGCGTCCCGACGAACACCACCGAACCCCCGCCCGCCGCCCGCAGCCCCGGCAGACAGGCCCGGGTCATCCGCAGCGAACCCAGCAGGTTCACGTCGACGACCGACTGCCAGGTCGCGAAGTCGGCGTCCTCCAGCCCGCCGAAGTAGCCGTCCCACGCGGCCACCTGCACCATCGCGTCCAGCCGCCCGAACCGCTCCATCGCCAGTTCCGCGAGCGCCTCGCACTGCCTCTCGTCGGTGATGTCCGTCGGCCGGTACGCGGTGTGCGCCCCGTCGGGGTCGATCTCGGCGGCGCTCTTCGCGAGGTTCGCCTCGGTGCGCGCCCCCAGTACGGCGTTGCCGCCGTCCCGTACGACGGCCGCGGCGACCCGGTGGCCGAGCCCGGCGCCGACTCCCGACACCACGACGGTCTTCCCGGAGAGAAGTGACATACCGGCGGCCTCCCTGATTCCTGCCTCTGGCGCAATATCTGACGGAGCGTCAGAGTATGGGCGAGCGCTGGAGGAGGGAAGGTCCCATGTCGGAGGAGACCCGCAGCGAGACGTACGCCGAACTGGCCGCCACCGGACCCTACGGAGTCCGTCCCGGTCACGCCCTGATCACCATGGTCGAACCGCATCCCGGCCACGAGTACGCCTACAACCGCTGGTACGAGGACGACCACTACTACGCCGGTGCGATGGCCATGCCCTGGATGTTCGCGGGCCGCCGCTGGGTGGCCACCCGGGACCTGCAACTCCTGCGCGTGCCGGAGAAGTCGGCGGTGGCCCAGCCGGTGACGACGGGCTGCTACCTCTCCGTGTACTGGGTCACCGAGGGCCGCTACGACGACCACATGAAGTGGACGGTGGCCATCAACAAGCGCCTCAACCGCGACGCCCGCGTCTATCGCGACCGCACCCACGTCTTCACCGCGTTCCAGGACCACGAGGCCACGGTCTACCGCGACGGAGCGGCGGGCCCGAGGGACTTCCACGCCCTGGACCACCCGTACGCGGGCCTGGTGCTGGAGGTCATCGACGCGGAATCCCCCGAGCGGCGTGCGGAGTTGCTGGAGTGGCTGGTCTCCCGCCACCTCCCGAAACGCCTGGCGGGCTCACCGGCGGCCATGGTGACCGTGTTCCGCCCGACCCCCCTGCCCGGCGACCGCATGACGTACGTGAAGCAGGTGGAGGGCGTCGACACCCGGCTCACGCTGCTGTGGTTCCTGGAGGCGGACCCGAGGGAGTGCTGGGAGCAGTGCTTCGCCGACCCGGCAGACCCTGACATGGGCCGCCGTGAACTGCTCGCGCCTTTCATCCCGACGATCCCGGGCACCGACAAGTACGTGGACCAGCTGCGGTAGGCCTCGTCAGGAGCGCGGGGAACGGTGCGACAAGCCAGCCGCGAGACTACTTCAACTCATCCGGACAAGGCGTCCCGCGCGGCACCGTGTACGGCGCCGCCAACCGGTACGTCCCCGCCCGCGGAGCGAGCAGCATCGTCCACTTGTCCCCGTCCGCGTCCTCCGGCGTCTCCATCAGACACCCGTTGACGTTCTCGAAGACCTTCGGCGAGGCATCCCGCTCCTTGGACTCGTCCGTCTCCTGCGGCGGCTGCACCTTCTTGCCCTCCGCGTCGACGATCGACAGCCACGGCGAATACGGGATCCGGATCAGGATCCGCCCGGCCTTCTTCACCCGCATGGTCATCTCGCCCTGCGCGGCCCGGTCCACGACGGTGTTCGGGGAGGCGAGCGGCGCCGGGTCGGTCACCCGGAAGAGCTGCCAGTTCGCGTCGCCCCAGATCTGCCGCAGGTACGGCATCCCGCGCTGGACGAGCTCACGTTCCCGCTCGCCGCCGTCCCCGTCGGGCTCGTCCTTCGGCACGACCACGAAGTGCACGGCCCAGCGCTGGAGCCACTCGTGGTAGTTCGCGGAGTTCAGGGTGTCGTCGTAGAAGAGCGGGTTGCGCTCCATGTCGGCCTGCCGGTTCCAGCCCCGGGCGAGGTTGACGTACGGCGCGAGCGCGGACGCCTCGCGGTGGGAGGCGGCCGGTACGACCTCGACGCGGCCCTTCTCGGCGCCGACCTCCTGGAGCTCGTTGACCAGGGGGGCCAGCTCGCGCGCCCAGGACGCGGTCGGGGTCGTGTGGACGACGTCGTCGACGGACTTGAAGCCGATCCAGACGGTGAAGCCGGCGAAGGCGACGACGACGGCGTACCACTTGCGCGAGCGCGGCACCGTGAACGGCAGCGCGGCCGCCAGGGCCACCCCGGCGAACAGCATCGACAGGCGCGAGATGTTGGAGCCGATCTGCGAGCTGACCAGCCAGACCAGGACGACCGAGAGGCTGTACACGCCGGCGGTGATCCGGACCGTCGTCCACTCGCGCGGGACGAGGAGGAAGACCAGGACGCCGTACACCAGGGGCAGCAGCACCGAGGCGATCTTCATCGGCTGGGTGCCGGCGAACGGGAAGAGCCAGGCGGACAGCGCGACGACGGCCGTGGGCGCGAGACCCAGCGCCCAGGCACCCGGACGCCGTTTCTGAAGGAAGAGCGCGACCGCCACCAGGCCCACGAAGAGCCCCGCGACGGGCGAGGCCATGGTCGCGAGGGCGGCGAGCGGGGCCGCGCAGGCGGCCTTGGCCCAGCGCTTGTAGCGCCAGCGGTGCGGCCAGCAGAAGACGACCGCGACCGCGCCCAGCGCGAAGACCGTGCCGAGCCCGAAGGTCACCCGGCCCGAGGCCGCGTTGCACAGGAAGGCGTACACGCCCGCCAGCGACGCCCACAGCGGGTTCCGCACCGACCGGCTGCGGATGAGGACCAGCGTCAGCAGCCCGGCCGAGACCGTCCCGGCCAGCATCATCGTCGTACGGACGCCGAGGACCGACATCAGGTACGGCGAGACGACGCTGTACGACACCGGATGCATGCCGCCGTACCACGCCAGGTTGTACGCGGAGTCCGGGTGCCGGCCGACGAACTCGGCCCACGCGTCCTGCGCCGCGAGGTCACCGCCACTGTTCGCGAACGTGAAGAACCAGACGATGTGGAGGACGCCGGACAGCGCGGTCATGGAGAGGACGGGGTGCCGCAGCAGCCGCTCGCGCAGCGCGAGGAGCGCCGACCAGGTCCTGCCCCGGACGCCCTTGGGCGCCCCGCCGGCATCGGCGCCGGAGTCAGCGGGCACCCCTATTCGCGGGCCGGTACCCGGGCCCGGGTCGGTGTCGTCGGCGCGTGTCGGCTCCGCAGTGGCCACCTGAAGGCACTCCCCGTGGTGTCCCGTCTTCGTTTCTCGGCCGCGCCCCAGCGTCGACCTGCCCCGGTTCGTGACGCTAGCACGCGGCCCGCCGACCGGAACCCGGGCGGGGTCCGGCCGACGGGCCGAGACGCTGCGTGCGTCCCTTCCGGGCTCAGCCGACGCGGGTCAGCTTGTCGGTGAGGCCCGGTTCGGTCAGATCCTTCTGGAGGGTGACCGGGACCTTGACCGCGCCGCCCTCTCCGTCGCCGACGGTGAGGGTGCCGACCTTGGTGCCGGCCTTCGCGGTGTGCGGTACGTCGTCGGCGGCGAAGGACAGCTTCACCTTGTAGCCGGCCCAGCCGACGGCGGTGACGTCCTTGGTCAGTACGACCGGGGTGTGGCCGCCGAGGCCGTCGTCCACGTAACCGACGACGTCGCCCTTCTTGAGGATCTTCGCCGAGGTCAGGTCGTCCTGGGCGGCGAGCATCGCGACCCGGCTGACGTCGTTGACGGTCTTGATGATCGGTGCCTTGTGCTGGCCGAGGATCGCGCCCACGAGGGTGACGGTCTCACCGCCGACCTCCTTGCGCGCGGCGAAGAGGAGATTGCCGCCGGCCGCGCTGGTAGTGCCGGTCTTGATGCCGATGGCGCCGTTGTAAGGGACCAGATAGTTGTAGTTGTACCACTTCTGTCCGGACGGATCGATCCACTGCCCCATGGACGTGATCTCCATCAGTGCCGGGATCCTGACGAGCTCGTTGCCGAGCTTCACCTGGTCCTCGGCGGTGGAGACGGTGGTCTCCTTCAGGCCCGAGGCGTCGGTGTACGTCGTGTTCTTCATGCCGAGTTCCTTGGCGGTGGCGTTCATCTTCGCGATGAACGCCTTCTCGGAACCGGCGTCCCACCGGGCGAGCAGCCGGGCGATGTTGTTGGCGGACGGGATCATGATCGCCGCGATCGCCTGCTTCTGGGTGAGGACGTCGCCCTGCTTGACCGTGTCGAGGGTCGACTCGCCGTCCTTGTTGTAGCCGCCCTCCTTCTCGGCGAGCGCGTCGACGGTGATCTTCGCGCCCTCCTCGCCGGACTTGAGGGGGTGGTCCTTCAGGACGATGTAGGCGGTCATGGCCTTGGCCACGGAACCGATCGCGACCGGCGTCTGCTTGCCGAAGTCGCTCATCGTGCCGACGCCGTTGACGTCCATCCAGCCCTGGCCCTGGGTGGGCCACGGGAGGGTGACCTTGCTGCCGTCGAAGGTGTAGGAGTCCTCGGCGGTGAGGCTGAGCGTGGGCTCCGGCAGTGGACGCAGGGCCTGCACGATCGCAAACACGACGACCAGCAGGAGGACCAGCGGGGTCCAGATCTTGACCCGGCGCCCGAGGGTGCGCAGCGGGCTGGGCGGGGGCGGCGGGGTGTTGGTGAGCTCCGCGAGCAGGTCGAGGGGCGGCTTCGGCGGCAGGGGCTGCTGCCTGGTCCGCTCCGGGCCGACCTGGGGGACGGCGGCGGTCACGTCCGGCTTCGGCCGTGCCTCGCGGGGCTCGTCGAGGTCCTTCAGTGCGACGAACTTGCTCGTCCGCTCGGCCTCGGCCTCCGGCTCGGGCCGCTTCTCGGGCTCGGGCTTCGCCTTCGGCTCGGCGGCATCCGGCGCCTTGCCGAGCTTCAGCATGGTGGTGGGCTGGTCCACGGGCGGCCGGGGAGCCTTGAAGACGGCGGTGGGCTGGTCGACGGGGGGCTTGTCGGCCACGTCCGCGTCCTCGGGCACGCGGTCCTGGGGGTCTGCTTCGGGCTCGTCGTCGGGCCGCGGGTCGGCGGGGGCCGGTCGCACGGTTCCCCGTGCCCCCGGGGTGTCCGACTCGCCGGTGTCCGGATCGTCGGCCTCGTCGTCGGCGGGAGCTTCGTCGGCAGGGGGTTCGTCGGCGGGGGCTTCGTCGGCCACGGCCGTCTCGGCGGTGCCGGCCCTGGCCTCGGCGTCCGTCTCCGGCTCGGCGTCCGACTCCGGCTCGCTGTCGGTCCCCGCGTCCGGGGCGGACTCGGGGCCGTCCTCGTCCTCGTGCGAGGTCTCGTCGGCGGCCTCGGCGGGCTCGGCGGCCTTGCCGTCGGACTTCTCCACGGCCTCCGAAGGAGCCTTGTCCTCCGCCTTGCCGGACTCCTTCCCGGAGTCGGCGCGGTCACCCGTGGCGACCCATGCCGCCACCGCGTCCCGCAGCCGCGCGTCCCCCGCCGCGGCCGGCTCGTCGCGCTCGTCCCGGTCACCGGCCTCGTCGGCGGCCTCGCCGCCACTCCCGCCCGTACCGGAGTCACCCGCAGCGGAGTCGCCCGTACCGGAGTCACTCGTGTCGGAGTCACTCGTGTCGGACTTCTCCGACCCGTCCGGGTCCTCAGCCGGAGCCGCGTCCTCCGCGTCGTCTCCCGAGTCGTCCGCCCCCTCGGCGTCCTCCGGGCGCTGCTCCGCGGGCGCGGGCGCGTCCTCGGGCTCCCCGGTGCCGGAACCGTCAGTTCCGTCCGCTGCGGGGCGCTCGTCGCCGTCCTCGGCGCCCTCGGCGTCCTCGCGGTCCTTCGGGAGGTCACGCACCGAGAAGACCTTCGTGGCCGTGTCGACGCCTCCGAGGGAGACGGACTCCCGTGCCACCGCGAGCCTGGGATCGCGGGCGGAACTCCTCGCCTCGGGAACCGGACTCGCGCTCCCCGACGTCGGTCCTGCCGACGACTCGCGCTGCTTCGACCTGTCGGGGGACTCGCCCGCCACCGATGCCTCCTCCATGTGCCGCGGGTGATCGGTCTCCGTCACCCTGCGTCTGCCGAACCGTTGAACCGCCGCCCGGGCAACCGCCACACCACGCTGTCCGAACCATGTACCAGTGTCCTGTGTGCGGCCCTGTCCCAAGCGGTAGACGAGAACGACATACCTACCGGTTCCACTACAAACAGGTCACGCACCCTCGACAGATGAATGTGAGAGGGGTCACCCTGTCTTTCATCCACGCGGGGAGGCATGGATGGGCAGGAGCCGCAGAACACTTCCGGAGGAGCTTCTGCTGCTGGCGTTGGACCCGACCACGGGTACCACCGCACAGCCGCAGTCGCTCGACCTCGGTCTGGCCGGAGCACAGCTAGTGGAGCTGGCGCTGGCCGGACGGATAGCCCCAGACGGGGATCGTATCGCCGTGGTAGCCCCACGGCCGACTGGAGATCCGACTTTGGACTGCGCGTTGGAGTTGCTGCGAAGGCGTGGCGCTCCCGTGCGGGCAGTGAACTGGATCGGCGGGCCGCGTCTCGGGCTCCGTCAGACCTATCTCTCGCATCTGGAGCGGTGCGGCATGGTGCATGCCGTGGCGGGCCAGATGTGCGGAGTGCTGCCGACCACCCGCTACCAGGCGACGGACAACGAGATCAGCCGGGAGATCAGGGCCCGGCTGGACTCGGCGATCCGCACCGGCGTACCGCCGGACCCGCGGACCGCGGCGCTCGCCGCCCTGGCACACGCGGTCGGCCTCGGCAAGCACCTGTATCCGGGCAACGAGGGCCGTTCCTCGCGCTCCCGGCTGCGGGACCTGATCAGGCACGACCCCATGGGCGGACTCGTCGCGCACGCCGTGATGGACGTCCAGAACGGCGTGGCGGCACAGCCACGTCGCAGCCCGGCACCGGCCGGCCGGCAGGCCGCCCCCGGAGCCAGGCCCGCGCCGGAACCCGCTCGTGGCGTTCCGATGCAACCGCGCCGAGGACCGATGGCGCGCGCCGTGGCTCACTGAGCCGCAGAACCCTCGGCACGCACCGCCGGCAGCACGACCGCACCACGCACGACCCGCACCGCGTACGACCCGCACCACTCAGCCGCCGCACCGTCAGTCCCCACAGACCGGTTCGGGAGCCGCTGGTCCGCGCGGGGCGACGGAACCGTACGTCCGTACACCGGACGTCGCAGGGTTCCGGCGCCCCGCGCGGCCGCATGTCCGGGCACAGCCGGCCGGGCGGCCCCAACTGTCGTGCACGCAGCGCATATACACGGTTTCCCAGCGGTAATAAGCACCTTGGTGGCAGTCTGCTCAACAGCAGATACGCAAAGTCAAGAACGAGGCACGCAGCCGGAGGTGCACGTCCCGTGGCGTCCAATGTCAATCCCACCGTCAGGCGGCGCCGGCTGGGCCAGGAGCTGCGCAGGCTCCGCGAGCTCAAGGGCATGACGGCCGAAGAGGTGGCGGAGCGGCTGCTCGTGTCGCAGTCGAAGATCAGCCGGCTGGAGAACGGCCGGCGCAGCATCAGCCAGCGCGACGTCCGCGACCTGTGCGGGGTCTACGAGGTCGAGGACCAGCGCATCGTCGACTCCCTGATGCAGATGGCCAAGGACTCGCGCCAGCAAGGCTGGTGGCACGCCTTCGGGGACATCCCTTACAGCGTGTACATCGGCCTGGAGACCGACGCCGAGTCGCTGCGCGTGTACGAACCCCAGATCATCACCGGCCTGTTGCAGACCCGGCCGTACGCCGAGGCCATCGTGCGCGGCGGCGCGCCGGAGGCCACCGAGACGGAGAACGACAAGCGCGTCGAGGTACGGCTGCGGCGGCAGAGCCGGGTCTCGGCCGAACGGGATCCCCTGCGCCTGTGGGTCGTTCTGGACGAGGCGGCCCTGCGCCGGGTGGTCGGCAGCCGCCAGGTGATGCGCGAGCAGCTCGAGTACCTCGTGGAGATGTCCCAGCAGCCGCACATCACCGTGCAGGTGCTGCCGTTCGACGTCGGCGCCCATCCCGGGCTCAGCGGGCAGTACTCCATCCTGGAGTTCTCGGACGCGGCGGACTCCAGCGTCGTCTACATCGAGGGCGTCACCAGCGACCTGTACCTGGAGAAGGCGCACGACGTGCAGAAGTACACCGTGATGTACGAGCACTTGAGGGCGCAGGCGCTCAACGTCGACCAGTCGCGTCAGCTCATCGAGGACATCGCCAAGGAGTACGCCCGTGAGTACGCCCGGTGACCTGCTGAGCCGCTCCCGGACAGGGCGGGCCGGATAGTACACCCCTGACTCGTCCGCCTGGAAGAGTCCCTTGGAATATGCCGCCAGAAGAGTGAATGACTGCTCCGAAAGAGGAAGTCGGCGAGTAGCGTCGATCACGCCAACGATCAGTAAAGGTTGGCGTGATCCGAACACTGCGCATCTGGCTACGGAGCGAATATGGCAATTCGTCTGGGCACCCTGGACACATGGACGACCTCCACCTACACCAACGCCAACGGGGCGTGTCTGATGGTGAGGTCGACCGAGGAGGAAGCACTCGAACTCGGCGACACGAAGATCCCCGAGGGCCCCAAGCTGGCCTTCCCCGCCGAGGCGTGGAGCGCCTTCGTGGCCTCGGTCAAGGTGTGACACCAGGCCACACCCCTACAACTGCACAAGCACCACCACAGAGCCCTCTCGACCAGATCGCCGTCCTTGCCGAGGGGGCTCGGCGTGTGCCTGCGGCGCTTCAGCGGTGGGATTGTGCGTCGGGCTCGGGCCGGTGGGGGCCGGTCGCGGCCACGACGGACCCGCAGCCGCTAGGCCAGCGCATTCTCCACGGCGGTGACGATCTCCTCCGACTCCGGCTCGGTCTGCGGGGAGAAGCGGGCCACGACCTTCCCGTCCCGCCCGACCAGGAACTTCTCGAAGTTCCAGCGGATGTCCCCGCTGTGCCCCTCCGCGTCGGCGAAGCCCACCAGCCGCTCGTACAGTGCGTGCCGCCCCTCGCCGTTCACCTCGACCTTCTCGGTCAGCGGGAAGGTCACGCCGTACGTCGCCGAGCAGAACTCCGCGATCTCCTCGGCGCTGCCGGGCTCCTGTCCCAGGAACTGGTTGCAGGGCACGCCGAGCACGGTGAAGCCCCGCTCCGCGTACCGCTCCTGGAGCTTCTCCAGGCCGTTGTACTGCGGGGTGAGCCCGCACTTGGAGGCCACGTTCACGATGAGGACGGCCTTGCCGGCGTACTGGGAGAGGTCGGCGGAGCCGCCCGTGAGGGCCCCGATCTCGACGCCGAGGGGGGAGGAACCATCTGTAGTCGTCATGAGCGGATGCTAACTCCGCCCGGCGCATCCCCGGCGCCTGCCCCCGAGGCCTCCACCAGCACCTCCCCGGCCGCCGTCCGCACGTACAGCACCGACCGCCCCGCCCGCCGCCGCTCCACCAGCCCCGCGTCCCGCAGCACCCGCAGATGCCGCCCCACCGAACCCAGCCCCTGCCCGGTCACGGCGACCAGCTGGCTGGTGCTCAGCGGGGAGTCCAGGAGGACGAAGACCCGGGCCCGCCCGGCGCCGAGCAGGGTGCCGAGGCTCGCGGGCACGCTCCGGGCGCCCGGGTCGGCGAGGGCGCCCGCGCAGCCGTAGACGAGGGCGTAGCGCCCCGGCTCCTCCCACGTCGCCCAGCCGCGCCCTGGCGTCACCGGGACGAAGACGAGTTCGGCGCCGCGGATGTCGCGGGGCGGGCGCTCGTGCCGGTTCACCTGGAGCCGGTTGCCGCCGAGCCAGCGGGTCTGGCCCGGCAGCAGAGAGTCGATGACAGCCGCCCAGCCGCCCCGGCTCACCTGCGAGGGAACCGTGGACCTCAGGGGACCTCGACGGGCGCACGGCTGAAGCTGAGCGGGACCGCGTCGACGTCCCGCTCCCCGACCTCCTTCAGGTAGGTCTCGAGCGCCGGCGGACGGTAGCCGGGGTCGCCCTCGCGGCGGCGCAGCACCGTGTCCGCCAGGTGCTCGTTGCCGACGGGGCGGCCCTGCTCGTCCTTCTCCCGCCCGACGGGCCGGTGCAGGGGCTTGAAGAGCCGGTAGAAGCCCTTCCGGGAGGGGTTCCACGGGCCCATGGGATCGGGCTGGACGGCGAAGTCGGCGCACTCCTGCGGGCGCATGCGGTCCGGTCCCTCCGCGCTGAGGACCACGGGGTCGAACTCCAGGCCGTACCGGGCGGCCTGCCGGGCCATCCACAGCAGGGTGATGTCGGACAGGCCCGAGTCCTTCTCGCCGCCCCCGACGGACAGGTGCACCCCGGCGAACCACACCTGTCTCAGCTCCTGGTCCCTGTCGGCCCCCTTCTCCTGCCGCCACAGGGTCGGCGGGAACGCCGAGCGCTCCTCGTCGACGGCCAGCGCGTGGAAGGCGCCGTTCACCGACTTGCTGAGGGTGGTGTCGTGGAAGGCCCAGCGGTGGTTGAAGCGGTCGACGAGCGGCTGGAGGAACCGGGGCGCCGGGACCGGGATGCCCAGGGAGCCGACCGTGTCCCAGACGCCCACGAAACGGATCTCCGTCTCGTACGAGTACGCCCCGCGGAACAGGGTCGCGGCCACGCTGGTCGGTTTGTCGGCGCGGCTGCGGTACAGCGCCCACGCCTCGTCGATCCGGTCGGCCTGTTCCGGGCGCAGGATGCCGCAGTTGCGCACCAGACCGGCCAGGCTGCGCGCGGTGAACGCGCCCCGGCTGAACCCGAACAGGTACAGGGCGTCCCCGGGCTCGTAGGTGTGGATCAGGAAGCGGTAGGCGTCGAGGACGTTGCGCGACAGGCCCATCCCGAAGGCCCCGCCCCGCAACCGGTCCTTCCGGCTCGTGCCGACCCCGCTGTGGTAGTACACCCGCTGTTCCGTTCCGGCAGCGGTGCGTCGCCGTACGGCCAGGGCCACCTTGGCGACGTTCGTCTTGCTCGGCTGGTCGGCGAGATTCCAGGTCCCGTCGCAGCAGACCACCAGACGCTTGGCCATCATGTGCCTCCTCTCCCTGTCGACCCTGTAGAGAGGACCCCGCGACTGCTCGGCAGATACAGCCAGTACCGCAGGGACCGCGCCGACCCGCAACTCGACGCCCCGGAGCGGGGCGGCGGCGGGCCGGCGGCGGGGTGCGCGGGTCAGGCCACGACGGTGAAGAGCCCCGTCCTCTCGCCCAGCCTGGACAGGGAGATCTTGCCGGGGATGCCGTTGGCGTCGGCGCCGGTGTAGCCGAGGTGGCGCTGCCACTTGGCGTAGGCGGCGACGGTCGTGCTGCCGAACGACCCGTCCCCGGCGTACGACTTGGAGAGGTAGCCGAGTTCGACGAGGGCGGCCTCGGTGAGGTTGGTGCCGGTCATGTAGCTGACGTGGCCCTGCTTGGCCCCGGGGTCGGTCCTGGCCGCCGCCACCAGGCGGGACAGGTCGACGCGCGGCTTGCCCGCCGGCTTCGTCGGGGCCGTCGCTCCGGGCCCGGCGGCGAGCTGCTTCTTCACCGCGGCCCGGAAGTCGTCCATGTCGAAGCTCGGGTCGATCTTCCCGGGCTGGCACTCCTTGTGCCCGGCGACGGACTTCTCGCTCCAGCCGTGCGCCCGGCAGATCGCCGCCGCCCACAGCACGGCCTGCCGGTACTGCGCCGCCGGGTAGGGGTCACCGCCCTTGCCGCGGTTCTCGATCTCCAGGCCGTACAGGCAGTCGTTGCCGTCCGCCTTCGCCACGTCGTCGTGGGGCAGGGGCCTCTCGTCGCGGATGGCGTTCAGGACATCGATGTCGGCGTAACCGGCGTGGTTGGTACGGCCGTTGCCGATCATCCACAGCCCGGCGGTCTTGCCGAGCCAGGCGTGGCACAGCGGTCCCGGAAGGTCTGATCTGCCCTTGAAGCAGAGCTCCTTGTCGTCGTGGCCGCCGGTGTGGTGGATCAGCACCCCGATGACGGGCCCGAAGGACTTCCCGGACGCCGCGTCGCGGTTGTGGGTCTTCCAGCCGGCGTGCTCGTGCACGGTGAGGCCCTCGGCCTTCAGTGCGGCGAGCATCTTCGCGGCGGACAGGGGAGTGGCCATGACTGCGGTTCCCTCCGGGATGACGCGCCGACGACGCGTCAAGTGGGCGACGGATCATGTGACTTGGCGTACGGATGGGTGCGCGGGGCCTGCCCGCCCCGCCCGCCGCTCATGATTGCGGGCCGTGGCCCGCTCCGTCGGGGAAATCGCGGCATTCACAGCCGAACGGAGTCACCCCGCCCCGTGTTCGGCGCGGCGGCCCGAAGGGGAGACGACCGCCGCGCCGAGCCCGGGTGGCCGGGGCCCGATGGTTGTGGCCAGATGGTCGTGCCGTGGCACCGCGGCCGTGTCACCGCGGCCGGGCGGATCAGCCCGGTGCCACCGCGCGGCCGGTCTGGGGCGAGATCATGCCCGCGCACAGCCCCTTGGCGGCCAGTGTCTGCGCGATGCGCGGGATCGCCGCGCGGGTGTTGGCGGGCCAGTCGTGCATGAGGATCACCTGGCCGTCGGTGAGCCGGCCGGCCGCCGCGACGATCGCGTCCGTACTGGCGTTGTTCCAGTCCTGCGAGTCGACGTTCCAGATGATCTCGGTCAGTCCGTACCTGGCCTCCACGCCCTTCACCGTGGCGTTGGTCTCGCCGTACGGCGGGCGGAAGAGTCTCGGTGTGCCGCCCCCGGCGTTCGCGATCGCCTGCTGGGTGCGGGAGATCTCCGAGTCGACCGTGGCCTGGCTCTGCTGGGTCAGGTGCGGGTGCGTGTAGCTGTGGTTGCCGACCCACATCCCGGCGCTGACCTGGGCCCTGACGAGTGCCGGGTTGGCGGCGGCGTTCTGGCCCGTGTTGAACATGGTGGCCCGGAGGCCGTACTGCCTCAGGGAGCCCAGCAGGGCGGTGGTGCCGCTGCCCGGGCCGTCGTCGAAGGTGAGACCGACGTATCCGGAGCAGGCGGCGGCCTGCCCGGGGGCTGCGGCGGCGGGGACGGTGAGGGTGCCGGCGGCTGCCAGGGCGGCGGCCGCCAGTAACGGGAGGTGCGCCCGGCCCCTCATCACGCCACCGTGATGTTGGAGTTGCCGCTGCTCTGGTAACCCTCGGTCGCGAGGATCATGTAGTACTTGAAGCTGCCCATCGGCATGCCGGCCCGGGCCCAGGCGTCGAAGTGGTTGCCGGTGGTGATGGTGCCGCCGGTCCGCCGGGACTGGCGGACGCTCCAGTACTGGTTGAAGGTCTTGGTGCCTTCCACGGACGGGGCGTTGTAGCGGGTGGTCTGGTAGATGTCGTACGTTCCGCCGTCGCTGCTGACGGTGCCCTTGTACGTCCCGGTGGGCCGGTAGTTGCCCCAGTTGTCGACGACGTAGTACTCGACGAGCGGGTTGGACGTCCAGCCGTACAGGGCGAGGTAGGCGTTGCCGGACGGGTTGAAGCTGCCGGAGTAGCTCACGGTCCTGCGGGAGCCGTTGCTCCAGCCCTTGCCGGCCACGAAGTTGCCGGTGTTGCGCCAGGACGTGCTGTAGTTCCCGCCGTTGTTCAGGGTCATGGAGACCGTGCCCTGGGCGTCCGTCCAGAACGAGTAGTAGTAGCCGTTGTTGGTCCCGGTCTGGTTCGTGGTGATGACCGTGGCCGCCTCGGCGGTGCCGGGCAGGGCCAGCGTGGCGCCGGTGGCCAGCAGGAGGCCGCAGACGCTGCGGCGCGTCGGGTGTGCGGGTGTGTCAGTCATGCCCCACAGTTTTGGCCTGCCCCTGTCAAGCGTCAACAGTTTCGACGGATGTTTCGAATGCTTCGAGAAGGCTCCGACCTCAGCAAACCAGCGAAATCTTTCGGAAGATCGCAGGAGAAGGAGGGTCCGTGGAGGTGAGTGATATTCGAATGTTTCGAAGAGCTTCCGGATGATCGGAGGCAAAAGAAAAGGCAGGGAGTCAGTACCTCCTTGCCATGTTCAACCTATAGCGCACCGGGGGACTTGCGGCAAGGCCCCGGTGAAGGCGCACACTTACCGGCCGTAGGCCCCACGGCCGCCGACCCCCACCCCGGAGCTGTCCTCTTGAGTACCCTGCCCACCAGCGTGTTCGACCTTCCCGAGCGCCTCGCCGCCAAGGCCGACCCGACGCTGACCGCCGCCGACGAGGGACACTTCGCGGCCATCGCGGAGTGCCTGGAGCAGACGATCGCCGAACTGTCCGACACCCTCGCCGCCACCCTCCGGGCGCCCGGAGGGATCGGCCAGGAGGCCATGGACCGCGACACGGAGATCCACCGCCTCAGCGCCCGGCTGCGCACCCTGCGCCGCTTCGGCCTGGACCTGTGCCTCGGACACATGGTCCACGCGGACGACCCCGAGCCCGTGTACGTCGGACGGCTCGGCCTCACCGACAGCACGGGCCGCCGACTGCTCGTCGACTGGCGTTCCCCCGCCGCCGAGCCGTTCTTCGGAGCCACCCACGCCAATCCGATGGGGCTGGCCAGCCGCCGCAGGTACCGCTGGAAGAACGGCCGGATCGGCGACTACTGGGACGAGGTGTTCGCCCCGGACGGGTTCGCCGGGCACCACGCCTCCCTCGACGACCAGTCCGCCTTCATCGCCAGCCTCGGCAGCGACCGTTCGGAACGCATGCGGGACGTCCTCGGCACCATCCAGGCCGACCAGGACGCCATCATCCGCGCGAGCTCCCGGGGCGCGCTCGTCGTCGACGGCGGTCCCGGCACCGGCAAGACCGTCGTCGCCCTGCACCGCTCCGCCTACCTGCTGCACTCCGACCCGCGCCTCGGGCACCGCCGCGGCGGCGTCCTGTTCGTCGGCCCGCACCGGCCCTACCTGGCCTACGTCTCCGACGTCCTGCCCAGCCTCGGCGAGGAGGGCGTGCAGACCTGCGTCCTCAGGGACCTCGTGGCCGAGGGAGCCACGGCAGGGGTCGAGACCGACCCGGAGGTGGCCCGCCTGAAGTCGTCCGCGGACCTGGTGAAGGCCATCGAGAAGGCCGTCCGCTTCTACGAGGAGCCGCCCACCGAGGGCATGACCGTCACCACCCACTGGTCCGACATCCCGCTGACCGCCGCCGACTGGGCCGAGGCCTTCGACGCCGCGGAGGGCGCCCCGCACAACGACGCCCGCGACCAGGTCTGGAACGAACTGCTCACCATCCTGGTGGACCGGCACGACGGCGACGCCCCGGAGGCGCTGCTGCGCAGGTCGCTGCGCCAGAACAGGGAGCTGCTCACCGCCTTCAACCGCGCGTGGCCGCTCCTGGAGGCCGCCGACCTGGTCTCCGACCTGTGGACCGTCCCGGCCTACCTGCGGATGTGCGCCCCCTGGCTGGACCGCGACGAGGTACGACGGCTCCAGCGCGCCGACGGCCAGGCCTGGACGGTGTCCGACCTGCCGCTCCTGGACGCGGCACGGCAACGGCTCGGCGACCCCCGCGCCTCGCTCCGCAAACGCCGGAACGAGGCCACCGTCGCCGCCGAGCGCGAGCGCATGGCGACCGTCGTGGAGAACCTCAGCGCGGTCGCCGACGACGAGTACGGCATGGGCCTGGTGACGATGCTGCGCGGCGAGGACTTCCACGACGCCCTGGTCGACGAGAACTCCCTTCAGGTGAGCGACCCCGACCTGCTCGCCGGACCCTTCGCGCACGTCGTGGTCGACGAGGCGCAGGAACTGACCGACGCGGAGTGGCAGATGCTGCTGCTGCGCTGCCCGTCCCGCAGCTTCACCATCGTCGGCGACCGCGCCCAGGCGCGGCACGGCTTCACGGAGTCCTGGCAGGACAGGCTCGCGCGGGTGGGTCTCGACCGCGTCGAGATGGCCTCCCTGACCGTCAACTACCGCACCCCGGAAGAGATCATGAAGGAGGCCGAGCCGGTCATCCGCACCGCGCTCCCGGACGCCAACGTCCCCACCTCGATCCGCAGCACGGGCGTCCCGGTGACGTACGGCCCGGTGACGGACCTGCCGACGGTGCTGGACAGGTGGCTGGAGGACCACCCGGAGGGCATCGCCTGCGTCATCGGCGCCCCCGGCCTCGAGCCGGCCCCCCGGGTTAGCTCCCTGACCCCGGCCCTCTCGAAGGGCCTCGAATTCGACCTGGTGATCCTCGTGGACCCGCAGGACTTCGGGGAGGGCGTGCAGGGGGCGGTGGACCGGTACGTGGCGATGACGCGGGCCACGCAGCGGCTGGTGATCCTGACGAGCACCACCCCGACAGGCTGAGGGCCGGTCCGTGGGCCCCGGCGGGTGGAGCGCGGGCCCGGTGCCGGCCCCGCGGACGGCTGCGGGCAGCACCGGGTCCGACCACCCCTGGACTGCCGCCGCGTACCGGTCGGACGCGGCGGCGGCCGAGGCGGCGGGAGCGTCCGGCTGCGCCCGTGCCCGAGACCCGTCCGACGCATGCGGAAGCCGGGACGGCGAAAGCCCGGAAGACCGGAAGACCGCGACGGTGCGGCCGGCTCCCGCTCTGCTTGGATACCGGGGATGACGACGAGTTCTCCCGCGCCCCGTGCAGACGACACCGACACCGACCGCCTGAGGACCCTGCTGGAACGAGCCGCCACCGGGGACGGCCGGGCCTGGAGCGACCTGTGGACGGAGCTCTTCCACAACGGCACGCTGGACGTCGCCGATCCGCTGGTGCCGCGCGCGTTGGCCGACATGGCGGAGGCCGGCACAGCCGACACGGCGGCTTCCGCCCTCCACCTGGCCGGCGCCGTGCTCGTCCAGGCCGACCAGCGCTTCGAGACCCGGAACCTACGGGACCGGTACGCGCCGGAGATCGCACGCCTGCTGGCTGCCGCGAACCGGTGGCGGCAGGTCACCGCCGACCGGAACGACTACTGCCACCTCCTTGAGGCGGTCCTGAACCTCGAGGGCGACATCCACTGGGCGGAGGACCTGGTCGGGGGCGTGGTCGGCGAGGAGTACGAGCTCGAGTGCCCCGATCCCGACGGCTGCGCCTCGCTGTGGGTGGTCCTCGGAGAGCGCGGCTTCTTCAGCACGGCGGAGGACTACGCCCTCTCCGACGACCTGGAGACCTTCCCTCTCCATCCGGCCGATCCCCGCGCCCTCGAAGGCCTCGGCCGGCGCCTCCACGACCTTGCCCTGGCCGACGGCCACGAGGAGGTCGCGCGCGCCCTGACGTATGCCTTCGGCGAGGCCACGTGCCCGGAGTGCGGGCGGCGCTTCTCCGTCGTCGGACAGGTCGCCGCCCGTTCCTCCTGAACGGCGTCGGGACGGCGGAGTCCGGGGGCGTGACGGCACGATACGGTGCGCCTCGTGGACATACCCGGCTGGTTCGCCTGGCTCGCACTCGCTCCGGCCGTCCTCCAGGCCCTCGGCCTCGTTCCCGTCGTCCACCGACTGCGCGGACCGGACGCATCGGCCCGATTCCAGGCGCGCCTGGACCTGTTGCACGACCGCTACGTGCCAGGGGCCCGGTACTGGACCTGACCGGCTTTGCGCAGGGCCTCCATGGTCTCGTCGACGGTCAGGAGAACGGTCGTCTCGAACGAGCCGAGGGCGCCGCCGCCGCTGATCGCCAGGGCGACCGCGGCCATGGAGACGTTGTCAGGGGCCTCCCAGAGGTTGTAACCGTCGCGGGCGCCGAACGCGTACCAGAAGCCGTGGAGCCTGCCGCCGACAGACTCGATGTACGACCGAGCGGCCGCCGCACGGTCCTCGGGGTGGGCGATGAGTCTCGCCCAGGTCTCCGGCGTGTAGCTGAACCTCGACAGATAGAGCGGCATCAAGTCCCCTTTCGTCCCAGCAAGGGATGCCCCCGCAGGGTGGGACACGTCTCCGGGACCACCCGCACGTCCCCCGAATGCCGGACGTCGGGTCATACCCAGGTCTGATCCCGGGGTTCGGATCCTGGTCCGACGCGCCGCCGGGCACGGTGAAGGCATCGTCGTCGGCATGACGAACCCGACGACATCCCCGGCCGCCCCGGTCACAACGATCGGCGCCCGACTGCGTGGCGCTCTGCCCGTCGAGCGGTGGGAGGCCACCGGTTTCCCCGGACGCTGGGTGGGCGGCACCGCCCTGGTGCTCGGCCCGCTCCTGATGCTGGCCGGCGCGCTGCTGCGGGCCCGCTTCCACTTCTTCTACCCCGACCAGCTCGCCGCGTACGAGCGCCACCCCACCCTGATGGCCACCGCGTACGGCCTCTTCGCCGCGGGCAACCTGCTGCTCTGGCCCGCGGTGGCCGTGCTGGCCGCACGGATCGGGGCCCGCAGCGCCGGCTGGGGCCTGTGGGGCGGGGTCCTGGTGATGTTCGGACTGTTCGCCCGTTCCTTCCACGCGGGAGTGGACCACCTGGCCTTCCAGCTGGTGCGTTCCCAGGGGGCCGGGCCCGCCACCGACGCGGTCTCCGCCGGCTACGGCGCCTTCCACGTCTTCGCCGCGCTGAACCTCGCCGTCCTCGCCGGGTGGACCGTCCTCGCCCTCGGCGCCTGGCGCACCCGGGTCCTCGGCCCGGTCCGCGCCGCCGCACTCGGTCTCGCCTCGGCCCTGCCCCTCGGAGTGCTCAAGGGGACCACCCCGCTGTCCCTGGTGGCCCTGGCCGGACTGTGCACGGCACTGGTGCCGCTCGGCTGGGCCCTGCTGCGGGGAGCGCCCCGTCCCAGCCGGGCGGCGGTGCTGCGCTGGGTGCCGCTGACCCTGGTGACGCTAGGGCTGACGGTGCTGCTCGGACAGGCCGGTTGAGTGCACACGGACAGATACGGTCGGGCCATGAAGTCCAAGGGGCAGCGCCATCTCTACGCCCTCGACGTCAGCGCGGCCCTGGCCCTGACCGTCGTGTACAACGGCTTCGCCCGGCTGACCGCAGCCGACGACGGCCAGCCCGTCTACCGGGGACCGCTCTGGCTCGGCTGCCTGATCGCCGCCACGGTCGGCCTGCCCATCGCCGTACGCCGACGCTGGCCGCTCGCGGTCCTGCTGACCGTGCTCGCCGGCCTGACCACGGCATCGCTCCTCGACGTCCCCCGTGAGCCGTACACCGCCGCCGGGCTCGCGGCCTACCTCGTCGGACTGGCCGAACCCGCGCGCCGGTCCGTGTCCGCACTCGCGGTGACGCTGCCGGTGGCGTGCGGTGCCGTCTACCTCGGCGCAGCCGTGGTCACTCCCGCCGAGGACCGGCAGGGCGCCGTCGGACTGGCCGGGCTCGTGCTCCTGGTGATCGGCGGGGCCTGGCTTCTCGGGTTCACCGTGCGCGGGCGCCGGGCCGCGGCCGCCCGGGAACTGCGGCGCCGGTCGGAGCGCGCACTGGACGAGGAGCGCCTGAGGATCGCGCGTGAGCTGCATGACATCGTCTCGCACAACCTCAGCCTGATCGCCGTCAGGGCGGGCGTCGCAGGGCATGTGGCGGAGGCCGACCCGCAGGAGGCGCGGGCCGCGCTCAAGGCCATCGAGGAGACAAGCCGTTCCGCGCTGGCCGAGATGCGACGCACGCTCGGTGTGCTGCGCACCGAGGGCGCGCCCCTGGGCCCCGTACCGGATCTCGACGGCCTCGACTCGCTCGCCGCAGACGCACGCCGGGCAGGGGTGGACGTCGACCTGACGGTGCACGGCACGGGCGGCATGGCCGAGGGCACACAGCTGACCGTCTACCGGATCGTCCAGGAGGCCCTCACCAACGCGGTCCGGCACGCGGCCCCGACCCGCTGCCAGGTCACGGTCGAGGCGGACGCGCGCGAGATCCGCATCGACATCACGGACCGGGGACGGCCGTCCGCACTCGGCCGGACCGTCCGCGAACTCCCGGGCGGGCACGGCCTCTTGGGGATACGTGAACGGGCGATGATGTACGGCGGCAGCTTCGAGGCGGGCCCCCGGCCGGAGGGCGGCTTCGCGGTGTCCGTCCGCCTGCCCGTCGAAAGGAACCCATGACCATGACCGAGATGCCCCCGGTCCGGGTACTGATCGCCGACGACCAGGCGATGGTGCGCGGCAGCTTCCGGGTCCTGGTCGACCACACGCCCGGCATGACAGCCGTGGGCGAGGCAGCGAACGGGGCGGAGGCCGTCGAACTCGCCCGCCGTGAACGGCCGGACGTCGTGCTGATGGACGTACGCATGCCGGACCTCGACGGCATCGAGGCGACCCGGCAGATCTGCGCGGACCCGGCCCTGACCGGCGTCCGCGTCCTCATCCTCACCACCTTCGACCTGGACGAGTACGTCTACGCCGCCTTGCGCGCCGGCGCCGCGGGCTTCCTGCTCAAGGACACACCGCCCACCGAGGTTCTCACCGCCGTCGGCGTCGTCGCCGCGGGCGAGGCACTGCTCGCGCCCTCGGTGACCCGCCGCCTGATCGCGGAGTTCGCCCGCCGCCCGGAGCCCGCGCGCCCGCCCAGCCGATCGCTGGACGGGGTCACCGACCGGGAGTTGGACGTGCTCAGCCTGATCGCGCGCGGTCTGTCCAACACGGAGATCGCAGAGCACCTCCATCTGAGCCTGGCCACGGTCAAGACCCATATCGGCCGCCTGCTCGCAAAACTGCGTGCGCGCGACCGTGCCCAGCTCGTGATCGTCGCCTACGAGACCGGGCTCGTGAGCGACCGCCGACGCGGAGCGTGAACCGCCGCCCACCAGGGCGACAGGGCCACGAGCGTTGGGGCGTTCGGGCTCTCGCTGGTGAACTGTTCCGCACCGGCGTGCGGCCTCGGCACCTCCGACAGCTCCTCGACCGGCCTGCGCACCCCCGGACCGGGTCCCGCACCGGATCGGGCGCCTCGCTTTCGGGCCTCGCAGCCTGAGCGGTGCGCTCAGCGGCTGCCACCGAGTCCTCGTGCGGTCACCGCCCCGGTGAGCTGTGCGCCCACTGTGACGTGTCTCACCGGAACCCAAGCGCACCGTACGTCAGCTCAAGACGTGACCACAGATATGCGAACCCGGGTGCGAGACGGAGATCCGGACGCCTTCGCGGAACTCTTCGACGAGTACGCCCGCGCGGTGTACAACCACGCCTTCCGGCTGACCGCCGACTGGTCGCTGGCCGAGGACGTGATGTCGACGACCTTCATGGAGGCGTGGCGGCGCCGTGCCTCGGTCGAGGCCGAAGGCGGCTCGCTGCGGCCGTGGCTGCTGGGCATCGCCACCAACGTCGCTCGCTCCCACCACCGCAGCAACCGCCGCTACCGCAACGCGGCGAGCGCCGCGGCAGCCGCGAACGCCGCCGGGGAACGGGTCGAGGACCATGCCGAGGAGACCGCCGGACGCCTGGACGACCGGCGCCGTATCAACGCCACGCTCGCCGCCCTCAGCCTGCTCAGGCGTCCCGAGCGCGAGGTCCTGACGCTGTGCCTGTGGGAGGGGATGGAGTACACCGAGGCGGCCCGCGCCCTCGGCATCCCGGTCGGCACCGTCCGCTCCCGCCTCTCCCGCGCCCGCTCCAAGCTGCGCAAGCTCACCGACGCGCAACTGCTCGGAGAAAAACGGGAACCCACCCGCACCAACCGGCAGACAACAGGCGATCGCGGATACGCGGTCCGGTCCGCACAGGAAGGAAACCGATGAACGCCAGCCCCTCCCACCGGCCCCACCCGGCCGAGTGGACGGAGACGCAGGGTCTGCTGCCCTCCGCCGAGCGGGATCTGCCGGCGGGCCGCCACCAGTTCCACAAGGAGCAGATGATGGCCCGGATCCACGAAGACCTCCGCACCTCCTCCCGCACGTCCGCCACCTCTCCGGTCGCGCCCGTGAAGCGCTCCAACCCGTTCCTGCGCCGTACGGTCCTGCTGCCCGCCGCGGCCTTCGCCCTGGCCGGCGCGGTCGTGGGCGGTCTCGCCCTCACCGGCGGCGGCGCGGACGACGGCAGGACCGCCCTGGCCACCGGCCCCGCACTGACCACCCGCATCGGCGTCGCCGACCCCGAGGGCGCCCCCCAGCTCCTCGAACGCATCTCCCTGGCCGCCGCCGACACCTCCGCGCCCACCCCGCGCAAGGGCCAGTACATCTACATCGCCTCGAAGGTGGCCGACACCTACATCAAGACCGTCGGCGACAAGAGCGAGGTGGTCAGCGACGAGCTGCACTCCCGCCAGGTCTGGAACTCCCTCGACGGCAGGGACGGCTGGCTGATCGAGGCCGGCAAGACGAGCGACAAGGGCATCACCCTGAAGGGCGACACCCCGTTGACCGGCGCCTACAACACCCTGGCCGGGCTGTCGACCGACCCCGACACGCTGCTCCGGTGGATCTACCGCGAGTCGGACGCCGTCCGGGACCCCGAAGTCCCGCGCGACCAGGCGGCCTTCGTCGCGATCGGCGATCTGCTGTTCGAGAGCTACCCGCCCGCCGAGGTCGGAGCCGCCCTCTACAAGGCCGCGGCCAAGATCCCCGGAGTCGTCTCGGTGAACGACGCGGTCGACGCCACGGGCCGGCACGGGGTCGCGATCGCGCGGGAGAACCCCGTCGACGGCGAGCGCATCGAGTGGATCTTCGACAAGAAGACGCTGCGGTTCCTCGGCGAGCGCATCGTCGTGGTCAAGGCCACGGCGGACAATCCCCTCAAGGTCGGTACCGTCACGCACACCAGCGCGATCACCGAGCGCGCGTTCGTCGACGCCGACAAGCAGCTCCCGGGGCAGGCGAGCTGAATGCGCGACAGAACCACAAGCGCCTCGCTGGCCGCCCTGCTGGCGGCGGGGCTGATGACGGGCGTCTCGGTGGCGGCCACGGGCTCCGGCCTCGGCGTACGGACGCAGGACACCGCCACCGCCACCCTCGCGGCGCCCGCCGGCTCCGCCTCCGCGGCCGGCCGGTACGTCACCCTCCTCACCGGCGACCGGGTCCGGCTGGACGCACGCGGCCGGGTGACGGGCGTCCGGCACGCCCCGGGCCGTGAGCACGTCCCGGTGTCCGTGCGCGGCGTCGGGGGCGACCAGTACGTCGTTCCCGCCGACGCCGCCGCCCTGATCGGCCAAGGCGTCCTGGACATGCGGCTGTTCGACGTCAGCGGTCTGATTCGCGCCGGCTACGACGACACCCGGCGCGGCACGCTCCCGCTGATCGTGTCGTACGAGGGCAGGTCAGCCCAGCGCAGGAGCACACAGAAGTCACTGGTCGCTGACGCGGACGTCACCGTGCGCCGGGAGCTGCCCAGCGTGGCGGGCGCCGCGATCACCGTGCCGAAGGCCGGGGCCGTCGACATGTGGCAGGCCCTCACCGCGGAGCGGGGAGTCGCGCGGGTCTGGCTGGACGGCCGGTTCAAGGCGCCGGTGGACGAAGACGGCGCGAACGCCGGTGAGTTGGGCGGCGGCGTCGCACAGATCGGCGCCCCGGCCGCCTGGGCGGCCGGATACGACGGCAAGGGCGTCAAGGTCGCCGTCCTGGACACCGGCATCGACACCACACACCCGGACCTCGCCTCGGCGGTGGCGACAGCGAAGGACTTCAGCGGCACGGGCAGCACCGACGACAAGGCCGGCCACGGCACGCATGTCGCGGCGACGGTGGCGGGCTCGGGAGCCCGCTCCGGTGGGCGCTACAAGGGAGTCGCACCCAGCGCGAAGATCCTCAACGCGAAGGTGCTGAACGACGACGGCGAGGGCACCGACTCGTCCGTCATCGCCGGCCTGGAGTGGGCCGCCGGGCAGGGCGCCAAGGTGGCCAACCTCAGCCTGGGCCAGGTGGACACCCCGGGGGAGGACCCGGTCGAGGCGGCGGTGAACGCCCTCGCGAAGAGCACCGGCATGCTCACCGTCGCCGCGGCGGGCAACGAGGGCCCCGACGCGGGAACCGTCGACTCGCCGGGGGCCGCGGAATCGGCGCTCACCGTGGGCGCCGTCGACGGCGAGGACCGGCTCGCCGACTTCTCCAGCACCGGCCCGACCGACGACAGCGCGCTGAAACCGGACCTCACGGCACCCGGCGTCGACATCGTCTCGGCGAAGGCGGCGCACGGCCACCTGGGCGACCCGGCCGCCGACGGCTACGTCTCCATGTCCGGTACGTCGATGGCGACACCCCATGCCGCCGGGGCGGCCGCGATCCTCGCCCAGCGGCACCCCGACTGGACCGGCGCACGGATCAAGCAGGCGCTCACCGCGTCCACCACCCCGACCACCGGCGCGACCGGCTACCAGCAGGGAACGGGCCGGCTCGACGTGTCCCGGGCACTTCAGGCGGCGGTGGCGAGCGAACAGACCTCCGTGTCCTTCGGCAAGCAGCGGTGGCCCCACACCGACGACCGTCCGGCCACCCGGCACCTCATCTACCGCAACGACGGCGACCACCCCGTCACCCTCGACCTGACGGCCACCGCGACCGGCCCCGGGGGCAGCACGGCCCCCGAAGGCATGTTCACGCTGAGCACCACACGGCTCACCGTCCCGGCGGGCGGCACCGCCGGCGTCGACCTCACCGCGGACACCCGTGTCGAGGCGGCGGACGGCGCCTATTCGGGCACGCTGGTCGCCACCGCGAGGAACGGCGCCGACCTGGCTGCCGTACGGACCGCCTTCGGCGTCGTACGCGAGGCCGAGTCGTACGACCTGACCCTGAAGTTCCTCGACCGCGGCGGCAAGCTCGTGAGCGCTCCGCTGACGGAGATCCTCGGGTACCCGGGCACGTACTGGACCACGAACCTCGCGGACTCCGAGCAGATCTCCAAGGGCGTGTACCGGGTGCGGGTCCCGCGCGGCGACTACGTCGTGGACACCGTGCTGGACGACCCCGGAGGCACCTCCGCGCTGGTCCGGCCGAGGCTCTCGCTGACCGGGGACACCACGGTCGTCTTCGACGCGCGCAAGGCGAAGCCGGTCGGGGTCACCGCACCGCAGGGGGCGAGGATGTCCGACGGCCAGCTCAACCTCGCCGTGGCCACCGGAAGCGAACCGCACAACAGCACCCTGTTCTGGGGAACGTTCAAGAACCTGCGCACCGCGACCCTGGGACCGACCGCCCCTCCCGGGAGGCTCAGCACGCAGCTCGGCGGCCTGTGGCAGAAGGGCAGCACCACCTACCACCTGCTCCACAACCTGCCCGACCGCTTCCCCACCGGCTACCGGCACACCACGCGCATGGACGAACTGGCCCTGCTGAAGCGCGACTTCGGCTCGTCCGCCGCCCACCGCAAGGGCATCGTCAACGTCCTGTGGAGCGGCCCCACCCTGTCACTGGGCACGGTGAGCGCCCCCTTCCCGCTGCCGACGACCGCGAAGATCTACGTCACCACGCCCAGGGGCTTCAAGTGGACGGCCAACCTGGGCCAGCGAAACGCCTCCGGAGACGACGAGGTCTTCTACGGCACGGAGAGCGCGAGGTCGTACCGGGCGGGCCGGACCTACGCGGCGACGTACAACGTCGGTGTCTTCAGCCCGATCACCGGCGGCCCGTACGGCGCGCGGCGCGACGGCGACACCCTGGACCTGTGCGTCCCCGACCTCGCCGACGGGAGCGGACACCCCGCCTCCTCCACCGCGCAACGCCACACCACGGTGACCGCGGACGGCAGCACCCTGCTCGACAACGACGGCGACCTCTGCCAGACCGTGCAGAAGCTCCCGTCCGCCCCGGCCCGCTACACGATCCGGACCAACCTGACCCGCCCGCCAGGCGTGGCCACGACCACGAGCCGCCTGACAGCGGCCTGGACCTTCACGTCCAGCCCCTCGGACTCGGGCCCCCTGCCCCTCTCCACGGTCCGCTTCCACCCGAAGCTGACCCCGACCGGCACGGCCTCAGCGGGCCGCCGCACCAAGATCCCCCTCTCCCTCCAGGGCCCGGCGGCCACCCACCTCAAATCCCTGACGGTGAAGGTCTCCTACGACGCCGGCAGCACCTGGTCCCCCACCCCGGTGACCACCACCCGCGGCCACATGACCCTCACCCTGACAAACCCGAGTAACGCCCGCTCGGTCTCCCTCAAATCTACCCTGACCGACACCACGGGCAACACCTACGCGGTGACGATCCTGAAGGCATACCTCCTGACCGAGCCACGCACATGACGAGCGGGCTGGTAGTGGCACGGATGCGACACGGGCGCTGAAACGGCTGGGGGCCAGCCTGGAAGGAAACCCCTCCTGAGCTGGCCCTTCTGTCTGTGCCCCCGGCAGGATGCGAACCTGCGACACTCGCTTTAGACGTTCGATCTCCCTGCGACGCAGCGTGCTGCAACGGGGCTCGGTGGGCGCGCGTCGATCCGGCCGTGACCGCTGCGGTGCGTCAGCGTTCGCCGCCGTTGATGTCAGCTGCTGATGTCAGGAAGGGGCTCGCTGGGAGCCTCAGAGATCTGCCGCGCCAACTCGTCGACGACCTGCGGGACGACCCGTTGAGCGTCCTCCTGCTGCAGTGCTTCGACAAGCGCTTGGTGGACTGCCGCGTACGGTTGCCCCGCGTGAGAGCCGCGTGTTCGGTTGACCGCCCGCTCGATCTTCGCCAGGTGGGCAGCCACTATGGGCATTGCCTTCTCGTACTCGCTGGGGTCCGTGGCCATGAGACCAGCCGATCAGGGCGCACCTATGAGGTCAAGACGGGCGGTTGACCATCAGTTGGGGAAGCTCTGCGGGCATTTGAAGGCGGGTTCGTGCGCTGACCTGGGTGAACGGTCGAGGCATGGTCTCTTGGGTCCGGCTGTCTTCACCGTGATTCCCCGCTGTTCCCCGCCTCAACTGGTGCGCTGCTGGTGCGGGGTGGTGCGCGCTCAGTAAGTCGCGCTCCTGAGCGGACCTACCACTTCCGCCACCTGTCCGTGAGCTGGTAGCGCCCCAGTCCGTGGCGGGCCGTCAGCGCAACTACATCGACGCCGTGCTCGGTGAGCGACTCGTCGATGTAGTCGCACAGCTCCTCACGCTCGTCGGTTTCGAAGGCGCCCCCATTGTGAGCCTCGTCTACCGCGTTCAGGGCCAGGACGATGCGTTCCACCACAGCGAAGACTTGCTCGTCGCCGGCCTTGCCAAGTCCGGGAAGCTCACCCTCGAAGGTGTCGAGGACAGCGTCAGTTGCCGTGAGCAGCTTCTCGGGGAACAGTTCTGCCATGCAGGCGCAGTCAGGATCAAGGGTGCCGGCGGCAAGCTCTTGGGCTTCCTCCGCTATGCCGTGACGCCAGCTTGTAGTTGGTCTCTCAGCCATGGTCGGGACCGTACAGGGCAGGACTGACAGCGAGCCGCGCACGATCTGACGGCGGTCTTCATGGCATCCCGCGCACGCTCTCCAACTGTGGTGCCTCTCGGGGCGGCGTTCAGGGGCGTTCACCAGCGTTCGTGGGTGACCGGCCACCTTTGTGGCAACGCCTTTAGGCTTGGTCTGAACGGCAGTGAGCGACGGTGAATGAGACGGAGACTGAGACGGCCGGACCCGGTCGTGAGCCGTCGTTGGCTAACGCTCGTCGCTCATCGAGGTAGCCCAGTCGCGGAACAGACGCAGCACTTCCCCAAGGTTGAGCGGACCGCAGGACGCTTGGTAGACCTCGTCCGACACCGTCGCCATCACCCAGTCGGAGTCGCTGCGCCGGATGGCCGTCCTCTCGTAGGGCCAGCCTGACAGGGGCGTCTCTTCAAGATCGATTTCCACTGTCCAGCCTGGGTTGTCGAGCGTTGCAATCCGAACGCCCCACTCGTGCTCCCAGTCACCGTCACACTGGGCGCGGTACCACTGCTCCAGCCAACGCAATTCTTCGCCTGTCTCTGTCATGGACGCTGATCGTACGAGGTTCTGCCTGGCGCGAACGCGGTAGAAGGCACTGGGCCATCAGTTTGGGAAGCTCGGGTTTCCTGAAGGCGCTGCCTGTTGTGACCTTCGTTGAACCTGGAGTGGGGCGGAAGTGGCCATCAATTGTTCCCCGCTGTTCGCCGTGGCCCTCCGAAAGACCTGGCTTACATCTGGCACGCCCGACTACGTTGGGCTGAGAGCATAGTCCAGTGACTGATGATGAGGTTGTCGAGGCGTTGCGGGTCGTAGCGAGGGAGGGGACTTTGCCATCGCCCGCAACGCCGGAGGCTGTCGCCGCGGCGGAAGAGGTCATCGGGTTCCCGTTGCCTAGCCACTCCGCGAGGTTCACGCCCTGGGGCCAGCACTCGCCTTCGCCGGTTGACTCACGTGCTGGTGCTGACCTAGGACTGGGGCTGCACCATCTGGTCGCTGATCGACTTCCGTGACCCCGCGGGTGACTAGCACGCTGACAGGAACCCTGACGGTGGAAACGCTGCTGGAGAGCCAGCCCACTTTGTAGACCCAGTTGCCAGGCTGCCCTGGGCTGGCACTTCTCCTTCATGGCTGCGGCACTTGAATCCACGACCTCTTCGTCCCGAAGCAACTTGGACGGGAGCGTTGCCTGGACTGATGCCGGTCTCACCAGCGCTGATGGTCCGCACGTCTTCGCGTTTTTCCGCGTCTGTTTTCCGGCGTTGTCACGCAATTAGACACTCAGGGCACAGCCCGCTGTCCGAGCGCCGATCTAATCGGGCCGCGTTCTGTGCCGCCTGAGGAGCTCCCATCATCGTTGGCTATGCCTGACCTCGTCGCGTCAGCCCCAGAGCGAGCCTGTACAGATCGGGCACTCTGTACCGACGTACGTCGTCTTGCGTGCCCTCGTAGATCTCCAAGAGACCCACTTCGAGAGCGAGGTCTACGCGCTCGGCAGCGCTTGGGTCAACCGCTTCGATTTCGCCCGGTTCGATCGGGGTTCTCCGCAAGCTCCTCAGAGCTTCGACAACGCCTTCAAGCTCTGGGAACTCTTCTTGTAGAGCGCTAAGCGCTTCCACGCTAACCTTGTCAAGGCTAGGCACGAGAGCTCGTGGCCTCATGATGCTGCGGTCGTAACTACTCCGCGTCTCTTCCCGCCTTTCCCATTGGACGGCCTCATGGAAAAGCTGGGACAGTGAGCGCGGTCCGTGATCTCCTTGCCCGTCGGCTAGACGGTTCCACACCCAGTTACGTGTGAAGGTTGTCTTACCTCCCTTCATTCGCTCTCCAACAAGTACGTTCCATGCGCGGCGCACCTCATCGTCACGCCAATCGTCGACAGACGGACCCACCCGCGTTTCCGCGAGCATCTCCCGATAGATATCACTACGTACGGCCTGTTTAAGCACGGTCTTGAAATAGTCGTTCTGATCCCGCCACATAAGCTGAACAGAGCGCCCATAAAGATGACTCTTGTTCTCGAATCGAAGCTGTTGCCAGATGTCCACCCGGAGCATCACCTTGAAAGACAACGAAGTAAGGTGCGCTTCTGACTCTGTGAGGAAGGTCATCAAACCCGTTACAGCTCGAGTCCTTCTCTTCCGGCTCTCGGCATTGTTGCCGAATCCCGTATCAAGGCCGTCAAAGAGAAGCATGTGCCGGTTTTTTGCACTGCTGTTGATGTCTCGCAGCCATCGAGATCCGAGAAGCCCGGCCATGGGGCGGTTCATCATATGCTTGATTACGTCGAGTGTAGACAGTTCGTCGTAGACGGCATCAAGAGATTCTTTGGTGATTTCGAATCTGGCGGGCGGGTCTGCACGCTCCTCTTGCGGCAAGGCGAAGTATGCGGCTAGTGCCGTGTAACAAGGCCAGAAGGTGGTCCACGAGGACTCCCCTGGAAATTCAGCTTCAACAATCTCCAGAGCCTGGGAGCTGAGAGTCCACTTGTAGGAGTTCCTGAAGGCGTGAGGGGAGAAGACGACAACTGGGTTTTCGTCTTCGCGATATCTCTCCATGAGCCAGCGGAAGACGGCCGTCTTTCCCGTTCCCTTACGGCCAATTACCAGCGGGGATCGAGCGTCAAGTGCTTGTTGCGCTACGCGTGTGTGCACGAAGTCATCTAGAAGGCTGGCTTGCTGCTCTGCCGTGCCAGTAGAGAAGTCGAGTTGCTGAAGAACGTCATGCTTTCGATTTCTGCTTGAAGCTGAAAGCGCGTAGGTTTGGGGCAGCAGCTGTTCAAGCCAATCTGCCACGGCTCCGTACGCCTCACGATTTGCTACACCGTTGCTCACTTTGTCTCGAAAGGCAGTATCCGGCGAGTAGCTTACTGCATGAGTAATTTCGTCTGCTCGGAGGGGATCATATTCTTCAGCGCGGCGGCTTTGAGCATCACCGATCCAGTGGTCGATCCATGTGATTGCGCGGGTGAGCACGGTATCCGCGGACGGTCCGGGGGGCACTGGAGAAACGATGAACCGTGGTTCAGGTGTGAGTGGAGTGTCGGATGTTGCCCTACGACTCTTGGCCGACATGAGAGCTTTCACAAGAAGCTCAGTCCCCCGTTCTGCCTGGGGGTGGGGGTAAAAGCAAATGACGGCTAGATCTGAAACGTCGAACAAAAGAGGTGCGGCCACTGGCGAGATTCCAGTGCGGGAATCCAGAAGAATCAGATCCGGCTCAAGCGCTGACTCTTTTGCCAACTGCAAGAGTTGGTGAAGTGGATTGTTGGCCTCTCTGTACCAAATTTCAGGGTCAAGGAGGCGAAGCCGATCGGCGTAATCGCTGCTGAGTTGCCCTGCCGGCAGGCAATAGAGCTCCTCACCCTCGTTGACTCGCAGCACGTGATCCCTGATATCGACTTCTTCTCCGCGCTCTAGAGCAAGGAGAAGGGGGAGCACTCCCTGATCCTCCCTGGGTTCGGGGCAGCCCAAGACGGTGGCCAGTCCCGGCGCTTCGAGATCCATGTCAACGCAAAGCAAGCGGCGTCCACGCTCAGACAGGATTCGTGCAGCAGCTGCAAGCGCAGTGGTGCGTCCGACACCACCTCGTAGAGAATAGAAGGTAACGATGGCCGGAAGTTCGATGTCCTGGTCAAGGTCTGTAGCGAATGTGAGTTCATCCGCTGAGAGGGGACGGCCTAGGACTTCATGCCAAAGTGGCATCTGGCCGGTAGCTTCACTGAATGGTGGGCCGTACCATTCTTCTTCGCTGGGAGTGATTAGCTCGGCAGTCGAAACAATATTTGACACTCCCTTAAGGAGCAACTTGCGTCGTTCTGAATCATCTAGTGCACTCAGTGATTCGTGAACAACTCGAACCAGATAAGATCCAAATCCGTCTTCAGCGACGTAAATTTGAGCATCAGTAACACCGGCGGAACGGGCGTTTCCTTCGATCTTCTGCCGGACAGATCGATTAGTCGTGGCCTCGCCGGTCATCGCTTTCCTCCTTTGTTGTGCGGTCGAGCGTAACGAATTCGAGAGGTTACGTATGATGCTAGTTCTTGTGCTCCGCGGAGGAGTTCTTCTGCCGATGATCCGTCAGGCAACTTGGCGCTGTATCTGAGACTCGTTGTCCACGTATCCATGAAGGCCTTCTTGTGGCCGCTTAGATCCTGGCTTCTGAGTCCGGCCGCATCCCAGAGCCCTCGAAGGTCGTGTCCAGCCGAACCTGATCGAGGGAATGATTTTCCCTTTTTGTTCAGGAGAGTTTTCAGTTTGCATTCGACGACGTATCCAACCAAGTAGACAGCGCCGCACAACTGGTCGTGCTCTTGTAGCAGCTTGGCTTCCCGCTGGCGTGCTCGCGCTGCATCCTCTAGCAAGATACCGTCCCCCTGCCATGATCCTCGGCAGTCTAGCGGCCGTTGTGATTCTGGGCGTCGATGGACGCTGGACTGGGCCGATGTGAGGTCGGAAAGCGGTCGGGCGAGGTTTCAAGGTCGGTGGAGCGGCTTTGGGGCGGTGCTGCTTTGGCGGGAGTGATCATGGCCCCGTAAGCTTCCGGCGCGTCGGGCAGTCTGTGGACATGCCCGGTGCAGCACGACGTTGGGACCATGACCTTCGAGGCTCGCGCCGAAGTGGCACCGTGGAGCCGACCGCCCTAGCCACGACGTACCCCCTCTCTAGGATCAGGCGGCTGCATGCTTTGAGCGCGGCACGGGCGCCGGCCGGGCCGCGCGCGGGGAGCGGAGCGAGCCGCCTTGAACCAGTAGAGAAAGTTGTAACTCAGTCGGCCTGTCGGGGCGTGTGAGGCTCTGTGCGCGGTTTGAAGTCGTGAGCTCAGGAAGGGAGTTCGGCCCCGCGGTGTGCCAGCGGCAGGAAGATCACAGGCTGGATAGTCCATGTGATGCGAGACGGGCCTGGGTGAGCGTCACCGTGCAGGGCTCGGCGCGTAGGAGCGGCGCCTTGTACATCCGCCCGCAGACTCAGCGGCATCACTCTGCTGCGCTGGCACCGGATGCGGCAGGTGGCTGCCAAGCAGCGTGCGGGGGAGTCGTGGGATGACGGTGGATAGTGGATACGTCTTCGCCACCCGTACCGGGCGCCCGGTCGAGCCGCGGAACGTCTACCGCTCCTTCACCCGCGCCGCCCAGTCCGCCGGCCTCCGCGTGATCAGGCTGCACGATGCCCGGCACGGGTGCGCCACGCTGCTCACCGCTGCCGGGTGGCTCCCCGTGTCGTGATGGAGATCCTCGGGCGCAGTCGGATCAGCATCACCGTGGACGTGTACACGCACATCGTGCAGGACACCCAGCGCTGCTGAAGCGACGGCGACCGGCTGCCTGAAAGGCGACTGTCGTCAGATGGTGCCGTCAAAAGGCCCCGGACCATGATCGGTCCGGGGCCTTTTGCCTGGTGCCCCCGGCAGGATTCGAACCTGCGACACCCGCTTTAGGAGAGCGGTGCTCTATCCCCTGAGCTACGAAGGCGGACGGTGGCCGTGAAGGTCACTGGCGTCAGCGTACCGGATCTGTTGGGCGACGGCGTGGGGGTTCCCCCGCGTCAGAACAGGGGGACCTTCGTGAAGTGGCCGGCCGCGTGCAGCTCGTCCTCGATGCGGGTCGCCGTGAGCCGGAGTTCCGGGAGGAGTTCCTCGACGCACTCCTGCGCCGTGCGGCCCGCCGCGTGCAGGGCCACGTTCACGGCGGCGACGACCCGGCCCGCGCGGTCGTGGAGGGGGACGGCGATCGTGCGCAGCCCGTCCTCCCAGTCCTCGTCTAGGAGGGCGTGGTCCGGGGCGTCCGGGAGCAGCACCCGGCCCAGCGAGGTCGCCGCCGCCGGCAGCCGGGTGCCCACCCTGATGTCGACGCCCATGATCCGCGGGGACACGGCCCGCGCCGTGTACTGGATCTCCGGGGCGGAGTCCGGCCCCGACGGCACCAGGATCGCCAGGGCCGTCGACTCGCCCACCCGTGCCGAGAGGTCCGCCAGGTGCGGGGCGGCGATGCGGGGGAGGGTCGTACGGGACAGGGGCGGGAAGCCGAGGGAGAGGACGCGGGGGGTGAGGGCGAAGGTGCGGGAGTCCGGCTGCTGGCGGACCAGGCCCAGGTGTTCGTGGGTGATCAGGGCGCGGCGGGCCGTCGCGCGGGCCAGGCCGGTCGCCCGGGCCACGTCCGTCAGGGTGAGCGCGGCCCTGCCCTCTCCGAAGGCCGTCAGGACCGTCAGCCCGCGTGCGAGGGACTCGACGAAGTCCCGGCCCAGTGCGATCTTGGACGCGCCGATCCAGGCGGCCGACCCGGTGGGCGGCGGGCCCGGGTCCGGCTCGGGGGCGGTGGCCAGCGCGCGTTCCATCTCGGCGACCGTCGCCCGCAGTCGCGGCAGCAGGGTGTCGCGCAGGTCCGTCGCCGTGTGCCGGCTGGTGTGGCTCACGACGTTGGCCACGCAGGCGATCCGGCCCGTACGCGGTTCCCGTACGGGGACGGAGACCGCCACCAGGCCCGGTTCGATCAACTGGTCGTCCAGGGCCCACCCGTCCCGGCCCGCCCGTGCCGCCGTCGCCTCGAAGTCACCCTCTCGGAGCGGGAGTTGCCGTGGGGGTACGGCCGGGAAGCCCCGGTTCTCCGGGTCCGCCGCCCGGCGGGCGCGCCACACCCGCCAGTCGTCGTCCGTCCACTCGGACGCGAACAGGGGCCCCGGCGCGGTGCGTTCGGCGGGCAGCAGGTCGCCGATGCGGAAGCTGAGGGACATCGCGCGGCGGCGGGTGGCCTGGTGGATGAAGCGGATGCCGTCGCGGTCGGCGACCGCCAGCGACACCGACTCGTCCAGCTCGTCGGCGAGGGCGTCGGCCCGACCGGACAGCAGGGCGGGCAGGCGCAGGGCGGCGAGATAGGCGTTGCCGAGTTCCATGAGGTGTGGGGTCGCCACCGCGTCCCGGCCGTCGAGGCGGACGTATCCCATCCGGGCCAGGGTCGACGTGACGCGGTCGACCGTGGAACGCGCCAGGCCCGTCGCCCGCTCCAGACCGCTCAGGCTCAGCGTGCCGCCCGCGTCGGTCAGTTCCCGCAGCACCCTGACCCCCCGGATCAGCGGCTCGACCGCCTCGGCCGGCGCGGCGGACTCCGGTACCGGCGGGGGAGTGGTCGTCTCAGCGGGCATCGGCTCTCCGGTACGGCGGTCACGGCAGGCCTACGGTAATCCGCCGGGGCGCCCGCCACGCGCCACGGGCCCGGGGGAGCCGGCGGTCGGTCCGCCTTCGGCCCTGGCGGCGCGCCACCCCGGAGGGGACCCACGATCCCGTCCCTGTCCCCGTCCCCGGGTCGCCTCGACGTCCCCCGGCGTCACCCAGACCCGACAACGCCCGCCCCCGCCCCCGTCACCCCCGCGTCACCCAGACCCGATAGCCTCCGCCCCCGTCCCCGCCCCCGTCCGCCCCCACCACCCGTACCCGGACATCCCGGGCCGGGTCCCGGAACTCCTCCCCGGTCGTGAACAGGGCGTCCGAGAGTTCCGCGTGGACGTTGGGGCTGCGGGTGCAGCCGCCGCTGTCGCGGTGCGCGTCGTACACGCGGACCGGGCCCCGCCCGGTGTCCACGTCCGCGTCGACCTTGTAGACCAGGACGCCCGGCCGGCACACCGTCTCGTCGTTGCCCTCGCGGGTGCGGAGCTCGATCGCGTAGCCGGTGCGGCGGCCGAGGGGGACGAACAGGAGCTTGGTGCCGAGGCCGGGCCGGGCCAGCGGAGTCAGCGTGTACTCCGAAGTGCCGCGCGCCGTGACGCAGTTGACCTGCGTCGAGTCCAGCCAGCCCAGCTTCCACTTGTGCCAGCCGAGAAGGTCGTTGTTGGCGCCCCAGTCCTCGCTCATGATGTCCCAGTGGCCGACCGCGCCCCCGCCGTTCTGGGTGTAGAGGTCGGGCAGGCCGAAGACGTGGCCGTTCTCGTGGGGCAGGACCCGGTAGCCGGTCTGCGGGTAGGAACCGGAGCCGTCGTCCTGGCGGGAGTACACGAAGGAGGCGTTGGCGACGGGGACGCCGTCGGCGACGGGGGCGTCGGTGTTGCCGGCGAAGGTCACCGACAGGACCGTGTCCAGGGCGGAGGGGCCGGCGTTCGGGGTCACCAGGACGTTCAGGAAGTCGTACGACCGGAAGTCCACCCTGGGGTCTGCGGCGGCCACGATGTCCTGGACGAGCCGGCGGTAGCCGGGGTCGAAGGGGGCGCCGCGTTCTATGCCGTAGGCCCGGAAGGACTTCGGCATGCGCAGCCAGTCGGTGATCGGGGTCTCGGGACGGTAGTCGAGGCGGCCGTAGGAACTGGTGCGGAACCAGTCCTGGGTCTGGGGGAAGAACTCGCGGAAGCGATCGAGAGCAGTGCCGGAGCCCGGCGCGTCGGAGAAGTCGATCATCAGCGTGAGGGCGTGGACGGTGCCGGTGGAGCGCGAGTAGCCGCCGGGCGTGGGCAGGCCCTCGGACATCTGGACGGCCGGGCCGCCGCTGATCTGACAGGCGCCGTGGGAGTCGGGGCGGGCCACGGCGACCGGGCCGGCGGTCGTGGTCCCGGAGGCGGGGCGCTCGGTGCCGGCCGCGGTGCTGACCGCGAGGGTGAGCGCGGCCACGGAGGTGAGGGCGGCGACGCGGCGCGGGCGTATGCGACGTCTGGTCCACGGCATGCGAGCACCTCTCGGAGCGCGGCAGCCGCTGGTCGGAGGGCTGCTCCTCTCCGATCACCCTGTGCCGGGGCAGGGGCGCACGCGCGCTGGAGGAGACCGAACGTGGGTATCGCGGATCTGTGACTCAGGTCACAACATGTTTTTCCCTCAACCCGAAATAACCGGGGAGCGTCTCCCCGTTTAGACCTGTGTCCGAGCGAAACGGGGACTGCCTCCCCGGATCGTGGAGCTTCAAGTCTTCGACCAGAGGAGTGCACCGTGACCGCCACGACGACCGCGCAGCGCAAGGCGCCCCGGCCCCGTGCCGACGCCCTGCGCAACCGCGAGCGGATCGTCAGCGCCGCCCGCGAGATGTTCACCGAGTTCGGCCCCGACGTGCCGCTCGACGAGATCGCCCGCCGGGCCGGCGTCGGCAACGCCACGGTGTACCGCAACTTCCCCGACCGCGACGCGCTCGTCCGTGAGGTGGTGTGCTCGGTCATGGACCGCACCACCGAGGCGGCCGAGATCGCGCTCGCGGAGACCGGCGACGCCTTCGGGGCGCTGGAGCGTTTCGTGCACACCGCCGCCGACGAGCGGATCAGCGCGCTGTGCCCGATGATCCAGAGCACCTTCGACCAGAACCACCCGGACCTGGAGGCCGCGCGCGTGCGGTGCGAGGAGCTCATCGTCGAGCTCATGAACCGCGCGAAGGCGGCCGGCCAGCTCCGTACCGACGTGGACTCGGGTGACCTGCTGCTCGTGGTCGCCCAGCTCAGCCGGCCGCCGGCGGGCACCGCCTGCTTCCAGGTCGACCGGTTCGTCCACCGCCATCTCCAGCTGTTCCTGGACGGACTGCGGGCCCCGGCCCGCTCCATCCTCCCGGGCGCGGCCACGACCCTGGAGGACCTGCGCCGGGCCTGACCTGATCCGGCGCCGATGAGTTCAGAACACCAGACCAGTCCTTAGTACGTCCTCGATCACCTTTTCCGTTCCGAAGTCCCGAAGTGGGTACCCCCATGTCTGAAACAGCCGCAAAGGCTCCCGGCACACCGGCTCCGTCCGGTGACGCCAACCGCTGGAAAGCGCTCGTCTTCATCGCGCTCGCCCAGCTCATGGTCGTCCTCGACGCCACCATCGTGAACATCGCCCTGCCGTCGGCCCAGACCGACCTCGGCATATCCGACGGCAACCGGCAGTGGGTCGTCACGGCCTACGCCCTCGCCTTCGGCGGGCTCCTGCTCTTCGGCGGCCGCATAGCCGACCTGTGGGGCCGCAAGAACGCCTTCGTCGTCGGCCTGATCGGCTTCGCCGCGGCCTCCGCGCTCGGCGGTGCCGCGACCTCCGGCGCCATGATGTTCGGCGCCCGCGCCCTCCAGGGTGTCTTCGGCGCCCTGCTCGCGCCCGCCGCGCTCTCCCTGCTCGCCGTGATGTTCACGGACGCCAAGGAGCGCGCCAAGGCGTTCGGCATCTACGGCGCCATCGCCGGCGGTGGCGGTGCCGTGGGCTTCATCCTCGGCGGTGTGCTGACCGAGTACATGGACTGGCGCTGGACCTTCTTCGTGAACATCCCGTTCGCGATCGTGGCCGCGCTCGGCGCGTACTTCGTCATCCGTGAGCCCGAGGGCGGCCGCAACCGCAACCCGCTCGACATCCCCGGCGTCCTGCTGTCCACCCTGGGCCTGGTCGCGCTGGTCTACGGCTTCACCCGCGCCGAGTCCGACGGCTGGGGCGACTCCGTGACCGTCGGCATGTTCGTCGCGTCGGCCGTGCTGCTGATCGCGTTCGTCGTCACCGAGGCCAAGGTCAAGGCCCCGCTGCTGCCGCTGCGCGTGATCACCGACCGCAACCGCGGCGGGATCTACCTCTCCCTCGGCATCGCGATCATCGCGATGTTCGGCACCTTCCTGTTCCTCACCTACTACCTGCAGATCGTGAAGGGCTTCACGCCGATCAAGACCGGCTTCGCCTTCATGCCGATGATCGTCGGCATGATGGTCGGCTCCACCCAGATCGGCACCCGTCTGATGACCCGCCTGCCGGCCCGCATGCTGATGGCCCCCGGCTTCCTGGTCGCCGCGGTCGGCATGCTCCTGATGACCCAGCTCGAGATCGGCTCGTCGTACGCCTCGACGATCCTGCCCGCGATGCTGCTGCTCGGCCTCGGCATGGGTACGGCCTTCATGCCGGCCATGTCCCTGGCCACCCTGGGCGTCGAGCCCCGGGACGCCGGTGTCGCCTCCGCGATGGTCAACACCTCGCAGCAGGTGGGCGGCGCGATCGGTACGGCCCTGCTGAACACGATCGCGGCCTCGGCCACGACCGCGTACATCAAGGACCACATCGGGTCCGCGGCCTCCAAGTCCCAGCAGCAGCTGGTGGCGCTGGAGGGCCAGGTGCACGGCTACACCAACGCGATCTGGTTCGCCGTCGGCATGCTGGTGCTCGCCGCCGTGATCGTCGGCACCCTCGTCAACGCCGGCCGTCCGGACACGTCCGCCGTGGCCGGTGCCGGTGAGGGCGCGGAGGAGGAGCTGGCGGTACCGGTCGTCGCCCACTGACGACGACCGTCCGGTCGTACCCCTTCGAAGACCTCGTGCGTACGGGGATGGGGACGCTCCGTACGCACGGCCCCAGGAACTGCCCTGGTTCTCGCTGAGTGAGCGGCTCAGCGGAGCCAGGGCAGGTCCGCGCCCGCCTCGTTCGGCTGGAGTCCCTCGGCGACGATCTGCATGATCTCGCCGAGGGACTTCTGCTGTTCCGGGCTGAGCCGGTCGAACAGGGCGTTGCGCACGGCCCGCACATGGCCCGGCGCGGCGCTCCGCAGCATCTCCAGGCCCGGGTCCGTGAGCACCGCGAACTGGCCGCGCCGGTCGTCCGGGCAGTCCTCGCGCCGCACCCAGCCGTTGCGTTCCAGGCGGGCGATCGCGTGCGAGAGGCGGGAGCGGGTGATCTTCGCCTTCATGGCCAGCTCGGTCATCCGCAGCCGCCGGTCCGGGGCCTCGGCGAGGCCGACGAGCAGCCCGTAGTAGATGTGCGGCATGCCCGCGTCCCGCTGGAGCTGGCGGTCGAGGTGATCCTCGAGCAGGGTCGTGGCGTGTACGTAGGAGCGCCAGATGCGCTGCTCTTCGTCGTCGAGCCACTGGGGCTCCTCGTGGGGGGCGGATGCCGTGTTCATGTGTCCCACTCTACGAGCTCTCTCCTTGAAGCTTAAACAAATGAGGCGTACAGTCATGCGAGTAGAAGCTTTAAATTTTAAGCATCAGTCGCATCGGAAGCCCCGGAGGAGTCCCCGCCATGTCCGCCGACACGCTGGAGCGCATGCCCGCCCTCTACCTGAGTCACGGGGCCCCGCCGCTCGCCGACGACCCGATCTGGCCCGGTGAGCTCGCCGCCTGGTCCGCGGACCTGCCCCGCCCCAAGGCGATCCTCATGGTCTCCGCCCACTGGGAGGAGGCCCCCCTCGCCCTCGGCGCGGTCACCCCCGTCCCGCTCGTCCACGACTTCTGGGGCTTCCCCGAGCACTACTACCGGGTGACGTACGACGCCCCCGGCGCACCCGGACTCGCCGAGTCCGTCCGCAAGTTGCTGCGCGCCCCCGGCACCCCCGTGCAGGACATCCCGGACCGCGGACTGGACCACGGGGCCTACGTCCCGCTCGTCGAGATGTTCCCCGAGGCGGACATCCCCGTCCTCCAGATCTCCATGCCGACCCTCGACCCCGTCAAGCTCATGGAGATCGGCCGCAAGCTCGCCCCGCTGCGCGACGAGGGCGTCCTGATCGTCGGCTCGGGCTTCTTCACCCACAACCTCGCCGCCCTGCGCCACACCGGCCCCGGCGTGCCCACCTGGTCCTCCGAGTTCGACGACTGGGGCCGGCGGGCCCTGGAGGCGCGGGACGTGGACTCCCTGCTCGACTTCCTCGACAAGGCCCCGGCCGGGCGCTACGCCCACCCCCGCACCGAGCACTTCGCCCCCCTCTTCGTCACCATGGGCGCGGCGGACGTGAGCGGCGAGCTGGACACGCAGAAGTCCGTCATCGAGGGCTTCTGGATGGGCATGGCCAAGCGGTCGGTGCAGTTCGGCTGAGCCCTGCCGCGGGGGCCTACAGGTCCTTCTCGTACCAGGCCACGTCCCAGTAGCGGCCGAACTTGCGGCCCACCTCCCGGTAGGTGCCGACGTGCCGGAACCCGAAGCGTTCGTGCAGCCGCGTGGACGCCTCGTTGGGCTGGGCGATGCCCGCGTAGGCGCGGTGCAGGTCCTCGCCCGCCAGGGCCTCGAAGAGGGCCTTGTAGAGGAGCGTGCCGACGCCCCGGCCCACCGCGTCCGGGGCGAGGTACACCGTGACCTCCACGGAGGTCGCGTACGCGGGCTTCGCGCGGAACGGGCTGGAGGTGGCGTACCCGAGGATCCGCTGTGAGGTTCCTGTCGGGTCGGTGTCGGTGGCAACCATCAGCCGGTACGGGCCGTCTTCAGGGTGGGAGAGCAGCCAGGGGCGGCGCTCCTGCGGGGTGAAGACGGCGGTGTCGAACGTGATCGGCGTCTCACGGACGTAGTGGTTGTAGAGGTCGGTGAGGGCCCCGAGGTCACCTTCGGCTCCCGGCCTGACCTGCACCTCTGCGTGTTCCGACGACATCACGCCTCCTCGTGTGGCCGGACAGGGTACTGCAAGATCAGAAAAATAGGGGGACGGGTTGGGAATTCTGTCCGGTTTCCAGTCGTTGTTTCCATCGGATGCAGGGCACCCGAGGAGAGTCCGGAAAGCAACCGGAGCCCGGACCCAGCGTCCGAAGGACCCACCCGCTGACCCTCCCCCAGTGCCCTAAAGGCCTGGGGGGACCCCCACTCGCAAGGGAGCACGCATGGCAACCCGTGCCGTCGCCCGTCGTAAGTCCGCCACCGGCGGGTCTACCGACGCGGCACGCAGTGTTCGCGTCCATGGCGGCGAGATCGCCGACCGCGACCTGGTCGGCATGTACCTCGACGAGATCGCGCGTACGCCGCTGCTCGACGCCGCCAAGGAAGTCGAGCTGTCCCAGATCATCGAGGCGGGTGTGTTCGCCCGACAGGTCCTCGACGGGTACGAGGAGGCCAAGGCCGACGCGACCCGCGAGGAGTTGGAGGCCCTGGTGGAGGAGGGGGAGCGCGCCAAGGACGTGTTCATCCGCTCCAACCTCCGCCTGGTCGTGGCCGTGGCCCGCCGCTACCCGCGCAGCGGGCTGCCCCTGCTCGACCTGATCCAGGAGGGCAACGCCGGCCTGGTCCGCGCGGTCGAGAAGTTCGACTACCGCAAGGGCTTCAAGTTCTCGACGTACGCGACCTGGTGGATCCGTCAGGCCATCACCCGCTCCATAGCCGACCAGTCCCGCACCATCCGGCTGCCCGTCCACCTCGTGGAGGAGCTGGGCCGCATCCGCCGGGTGCAGCGCGAGTTCAACCGCGAGCACGGCCGCGACCCGGAGCCCGCGGAGATCGCCGCCGAGCTCGGTTCCAACGCCGAGCGCGTGACGGACGTCCTGGACTGGGCCCGCGACCCGGTCTCGCTGAACATGTCGGTGGACGACGACGGCGACACCCAGTTCGGCGACCTCCTGGAGGACACGTCGGCGGTCTCGCCGGAGCAGTCGGTGCTGACCCTGCTGCGCAGCGAGGAGCTGGACGACCTCATCGGCCGCCTCGACCAGCGCACCGCGTCCATCATCAAGATGCGGTACGGCATCGAGGACGGGCGCGAGCGCACGCTGACCGAGGTGGGCAAGGAACACGGCCTCACCCGTGAGCGGATCCGGCAGATCGAGAAGCACGCGCTGCTGGAGCTGAAGAAGCTGGCGCGGTCCACCGGGTTCGACGCGGCGGCGTAGGCGGGTGGACCCGCGTACGCCGGGTGGCGAAAGACCGCGCAAACATGGCTGTACTAGGCCGCTTCAACCGGCTGGACCCTGGGAACAAGTCTTCAGGGTCCAGGTGTTCGGGCCCCGAAGACCTGACCTTCGGACCCCCCTGAACCAAGTCCCGACGCAATCCCCCCCCCGGCGCCGGGACTCTCCCCGAGCCGGACTTCGGCGCCCCTCCCCCCGGGCGCCGGGGTCCGGCTCTTTTTCGTGCCCCGGAAAGGCGAACGGCGGGTCACCCCGTACCTGAACCACGGGGTGACCCGCCGAAGGGGAGATTCTGTCACATCGGGAAGGCGTGCCCGTCGAGTGAGCAAGGCGGCCAACGGTCCGTCCCGCCACAGGTGACTGCGACCTGCCAGGCCCGCCCCCTCAGGCGGCCTCCCCCGACGCCCTGACCAGCCGGCCCCCCAACTCCCGCACCGCCTGCACCAGTTCCGGTGGCTCCTCCACCCGGAACTCCACCCCCGTCATCGCCAACCGCACCGCCATCCACTCCACCGCGTCCCCCACCGACGCCCGCAACCGGCACCGTCCCTCGCCCAGCGGCTCCGGCACACCCACCCATCCCGGCACCCGGGGCCCGACCACCGACACGTCGGCCTCGAACGTCACGACCAGCTCGTACGTCTCCTGGCGCCGGTACATCGACTGCCGCAGGTACTCCGCCGCGCTCCCCGACGGCAGCTCCCGCGGAGCGAACCGCGCCCCCGTGGCGAAGGGGTCGTTCACCCGGTCGACCCGGAAGGTCCGCCAGTCGCCGCGGTCGAGGTCGTAGGCGACGAGGTACCAGCGGCGGCCGGTGGAGACCAGACGGTAGGGCTCCACCACCCGTCGGGACTCGGCGCCGTCCTTGGCCCGGTAGGCGAAGCGGAGCCGCTCGTGCCCGGCCACCGTCGACGCCATCACGGTCAGCGTCTCGGTCGGGATGCTCGCCCCGTCCCCGTGGGTCAGCGGAGTCGTCGCGGCCTGGAGGGTGGCGACGCGGTGCCGCAGGCGGGACGGCAGGACCTGTTCCAGTTTCGCCAGCGCCCGTACGGACGCCTCGTCCACCCCCTCGACGGCGTGCCCCGCGCCCGCCCGCAGGCCGACGGCGATGGCCACCGCCTCCTCGTCGTCGAGGACGAGCGGGGGCATGGCCTTGCCCGCGACGAGCCGGTAGCCGCCGTCGGAGCCCTTGGACGCCTCGACGGGGTAACCCAGTTCGCGGAGGCGGTCGATGTCCCGCCGGACCGTGCGGCGGGAGACCCCGAGGCGGTCGGCGAGCTCGCCGCCGGGCCACTCGCGGGGCGTCTGGAGGAGGGAGAGGAGCGTCAGGAGCCGTGCCGGGGTGTCCGTCGTCATGAGTTCGAGGATGCCGCAGAAGTAGGACACGATCTGACCTATTGGGGTCATAGCTTGACGACATGACCTCCACCGAGACCACCCTTCCGGGCACCCTCGACGCACAGCCCGCCCCGGGCGACCGGCGTCGCTGGTTCGCTCTCGCCATCGTGATGACCGCGGCCTTCATGGACCTCGTCGACGTCACCATCGTCAACATCGCCATCCCGTCCATCCGGCAGGACTCCGGCGCCTCCGTCAGCCAGATCCAGTGGATCACCGCCGGTTACGCCCTGGCCTTCGCCGCGGGGCTGATCACCGGCGGGCGGCTCGGTGACATCCACGGCCGCAAGCGGCTGTTCCTCGTCGGGATCGGCGGGTTCACCCTCGCGTCGGCGCTGTGCGGCTTCGCCGCGAACCCGGAGATGCTGGTCGCGGCCCGGATCCTCCAGGGCGGCATGGCCGCGATGATGGTCCCGCAGGTCCTGTCGATCGTGCACGCGACCTTCCCGGCGCACGAGCGGGGCAAGGTGTTCGGGCTCTTCGGAGCGGTCGTCGGTCTCGGCGCCGTCTCCGGTCCGCTGCTCGGGGCGCTGCTGACCGAGTGGAACCTCTTCGGGCTGGAATGGCGGCCGATCTTCCTCATCAACCTGCCGGTCGGGATCATGGGGCTCGTCCTCGGGAGCCGTTTCATCACCGAGTCCAAGGCCCCGCGGGCGCTGAAGCTGGACCTGGCGGGTGTGGCCATGGTCGTGCTCGGGCTGCTGATGCTGCTCTACCCGCTGACCCGCGGCGAGGAACTGGACTGGCCGGTGTGGGGACATGTGTCGATGGCCGGCGCGCCCCTGGTGTTCGCGGCGCTGGTGGCGTACGAGAAGCGCAAGGGTGAGCGGGACGGGTCCCCGCTGGTCGAGCTGTCGCTGTTCAAGGTGAAGAGCTTCGCCGCCGGGATCGCGGTGCAGACCGTGTTCGGGATCGGGCTCGGCATCTTCTTCCTGGTGTGGACGCTCTACATGCAGACCGGGCTCGGCTGGAGCCCGCTGCGGGCGGGGCTGACCGGGGTGCCGTTCTCGATCGCCGTCTCCACGGCCGCCGGACTGTCGGTGCAGAAGCTCGTGCCCCGCTTCGGGCGCGGGGTGCTCCAGGCCGGTGCGCTGCTGATGGCGGTGGGCGTGCTGCTCTACCTGTGGGAGGCCGAGCGGTACGGCATGGCGATCAGCTCGTGGCAGATGGCGCTGCCGCTGGTCGTGATGGGCGTCGGCATGGGTCTGATCGTCGCGCCGCTCACCGACGCGGTGCTGTCGGAGGTGCCGCGCGAGCACGCCGGTTCGGCGTCCGGGCTCATCAACACCGTGCAGCAGATGGGCAACGCGCTGGGGCTGGGGCTGGTGTCGGTCGTGTTCTTCGGGGTGATCGGCGACGACCTGCGGCCGGAGCAGATCGGACCGGCCTTCGTGGACGCCTTCCAGCACGCCCTCGGGTGGGTCGCGGCGGTCATGGTCGTCATCTTCCTGCTGATGTTCGCGCTGCCGAAGCGGCCCGCGCAGCACGTGGAGGGGGCCGGCGAGCTTCCCGTGGCGGAGGAGAAGGAGCCCGCGCTCGTCTCCTGAAACCCGAGGTGAGAGGCCCGGTACCTGCCGAGGTACCGGGCTCCCTTGTCGTATACGGGCACAACCGGAAGTCCGTTCATGCCCGGATGGTGCCCGAACCTGTTTACTTCTCGGACATCCCGGCGTAGCCTCCGACTGAAACCACACGTTCGGGCATCAGTCGGAGGCGAGCGGACATGTACGCACCGGAGCGGCAGCAGGAGATCCTCCGGCTCGCCCGTGACGGCGGGCGGGTGGACGTCGTCTCGCTGGCCGAGGAGTTCCAGGTCACCGCCGAGACCATCCGGCGCGACCTGAAGGCCCTCGACCGCGCGGGTCTGCTGCGCCGGGTGCACGGCGGGGCCATTCCGGCCGGGCGCCTCGACTTCGAGCCGGACCTCGCCGAGCGCGAGACCACCGCGGCCGACGAGAAGGACCACATCGCCAAGGCGGCCCTCGCCGAACTGCCGGCCGAGGGCACCCTGATCCTCGACGCCGGCACGACCGTGGCCCGCCTCGCCGCCGCCGTCCCGCTGGAGGCCTCGCTCACCGTCGTCACCCACAGCCTGCCCATCGCGGCCCGCCTCGCGGACCACCCCGGCATCCAGCTCCACCTGGTCGGGGGGCGGGTACGGCACCGTACGCGCGCCGCCGTGGACGCCTGGGCGCTGCGGGCGTACGGCGAGATCCGGGCCGACGTCCTGTTCGTGGCGGCCAACGGCTTCTCCGCCGAGCACGGCCTCACCACCCCCGACCTCGCCGAGGCCGCGGTCAAGCGTGCCGCGCTCGCCGCCGCCCGCCGCGTGGTGCTGCTCGCCGACTCCTCCAAGCACGGCCAGGAGCACTTCGCCCGCTTCGGTGACCTGAGCGATGTGGACCTGCTGATCACCGACAGCGGGCTGAGCCCCGAAGACGCCGTCGCCATCGAGCGCGGCGGCACGGAAGTAGTGCGCGCATGATCCTCACCGTCACCCCCAACCCGTCCCTGGACCGCACCTACGAGGTCCCGTCCCTGGAGCGCGGCGAGGTCATCCGCGCCACCGGGGAACGCATGGACCCCGGTGGCAAGGGCGTCAACGTCTCGCGGGCCGTCACGGCCGCCGGACAGCGCACGGTCGCGGTGCTCCCGCTGGGCGGGGCGCCGGGAGCGCTCGTAGCGGACCTGCTCGACGCACAGGGCATCGAGGTCGCGCCGGTGCCGGTCACGGGCGCCACCCGCTCCAACATCGCGCTCGCCGAGTCCGACGGGGTGCTCACGAAGATCAACGCGCCGGGTCCCGAGCTCTCCCCTGAGGAGCAGGAACTCCTCCTGGAGACCGTGCGCGAGCAGTCGCGCGACGCCTCCTGGATCGCCTGCTGCGGGAGCCTGCCCCGCGGGCTCGCGCCCTCCTGGTACGCCGAGGTGGTCGCGCGGGCGCACGCCGGCGGTGCCCGGATCGCGCTGGACACCTCGGGGCGCGCGCTCCTGGAGGCGCTGCGCGAACGGCCCGACGTGGTCAAGCCCAACGCCGAGGAGCTCGCGGAGGCCGTCGGACGCCCCCTGGCCACGGTGGGCGACGCGGTGAAGGCCGCCGAGGAACTGCGGGAGATGGGTGCGCGGGCGGTGCTCGCGAGCCTGGGCGCCGACGGACAGCTTCTCGTGGACGGCTCGGGCGTCTGGTTCGGCAGCGCCCGAGTGGACGCCGTACGCAGCAATGTCGGCGCCGGCGACTCGTCGCTGGCCGGCTTCCTGATCGCCGGCGGCAGCGGCCCCTCGGCCCTCGCCTCCGCGGTCGCGCACGGTGCGGCCGCCGTTCGGCTTCCCGGCAGTGTCATGCCGACCCCGGACGACCTGGACCCGGCCGCCGTCACGGTCACGGCCGAGGTACCGGTGGACCGCGCGCTGACGGAGCCGGTGTCATGACCGCCCCCCTGTGGTGCGCGACGCCGAAGCGGCGAGGCTCCCCGTTACTCGCCGCGGCCCAAGGGCGGCAGGGCCACCCGAGCCGCCCCGCCGTCCGATGGGGGAGGGACTTCCCCGGCCCCGCCCCCGCCGCCCCCGAGACCCCACACCGCTGCACCCCCGTCCCCACCTGCGCCCACCACACTCCCCGGGCGATACGCGTGCGAAGGAGCCCGCGATGAGCGAAATGATCACCGCGGACCTGGTCGATCTCGACCTGTCCGCCGACACCAAGGAAGCGGCGGCCCGTGCCCTCGCCGAGCGCATGGTCGCCCTGGGCCGGGTGACCGACCTGGAGGGCTTCCTCGCCGACGTGGCCGCCCGCGAGGCACAGATGCCGACCGGCCTCGACGGCGGCATCGGCATCCCGCACTGCCGCAGCGCACACGTCACCGAGCCGACGCTCGCCTTCGGGCGCAGCACCGCCGGTATCGACTTCGGCGCGGCGGACGGACCCGCCGACCTGATCTTCCTGATCGCCGCCCCGGCCGGCGCGGACGACGCCCACCTGACGATCCTGTCCTCCCTCGCACGGCAGCTGATGAACACCGAGTTCACCGACGCGCTGCGGTCCGCGGACAGCGCTCACAGCGCGGCGGCGCTGATCCGCGGGGACGAGGCGCCCGCCGAAGGCGCCACCGAAAGCTCCGTTGCGGCATCGGCGGCGGCCTCCGCCGATGCCGCAACGGCCAGTTCCACGCCCGACGTCCCCGAGGCCCCCTTCCGGATCGTCGCCGTCACCTCCTGCCCGACCGGAATCGCCCACACCTACATGGCGGCCGAGTCGCTGGAGAACGCAGGCCGCGAGGCGGGCGTCGAACTCGTCGTCGAGACGCAGGGCTCGGCCGGCTTCGAACGGCTCGACCCGGCCGTCATCGCGGCCGCGGACGGCGTGATCTTCGCCCACGACGTCCCCGTGCGCGACAAGGACCGCTTCGCCGGCAAGCCCACCGTCGACGTGGGGGTGAAGGCGGGCATCAACCGGCCCGCGGAACTCATCACCGAGGTGCGCGGAAAGGCCGCGCGCGGCGAGGTGACGGCCGCCGCGGGCGCGGGGACGCCGGTCGAACGGGCCGGTGAGGCCGGCGACGGCTACGGCACCAAGCTCCGCAAGTGGCTGATGACCGGCGTGAGTTACATGGTCCCGTTCGTCGCCGCGGGCGGTCTGCTGCTCGCTCTCGGGTTCGCGATCGGCGGCTGGCAGATCGCGAGCGCGCCCTCGGTCATGAAGCACTTCTCCTGGACCGAGATCGACAGCTGGGGCGCCCTGCTCTTCCAGATCGGCCAGGTCGCCTTCGGTTTCCTCATCCCGGTCCTCGCCGGTTACATCGCCTACGGCATGGCGGACCGCCCCGGTCTCGTCCCCGGCTTCGTCGGCGGCATGATCGCCTCCAACATCGCCGCGGGCTTCCTCGGCGGCCTGGTCGCCGGTCTGCTGGCCGGTGCTGTGGTCCTCTCGATCCAGCGGATCAAGATCCCGCCGGTGCTGCGCGGCATCATGCCGGTGGTCGTGATCCCGCTGATCTCCTCGCTGATCGTCGGCTTCCTGATGTTCGTCGTGATCGGCAAGCCCATCGCCGAGGCCCAGAAGGGCATGACGGACTGGCTGGGCGGCCTCTCCGGCACCAACGCGATCCTGCTCGGCGTCCTCCTCGGCCTGATGATGTGCTTCGACCTCGGCGGCCCCGTCAACAAGGTCGCGTACGCCTTCGCCACCGCCGGCATCGCCGTGCAGGACCCGAGCGACTCCGCGATGAAGGTCATGGCCGCCGTGATGGCTGCGGGCATGGTCCCGCCGCTGGGCATGGCCCTCGCGACCACCCTCCGCAAGAAGCTCTTCACCGAGACCGAGCGCGAGAACGGCAAGGCCGCCTGGGTCCTGGGCGCGTCCTTCATCTCCGAGGGCGCGATCCCGTTCGCCGCGGCCGACCCGCTGCGGGTCATCCCGGCCTCCATGGCGGGCGGCGCGGTCACCGGCGCCCTGTCGATGGCCTTCGGCGCCACCCTGCGCGCCCCGCACGGCGGCATCTTCGTGGTCCCGCTGATCGGCAGCCCGTTCCTCTACCTGATCGCCATCGCGGCGGGCGTGTGCGTCACGACCGCGCTGGTGATCGTCCTCAAGAGCATGCGCAAGCCGGCCGCGGGCACGACGCCCACCGCGGCGCCCACCGCCCAGGCGGAGACCAAGCAGCCGGTCGCCGCCTAGAGCGTGCCCCTTTGGGGCGGCTGTGAGGTGTTCACGGCACCTGCGAGATACGTCACGGTCCGGGGCCAAAGTCCCGGACCGTGGTGTCTACTGGACGGCATGCCTGAGCACGTCTCCGTCTACCAGTTGCTTGGTGTGACCCTGCTCGTCCTGGTGGTCGTCGCCTGGACGGCGGGGTTGGCCTACATGCTGCGCCACGGCCGACACGAGGCCGTCGTGTGGCGCGTCGCCCACGGTCTGCCCGCCCTCCCGCGCCCGCGCGCGGCCGCCCCCGGCCACGAGTCCGTCGAACTGACACCGGCGGAGAAGGACGCGTTCGCGGGTCTGGTACGCCAGCTGAGCGGCGGCCGCTGACCCCGAACCGTCGGCCGCCTCAGGACAGTTGCGCCGCCCGCCGCTCCATGGCGTCCCGGGCCGCGTCCTCGGTGACGTACACCTCGCACATGTGCCGCCCGTCGGGCGTCGCCGTGTGCTCGACCTCCCACAGGGAGATCTCCGTGCCGTCGCGCAGCAGGAACGCGTGCTCGTACAGCGAGAAGCCCAGTCCGGCCCGCCCCGCCCGGCAGGGCCGCCCGAACGCCTGGGTGATCTGGTGGGCGAACGCCTCCGCCAGCAGCGCGGCCGTCTCCGGGCCCGGCCGGTCCGCGTTCTCCGCGCGGCGCAGCAGCCGGCGCGCGTGGTCCGCGGAGTCGTCCGGGACGTAGGCGTGCCGCGGCGGCTGCGCGGGCGCGAGCTGCACCGTCACCGGCAGTTCGAAGTCCGGGGTGTCAGGCGGCAGCGGCAGCCGCGCGGTCGCCGCACGCAGCTCCTCCTCGTCGACGTACACCTCGTGCTGCGGGACGCTGTCCCGCGCGGTGTTGTGGACGAGCTCCCACAGAGTGAGCGCCGAGCCGTCGGCGAGCAGCCAGGTGTGCCGGTACGTCTCCCGGTGCAGCCCCGCGCTGTGGTGCGCAGAGTACAGCGAACTGTCGTACGCCAGCGCGCAGTCCAGTCTCCTGATCACTTCGTCGGGCAGCTCGAAGGAGTTCAGGGCACGACCGAGGAGCCGCGCGAGGTGCTCCTCCGGAGACTCGGGCGACTCGGGTGGTTCGTACGCTGCCGTCTCGTACGGAACGCTCAAGGCTTCTCCCGGCGTTGCTGCATGTCACCTTGTGGGTGCATACCGTAGCCCCTCGGTCGGACATCATGTCCGGGAACCGAGAAAACGTGCGTCGGGAAAACGGGCGGGCCGCGCAGGAAATTCCCACGCGACCCGACGAATCGTCAAAAATCCCCGGTCAAAGGGGCTTTGTGCCACCTCTCGCCTCGCTCAGGACGAGCCGACGGCACTCCCCGCGACCCACTCGTCCCACGACATGTTCCAGCCGTTGAGGCCGTTGTCGGGTGCCACGGTCTTGTCGGGGGAGTTCTTCACGACCACCACGTCCCCGATCAGCGAGTTGTCGTAGAACCACTTCGCCGGGGTGTCCGCCCGGCCGCCCTTGACGTCCCGCAGTCCGACGCATCCGTGACTGGTGCCGGTGCGCCCGAAGGGTGGATTGCCCTTGTTGTACCAGTAGTTGCCGTGGATGAAGGTCCCCGACTGCGTCAGCCGCATGGCGTCCGGGACATCGGGAATGTCGTAGGCGTTGGCCAGTGCGACCGTCCGGCTGTCCATACGGATCTTCTTGTACTTCTCGGAGATCACCATCTGCCCGTTGTAGGTGGTGAACTCCGGGCTCCCCGTGGAGATCGGCACGGTCTTCACGGTCGTCCCGTCCCGCACGACCTTCATGGTCTGGGTGTCGGCGTCCACGGTGGACACCTGCGAGCGCCCGATCGTGAAGCGGACGGTCTTCTCCTGCACACCGGTGACGCCGTTGGCCCCCTCGACCCCGTCCAGGTCGATCTTCATCGTGACCTTGGAGCCGGCCTTCCAATACTCCTCGGGCCGGAAGTCGAGCCGCTGCGCCCCGAACCAGTGCCCCACCACCTGCTGCCCGCTGCTGGAGCTGACGGTGATGTGCGACTGCACGGCCTTCTTGTCGCTGATCGCCTTGTCGAAGCGGAACGACACGGGCATCCCCACACCGACCGTCGTCCCGTCGTCCGGCGTGTACGTACCTATGAAGCTGTTCGCCTTGGATACGGTCGTGAAGACGGACTTCGCGGTCACCGCCTTGCCGTCCGAGTCCTTCGCCGTCGCGGCTATCTCGTACTTCGTCCCGCGCTCGAGCTGCTCCTCGGGCTTCCAGCTCTTCCCGCCCGCGGCCAGCGCCCCCGGCACCTGCTGCCCCGTGCCCGCCACCGTCATCTTCACGCCGGTCAGCGTGCCGTCGCTGACCTTCACACCGGTCCTGTTGATCGACGCGCCCGTCGAGCCGTTCCTGGCGGAGATGACGATCCGCGCCGCGGAGGTCTTCGCGGGGTCCTTGCCGCCCTTCCCCTCGCTCGTGCCGTCGGAACCGCCTCCGCACGCGGTGAGGGTGAGGGCACCGACCATCAGGACGGCAGAGGCTCCCAGTGCGCGCCGTGCTGCTATGTCCGGCGTTGCCACGTGATGCTCCATCTTCGTGTGATGCGTCGTCCACTCCACTCAGTGAGGAAAGAGGGACCCGGTCCCCGCCCGGGTTCCCTCAGAACGCAACGAATGCCCCGACGTCTGCGCTGGCTTGGCCGGGGCGCCTACGCGAGTGCCGGGTGCGCTTGTCGAGCGAGTGCGCGTGCGTCGTGGCCGGTCGCGCAGTTCCCCGCGCCCCTGGGTGGGTGCAGTCGCCCGTGCTCCTACGGGCCGTGTGCCGCGGAACGTCGTAGAACGGCTGCGGGCCGGTGGGGGCTGGTCGCGCAGTTCCCCGCGCCCCTAGGGGGTGGCAGTGGACGCCCGCCACGACGGGCCGTTGGCCGCGTACGGCGGTGAGGGGACGGGGTGGGGGGTGTCCGCCCGCAGCGGCCGGCGTCCGTTACCGAGAACTGCTCGATCGACCGAGCCGCCGGACCGAGGACGGATACCCCCCACCCCGGCACCGACCCACCCACCACACCGCACGCGCTACACGAACCCCCACCGGGCAGCGACGGGCCGCCGCAGGCATCAGGGGCGCGGGGAACTGCGCGACCAGCCCCCACCCAGCCGCAGACCCACAACTACCGTCACCCACCCCCGTACAACTCCCGATAACTCGGCCACGACCCCCCCGCCCCCACCCCCTCCACCGACTCCGCCGCCCACACCGCCCGCACAATCGCCCGCGTCACCACATCCGCCCCCGCCGCCAACACCGCGTTGAGCGCGAGCGGATCCGCGTCGAGCGCCCGCGCCCCCGTCGCCAGGGCGAACACCGTGTCGCCGTCGTGCAACAGGTGCACCGGCCGCACGGCACGCGCGATGCCGTCGTGCGCGGTCCCCGCCACCTTCTGGGCCTGCGCCTTCGACAGTTCCGCATCGGTGGCGACCACCGCGAGCGTGGTGTTCAGGGGCGGCGCCCCGTTCCTCGCCACCGTCTCGGCGAGCCGCCGCCGCGCGGCGTCATGCACCCGCTCCTCCGGATACCGCACCCGCCCCTCGAACAGCTCCCCGTACAGCACCCCCGTCTCCGGATCCGACACCGCCCCCACCGCGTTGGCCACCACCAGCGCCGCCACGGTGATCCCCGACGGCAGCACGACACTCGCCGTCCCCACCCCGCCCTTCAGCGCCCCCACCACGGCCCCGGTACCGGCCCCCACACAGCCCTCCGGCACCACCGTCCCGAAGGCGCTCGCCGCGGCTGCCTCGACGGCGGCCCGCCCGGTCGCCGCGTCGGGCCGGGCTCGGAAGTCGCCGCCCCGGCCGAGATCGAAGACACAGGCGGCGGGCACGACCGGCACCACGTGCGAGGGATCCGGCCCGACCCGTACCCCCCGCCCCCGCTCCTCCAGCCAGGCCATCACCCCGGAGGCCGCGTCCAGCCCGTACGCACTGCCCCCGGTCAGCACGATCGCCTCGACCTTCTGCACGAGGTTGCGCGGGTCGAGCGCGTCGGTCTCCTTGGTTCCGGGGCCCCCGCCACGCACGTCCACCGCGGCGACGGCCCCGCCCTCCGGGGCGAGCACGACGGTGGTGCCGGTGAGCCAACCGTCGCCGGTGCGCGTCGCATGCCCCACGCGCACCCCGGCGACATCCGTCAGAGCGTCAACTGTCATGCCCCCAGTCTCGCCCCACCGCCCCACCGCCCCACCGCCGCACCGCCTCACCGGAGTCGGCGCGGTCGCACGACCGCACGACCGCGCGATCAAGCCACCCGAGTCGGCACCCTCCGCTCCCGTACCCCCATCCGCGCGGTCAGCGTCGTCCCGGTCACCACGGCCACCGCCGCCACGATGCCCGCCGCGAGCACCGCCCAGTCGCCCAGGAAGGTGCAGCAGATCACCAGCAACGCCGTGACCGGCAGCACCAGTTGCTGCGCGATGCCCACCTTGTAGTAGCGCGAGTGCAGGAGCCAGACGGTGAGCAGGTAGAGCGCGGTCGGCAGGGTGACCGCGGCGGACGCGGCCAGGGCCGAGATGTGCGCCTTGCCGACGGCCTGCTCCACGGCCACCTCCAGGCCCGCCCCGATCGCGGCGGCCGAGGCGAACACCACGTAGTGGCCGTATCCCCACAGGAACGCCTGCCGGTTGGACCGCAGGTGGCCGTGGATGGGGACCACGAAGTAGATCCACCAGGCCGCGAAGATGATCAGGAGCCCGCCCGCGGCGATCGGCAGCAGTTCGTCCAGGGCGTCGTTCTCGTCGATGCCGGATTTCACGGCGACCGTGGCGGCGGCGATCGTCTCGCCGAGCACGATGATCGTGAACAGCCCGTAGCGTTCCGCGATGTGGTGCGGATGCCAGGTCGTCGGGTGAGCCCGCTCGGCGAAGGGCGGCACGCACATCTCCAGCACCGCCATCACCAGGAACACCCAGGGCCGCCCGCCCTCGGGCAGCACGATCAGCCCCATCCAGCCGACCTGGCACAGCAGCACACCGAACGCGTACCGCAGGGCCATCGTCCGCTCCGCGCCCTCCGTCGAACGCGCCACCCGCAGCCACTGCGTGATCAAGGCCAGCCGCATGATCACGTAGCCCACCAGCACGGCCAGGAACTCGTGGTCCTCGAACGCCCTGGAGACTCCGGCCGCCAGCACCAGGACGCCGGCGATCTGGACCAGGGTGACGACCCGGTACAGCGCGTCGTCGTTGTCGTACGCCGAGGCGAACCACGTGAAGTTCATCCACGCCCACCAGATGGCGAAGAAGACCATCGCGTAGTTGAGGATTCCCTCGCCGGCGTGCCCTTCGGCGACGGCGTGCACCAGGGCCACGCCCGCCTGGGCGATCGCCACGACGAAGCAGAGGTCGAAGAAGAGCTCCAGCGGCGAGGCGACCCGATGGGCCTCGTCGCGGCCGCGGGCGGTGAGCCTGCGCAGCGGGCTGTGTGTCGGACTGGACGTCATGGAGCCAAGCACAGCAGATGTCGTCCGGAAACGCTTGCGCACCCCGCACCGGCACCGACTGGCCAGAAGCCCGGGCCGGACTCGGACCCGCACCGGGACCCGCACCGGGGCCGGGGCCGGGCGACCGCTCCCACCCTGTGGGTCCGGCAGGGCCGTACCCTTGAACCATGAGCAGCGCCCCCCGCCCCGAGCCCCGCGAGCCCCGCGAGCCGAAGCCCACGCTGGTTTTCGACGATCCGCTGGACCAGCAGTCCTCGGACGACACCGACCGGGGCTGGGGCGACCGGCCGCGCTCCGACGGCGACAGCGCGGCCGACCTGCAGCGCTTCCTCGACGAGAAGCCGCCCCACCACATCTGAGCGTGCGGCGGCACCCGGCGCGCTAGCTGTATTGGCCCGCAGCGTTGTTCACGCGGCTGATCGGTGGGTGGCCGCCGAGTGCGGTGTGGCAGCGGTGGTGGTTGTAGGTGTGTAGGAAGTCT
>NZ_JBIVSV010000009.1:145353-352337 GCF_044756385.1 Streptomyces sp. NPDC091972 | reverse complement strand
TCGAGCAGGGCGTGCCGGGAGTCGAGGTAGGAGGGGTCGGACAGGGCCTTGTCGACCTCGAAGTGGTCGCCCCAGCAGGCGAGTTCGAGTCCGTCATAGCCGAAGTCGCGGGCCAGGCGGCAGACCTCTTCCAGGGGCAGGTCGGCCCACTGGCCGGTGAACAGGGTGAACGGGCGCGGCATGGTCTCCAGGCCTCCTCAGACGGCGATCGGGGTGTAGACGGAGTTCTTCCCGGCGCTCTCCTCCACCGCCGCCAGCACCCGCTGCACCTGCAGCCCGTCGGCGAACGACGGCCTGGGAGCGGTGCCCGACGCGATCGCCTCGACCAGATCACGGGCCTGATGCACAAACGTGTGCTCGTAGCCCAGACCATGCCCCGGCGGCCACCAGGCGTCCAGGTAGGGATGATCCGGCTCGGTGACGACGATCCTGCGGAACCCCGCCGTGGCGGCGGGCTCCCGATGGTCGTGGAAGGAGAGCTCGTTGAGCCGCTCCAGGTCGAACGCGAGCGATCCGGACTCTCCGTTGATCTCCAGGCGCAGGGCGTTCTTGCGTCCCGACGCCATCCGGGTCGCCTCGAACGTGGCGAGTGCTCCCGAGGCGAGTCGGCCCGTGAAGACAGCCGCGTCGTCGACCGTCACCGGCCCCCGCTCGGAGCCGCCGGACGCCGTCAGGCCGGAGGACGGACCGTCGAGGCGGGGGCGTTCCCTGACGAAGGTCTCCGTCTGGGCGGAGACACCGACGAGGACCTCGCCCGCCAGGTACTGGGCGAGGTCGACGATGTGCGCTCCGAGGTCGCCGAGCGCGCCCGACCCGGCGTGCTCCCGCTGCAACCGCCAGGTCAGCGGGAAGTCGGGGTCGACCAGCCAGTCCTGGAGGTAGGTCACCCGCACGTGGCGCAGTGTGCCGAGCCTGCCGTCCGCGATGAGGCCGCGGGCGTGGGCGAGGGCCGGCACGCGCCGGTAGTTGAACCCCACCATCGCCAACTGGCCTCGCGCGGCGGCCGCTTCGGCGGCCGCGACCATGGCCTCCGCCTCGCCGACTGAGTTGGCCAGCGGCTTCTCGCACAGCACGTGCTTGCCCGCCTCCAGCGCCGCGATCGCGATCTCCGCATGGCTGTCGCCCGGTGTGCAGATGTCGACGAGTTGCACGTCGTCGCGGGCTATGAGGGCACGCCAGTCGGTCTCCGCCGCGGCCCAGCCGTGCTTCTCGGCCGCTGCCCGCACGCCGCGCGCGTCGCGTCCGGCGACCGCGGCCATCACCGGTCGCAGCGGCAGATCGAAGACGTGCCCTGCGGTGCGCCAGCCTTGTGAGTGCGCGGCGCCCATGAACGCGTAGCCGACCATGCCCACGCCGAGCGTCGGCGGTGCGGTCCGGCCGTCCCTCTGTTCCATACGGATCTCTCCTCGTCGGAGTGTCACTGACTCATCGTGGTGTGCGCGGCCCGCGGCCGGTCCGGTCAGATGAAGCCGGTGGGCAGGTACTGGTCGACGTTGTCCTTGGTGACCACGGCCGAGTACAGGGTCAGCGAGGACGGGATCTCGAACTCGGCGAGCCCGCCGATGCCCTTGGACTGGCCGAGCGCCCGGGCGAGGTCGATGGCCGAGGCGGCCATGGTCGGCGGGTACAGGACGGTCGCCTTCAGCACGCTGTTGCCGGCCTTGATGGCGTCCATCGCCGACTTGGCGCCCGCGCCGCCGACCATGAGGAAGTCGTCGCGGCCGGCCTGGTCGATGGCGCGCAGCGCGCCCACGCCCTGGTCGTCGTCGTGGTTCCACAGCGCGTCGAAGTCCGACTGGGCCTGGAGGAGCTGGGCCATCTTGGCCTGCCCGGACTCCACCGTGAACTCGGCGGCCTGGCGGGCCACCTTGCGGATGTTGGGGTAGTTCTTCAGGGCGTCGTCGAAGCCCTTGGTGCGCTGCTGGGTGAGTTCCAGGTTGTCGAGTCCGGCCAGTTCGACGACCTTGGCGTTCTTCTTGCCCTTGAGCTGCTCGCCGATGTAGTGCCCGGCGTTGAGACCCATGCCGTAGTTGTCACCGCCGATCCAGCAGCGGTACGCCTGCGGGGAGGCGAACACGCGGTCCAGGTTGACGACGGGGATACCCGCCCTCATGGCCTGCAGGCCGACCTGGGTGAGCGCCTTGCCGTCGGCCGGCAGGATCACCAGGACGTCGACCTTCTTGTTGATCAGCGTCTGCACCTGGCCGATCTGCTGGGCCGTGTCGTTGGAGCCCTCGGTGATCTCCAGGGTGACGTCCGAGTACTTCTTGGCCCGGTTCTTGGCGTTGGAGTTGATGGCGTTGAGCCAGCCGTGGTCGGCCTGCGGTCCGGCGAAGCCGATGGTGACGGCCTTGCCCGGCTTGTCGTCCGCCACCGGAGCGGCCTTGTCCGCGGCCTGTTCCTGCTCCTTGGGCTCGTTGCTGGTGCAGGCCGTGAGCAGCGCGCCGGCGGAGACGGCGGCGGTCCCGAACAGCAGTGCTCTGCGGCTTGTGGCGGGTGTTCTTGCCATGGCGGATCAACCCTTCGACTGGGCGGTGTGCGTCGGACGGAGTCCGACCGGAAGTGTGTGTCCGTGGGAGGAGGCGGGGGCCGGACGGCGGTGTCAGGGGCCGCCGTCCGGCGTGTGCCGCACGGTGTCAGGCGTCGCCGTGCAGCGAGCGGCGCTGGACCAGGACGGCGGCGACGATGATGGCGCCCTTCGCGATCTGCTGGACTGCCGTCTCGAGGTTGTTCAGGGCGAAGATGTTGGTGATCGTGGTGAAGACCAGGACGCCGAGGACGGAGCCGATGATGGTGCCGCGGCCGCCGCTGAGCAGGGTGCCGCCGATGATCGCCGCGGCGATGGCGTCGAGCTCGTAGAGGTTGCCGTTGGTGTTCTGCCCCGAGCCGGCGAGCACGATCAGCATGAACGCGGCGATGCCGCAGCACAGCCCGGACAGCAGGTACAGGTAGAGGCGCTGACGGCGGACGTCGATGCCGGCCAGCCGGGCGGCCTCGGCGTTGCCGCCGACGGCGACGGTTCGGCGGCCGAAGGTGGTGCGGTTGAGCGCCAGCCAGCCGATCACGGTGACCGCGGCGAAGATCAGGACGAGGGGCGGGATGCCGAGGATGTAGGAGTCCCTGGAACCCAGGTCGAGCACCGACGCCACGCTCACGATCTGCGTGCTGCCGTCCGTGATCTGCAGTGCGAGGCCCCGGGCCGAGGCGAGCATGGCCAGCGTCGCGATGAACGGCACCATCCGGCCGTAGGCGACCAGCAGGCCGTTCACGAGACCGCAGCCCACACCGACGATCACCGCGGTGAAGAGGATGCCCGCGAAGCCGTACTCCTGGGTGGCGACGGTGGTGGCCCACACCGAGGCGAGGGCGACGATCGCCCCGACCGACAGGTCGATGCCGCCGCTGGTGATGACGAAGGTCATGCCGACGGTGACGACACCGATCACCGAGGCCTGGGTGAGGACGAGTTGGAGGTTGCTCGTCGCGAGGAACTCGTCCGGTGCGGTGATCCCACCGACCGCCACGAGGACGGCGAGGACTCCGAGCAGGGACAGGGTACGCACGTCCCAGCGTGTCCCCGATCGACGTGAACTCCCCTGCTCGTCCGCGGACTTGGCGGCGGACGTCGGTACATCCTCGTGCGCCGCTGTGGTCGGCTGCGTCATGGCGTCGGGCTCCCTTCCATCACAAGATCGAGTACGCGGTGCTCGTCGAGCTCCCGGGCGTCCGCCGTGTGCACGACGCTGCCCTCACGGAGCACCAGCACCCGGTCGGCGAGCCCGAGGACCTCGGGCACCTCACTGGACACGAGAAGTACGGCCAGGCCCTCGTCGGCCAGCCGGCGGATCACCGCGTAGAGCTCCGCCCGGGCGCCGATGTCGACACCCCTGGTCGGCTCGTCCAGCAGCAGCACCTTGCAGCCCCGCAGCAGCCAGCGCGCGAGCACGGCCTTCTGCTGGTTGCCGCCGGACAGGGTCCGGATCGCGGCGTCGGGGTTGTCCGGCCGCAGGGACAGTTCCCGCACCGCCCGGTGCGTCGCGGCCCGCTCGGTGCGGCGGTCGAGCCAGCCCGCGCGGGCGAACCGGGACAGCGTGGAGATCGAGACGTTGCTGCTGACGGACTCCAGCATCAGCAGGCCCTGCGCCTTGCGTTCCTCGGGCGCGAGACCGATGCCGGCGCCGACGGCGGCGCGGACACTGCCCGGGCGCAGGGGCGTGCCCTCGACGAGGACGCGGCCCGCGTCGGGCTTGCGAGCGCCGTAGATCGTCTCCAGGATCTCGCTGCGCCCGGAACCGACGAGCCCGGCCAGGCCGACGATCTCACCGGGCCGCAGCTCCAGGTCGACGGGGGCGAACTCCCCTCGCCTGCTCAGCCCTTCGACCTTCAGCACGGGCTCCCGCCCCGCGGCGAACCCGGCCTCGGGCCGGTCGGGGAAGACGTACTCGACGTTCCGCCCGGTCATCAGGGCCACGACCTCGTGGGTCGGTGTCGACTCTGCGGGCAGGCCGCCCGCGACCGACCGGCCCTCCTTCAGGACCGTGACCCGGTCGCCGATCCGCCGGATCTCCTCCAGACGGTGGGAGATGTAGACGACGGCGACGCCCTCGGCCGTCAGGTCGCTCACGATCCTGAACAGGTTGTCCACCTCTTCGGGGTCGAGTGCCGCGGACGGCTCGTCCATCACGATCAACCGGACCTCGTGGGACAGCGCGCGGGCCATCGAGACGATCTGCTGCTGCGCCGCCGACAGGTCACCGACGAGCCGCGCCGGGTCGATCTCCGGGTGCCCCAGGCGGTCCAGCAGTTCCGCGGTCGCCGTACGGGCGGCCGAGCCGCGCACGACGAAACCCGCGGCGGTCGGTTCGTGCCCGAGGAAGACGTTCTCCGCGACGGACAGCCCCTCGATCAGGTCGAGTTCCTGGTAGATGGTGGCGATGCCCAGGCGCATGGCCGCGACCGGCGACCCCAGGGTCACGGGCTCGCTCCGCCAGCTGATCTCACCACTGTCCGGCTGGTGTGCCCCGGCGAGCACTTTGATCAGAGTGGACTTCCCGGCCCCGTTCTGACCGAGCAGGCAGTGGACTTCACCGGCGTGGACCTCCAGATCCACACCGTCCAGGGCGCGAACGCCCGGGAACGACTTCGTGATACCGGACATGGTGAGCAGGGGTGGTTGTGGTGCCATGAGGAATCCCCTCGGCGGATACGGGCCGTGAGCGGGCAGGGCTGTGCTGCGTGTGTCGGTCGCATGGACGGCTGTGGGAGTCCTGGCGTCGTGGTGGCGCGGAACGCGACGGACAGGGCAGGCCGGATCGCCCGCAACCGTGCAGGGGGTGACGGCCGCCGACGCCGCACGGGCGTTACGGCGGTGCCGTGGCTGTTCCTACGGCGGTGCTGTGGCTGTTGCGGTGGCGCCACCGGTGTTCCGGCGGCTCGCCCGCTGTTGCCGGGGCGTCACGGGGTTGCCGCGGCGCACCGGGTGTGCGGGATCGCCGATGAGGTCGCTCCGACCCTTGGTTGCGGGTGGGACGACGGCGCTCGATGAGGGACGCCACCGAGTTGCGTCGGCGCCCGTGATGATCCGCTGCTGACGGGGTGCGTCGGGCAGCGGGTCAGGCCGGTGAGAAGACGTGGTCGCTGATGAGCCGGGCCGCGCCGATGGCTCCGGCGGCCGGCCCCAACTCCCCCAGCACGATCGGCAGGTTGCCCGTGGCCAGCGGCAACGACTGCCGGTACACCTGGGTCCGGACACTGGCCAGCAAGGTGTGCCCCAGTCCGGTGACTCCGCCGCCGATCACCACCAGTCCCGGGTTGAAGAAACTGACGAGTCCCGCGATGACCTGACCCAGGCGTTTCCCGCCCTCACGGATCAGCTCCAGAGCCACCGGGTCCCCGGCCGCCGCGGCAGTCGACACGTCCTCGGCCGTCAGACGTCCGGCTGTCTCCAACCGGGCGGCGAGGTGTGCCGAGCGGCCCTCACGCGCGGCCTGCTCCGCGTCAGCGGCCAGCGCGGCACCGCTGAAGTGGGCTTCCAGACAGCCCCGGTTGCCGCACACGCACACGCGGCCCTCCGGTTCCACCTGGATGTGCCCGATGTCCCCGGCACTGCCGGTGGCCCCGCGGTGAACCTCGCCACCGGCGACGATGCCGCAGCCGATGCCGGTGCCGATCTTGACGCAGAGGAAGTCGCCCACGGAACGTGCCACGCCCGCGTGCATCTCCCCCATCGCCATCAGGTTCACGTCGTTGTCGACCATGACCGGGCAGCCCAGCTCCTGACTGAGCGCCTCCCGTACCGGAAAGCCGTCCCAGCCCGGCATGATCGGCGGAGCCACCGGTACACCCTCGGGGAAGCGGACCGGCCCCGGGACGCCGATGCCGGCGCCGTCGAAACCCTCCGCGAGCCCCGAGGCCCGCAACTTCGCCGCCATCGCCAGGACTTGCTCGAAGACCGCGACCGGGCCCTCGCGGACGTCCATGGGCTGGTTCAGCCGCCCCAGGACCTCCAGCTCCGCGTTGGTCACGGCGACGTCGATCGACGTGGCACCGATGTCCACGCCGAGGAAACGCAGCGTCGGCGCGAGCCGGATGTTGTGCGACCGGCGGCCGCCCCGGGACGGGGCCAGCCCGTCCGCGACGACCAGGCCCGTCTCCAGCAGCCGGTCCACCTCGACCGCCAGCTTCGATCGGGACAGGTTCACCAGATCGCCCATCTGGGCGCGGGAGTTGGACCCGTTGTCACGCAGCAGACGAAGCAGGCGCGCCTGATGGGTGTTCTCGGGCCGAGCAGTCATCCGTCTCACGATCCCCCTCTCCCCTCACCCATGACTGGGTCCCGGACGCCTGTCGCCGCGGACTGCGTGGTCAGGCCGTCGGGGAGGAACGTAACAACGATTTTCCAGAGTGGGAAGTACTTACGCGGAATAGGAGCCATCTTCTTCCACACAGAGGACAAAGTCAGATGGCGGTCTCCGCGGGCGCGCAGTCTCTCGTGTCCCAGAACCCCTGTCCCAGAAAGTGGGACACCTGTTGGTGCCGCGCCGCCGCTGCGGTAGAACTAGGTCTCGTGATCTCTGAGCTCTTGGTGCGACGCCTGGTCATCGACCTGTGCCGACGCGCGGGCTCCTGTTGTTGCTGATCCGAGCCTTCTGAAGCGCCCTTCCCTGCGGTGATTCGTCCCGCACGTGGGCTGTTGCCGCGCCCTCTTCCGGGTGCGCGCTCCTCTGTTCGTCATACGCCTCGCACCCGGGACCGGTCGCGCCGTGGCGGCCGGCATCCGCCGCTGCCCGCGCTCCGGCGCCTCCCGTCGCGCACCCCTGGAAGGACACCTGTGGTGACCGCTTCCGCTCAGACCAGAGCTCATGACGCACCGCCCCCCGCCGACGATCCGGTCCGCACACGGCGTGCGCCCCGACGGGGGCTGTCGGGGCGGCTGCGTCACGTCGCGCTGCCGCTCGGCTCGCTCCTCGTCTTCCTCGTCCTGTGGCAACTGCTGGCGGCGAGCGGCACATGGAGCGAGACGCTGGTCCCGCCGCCCGCCAAGGTGTGGGACGCCTTCGTCGACGTCTCCACCACTCATGACGGCGTACGCGGATACAACGGCACGACCCTCGTCGAGCACCTGGGCATCAGCCTGCGGCGCATCGCGATCGGTGCCGGGATCGGCATCGCCGCCGGCGTGGTCCTCGGACTGCTCATGGGCACGGTCGGGTGGCTGCGTTCGCTGTTCGAGCCGTGGATCACCTTTCTGCGCACGCTGCCGCCGCTGGCGTACTTCTCCCTGCTCGTCATCTGGCTGGGAATCGACGAGTCGCCCAAGGTGACGCTGCTGGCCGTGGCCGCCTTCCCCCCGGTGGCGGTGTCCACCACCACGGCGGTCGCGGCCGTGCCGAGGCATCTGGTCGAAGCCGCCCGTGCGCTCGGCGCGTCGCGCTGGGACGTGGTCAGGGACGTCGTCGTGCCCTCCGCCCTGCCCGAGACGCTCACCGGCGTCCGGCTCGCCGTGGGCGTGGCCTACTCGTCCCTCGTCGCGGCCGAGCTGGTCAACGGCCTGCCGGGAATCGGCGGCATGGTCAAGGACGCCGCCAACTACAACAACACCCCCGTCGTCCTCGTCGGCATCATCGCCATCGGCGCCTCCGGACTGATCATCGACGGCCTGCTGCTGCGGCTGGAACGCACGGTCGTGCCGTGGCGCGGACGCGCGTGAGTCCCCCTCCCTCCTTCACCCCCCTTTCGTTCCCTTCCATCTCCTCGCACAGAAACGGCGCCGTCATGTCCCGTGTCCCCGAAGGTCCTTCCCGTCGTCTCCTCCTCGCCGGCGCCCTGGCCGGACTGTCCGCGGCCGTCACCGGCTGCTCCTCGGACAGTGCGGCTTCGACGTCCGGCGGTTCCAAGCAGTTGCGCATCGGCTACTTCGCCTTCCCCAGCGGCGACTTGCTCGTGAAGAACAGAAAGCTGCTGGAGAAGGCGCTGCCGCAGTACACGATCAAATGGATCAAGTTCGACTCCGGTGCCAGCGTCAACCAGGCCTTCATCGGCAAGTCCCTCGACATCGCCGCGCTCGGCTCCAGCCCGTTCGCCCGCGGGGTCTCCGGCAGTTCGCCCATCCCGTACAAGGTGGCGTGGATCCTCGACGTGGCGGGCGAGAACGAAGCCCTCGTGGCACGCAAGTCCACCGGTGTCACCGACGTGGCCGGGCTCAAGGGCAGGAAGATAGCCACCCCGTTCGCCTCGACCTCCCACTACAGTCTCCTGGCCGCGCTGAAGTCGGCCGGTCTGGCCGCGTCCGACGTCCAGCTCATCGACCTCCAGCCGCAGGCGATCCTCGCCGCCTGGCAGCGGGGCGACATCGACGCCGCGTACGTGTGGCTGCCCACCCTGGACGAGCTGCGCAAGACCGGCGTCCAGCTCACCAGCAGCAAGGAGATCGGCGCCGCGGGCAAACCGACCCTCGACCTGGCCGTCGTGTCGGACGACCTGATCAGCCGCGATCCGCAGGCCATCGCCGCCTGGCGCAAGGCACAGGCCGAGGCGCTGCGGCTGCTCCGGTCGGATCCGGCGGGCTCGGTCAAGGCCGTCGCGGCCGAGATCAACATCAGTACCGCCGACGCGAAGGCCCAACTCGCGCAGGGAGTCTTCCTCACCCCGGAGCAGGTGGTCTCCGCCGACTGGCTGGGCACCGACAGCGGCCCGGGCAAGCTGCTCACCTACGTCACCGACACCGCCGCCTTCCTGGCCGACCAGAAGCAGATCGAGGCCGCGCCGTCGAAGGACACCGTCCGCAAGGCGTTCTACCTGGAGGGCCTGTCCGATGCCGTCAAGTGAGAGCACGACGATCGCGCACGGGACGGAGACCGCGCCCGCCGGTTCCATCCGCCTCGACCGCGTCACCCACGAGTACGGTCGCGGCGGCGAGACGTTCACCGCGGCCGGCCCGGTCGATCTGACCGTCCCCGCCGGTGAGTTCCTGGTCCTCGTGGGCGCCTCCGGCTGCGGCAAGAGCACCCTGCTGCGGCTGATCGCCGGGTTCGAGCGCCCCACGCACGGTTCGGTACGCGTGTCCGGCACCGAGCCACGGCCCGGCGACGCGGCCGGCGTCGTCTTCCAGACGCCTCGGCTGTTCCCGTGGCGGACCGTGCGCGGCAACATCGACCTGGCGCTGCGGTACGCGGGCGTCGAGCGCACCCAATGGCCCGCGCGCCGCGCCGAGTTGCTGGCCCGGGTCGGCCTGGAGGGCACCGAGAACCGGCGCACCTGGGAGATCTCCGGCGGACAGCAGCAACGCGTGGCCATCGCCCGGGCCCTGGCCGCCGAGAATCCGCTGCTCCTGCTGGACGAACCGTTCGCGGCGCTGGACGCCCTGACCCGTGAACGCCTCCAGGAGGATGTGCGCCGGGTGACCGAACGGACCGGTCGCACCGCCGTGTTCGTCACCCACTCCGCCGAAGAGGCGGTGTTCCTGGGCTCCCGGATCGTGGTGCTGACGAAGAGTCCCGGCACCGTGGCCCTGGACCTGCCGGTCCCCCTCCCGCGCGGTGACGTCGACGCCGAAGGGCTGCGCGACTCCCCCGAGTTCGCCGCACTGCGCGCACAGGTCTCCCACGCCGTCAAGACCGCTGCTGCGGCCTGAACTCCCCCTCCAGGAAAGGACTTCCTCGTGAGCATCCTCAGCGAGCGCCCGGCCGCGACCGGGTTGCCCCTCGTCCACCTCGGCCCGAACTTCGGAGCCGAACTCCACGGCATCGACCTCGCCCGCCTCGACGACGAGCAGGTCCTCGCCCTGCGCGAAGCGCTCGTGGCGCACAAGGTGCTGTTCGTCCGCGGCCAGCACACGCTCGACGACGCGGCGCAGATCGAGTTCGGGCGGAGGCTGGGCGAGGTCACCGTCGGTCATCCCGTCCACGACTCGGGGGACGTGGCCCCCGAGGTGTACGCGCTCGACAGTCAGGACAACGGGTTCGCCGACGTGTGGCACACGGACGTGACGTTCGTCGCGCGGCCGCCCGCCATCTCCGTCCTGCGGGCCGTGGTCCTGCCGCCCAACGGCGGCGACACCAACTGGGCGGACAGCCAGCTCGCCTACGAGTCCCTGTCGCCGGGGCTGCGCGCCCACATCGACACGCTGACCGCCGTCCACGACGGAAGCCGCGAGTTCGGCTACTACCTGGCCCAGCGCAGGCAGGGCAAGGGCAACCTGTGGGAGGGCGAGGTGTTCAGCGCGCTGACGCCGGTGGAGCATCCCGTGGTGCGGGTCCACCCGGAGAGCGGCCGCAAGGGTCTGTTCGTGAACCCGGGCTTCACCTCGCACATCGTGGGCGTCTCCGAGCACGAGAGCCGCGGCCTGCTCGACATCCTCTACGCCCATCTCACCAAGCCCGAGCACGTCGTACGGCATCGCTGGCAGCCCGGTGACGTCGCCCTGTGGGACAACCGCAGCACGGCCCACTACGCCAACCGCGACTACGGCGAGCAGCACCGCGTCATGCACCGCATCACCCTGCGCGGCGACGTCCCGCTCGGCCCGACACCGTCCCGCGCCTGACGGCCGGCTCAGACCGGCCCCAGCGACCGGCCGGCCCGCACCTCGTCCCGCTCACGTTCGATGAGCGAGCGGCGAGGTGCGGCGCGGCGTGACCAGCCAGGCAGCCCTGATGGCGATGACGACGAGGGGTCGTCGGAGTCGTAGGGCCCTGTAGAGCATGCGGACCAGGCAGTACTTCACGGAGCGTCGCTGCGTGGGTTGTTGGACGCGCTCCGTCTCCGCGCCCCCCCGAACCGCAGCGCCTTCACCCCACGGCGACGCCCCTCATTACGGCATCCACCGAACCGCGACACCCGTATCGGCGCTGCCGCCCACCGCCGCACCGACAGCCGAGCCTTCGGAAGTTGAAACCCTTCCCGGTCCACTCCCGCCGGATCCCTTGACACCTTGATGACATGACCCCAACACTCCTGGGCGAGAGAGCGCTCTCAAATCTGCTGTTGCTCCATCCCCCCCGCATGCCGTACGGCTTGAGGAGACTCCAGATGCAGAGGATCGTCAGCACCCCCACCAGCAGACCCCCGTCCGGCACCGCGCGCTCACGCGCGGCGCTCGGCCTGGTCGTCGCCCTGATCGCCGCCTTCTTCACCGCCCTGGCACCCGCGCCCGCGCACGCCGCGGACCAACTCCTGTCCCAGGGCAGACCGGTCGCCGCCTCGTCGACCGAGAACGCGGGCACACCCGCCTCCGCAGCCGTGGACGGCAACACCGGCACCCGCTGGTCCTCCGCCTTCGCCGACCCGCAATGGATACGGGTCGACCTCGGATCCGTCCAGCAGCTCAGCCGCGTGAGCCTCAACTGGGAGGCCGCCTACGCGACCGCCTTCCAGATCCAGACCTCCACCGACGCCAACACCTGGAACACCGTCTACTCCACCACCACGGCCACCGGCGGCACCCAGAACATCACCGTCTCCGGCAGCGGACGCTACGTCCGCGTCTACGGCACCGCCCGCGGCACCCCGTACGGCTACTCGCTGTGGGAGTTCCAGGTCTACGGCCCCGGCGACACCACTCCGCCGGACGACTTCTGGGGCAGCACCAGCGACATACCCCCCGCGCACAACGTCGTCCAGGTGAAGATCCTCAACCGCACCAACGGCAAGTACCCCGACAGCCAGGTGTACTGGAGCTTCAACGGCCAGACGCACTCCATCGCCGAGCAGCCCTACCTCGACATGCCGGCCAACTCCGCGGGCCGCATGTACTTCTACCTCGGCTCGCCCAACAGTCCGTACTACGACTTCATCGAGTTCACCGTCGGCAACAACGTCTTCAACGGCAACACCACCCGGGTCGACGCCTTCGGCCTGAAGCTGGCCATGCGCCTGCACAGCAAGGACGGCTACGACGTCGAGGTCGGCGAGAACCGGCAGACCTTCGCCGAGGACCGCGCCACCACCTTCCAGCGCTTCACCAACGCCGTGCCGAACGAGTTCAAGGTGCTGGCCCAGACCCAGGCCCCGTACCGGATCATCGCGCCCGGCAGCGACCCGAGCTTCCGCGCCGGCGGCGCCAACGCCAACTACTTCACCGCCTACGCCCAGTCCGTGGGCGTGAACGCGGCCACCTCCGACATCTTCGGCTGCGCCGCCTCCCTGGCGAACAACCCCGACATGTGCGCGGCCCTCAACCGCCACGTCGCCACACTGCCGGCCTCCCAGCAGTCCGACCCGGCACAGTTCTACAAGGCGGCGCCGGCGAACTACTACGCCAAGTTCTGGCACGACAACGCCATCAACCACCTCGCCTACGGATTCCCCTACGACGACGTGGCGAGCCAGTCCTCCTTCGTCTCCCACGCCGACCCGCAGTGGCTCCTGGTGGCCGTCGGCTGGTAGACCGCACGTCAGGAGGCAGCACAACACAACCTGTCCACTGAGAAATTGACTCCGCTTCAGAGGGTTGGGGCCCTCTGAAGCGGTTCTCATTCCCGGATGTCGACCGCGCGCCGCCCCCGAACCTGCCCTTTCACGAAAGAGTCCGGTCCTTCTGTTTCCCGATTTCGATCACGTCCGCGAGGAAAAGCGTCGTCATGCCTGTTGTGCCGGGGGCCGGGTACACGGTGCGTGCACGCGACGTCTGGCGGGTCGAGGAGAGGAAGTCGCACAGTGGCGGTGAAGGCGATGGGGTGGGCGCACTCGTTCCCCATGTCCGAAGGAGTGCGTGTCGGCAGGGAGTGGACACGCAAGCGTCTTGAGTCCCTGCCGTGGACCGCCGCGGAGCCGGAGACGGTGGACGCCATCGTGCTGGCGGTGTCCGAGCTGATCACCAATGCGCACGTCCACGCACACAGTGACGCGTACCTGGTTCTCACCTGGGACGGTGACTGCCTACAGGTGAGCGTTCACGACGAGGACCCGTCGCTGCCGCGGCAGCGCGAACCGGAGCAGGGCGCGGTATCCGGCCGCGGGGTGTCCATCGTGCGCAAGCTCGCCGATGAGTGGGGCATGAGGTGTCAGCGGCACGGCAAGACGGTGACGGCGTGTTTCCGTCCCGCGGACCCTGCCGCCGCCGCCCGTGCAGAAGACCGAAGTTGAGATCCACTCACCGGTGAAGCCCACTGTGGAGGACAGGCGTCATGAATCTGGCACGCGGATCAAGTGACGACCCGTACGCCTGGCTCTGGATCCTTGCCGCTCTCGCACTGTACGCACTGATCAGCTACGGACTGACCTACCGTGCCCGCGTCCGGCGCGGTTCCGTACATCCGGCTCGGGACGCGGTGCACGACCTCAAGGACCGGGAGGACCCGCAACCGCCCAGACAGCGGTTCGTCAGTCGCGTGCTCATGCTGGGCGGCGCAGGTCTGACGGGTCTGGCCGCCGCGATGACCAGCGGAGCCGTAAGGATCGTGGCAGTCGCAGTCACGGCCGCCGTGACGGTGGTGGCGTGGGCGTACTACGACTACCGCACGCAACGGCGTGCTCCGCGCAGCGGTGAGACGGAGTCCGGGCCCACCAGGACGGCCAGGCACTGACTTGAGAGGCGGGGGCGGGCACTCAGCGCCTCGTCTCGTACCTGGTCAGGAGAAGTCCACCGGGAAAAGGATGTCCACCAAGAATCATCAGTCAGGCCACGCCGAGCGGACAGTGCCCAGCGCCGTGCCCTCGCTGCGATCTACGGCCGGCTTCTCAGGAAGGTAGTTGTGTCGTCGCAGGCGGAGTGCCTGCCGCGACGGCTTCTTCGCCCTGGGGCTGTGCCTGCGCCGCATTGATGGCGGCTCGAAGCTGAAGCCAGGTCGGATCCGTGGGGTCGGCCTCGGTCGTCGTCGCCAGATCGTCTGCTTCCCAGGTGCGGGTTCCGTCCGTCACGACAAGGTGCGACTCCAGGTCGTCGACGTCCTCCGGAACCTCGGTGGTGGTCGCCAGGAACGTGGCGGCCGCAGCCCTGGAACTCTCCTTGCCCGCAGTGAAGTTCTGCTTGGCGCCGGAGAGCACGGACAAGAGCACCAGCTCCCCCGTGCTGTCGGCCACCAGGAGCTCACCGGTCGCAGTGGCAGCGAGCGCGGTCAGTCGGGATCCGGTCAGCACATCGTGCTCGACGGCTTGCCGGGTCTCGAGGTCGACCTCGACCTCGACCAGCGTCCCCGCGGGCGTTGCGATCCACAGCACACCCGGTTGTGCCCCGAAGGCAATGTTGTGACGCGACCAGGCCTGCATCTGGTCGAGCCACTCCTGCGGGTACGGGTAACCAGGGCTGGGGTCGCCGAGGGTGGTGGCCAGAACCCGGCGCAAGGACGGAAAGCCGAAGACCTCCACTGAGTTGTCGTACGCGTTGCCACGAATCGCGAAGTGACGTCCGTCCGCGCTGAAGAGCGGAGTCTCGTAGCCGTCGCAGTCCAGGATCAGTGCCCGGCGGAGCGGCCGCATCACGGCGGACGCGGTCCCCGTTTCGACTCGCGCGAAGAGGCAGTGCGTGGCTCCTTGGTCGCTGGTGAGCGTGGCGACAAGGCCGCCGCCGGGGTGCAGCGTCACTCCCGTGTCCCAGGGCGGTCCGGCCTCGACGGTTCCGGAGGCAAGGTCGAGGATGTCCGAGCTCTCCCACCCGTCGCCGTCGTCGCGGCAGGACGGTGAACCCCAGAGGCTCTGTCCGTCGGGGCTGAAAGCCAGACTGCGGTAAGAGGCGGTGGCCGGAGCCCCTTCCGGCTCGCGGACGCCCGCGGGAGTCCACTGCCGCAGTCCGTCCTCCCCTGCGACGACAAGCAGTGGCCGGTCCGGGTGCCACGCCACCGCAGGCGTCCGCTCGGCCCGTTCCCAACCGAAGGCGTCTCCATAGGCGTTCGAGGTGAGACCCACCGTGCCGAGTTCGCGCAGCCGCCCCTGGCCGCAGTCCCAGATGTGGACGGCCGGACGCTCGGAGTCCGAGCAGGCCACCAGTGGCAGCCGCGGATGGCATCTCATCTGTTCGGCAAAGCGTTCGCCACCAAGCAGCCCACGAGCCACGATTTCGAGATCGGTCACCCCCGCACCGTAGTCGTCGCTCGCCTGCGCGGCGAGGCCCCACCTACCGAAGTCCTGGAGCGGCCCGGCGCTGATCACGGCTCCTCCGTCCGTACGAGCTGGAGAACCTCCGGTCAGCGTCGGTACATCTGCCACATGGCGAGTTCGTTGTCGTGCGCTCGCAGTCGTGCGACGGCTTCCGCGGGGGTGCGCCGCTCGGTCAGTTCGTAGAAGAAGAACAACGGGGCGAACACGCTCGCGTATCCGAAGGGGGCTCCGCGGGGGGCGATGTACGTACCGGCGCCGGCGTCGAGGAAGGCGTCGGCGAGGCGAGGGTCCCCCGTGTCGCAGCCGGTGACGAGGGTGACGCTGCCTGGCAGTCGGAAGTGTTCGCGTACCTGGTCCGGCCCGACCGGCCCGTTGAACGGCTGGTACCTCGCCAGTTCTTCGGCCACTCCTTCCAGCAGAATGCGTCCCTCGTCGCCGTGACAGGACAGGATCACGTACGGTGCGATCGGTCTGCTGCCGTCCAGTGCGGCCACCAGATGGCGGGGCTGACCGACCCGCAGATGGTTCACCCGGATTCCGAACACTTCCAGCCCGTCACGCAACGCATGCGCGAACCCGCTCTCGACGTCGATCAGGTCCACCTCGGTCCAGGCCAGCCGACCGGCCTGGACCTCGCGTATCCGCGACGGCCGCTGAGTCGCCAGCCAGATCTCTTCGTCTTCCGCTCCGTCTTCGTGCGTCACGCGGCCACGATGTCACGGCCGCGCACGTCGACACCGCCGAGAACGGGACTGCTGTGGGAGCCGCTCATCGGCTGCTGGTACCAGTCGCCGACTGCGCGCCGTCGCCGTCCGCGGGGACCTGGAGATCGGAGAGCGCGCTCGTCGAAGTCCGCTTCTCCCGACCGGTGCCGAGTCTGAGAAGCAGTGACGCACCAGCCAGAACCACTCCGAACCAGATGACGCTGGTGACACCCACATGGTCCACAAACAGTCCGCCGAACAGCGCTCCGAGCGCGATGCAGGTGTTGTACGCCATCGTGTTGAGCGACATCGCGGCCTCGAACGTCTCAGGTGCCGCGGCCAGCGTCATGTTGATCTGGGAGAGCTGCACCGCGCCGAAGGACAGCCCCCACAGGACCAGCGCGACGACGGCGCCGGACTTCCCGTCACCGACGGTGCGAAGCAGCAGCAGGGCCGTCAGAATCCCGACCAGGCCGACGACGAAGGTTCCCCGGAGGCTCCTGTTGACGGTGTATCCGGCGACGAAGTTCCCGATGGCGCCGCCCACACCGAAGATGATCAGCACCGCCGTGATGAAGCCGGCCGGGACGGATGCCTCGTCCTCCAGGTAGGGGCGCACGAACGTGTAGGCACCGAAGTGGCCGAGCACGAAGAAGACGACGATGAGCAGCACCGTACGGAGCTGTCCGTTCGTGGCCGGCAGGCCGAAGACCTCCCGGACCGGCACCGCGTTCTCCGACGGCAGCGAGGGGATGACCGCCGCGACGGCGAGGAACACCAGCAGGCTGAGGCCGGCCCAGAGGGCGAAGGTGGTGCGCCAGTTCGTGTGGGCTTCGATGACGGTGCCGAGCGGGATTCCCACGACCGTGGCGATGGAGATGCCGGACATCACGACCGCGGCGGCCCGGCTCGCGTGGCGCTCGGGCACGATCCACATGGCCATGCTCACACCGATGGCCCAGAACACGCCGCTGGCGAATCCCATGCACAGCCGGGTCGCGAGGATCAGCGGGTAGTTGGGCGACACGGAGGTGATGAGGTTCCCCAAGGCCAGCACGGCCAGCAGGGTGGACAGCAGAAGGCGTCGGTCGACGCGCCTTGTCCAGGCGACGATGAACGGTACGCCGAGCCCGGCCGCGACGCCCTGTGCGGTCACCATGAGGCCTGCGACACCGACGGAGATGTCGAGGCTCCTGCTGAGCGGCGTGAGCAGGCCTACGGGCATCAACTCGGTGGTGAGGAAGACGAACAGGCTGGCGGTGATGGCGGCGACGCCCAGCCAGCCCTTCACGGCCGGGTTCGAACTCTGCTTTGACTGCGGGGACATGACTGCTCCAGCGATCTGATGAGGACAGGGAGGTGCGCACAGGGCGTCACGAACCGGCTCCGGTGCGGCCCGCTGTGGCTTTCGGTTCGTGCACCGCGGAGTCCTGCCGGGTGGGAAGCCCTTCGGTGGTCGTCGTCGTGCGCGGTGTGGCCTGCCGGGGCTGCGCGAGCACCACGGCGAGGAGGATCAGCACAGTGCCGACCACCTGGGGCGCCGCGAGCGTCTCGTGCTCGAAGGCGATGCCGAGGACGGTCGCCACGATCGGGCTGCCGAGGGCCAGGAAGGAGACCGCCAGGGCCGGCAGCTTCTCGATCCCGCGGAACCAGAGCGTGTAACTGATGACCGCGCCGAGGGAGATGAGGTAGGCGAACCCGACGAGGTTGGTCCCCGTCAGGGAGGTCGGCAGCCCTTCGACGGACAGGGTGAAGGGCAGCGCCACCAGGCCGCCCGCCGTCAACTGCCAGCCGGTGAAGGGAATCAGACCCACACCTTCGGGCCGGCCCCAGCGTTTGGTGAAGGTGATGCCGGTGGCCATGCAGGCAGCGCCGCCCAGTGCGGCCGCCACGCCGGCCAGGTCGAGGGCCGCCGGTCCCTTGAACACCAGCAGGACGACACCGACCGCGCCGAGACCGCAGGCCATGACATGTGCGGCGCGAGGTCTGTCGCCGATGACGAGCGCTGCCAGGATCAGCACGATCATCGGCTGCACCGCCATGATCATCGCCGCGACGCCGCCGGGCAGACGGTAGGCGGCGACGAACAACAGCAGGTTGAATGCACCGATGTTGAGCGTTCCCAGGACCAGGGACCGCCACAGCCACGTGCCGTTGGGCAGGGTGCGGGAGATGAGCAGCAGGATCAGGCCCGAGGGCAGCGCCCGCACCGTGGTGGCGAGCATGGGACGTTCCGGTGGCAGCCATTCCGTCGTGACCAGGTAGGTGCTCCCCCAGATCGCCGGCGCAAGCGCCGTCACACCCGAGACGAGGAGTTGCCGGCCACTGTTCATGGCGCACTGGCCTCCGCTTCGGAAGAGCTGTCATCGCCAACGCGGAGGCCAGGTAACGGATTTGCGTTCAGGTCGGATTCCTTGACGGCAGCCCGTCGAAAGGAAATCGCTCGTGACGGCCCGAAACTCGTATCGGCGGCGACTTCTGCCGACCGTGATGGCAGATGGGGCATGGGAAACCGGTCCTTCCGGTCAGAACGAGGAATTCGCCACCCGGCTCCGGTGCGCCGACGTCGCGATTCGGCGGGGCGGTGTGGCTCCTTCACATGGTGGACCGGTCGGCATCAATGAGTCCAACACATGTTTGTCATCTCATTTATCGTGGTGCACGATGGATCACCATGGAGCTGCAACAGATGCGCTACGTGGTCGCCGTCGCCGAGACGAACAGCTTCACCCGTGCCGCCGAGCGCTGTCTGGTCGTCCAGTCCGCCCTCAGCCATCAGATCGCCCGGCTGGAGCAGGAGTTGGGCGCCAAGCTCTTCGAGCGCACCACCCGCCGGGTCCGGCTCACACCGGCCGGTGCGGCGTTCCTTCCCGCCGCCCGGCAGTGCCTGGAGTCCGCCGAACGCGCGTCACTGGAAGTCGCCGCCGCCATCGGTGAGGTCCGCGGGGAGCTGGCCGTGGGCGTGATCCCGTCCGTCACCGCCGTCGACATCCCGGGCGCGCTGCGCGACTACCACCAGCGCTATCCGCAGGTGCGCATCAGTCTCCGCGTCGGCGCCAGCGACGACCTCGTCGACCAGGTCAAGCAGGGCACCATCGAGGTCGCCTTCCTCGGGCTGCCGACGACGATGCGGCCCCAAGGAGTCGGTGTGCGGGAGCTCGCCCGGGACCGGCTCGTCGCCGTCGTCGCCCCGGATCACCCTCTCGCCGCCGAGCCGACCGTCGACCTGCGGCGGCTGTGCTCGGAGGTGTTCGTGGACCTCCCGGCCAAGACCGCCGGCCGCGCCCAGTCCGACCTGGCCTTCGCCGCGGCGGGCCTGGTCCGCGACGTGGCGTTCGAGGTGACCAACGCCGACTTCCTGGCCCGGCTGGTCGGGCAGGGTCTCGGCGTGGCGATGCTCCCCTCCGCCTACGCCGCCCAGCTCAGCGGCGTGACCACCGTCGAGGTCGTCGACGCGCCCGCGCGGGTGGAGTACGTCATCTGGCGCGCCGGGAGCCGCACTCCGGCGGCGACCGCCTTTCTGCGGGTCCTGGACATCCCGGACGTGGACGCCACGGCCTGAGTGCGGCTCGGCCGTGTCGTCAGGCGTGCGCCGGACCCACTGGTCGCCTTTCACGTGCTCCCCGCCGGACCGCTGTCGGCTTTCCTGGTCAGTCCGTGGGCTGGTCCGCAGTCACCACAGCCTCGACCAGACCGGGGAACCGACGGTCCAGGTCCTCCTTGCGGAGGCGCATGTAGAGCCTGTTCCCGGCATCTCGCTGATGGACCAGGCCCGCCTCGCGAAGCACCCGCCAGTGATGGGTGCGGCTCGACTTGCTGACCGGCAGGTCGAAAGAGGCGCAGAGCCTCTCCTCGTCCGGCCGGGCGGCCAGTTCGGCGATGACCCGACGACGGTTGTCGTCGGCGAGAGCCAACAGGATCGGCCCGATCCGCAGATCGTCCGCATCAGGGTGCGGCAACTCGCTCGACGCCATCACTTCACCTCTCGACAAGGTACGCCCGCTGCCGTACCTTCCATAAAGGTACGCCGCTAGACGTACCTTACATCTGGAGGGGTCATGTCCACACCCGTGTCCTCGCGTCGCCGGGCCCTGCCGCGTCTTCGCTGGTTGCTGCGGCGGGTCCTGCTTGCCGAGCACTCGCCCTTCATCACCCTCTGATCAGCGCTTCGCGGAGCGTGGCGCTCTCACGCGAAGTCCGCTGCGGTGAGGCCGTCGGGATGCCCGCTCGGCCACTCCACCAGCTCGATCCGATAGCCGTCCGGGTCCGTGAGCCACGACGTCCTCGGGCCTTGGGTGCCGCCCGGGTACTGGAGGGGGCCGGGCGTCAGGCCGGCTTCGGTCAGCGTCCGGAGGGCGGTGGCGAGGTCGTCCACCTGGATCGCGAGGTGGTCGAAACCGCTGCCCACGTCGACCGGTCCGGCGCCGGGTCGGTGGACGAGTTCGAGTGAGGCCGCCGGTTCGTCCGGGAACTTGAGGATCACCAGGCGAGCCCCGTCACCGGTCTCGACTCTGCCCAGTTCGGCGTAGCCCAGGGCTGTGTAGAAGCGGAGCGAGCGGTCGAGATCGGTGACGCGATAGCCGACGAAGAGCGTCCTCACGCCGCCCCCTCGGACCGGCGCACCCGGTAGCGCAGATGCGTCACGCCCCGATCCTCGAGCCGCCGCACCGGTTCGAGTTCGATGTGACCGGTGCCCAGGTGGTCGAACAGCCGGCGGCCGGCTCCGAGGAGGACCGGCACCAGGTGGATCTCCATCTCGTCCAACTGCCCTGCCCGCAGGAGCGCTTGGGCTGCCTGTGCCCCGTGGACCATGACCGCACGGTCGCCCGCGGCCGCGCGCGCCAGACGGGCACAGTCCTCGACATCGGTGACGAAACGCGCGTGACCGGGGGGCACGTCGCCGTCGTCGACCTGGTGGGTTAGGACGAAGATCGGCACGCCGTCGTGGTGGTCGCCCTGCCAGCGCCCGGCGAGTTCGAAGGTCCGACGGCCGGAGATCAACGCGCCGGTCGCCAGCGCCTCGCGGTACACCTGGCCGCTGGGACCGTCGGACTCCCGGTCGTCGAGCCAGTTGAAGAGCCGTCCGCCGTCGCGTCCGAGCTCCTGCCCCGGCCGGTCGTCCGGTCCGGCGATGAAGCCGTCGAGCGACATCGACATGTACAGCCGAATCGGATTGCTCATCCTGGCCTCCCTCTCTCCACCGTGACAACGCGATCCGGCTCTTCCTGATCGGCCGACGGTGCGGGTGTGTCGAAGGGCAGACCTCAGGCGACCGGCGAACTCATCGGTCCGGCCGCGCCGGCCCGCTGCCGGACCGAGCCGAGACGGCGGCCCGCTGCCCGGCTGAACTGACACCGCGACCGGCTGCCCGGCCGAGCCGGGACCGCGACCCGCGACCCGGCTGAGACGGCAGGAGTCGTGGGGCCCAGCCGGGACGGTCCGCCGGGACCGTACGTCTGCACCATGCCCCCGGCGTCCGGGACCACCTGGCGAGCGTCATGCGGACCGGTGAGCCGCAACCCCTCGTCGCAACCCCCTCATCGCAACCCCCTCGTCGCAACCCTCTCGTGAGGGCCCGCTGCTTCCCTCGGCTCCGGCGCCGTCGTAGCTTCCACGTCCCTGCGACGGACCAGGTCAGCAGGGCGGTCACCGCGCGGCACGGAGAACACCGGAGCGGTCCGGGTCCTCCGTGCCGCGCGTACGGCCCCAGTACCTCACGCCGCCACCCGTGCCGTCCCCTCCGATGCCGGGCGGCTCGCCACCACCCGCCGGCGCCGCACCGGCATGCCCATGGTCGGGTTGGCGACCCCCCATGCCGCGCCCTTGCAGACCAGTTCCTTGTAGCGGGCCGCGAAGCGGCCGGTCAGGGCGCGGTCCACGGCGCGGTCGTCGGCGGTGACGAACTGGATCAGCCCCTCCTTGCGTCCGAGCGAGATGCACTGGTTGAAGTAGCGCAGCGGGGCGTTCGGCAGCTTGCCACCGGTCAGCCGGGCCGCGATGGAGTCGGCGGCCTGCCAGGCCATCGGGGTGCCCGAGGCGCAGGACATGCGCAGCGGCTTGTCGCCGGCACCGAGGGCGTGGCCGGCGTCGCCGATCGCGTACACGTCCGGGTGCGAGACGGAACGCATAGTGCCGTCGACCACGATACGGCCGTCGTCAGCCAGTTCGAGGGTGGTGGACGCGGCCAGGGGGTGGGCCGCGAAGCCCGTCGTCCAGACGGTGACGGCGGCCGGCAGCGTCCGGCCGTCCGAGGTCGTGACCTGGTCCGCCCCGACCGCGGTCACCGTGGCGTTCTCGTGCACCGTGATGCCGAGCCGGTCGACGACCTTGCGCAGGTGCGCACGGCCCTTCGGGGAGAGCCAGTCGCCCAGTTCGGCGCGGGTGGCAAGGGCGATGTCGAGGTCCGGGCGGGCCTCGGCCACCTCTGTCACGAACTCCAGGCCGGTCAGGCCGCCCCCCACGACGAGGACCGTCTCGCCCTCGGCCATCCCGGCCAGGCGCTCGCGCAACCGCAGCGCGCCGGGACGGCTCGCGATCTGGTGGGCGTGCTCGGTGACACCGGGGACGCCGTGGTCGTTCCCGGCGCTGCCGAGGGCGTAGACGAGGGTGTCGTACGACAGCTCCGCCGTGCCCTCCGCGCCCTGCACCTTGACCGACTTCCCGTCCACGTCGATCGAGGTGACCTTGGCGAGCCTCACCTCGACGCCGGTACCGGCGAACATCTCGTCCAGCGGGCGGGGCTTGAGCTCCTGGCCCACGGCCAGCTGATGCATCCGGACCCGCTCGACGAAGTCCGGCTCGGCGTTGACGAGGGTGATGGTGACGTCGTCCCGGCGCAGCCGCTTGGCGAGCCGACCTGCCGCGATCGCTCCGGAATAGCCGGCGCCGAGGACGATGATCCGGTGCTTCATTCGCTTACTCCTGTCCGCACGGGTCCGGTGCCTTCTGGCCCGGTCACGCCCCTTGAACCGGGCAGCCCGTGGATTCCTGACAGAAGTGGAGAGTGACCTGCGTCACATGACGGGTCAGAGGGCTCCGGTCACGACCGGAGGGCCGAAATCGCCCGCCGCCCATCGCTGTGTCGCGCGCTCCAGCTTGTCCGGGTTGACCTGGCTGCGCACCGCGACAACGCCTTCGTCCGTCCGCTCCAGGCACATGACGCCGAAGACCCGCCCGTCGACCACCGCGACGATCGCGGGGCCGCCGTTGGCCGTGGTGGCGTAGAGATCGGGCGAACCGCCGACCAGGTCCCGCTTGGCCGGGGCCGGCTTGAACAGCCCGCGCAGGAACTTGGCCACCGCGAGTGCGCCCTGTACGGCACTGGCCCGGGCCGGCACCTTCCCGCCGCCGTCTCCGACCACGATGGCGTCCGAGGTGAGCAGCTTGATCAGCGGTTCGGTCTCACCGCTGGTCGCCGCGGCGAGGAACTCCTCGACGATCCGGCGCGCGGCCGCCTCGTCGATCTCCGCCCGCGCCCTGCCCTGTGCCACATGCTTCTTCGCACGGTGGAAGATCTGCTGACTGGCCGCCTCGGTGAGATCCAGCATCCCGGCGATCTCCCGGTGGGAGTACGCGAACGCCTCACGCAGCACGTACACCGCGCGCTCGTTCGGCGAGAGCCGCTCCAGCAGGACCATCACGGCGTAGGACACCGACTCGCGCTGCTCGGCCGTCTCCGCCGGGCCCAGCATCGGGTCCCCTTCGAGCAGCGGTTCGGGCAGCCACTGACCGACGTAGGTCTCGCGGCGCGCACGGCCCGACGAAAGCTGGTTGAGGCACAGGTTGGTGAGCACCTTGGTCAGCCAGGCTTCCGGCACCTCGATGCGTGCGACGTCGGCAGCCTGCCAGCGCAGGTAGGTCTCCTGCACGATGTCCTGCGCCTCACTCGACGAGCCGAGCATGCGGTAGGCGATCGCCTCCAGCCGCGGCCTGGCCGCTTCGAACCGGTCTACGTCGCTGAGAGTCAGGGCCATGCCTTTGATCTTATCGAGGGGCCCGCGCTTTCACGGCAGCCCGGCAGCACTGGCGGCAGGAGCGACGGATCGCGTGGTGCCGCGTCACGAACGCCCGCACACGACAGGGCGTTGCACCGGGAGAGTCAGGTCAGCACCAGCCAGCGGCGGCCGTCGATCAGTTCTCGCGCCGCGTCGAGGTGGCCGGCGTGGCACGCGGACTCGGTGATGACGTGGAGCAGGACGTCTCGCAGGGTGTGCAGGTGCGGTTCACCGAACAGGTCGTGGGGCCACCAGGCCGAGGGGGCGTCGACGGGGGTGGCGGCGATGACGGCGTCGGCGAGTTCCGCCTCCCGACGGTAGAGGTCGAGCACCTCGTCTGCCGACACGTCCGGCGCCACCCTCCACGCCTCGTCACCGCTGGTCAGCCCGCGAATGACCTCCTCGTCCCCGGCCACGACCGCGCGGAACCAGAACCGCTCCACATCCAGCGCCAGGTGCCGGACCAGCCCCAGGCAGTGCCACCCGGAAGGCAGCACGGACCGTCGCAGATCCTTCGCGTCGAGCCCGTCGAGGATGCCGAGGACGTGACGCCGCTGTCCGTCCAGAACCCGAAGCAGCGCCCTGACCTCACTGCCCGGCGTTGTCTCGCTCAGATTTCCGGTCACGGTCATAGAGGGTCCACGAAGTCGCGAGTCTCTGCAGGGAGTTGTCCGAGATTCGAGGCGTGCAGTCGTGCCGCTTGTCGATACGTTCGGATCTCATGGAAGGTTGCGTTCGCTTCTGAGACAACCTCTGGGTGGCGGACCTCAGGCCGCCGAAATGGGTGGTCCGCCGCACAAACCGCTCAGTACGGTGACCTGGTGTGCTTCTACGCCATGACCTACTACAAGCTGCACTACGCGTGTGTCTCGTGCCGCGTCAGCTTCAAGCAGCATCCTCGCCCCCAGCGGGAGCACAAGTGCCCGAACTGCGCTCAGCCACTCATCTGCGCTGGTCATGACTTCGCTCCCCCGCCCAGGCGCGACGTCCGCGGGTGGTCCGTGGTGACTGCGGTGTTGCGTGAAGGTATGCGCTACGAAGGGCGATCGGCCTGCGGATGCGGCAAGGAGCCCAAGTACCGCCCGCGCACACGGGCCGGGCTGCGGGCCCGGCGGATCGTTGCCGCACGGGACGGGCTACCGCTGTCCGAGACTTTGTCCCGACCGGACCCGCTGACGCCGACTCCGTCGACGTGCTGACCTCGTACCCGAGCGAGTGAGGCACCGATGCCCGATGCCGACTGCTACGACGCCGACGCCGACGCCGACCAGGAGTACTCGGATCCCGGCCGGGCCAAGCCGAGCGGGCGACGCTGAGTTCCTTGACCTGAACTGCTGACGCCCTCCGCTGAGGGTGGCCCCAGTACCACGGAACCGGATCGCACGACAACGCAACTGAAGGTTGCACATCATCCGACCGGTCGGCTAGATTGATGTGCAACCAAACGTTGCAGAAGGCAGGCGAGCATGGAGTACGGAACGATCGAGCGGGAGATCCACATCGACGCCTCACCCGAGGTCGTCTTCGAGGTGGTGAGCAGTCCCGAGCACCTGCGCGAGTGGTGGCCGGACGAGGCGGAGTTCCCCGTGACGCCCGGAGGAGCGGGGCGGATCGGATTCGGGGACTGCTCGCAGGGCGGCACCTGGGTGCAGTTCACGGTCGTCGACGCGGTGCCGCCGCGACTCTTCTCCTTCCGGTGGACCCATGAGGAAGGGGAATCGGCCGCCCCCGGCAACTCGAACCTGGTCGTCTTCGAGATCGAGCCCGCGGGGACGGGGACGCTCCTGCGGATGACCGAGAGCGGGTTCCGCGAGCGCGGCTGGGACGAGGCGAAGGTCGCCGCCAGGTACGCCGAGCACACCACCGGCTGGGACTTCTACCTGCCGCGGCTGCCGGCGTACGCCGAGAAGGTCGGAACCGGGGGCCGGGCGTGACAGTGGACGACGACCTCTGGTCGGCGGTCGGCGACCCGACCCGGCGCCGGATGCTCGACCTGCTGCTCAGCGAGGGCAGCGGGACGGCGACCAGCCTCAGCGAACGACTGCCTGTGACCCGTCAGGCGGTGGCCAAGCACCTCCTCGTCCTGGACCGGGTCGGGCTGGTGCACGGCACCACCGCCGGCCGCGAGAAGCAGTTCCGCGTCGATCAGGCCCAGCTCGCCCGTGCCGTCGCCCAACTCGCCGATGTCGGTGCCGCCTGGGACTCCCGTCTCCAGCGCATCAAGCGCATCGCCGAGACGGTCCAGCGCGGCAAGGACACGGAGAACGAGACCGGCAAGAAGCAGTAGAGAGGAACACGGAGATGGCAGACATACTTCACCGCATCGGCGTCGAGCACGCCTCGCCGCGGCAGGTGTACGACGCGCTGACCACCCTGGACGGCCTGTCCGGCTGGTGGACCGAGAAGACGTCCGGCGAGACCGGCGTCGGTGGCGTGATCGAGTTCCGGTTCGGGCCGGGCGGCTTCGACATGAAGGTCGTCGAGCTCGATCCGGGGCGGCACGTGCGCTGGGACGTCGTGGACGGACCGCAGGAATGGATCGGCACCAGCGTGCAGTGGGACCTCCGTCAGGACGGTGACTACACGATCGTGCTGTTCAAGCACGAGGGCTGGCGGGAGCCGGTCGAGTTCATGCACCACTGCAGCACCAAGTGGGCCACCTTCCTGCTGAGTCTCAAGCAGCTCCTGGAGACCGGGGAAGGCGCCCCCGATCCGCGGGACATGAAGATCAGCGACTGGCACTGACCCGGCCGCGGTACGAACTCCTCGTGCTGCTGCCGGGAACTTGACCGAACGTCAGACCACAAGGGAGGGCCACCGGTCGGTGGCCCACTCGGGCCAACTCCGGGAACCCTCGGGCGGGTCGTCCATCCCCCGTCCGTCGAGTTCCTCGGCGTCCGGTTCATCGAACAGCGCCCTCCAGCGCACGAGGTCCGCCTCACTCATCAGAAAGGTCTGATCCGGGGTCGTCGACTGGCGGTGGGCGATCCTTGCTCGCTGTGTCTCGACATCCACCGGCACGTAGACAATCCGACAGGACGCCCCCGCGGACCTCGCCAGCCAGCGGATCGCGGACCTCTCGTCACGCGACCAACATCCGAAGTCGAGGATCACGTCGGTCCCCAGCCGCAGCGCCTCCAGGGCGAGCGAGAGGAACCGTCCTTCCAGGACGGCACGCTTCCCGCCCGCCTCCGGCTCGCCGAACAGCGCAATCATCCACTCGTCAGGCGTGAGTCGGAGCGCATGGTGCTCCTCGGCCAGCTGCCGGGCTCTCGTGGTCTTGCCGGCCCCCGGCAGGCCGACCGTGAGGAACAACGTGGTCACACCCGGATCGTTCAGGGAAGCCCCTCCGCGGACAACTGCTTTTCCACCGCACCACCCCTGACCGTCCTCCCCTTCCTCGCGCCCGTGCGCGATGGGGTGCCCATCGGGCGCGTTCAGGGTGTGAGGAGCCGGTCCTGCTCCACCGGAGGTGTGCCGTCGTACCAGTTCAGGGCCTTCCCGAAGCGGATCAATTGGCCGTACAGGGCCGGGTCGGCGCCCTCGGCGAAGATCAGGTCGAGCACGGCCCCGGCGGCCCTGGCCGGTGACTGCGCGTGGCTGTAGTCGCTGAACCACGGGCGCGAGGTGGCGGTGTCGACCATGCCGGGGCACACGGACGCGACCAGCGTGCCGGTGGCGAGGTCGCCCTCGCGGCGTGCGGCGGCGACGGCGCGTACGGCGGCGACCTGAGCCACTTTCGAGGGCACGTTCAGCCACACCGGCCAGCCCGCCTCCTGCGCGGTCCCGTGGTGGACGGCACTGCGCCAGGACTCGACGGCGCGCTCGACCTCGTCGAGGCTCGCGCCGTCGAACAGGTGGCGCAGGCGGGGGTCGAGATGGCCGAGGGTGCCCAGACTGCTGGCCACCACGAGGAGCCGGCCGCCCGGGCGAAGGACGGGGCCGAAGGAACGCAGGACCGCGTGCGTGGCCGTGTTGGACACGTCGATGAACTCGTCCGCCCGCTCGGCCTGCGACTCGTCGGGCAGTACGCGGGCCACCGCGTTGGAGATGACGACGTCGACTCCGCCGTGCGCGGCCCGGAGCTCTTCGGCGAGGCCGGCGATGGCGCCGATGTCGGTGACGTCCAGGACCCTGCCCTCGACGCGGGCGCGGGTACCCGGGAGGCGGACCACCTCGTCGGCGGCCTCGGCCACCCGCCGGTGACTGCGCCCGGTCAGCAGGACCAGGTCGTCCGGGCTCATGCGGGCCGCCAGTCCCTCGACCAGGGCACGACCGAGTCCTTGGTTGGCGCCCGTGACGAGGGCGATGCGGAATGTGTTCATGTCTGCCACGCTAGGAAGCCCGAGTCCATGAGTCCAACGAAAGTCACGCACGGCTAGCATGCGTAATCGTCATGGACTTCACAGACGTGTCACTCACCGCGCTGCGCGTTTTCCGCGCCGTCGCCGAGCAGGGGACCTTCACGGCGGCGGCCGCGTCCCTGGGGTACACCCAGTCCGCGGTGTCCCGCCAGATCGCCGCGCTCGAACGGGTCGCGGGCGCCGAACTGCTGGAGCGGCGGCGTGACGGCGTACGGCTCACCCCGGCCGGCCGAGTCGTCATGCGCCGCGCGACGACCGTGCTCGACGAGATCGACGCGACCGCCCGCGAGCTGTCCGGGCTGCCCGGGCAGGCCGGGACGGTCCGCCTGGGGTGGTTCCCCAGCGCGGGTGCCGTCCTGGTGCCCCGCGCCCTGTCCGCACTGCGCCGCACGGACCCGGACCTGAACGTCGTCGGCCGGGAGGGCAGCACCCCGGCACTGGTCCGCGCGCTGCGGGCGGGCAGCCTCGATCTGGCCCTGCTCGCCTCGGCACCGCCGTTCCGGCCGCCGGACGCCGAGTCGCCCGCGCTCGTGCTGCTGACACTCACCGAACGCGCCCTTTGCCTTGCGGTGCCCGCCTCCCATCCTCTGGCCCGCGGGGACCACGTCGACGCGGCCGACCTGCGCGGGCAGCGATGGATCGCCGGTTCCTCCGCGGGAGAGGACAAGCTGATGGGCGTGTGGCCGGGCCTGGACGAGCGGCCCGAGATCGCGCACACCGCCCGCGACTGGCTCGCCAAGCTGCACCTGGTCGCCGCCGGCTGCGGACTGACCACGGTGCCCGCGGCTCTCGCCGCCGCCGCGCCACCGGGCGTCCGTGTCCTGCCCGTCCGCGGCGGCCCCCAGGAACAACGGCGCCTGCTCCTGGCCCGGCTCCCCCAGCCGATGACCGAACCGAGTGTCCGTGTGGCAGCCGCCCTTCGCGCGGCGGCCCTGGACTCCGCCGATGCCGGTGACTGACGCGGGCGGGCTCGGCCTGCCGCCGAGCCCGCCCGGGTCGGCTCCCAACGGGAGCCGGCCTGTGTCGTGCTGTCAGCGCTGCAGTGTCAGCAGCCCCGGACGGTAGGGCAGGAGGCCGTAGTCACCGCCCGAGTTGGGGCTGCGCCCCTGGTAGAGCAACTGGAGGTTGCAGGGATCGACCGTCATGGTCTGGTCGGCGCTGGTGCGGATCAGTTCGCCGTGGCTGATGTCGTTGGTCCAGGTGGCACCGCTGTTGGCCTTGCCGGCGAAGGGATTGCTCTCGGTCGCCGCCTGGGGCGTCCATGAACCGTTCAGGCTGGTGGCCGTGAACGAGCGGAAGTAGCGGCCCTGGGAGCCGATCGCCTCGACGATCATGAGGTAGCGGTTCTGGCCCTGCAACTTGTAGACCTGCGGGGCTTCGAAGAGGTTGTTCGTCGTGTCGCTCATGACCACGGTGGAGGTCGAGCCGAAGCTGCCCGGGAAGTTCCCGATCGGCATGCTGGCCCGGTAGATCTTCCCGTTGTCACCGGCGAAGAACAGGTACATGTTCGTCCCGTCGCCGATGAGCGTCTGGTCGATGGGACCGGTTCCGGAGCCGGAGATGCTCCCGGAGAAGAGCACCTGAGGGGAGGACCAGCCGTTCGGGTTGGTGGGGTCGCTCGACGTCCGGTAGGAGAACGCGGTCCCGCCCCACTGGTAGGCGAGCACCCAGATGTTCTTCGGCGCGAAGTAGAAGAGCGTGGGCGCGACGGTGGAGGACGACATCGTGTTCTGGCCGGCCGAGGCCATGTCCGACCAGTTGGTGAAGGGGGTGAAGTTCATCGAACCCCAGCTGGTCCCCGTGTCGTGGGTCGTCGCGTAGACGAGTTGTTTGCCGTTGTACGGGACGACGGTGAAGTCCTTGAGGGAGACCCACCCGGACTTGGGCTGTGCCAGCGCGCCCGTCGATGTCCAGCGGTACGACGACGGCAGGTCGCACCCACCGGGGGTGTCGCCGCCGACCTTGACGAGCTGCCACTGCTGGTTGGTGCCGCCCCAGTCGTCGTACTGGACGATGTTCGCGTTGTCGGCGGTGGAGGCACCCTGCACTTCGAGGGCCCTGTTGCTGTGGCGCGATATCAACCGCACATAGCCGTCCGAGCTGTCCGCCAGCCGCCACTGCTGGTTGGTGGCGTTCAGATCGGTCCACTGGACGATCGAGCCACCGTTCGCGGTGGACCAGTTGTAGACGTCCAGCACCTTGCCCGAGTGGCGGGACTTGATGCGGAAGTAGCCGCCGCCGGAGTCGACGAACTGCCACTGCTGCTGGGCCTGATCGTTCCTGGTCCACTGGGTGATGCGGGCGCCGTCACCGGTCGCCAAGTTGTAGACGTCCAGGGCCTTGCCGCTGTTGCGGTTGACCAGCACGTACGAGGCGTTGGGGTCGACCGTCGCCGCGGCGGCGGGCTGGGCTCCGAGGAAGGTCGCCACCAGCAGCAACGGCGCGAGGACGGCGAGCAGGCGTCTGAGGGGGACCGTGGACGGGTGGCGTAAACGCATCTGGGGGCCTCCTTGGGGGCGGGGCGAGGTGGCGTCGGCACCGCACAGCACCGTGCCGCGGATGCATGGATCGATCGAAACATTCGATGTGTTCGCCAGATCCTTCGACGCCACAAGCTAGGAATAAGGGGTCCCTCGGTCAAGGTCTGCGGCCGTTCTGTCTGCAAACAGGCCCTCCCTGCCGGGTGGGACGAGCTGTCACGCCGAGCAGGACCGCACGGAGTGCGGTGCGACCCGAAGCTCCACGGCAAGCCCTCTGAACAGGGACGGAAGGGTGAACGAGCTTCATGGGCCCTCTTGCCGTGGTCGCGCCTTGAGCCTCGGCCCACCTCTCAGCAGTGGCGCCGGAGGTTTCACGCCCATTCCAACCGTGCTTCGAATGTTTCGAAGAGAAAGGTGAAACTTTCTCTGTGCCACGTATTGACGATCCACCGTCAATGCATCAATGTTCCGAATCCGAGGATCGACCAAGTATCGATATTTCGAACCGCGTTGGCCCTGCACTCACATCACACGCACGCCGAACGCCTTCCCCTGCGCACCAGTCATTCCGTGATGTCTACTTTTGGAGGCACAGCCATGGGTCTGACTGCCCTACCCGGACACGGTGTCCGCCGGAAGCACACTCTGCTTCTGGCGCTGCTCATCGGCGTCCTCAGCACAGTCGCCGCACTGCTCGCACCTCCCCCCGCACACGCTGCCGAAAGCACGCTCGGCGCCGCGGCGGCACAGAGCGGCCGCTACTTCGGCACCGCCATCGCCTCGGGCAGACTGGGCGACTCGGCCTACACCTCGATCGCGGCACGTGAGTTCAACTCGGTGACGGCCGAGAACGAGATGAAGATCGACGCCACCGAACCGCAGCGGGGCCAGTTCAACTTCACCTCCGGGGACCGCGTCTACAACTGGGCCGTGCAGAACGGCAAGCAGGTCCGCGGACACACCCTGGCCTGGCACTCCCAGCAGCCCGGCTGGATGCAGAGCCTCAGCGGCAGCACCCTGCGCCAGGCGATGATCGACCACATCAACGGCGTGATGAGCCACTACAAGGGCAAGATCGCCCAGTGGGACGTCGTGAACGAGGCGTTCGCCGACGGCAGTTCGGGCGGCCGACGCGACTCCAACCTGCAGCGCACGGGCAACGACTGGATCGAGGTCGCCTTCCGCACCGCGCGCGCCGCCGACCCGGCTGCCAAGCTCTGCTACAACGACTACAACATCGAGAACTGGACCTGGGCCAAGACCCAGGGCGTGTACAACATGGTCCGCGACTTCAAGCAGCGCGGTGTGCCGATCGACTGCGTCGGCTTCCAGTCGCACTTCAACAGCGGCAGCCCCTACAACAGCAACTTCCGCACCACGCTGCAGAGTTTCGCCGCCCTCGGCGTCGACGTGGCCGTCACCGAGCTCGACATCCAGGGCGCCTCGGCCTCGACCTACGCCGCCGTTACCAACGACTGCCTGGCCGTCTCGCGCTGCCTCGGCATCACCGTCTGGGGCGTGCGCGACATGGACTCCTGGCGGTCGGGCGACACCCCGCTGCTGTTCAACAACGACGGCAGCAAGAAGCCCGCCTACACCGCGGTCCTCAACGCGCTCAACGGCGGCACCTCCACGCCCCCCACCGGCGGCGGACAGATCAAGGGCGTCGGCTCGGGCCGCTGCCTGGACGTGCCGAACTCCAGCACCACCGACGGCACCCAGCTCCAGCTGTGGGACTGCAACACCGGCACCAACCAGCAGTGGGAGTCCACCAGCGCCGGCGAGCTCAGGGTCTACGGCAACAAGTGCCTGGACGCCGCCGGGACCGGCAACGGCACCAAGGTCCAGATCTACAGCTGCTGGGGCGGTGACAACCAGAAGTGGCGCCTCAACTCCGACGGTTCCATCGTCGGCGTCCAGTCCGGCCTCTGCCTCGACGCCGTCGGGGCCGGCACCGCCAACGGCACCCTGCTCCAGCTCTACGCCTGCTCGGGTGGAAGCAACCAGCGCTGGACCCGTACCTGACGCAGACCGACAGGACGAGTGGCGGCGACCGCCCTGACGTCCTCGCCGGTGACACAGCGGGAAAGGACAATGCTGCGGGCCGCAGTCGCGGCCCGCAGCACGTCGGGTTCGGTGTTCTCGTCAGTGGCGGGCCGGGTCACCGGCCGCCGGTCACGGGAACTGGGTGATCTTGGACGGGATGGTGTCGGTGCCGGAGGTGGGTGCGCCGGTGTCGTTGACGACGTGGGCGTACTGTCCCTTGCCGCCCAGCGAGATCACCTGGATGCTGTGCAGCTTGATGCCGGCCTTGACGGGGACCTGGAAGCCGTGGTGCTGCACGATGGAGGGGTCCGAGGTGTAGTTGCAGTAGCTGCCCAGGCCCCATGCCTCGTGGACGTTCACCGTGTCGGCGACCTTGTAGGCCGCGTAGCCGACGATGCCGTCGTGGGAGATCGCGGCGGCGTTCGGCGCGTCGTAGGCCTTCTCGTTCTGGAAGAAGATCGTGCGCCCGCGTTCGCCGTTCCAGAGCACGTCGTACTTGTTGAAGTGCTCCACGAACAGGCCGGTGGTGAGGACGTCGTCGCCGTTCACCACGAGTCCGTAGTCGGCCCGGTTGGTCTCCCAGCCGACGCCCTGGCCGTGGTCGGCGCGCCAGATCCACGTGTGGTCGACGACGACGTCGTCACTGTTGACCACGACGGAGTTGGTCGCGAGGCCCGGGCCCGCGCCGCCGATGCGGATGAACACGTCCTGCATGGTGGTCGGGTTGGCGGAATGGTCCGCTGCCGCGCCGGCCGGCCCGATCTGGAGCAGGGTGTCGGAGCGGCTCGCGCCGGCGTCGATCAGGAATCCGGCGAGCCGGACCCCGTCGACGTCCGCGACGTGCATGGCGTCGATGCCCCCGTCGGGCACGATCGTGGCCAGGCCCAGTCCGAGCACCACGGTGTTGGAACGGGTGACGTTGATCGTCTGGTCGAGGTGGTAGACACCGGGGGTGAACAGCAGGTTGAGCCCCTGGGCCAGCGCCTGGTTGATGGTGGCGGCCGTCGCGCCCGGCTTGACCACGTAGAACTGGCTGAGCGGGAGCGAGGTCCCCGCGTTGGCCGGCCAGGACACACCCCGGGCGTTGGTGCGCTTGGCGGGCACGAACACCTTGTAGTCGTTGCCGTCGAGGTAGAGGAACGGCTTCTCGCGGGAGATCGGCGTCGTGTCGAGGGTGGTGTACGGGCCGGTGTCGAAGTTGGTCGCGGGTGCGCCCTGGACCCCGGAGAACGTCATGTTCCACACGCCGTTGGTCCAGCCGCCGACGGAGCTGTCCCGGGTGTACCACTGCTGCTGGGAGTACGGGCCGACGGTGCCGTCGATCTTGGAGTCGGCGATGTATCCGCCGGAGGCCCAACCGTAGCCGTTGGGTGCCAGGTTGAGGCCGCCCTTGACGTGGATGCGACGGAACGGCGCGGCCTGTGCCACCGCCCAGCGGTCGGTGCCGTTGGACGGAGTGATCGCCAGGTTCTCCGCCGAGCGCCAGAAGTTCTGGGTGGCGTTGCCGTTGAACCAGCCCGCGTCCACGGTGATGTCACCGTTGATCTGGGTGTCGTCGGGGTTCAGCCCGAGCCCTGAGATCGAGGTGTAGAAGCCGAGTTGGGCGTTGATGCCGTTGTAGGTGCCCGGCTTGAGGAGAAACTGGTAGCGCCCGGAGCCGAACTGCGCCGACTCCTGCTGGGTGAAGACCTGGTCGAACTTCTGCTGAAGGTTGGGCGTGGAGGGGTCGACGACGATCACGTTCGGGCCCAGGTCCCCGCCGCCCTGGATCGGGCCACCGGTGCCGCCGGACGTGGTGTGGACGGCGAACTCCCAGAGCGAGTAGCCGTAGGCAGTGCCGCGGGCCGTGCCGAGGACGCGGACGTAGCGGCCCGTGCCGCTCACGTCGTAGGAGGCGCGGCCGCCCGTCGCGCCGGTGACGGTCTTGAGGGTGTTCCAGTTCTGGCCGTCGGCGGAGGCCTGGAGCTGGAAGTCCTTGCCGTAGGCGGCTTCCCAGTTCAGGTCGATCTTGCAGATGTCCTGGGACGAGCCCAGGTCGACGCGCAGCCACTGCGGGTCGGCGGCCTGGCTGGACCAGCGGGTGGAGTCGTTGCCGTCGACCGCGGCGGACGCCGGGGTGCCGGCGTTCTCCGTCGAGGACGCCGAAGCGGTCTTGCCCTGCGCCGAGTTGGTGGTCGAGCAGGCGGCCTGAGTCGCGCCGGGAGTCCCGAACACCTGGAACTCCCACAGCGAGTAACCCCACGGGGTGGCCCGGTGGACGCCCTGCATGCGGACGTAGCGGCCCTGGCCCGAGACGGTGAGGGTGTCGGTGCCGCCGTCCCCGCCGGTGACGGTCCGGACGTCGGTCCAGGAACCGCCGTCCGGCGAGACCTGGATCTTGTAGTCCGCGGCGTAGGCCGCTTCCCAGTTGAGGACGACCTGGTTGATGGAGGCCGTGGCCCCCAGGTCGACCTGGACCCACTGGTCGTCGGTCGCGGCCGAGGACCAGCGGGTGCCCATGTCGCCGTCGACCGCGGCGGCCGCGGGCGTTCCGGCGTTCTCCGTCGACGAGGACGCGGCTGTCCTGCCCTGGGACAGATTTGCGTCGGCCGCGACCGCAGGCGGTGGTGCGACAACAGGAAGAGTGATCAGCGCCGCCGTACTGGCGAGCGCGACACCGAGAGATCTGAGGCCCATGCCATGTTCCCCTGGGGGTGGATGAAGGATGGTCACGAAAGGCCGTGCTGTGGTGGTCGTGCGGGTGCGCAAAGTTGTCCAACGTGCAACGAACTTGTTGCGCCACTTAGTTCACGTCTTGATTTAAATGTTGACCGTAGTGATTGGGCAACCCCTCGGACACCGGAATCCGTGCAAGTTGTGGAGACCGCAGGGGCCTTGACGCCTCAGCAGCCTTCAGCGGGTGACGCCACGCGGCCCTGCCTCCGGGAGCGGGAGGCGGATGCCCGTCGTCTGCGCGGGCGGCGTCGACCGGCGGGCGGCTCCGTGACCGCCGCCCCGCATGCCCACGGCCGGGCTCGGTCGCGACCGGGACTGTCCGGGCAGTGGGCCGGAAAGCACACCGAGGTGTCCGACTCCGGAAGTTTGCCACTCGCGGTCGACAGCCGCGGCAACGCCCTGGTCACGTTCGTCCGCGGGCCGGAGGAAGCGCCACCACACGACGCGCCCCTGCCGGCGTCGCCGGCCGCCCTGTGGCACCACGACCGCGTCCTCATGGCCTTCGATCGCCGGCGTCGGCACTGGGAACTGCCTGGTGGGTGCGTCGAGGCCGGGGAGTCCCCTCGGCAGGCGGCCGGTCGCGAATTGCTGGAGGAGAGCGGGCAGGTGTCCGACGGGCCGTTGCGGCTCGTCGGTTACGCGCGCTTCGTTCTCGCCCCGGACCGTCGAGCCGAGTACGCGGCTCTGTTCGCGGGCCGCACCTCCCGTATACGGGCTTTCCGCGCCAATGAGGAGATCGCGGCGATCCACTGGTGGAACCTCCGGGAACCCTTGCCCGGAGCCGTTCAACCCCTGGACGCCCATCTCGCCCGGCTCACGCGGGCGCGGGGCACCGGCCTCCCGTACGACTCCCAGGTCACCGCTGCCCCTGCTTCGCCCTCCCGCCCCTCCGATGAGTTCTCGGCGGTCGTGCCGTCTACCCTCCGACGAAGGGAGCGCACCATGCGCAAGATCATTGTCTGTACGTTCCTGACACTGGACGGCGTCATGCAGGCACCGGGCGGGCCGGACGAGGACACTCAGAGCGGGTTCGAGCACGGCGGCTGGCAGAAGCCGGTGACGGACGACGAGGTGGGCGCGGCGATCGCCGGCTGGTACGAGCCCGCCGACGCGATGCTGCTCGGCCGCAAGACGTACGAGATCTTCGCGTCGTACTGGCCCACCGCCGATCCCGGCAACCCGTTCACGGAGCGGATGAACAGCATGCACAAGTACGTCGCGTCTCGGACCCTGACGTCCGTGGAGTGGCAGAACTCCACACTGCTGGAGGGCGATGTCGCCGATGCGGTACGCGCGCTCAAGACGTCCGAGGGCGGGGACATCAACGTCGTCGGCAGCGGCGACCTCGCCCAGACCCTCATGCGGCACGACCTGGTCGACGAGTACCGGCTGACCATCCATCCGGTGATCATCGGCACCGGCAAGCGGCTGTTCGCCGACGGAGCGATCCCCACCTCGCTGGAGCCGGTCAGCGTCTCGACGACCAGGAACGGCACCGTCGTCGGCGTCTACCGGCCCAACGGCAAGCCCCGGTACGACAGTTACTAGTCGCACGCCCACGGTACGTACCGACAGCTGGCCGGCACCGGCGCGGAAGCGCAAGGCTGCTCACCGAAGCCACAGCGGCAGCCGTCACCCCGGGCTCAGCGGTGTTCGACGCGGGCTGTGCGGGGATGCCGTCTGTGCAGTCCATCGCCAGGCGAACGGAGTCGACATGGAGTACCCGGACCTTTCCGCACTACCCGCGCAGCTGCGGGAGGACGTGACCGCTCGCGGTTCGCTGAACGTCTTCCGGATGCTGATGCACACCCCCGCGCTGGCACCCGGCGTGCTGGCGCTGGGGGACGCGATCCTGCAGCGGAACTCGTTGCCGGATGCCTTGCGCGAACTCGCCATCGTCCGGGTCGGCCAGGTCTACGGGGCGGCGTACGAGGTCCACCATCACGAAAACATCGCCCGTCTCGTCGGGCTCGGCGAGGAGGCGATCGCCGCCGCCGCGACCGGTGCCGCCGAGGGGCTCTCCGCGTCCGAGGCAGCCGTCCTCGCGGCCACCGACCGCCTGCTCGACCGGCACTGCCTCGACGACGGCGCGCGCAAGGAGCTCCTGGCGTTCCTCACGGTGCACCAGCTCGCCGACCTCGTCGTCACCGTCGGCTTCTACCAGCTGATCTGCGACTTCCTCAACACCTTCGAGGTGACGACGGAGGGCGAGCCGCCACCGCCGTACGGTGTCAGCTGAGGGCACGGGCGCGGCGCAGCCTCTTGCGGGTACCGGGCCGCACCCCATAAGTTACCGACCGGTAAGTCATTGGGCGGAGCACGCCTCGCCGGGGCGGCCTCCGCTCGGTGCACCACCCGCCGGTTTTCACCGCGTGCCGCCCGAAGGAGCCGCCATGCCCTCGCTCGACCGTCAGGACAACATCTTCGTCCTCGACCTCGGAGACGGTGAGAACCGCTTCCACCCCGACTGGATCACCGCCGTCGGGGCGGCGCTCGACGAGGTCGAGAAGTCCGACGGGCCCCGTGCCCTGGTCACCACCGCCACCGGCAAGTTCTACTCCAACGGGCTCGACCTGGACTGGCTGTCCGCCCACGCCGACCAGCGCCGGGACTACGTCGTCTCCGTCCACGAGCTGTTCGCGCGGCTGCTGTCCCTGCCGGTCGTCACGGTTGCCGCCCTTCAGGGGCACACCTTCGCCGCCGGCGCGATGTTCTCCCTCGCCCACGACGTCCGGGTCATGCGCGCGGACCGCGGCTACTGGTGCCTGCCCGAAGCGGACATCCACATCCCCTTCACCCCCGGCATGGCCGCGCTCATCCAGTCCCGGCTGACCCCGCAGACCGCGCACGAGGCCATGGTCACCGCCCGGCGCTACGGCGGCACCGACGCCGCGGCCGCCGGCATCGTCGACCGGGCGACCGACGTGGACGCCGTACGCTCCACCGCGATCGAGATCGCCCAGGCACAGGTGAACAAGGCCGGTGACACCCTCGGCACCATCAAGTCGCGCATGTACGGCCCGACCCTGACCACCCTGCGCGACACCGCTAACCCGCTCGGTTGAGCCGGCGCCGGCCCCTTGCGTCCGTCTCTCGGCCAGCGCCCGCCGACGCCACCCCCACGTACCGTGGCCCTCCGCGCGTCGCCCGGAAGACCACGTTACGGACGTCACGACTCCCCGAAGCCACGGCCGCCGTGGGTCGACGGGCCCCTCGTCCAGGCCCTCACGGTGCCATCTCGTACGTCCCGGACAGCGCCTCCACACGCTGCCAGACGCGGCCCGAACGCGCTTCGTCGACTACGGGGCGCCGGACGGCTCCGAGTGCCCAGCGCTGCTGGTCCGCGGTGGCGGAGTCCTTGCCGTGCAGCTCGACGGCGTAGGCGGAGAAGTCGCGGACGAGGACGGCGAACAGCTCGTCGAGCACGTCCTCGTCGAGATCCGTCAGACGGGCCTGTTCGAGGATGAGCTGACCGTGCACCACCAGCGCGAACAACTGGCCGACGGCGAGCAGCAGATCGAGGTCGCGGCTCTGCTCCTCGTCGGGGGCCGCCGTGGTGACGAACTCGCACAGGGCATCCGCCTGCTCCCGGAAGCGGGCGACGTTCGGTACGCCCGCGTATGCGTCGTAGGCGGGGCGCCAGTCGTGGAAGCGCACGGAGCCCAGACCGCGGGCCGGCCCCTGCTCGAAGAGGAACGTGTCGTCGGCCGCGTCGAGGCGGGTGGGCACGGCCGGGAACTCGGCCGGGTCCAGGAGGTGGTTGCGCATGAACTTCAGGATCAGCGCGAGGTTGACGTGCACGGTGCCCTCGAGCTTGGGCAGCCCCCGGATCTCGACGGCGGCCTGCGCGAAGTAGTTGTCCTTCTCGAAGCCCTTGGCGGCGATCACGTCCCACATGAGGTCGATGACCTTCTCGCCCTCCGTGGTCACCTTCATCTTCGTCATCGGGTTGAACAGCAGATAACGGCGATCCTCCGCGGAGGCCGAGCGGAAGTAGTCGACGGCCCGGTCGCTGAACAGCTTCATGCCGACGAGGCGGACGTACGCGTCGGTCAACTCCCGGCGCACATGCGGGAAGGCGGTGACGGGGCGGCCGTACAGGATGCGCTGGTGCGCGTGGGTAACCGCCTCGTACATCGCGTGCTCGCAGATGCCGATGGAGGCGGTGCAGAGGTTGAACTTGCCGACGTTGACGGTGTTGAGAGCGGCGTCGAAGGCGGCGCGGCCCGTGTGCAGGACGTCGTCGGGGCCCACGGGGTAGTCCTCGAGGCGGAACTCGCTGACGTACTTGGAGGAGTCGACGACGTTCTTCACGAGGTGGTACGCCGGGTGGCGGCTGTCGGCGGCGAAGAACACGTAGCCGTCCGGGCCCTCGACGTCGGTGCGCCGGCCGAATACCGAGACGAGTCCGGCCGCGTTGCCGTTGCCGATGTAGTACTTGGAACCCCTCGCCCGGAAGCCGCCGTCACCGTCCGGAGTCAGCAGCATGTCGGTGGAGTAGATGTCCGCGCCGTGGGCCTTCTCGGAGAGGCCGAAGGCGAACACCTCGCCCTGGGACAGGAGTTGTGCCGCACGGGCGCGGGCGGCGGCGTTGTCGCTCTGCCACACCGGCCCGAGACCGAGGATGGTCACCTGCCACGCGTACCAGTAGTCGAGACCGTAGAAGCCGAGGATCTCGTTGAGGGCCGCGATCCGGGCGGTGTCCCAGCGCTGGTCGTCGAGTTCCCCGGCGGACGAGGGGGTGAGGAAGGTGGCGAACAGCCTTTCCTTGGCCGCGAACGCGAGGAAGTCGCCCAGCCAGGCGCGGGAACGGTAGTCCTCGATGAGCCTGCGCTTGCCGCGGTCCTCGAACCAGTCCACGGTGGCCCGCAGCAGCCTGCGGGTCTCGGGATCGAAGTGCGCGGGGTCGTAGGTGCGCGGGTTGAACAGGAGGGAGTCGGCCATGAGGGTCCGCCTTCCGAGGGTTGAGGGTGAGGGGCCGGTGCTGAGGTCACCGATTGCGGGCGTCGGCCCGGCGGTTCAGGCGTGCGGCTGTGACGTACTGAGCCGCCGGAGGGTGGCGAGGACGTCGTCGAGCCAGGCGATCGTCATCCGCTCGTACGCGATGCCGCCGCGCAGCACGACGTGCTGCAGTTCCTGACCGGCGTCGAGCGGCGCGGGGGCCGCGGGTCCGGTGAAGTCGCGCTCCTCCCCCGCCAGATAGTGCGCGAGCCGGTCGCTGTGCACCTGACGGTGCCGTTCGACCTCACGCACCAGCACGGACGGGTCGTCGAAGGCCGCACCCCGGATCTTCACGGCGAGGTCGTGCCGCATGCTCTCGGGTTCGATCGCTTCGTGCAGCCACTCGGAGAGGGCGGCGCGGCCGGGGCCCACGACGGAGTACTCCTTCTTGTCCGGCCGGTTCTGCTGCGGCATCTCACGGACGGCGAGCAGGCCATCGCTCTCCATGCGCCTCAGAACGCGGTAGATCTGCTGGTGCGTGGCGGTCCAGAAGTACCCGATGGACCGCTCGAACCGCCGGGCCAGCTCATAGCCGGACCCCGGCTTCTCCAGCAGGGAGACAAGAATCGCGTGCTCGAGCGCCATGCCGCGATCTTTCTATGCAACGAGTTGCATAGCCAAGAGCTACCGACCAGGTGAGACGGGAGTCACTCGGGGTTGCGGGGGCCCAGCGAGAGAGTCGTCGACGCCTTCGGGAGGGCTCCGGAGGATGCGATCATCAGCAGGTCATGTTCGTTCGCCCGTGAGGTGATCTCTTGAACAAGGTGACACTGCGTCCTCACGCACTGTTGCCTCGGCAGTACGACCACCAGAAGGTTCTGGCGACCACCGTGGACGCGTGGGGTCGAGCACTCTGGCTGATCTCCCGCGACGCGGAACTTCGCCCGAGCCCGTACGGCAGGCCCCGCCCCCAACCCCGTCGCTGTCCGTACGACGCACTCTTGGTCATCGACAGCGGCGGCACGGTCCGCGAGCAGATCCTGCGGTCTCTGTGTTTGCGGGTGAACCGTCTCGACGCGCTGCCCAACGGCCGGTTCGTCGTGCAGGGCCACAGCGCCGAAGGGGGGCGGAACGCGCAGATCTACGGAACGGACGGGCGACCTCGCCGCAGTTTCGCGATGGGGAGTGCCGTCGAGTACCTGATGGCAGACCGACGGCACCATGTCTGGAGCGCCTACTTCGACGAAGGCGTCTACAGCGACCCGATCAGCGCCGCCGGCCTGGTCCGCTGGGACAGCGGCGGCAACCACCAATGGGGGTACACGTCTCCCGAGGGCGTGCAACACATCGATACGGTCTACGCCTTGAACGTCGGCGACGGTGTCGCGTGGGCCAGCTACTACCCCACGTTCCATCTGCTGGAGGTCCGGGCCAACGGTGAGACTCGCCTGCGGAGAACCCCCGTAGTCGCTCCCCGGGGCATGGCCGTGCACGGACAACAGATCACGATGTTGGGCGGCGGCCGAGAACCGGACCGCTTGCACCACTGCCGCCTGACAGAGGACGTGGCCCTGGTGGTCGAGGAAGCCCGCCTCACCCTCCCGAACGGGACACCGCTCAAGCGGTACGCGCGCCCCGTCGGGCGAGGCCGGCATCTGTACCTGCGTGGCGCGTCGCCGAGACAGTGGTACGTACTGAGCGTCGACGACGCCGCAGGTGCTACGACCCGTCCCCGCCCGACGGCGAGGACTCAGCCTCGAAGCACTCCCTCTCACCACCTGCTCCAGAGCTGAAGCAGGCTTGCACGGGTGTGTCGGGGCCGATCACGCTCATGAGGGTGTGGACGTAGGTGTCCGCCTCTTCGGGAGTGGTGACCTCGGCGCTCCGGAGTGAACCGTGCCGGCCTCCCACCCGCATCTCGACGCGGTCCTTCACGACGGCACCCCACATCCGAGCCCAGCTCGTCCCGCATTCCTGGCTGTAGCGGAGCTGGATCCAGGCACCGGTGGCGGTCTCGTGCTCGGCGAGGGTCAGGGGTTCGGCAGCGCAGCGCGTCTCGATCGGGTCCCTGTTCTCACAGGCCGTGTGCCGGCAGAGCGCCCCGGTGGCCGCGGAGGGCGTGGGGGTCGGAGCCGGCTCATCGCGGTGCGTGGGAGGAAGGTGGATGAGCACGAGCACACCGAGGGCGACGGCACAGACCGACAGGAGACCGGTGACAACGTTCGCGCGCCGGTGGCCCGTTGGGCGGACGAGCGCGTGGTCCGTACCGCCCGGGGCCGTCGCACTCGGACCTGAAACCAGGTCGTCGACCGTGTCTCGCGGGGCCCCCTCGCCGTCGGCGTGCTCCGACGGGGCAGGGGCCGGGGTGTCCGCCCCGCCTGCCGTGCCCTGTCGCACCGCTTCCCCAAGTCCCGGCCCGCTGTCCTCCGTCCGGTCCGTGCGGGCGATGTCCAGGAGTGCCAGCGCGTGGTGCGCGGGTTCGTCGGCGAGACGGCACAGCTCTTTGACCGCGCTGCGCGACGGCAGGCTCTTGCCGTTGAGGTAGCGCTCCCAGGACGACTTGCTGTAGGTGGTCGCGTGCGCGAGCTGCGCGAGACTCAGTCCGGTGCGCTGCCGCAACTCCTGGAGTACGGCGGCCAGTCGGGCCCCCGGCGGTGAGGGTGCCCCGGGTGTCATCCGCGCAGGGCCTTCCACGAGCGCGGCCCCAGCATGCCGTCGACGGTGAGACCGGCACGTTCCTGGAACGTCTTCACCGCCCGCAGGGTCAGCGGGCCGAACATGCCGTCGATGCCGCCCGGTGAGATGCCTGCCCGCCGCAGCAGACACTGCGCCTCGGCGACGTCGGCGCCGGTAGCGCCGTAGACGATCTCGGTGTTGCGGCCGTTGTTGATGCCCGCCGACCAGCGGCCCTCGACCCGTGCGATGCGGCACGTGTAGGAGGGCGGCGGGGAGGCCGCGCCGGTGCGGGGCGAAGCGGTGACCGCGGCCCGCCCGGCGTCGTCGTCAAGGCGCAGCATCAGCAGGAGCACCGCGGACAGGGCTACGGCCAAGGCGGCGACGCCTGCGGTGAGCGCGATGTGCGGGAGCCGACCGGGGGCAGCTTGCGGGGCCCGGGGCGGCACTCCTACGGCTGGTGCGGCTGCGGCTTCTGGCCCGGGACGCGGGGTCGTCGACCCGGCGGCCTGCGACTCGTGCTCCCGATCGCGCTGCCCGCCCTGCCCTTGCTCTCCACGCCCCGCCTCGTCCTGCCCCGTCCCGTCACGCCCAGTCGCCTCGCCCTGCCCCGTCTCGCCGCCCTCCGCCTCCACTCTCCGCTGCTCGTCCTGGCCCTGCGCGGCGGGCCTTCCCCGCGTCCGGCGATCGCCCCGGGCGTCGACCGCGATCTCGTGCAGCGCGAGCAGCGGGACGACGTCGGTGCCGGTGATCCGGGCCAACGCCTCCACCGCCTCCCGCGGCGGCAGCGAGGTACCGCCCAGATACCGCTCCCAAGACTTCGCGCTGTACCCGGTCTTGGCCGCGAGCTGTCGCATCGTCAGTTCGCTGTGGTCCTTCAGCCGGCGTAAGCGGGCCACCAACTGCCGTGCGCTGGGGTCGAGTTCCGCGGGCAGCGGCTTGGAGCGCGGCATGTTTCCCCCACTGCGGTCGTCAGCATGGTCGTGTGCGTGAACAGCGGTTCCCCTCCGCTGCTGCGCATTCTGCATGAGCCCGCCACATCTGTCACAGGTGTCCCGCATCACCGTCCCGCGGGACGTTGTCGTCGCAGGTCAGCACCGTGGTCGTCCCGTAAGACCGCCACTTGGGCCGCAGCCGTGGCCGCCGTGGCCGCGCGCCCTGCACCGTGGTCTCGCCACCTGCCTCGCTCGGCGTGACAGGTGCCGACCCCACGAATGAAAGAGGAACGCATGCGACCGAACGCTATGGGCAGGACCATCGCCGGTGTCATCGCCGTCGTCGGCCTCGCCGCCGGCAGTGTGGCGACCGCGGGCACCGGCTTCGCGGCGACCGCGGGCACCGCGGGGACGACGGCGGTGGCCCAGCCCGCCGCCGTGGCCGCGACGCAGAACTTCGGTCTGACCACGGCCGAGGCCAAGAACGTCCAGGAATTCCTCGCGGATTACTGGGGCTACACGGGGGCCATCGACGGTCAGCTCGGCACCAACAGCTGGAAGGCCTTCCAGCGCTGCCTCGCGACGTACTGGGGCTACACGGGCGCCATCGACGGGGACCCGGGCCCCAACACCATCAAGGCCCTCCAGCGTCTGCTGAAGGACGACTACGGCTACACGGGCGAGATCGACGGCATCGCCGGCCCGGGCACCCGGGCGGCGTTCAAGCGCTTCGCCGCCTGACCGGTTGGACCGGCCACCCACCATGATCCGCCGCCTCGGCACAAACCAGGTCCGACTGACCGTGGAACGACCGGGCTGATCGTGAAGTGACCGTCCGCGGCCCGTCCTTGCCCGGCAAGGACGGGCCGCGGATCTGTGTGCCCGCTCCCCCGCCCGGACCCGATCCGCACACCCGAAGCACCACAGCGGAGTGCCGCGAGACCCCGCTTCATCCACACGCCTCCCGCCACGCGCCCGTCCGCCCGTTCGTCCGTCCGTTCCCAGAAGGAGAACCCCGCGCCATGGGAAGACCCGCATTCGTCGTCCGTACCGAAGACAAGAACCACTCCCGACGGCCCGCGCACCACGCCGGGCCGGGTTGGCGCATTCGTGTGGGAACCTTCGCCGCCACCGCCGCGATGGTCTCCGCGGGCATCGTCCTCGGCGCCGGCCCCGCGTCCGCCGCACCGGCCCCGATCAAACTGACGTCCGCCTCCTGCCCCAGCGAGATCCTCCAGGGCCAGACCAGCGGCTGCGTCACTGAGTTGCAGAACCTGCTGAACGCGCACGGCGCCGGCCTGGTGGTGGACGGTCAGTTCGGATCGGCCACCCTGTATGCGGTCCGTGAGTACCAGGCCGCCACCGCCATCGCCGTGGACGGGCGAGTGGGTCCCGCGACGAAGACCAAGCTGTACGCGACCGGTGGTTCGGCGCCCGCCCCCGTCAATCTCAACTCCTCCTCCTGCCCCGCGAACATCGTCCAGGGCGCCAAGGGCGGCTGTGTCACGGAGCTGCAGCGGCTGCTCAACCACCACGGGTACGCCGTCGACGTGGACGGCGATTTCGGCGCCGGTACCGCGAGTGCCGTCCGCAGCTTCCAGTCCGCCCACGGCCTCACGGCCGACGGACAGGTCGGCACCAACACCAAGCGGGCGCTGTACGACACCGACGAGTCACCGTCGACGGGCCTGGACTTGCGGTCGGCGTCGTGCCCGGAGAACATCGTCGAGGGGCAGAGCGGCGGTTGCGTCGCCACACTGCAGTCCCTGCTGAACGGCAAGGGGCAGAGCCTCGCCGTCGACGGCAGCTTCGGCCCGCAGACGCTGGCGGCCGTGAAGGCGTTCCAGTCCGCGAGCGGCCTCACCGCCGACGGCCAGGTCGGCCCGAACACCAAGGCCGCCCTGTACTCCAACATCGGCGGCGGCGGCGGCAACGGCGCCCCCGCGCCCATCAACCTGAACTCCGCCTCCTGCCCGAACGAAATCGTGCAGGGCCAGCGCAGTGGTTGTGTCACCGAGTTGCAGAGCCTGCTCAACCACCACGGTGCCGATCTCGCCGTGGACGGTGACTTCGGTCCTCTCACCGACAGCGCCGTCAGGGACTTCCAGGCCGAGAAGGGCCTCTCGGTCGACGGCCACGTGGGGCCGAACACCAAGGCCGCCCTGTACGGCGCGGTCACACCGCCCTCGTCGCCCCCGCCCGGCGGTGGTTACGCCAAGATCCTCGACGTGGCGGCGGCCGAGGTCGGCACGGTCGAGGGCAGCGCCCGCGCGAACAGCTACGGCTCGTCCGTGGGCCTTTCGCTGTCCACCAGCAACTACGCCTGGTGCGCGACCTTCGTGAGCTGGGTGGCCAAGCAGACCGGAGCCAGCTCCTACCGCAACTCCTACGTCTCGGGCTGGGTCAAGCAGGCGCGGGCCGGCAACTACCACCTCTCCGTGACGACCAGCCCGCAGCCCGGTGACATCGTCGCCTTCGACTGGGACGGCGGCAGTGACTTCACCGGCGGCAACGAGCACATAGGCATCGTCCGGACGGTGTCCGGCGGCTCGTCCTTCACCACCGTCGAGGGCAACACCAGCAACCCCAACGGCGGCAGCGACGGCGTCTACGTCAAGTCCCGCTCCACGAACAGCGGTTACGACGTGGTCTTCATCCGCGTCCGCTGATCCGGTCGGCCGGGGTCCTCACCGGACCGGGCTCACCTACGGTGGCCTGCCCAGGACTCCGGCACCGGCGCACACCGCGCGCTCGACCGTTGACCGCGCCATGAGGCCGCAACTGCCCTTGGTTCAGCCAAGTGTTCAGCGCTCCGTCCGGCGGGCCAGCAGGACCGAGTCCTCGGCCTCGACCGGCCCGGTGTCCCGGTTGAGCGTTCGCGTGCGCTGCTCCACGACGACGGGCTCGAAGCCGTCCGGCAGTCCGGGCAGGAGCTCCGCTGCCAGGAACATCGCCTTGCGGTGGCTCTCGGAGAGGTGCGTGAACTCGTGGGACGGCGCGTGTCCGACCACCAGGAGCAGCCCTCCGGGGGCGACGGCACCGGCGAGGCGGCGGGTCACATCGACCATGCCGCCGTCCGGGGCGTGCAGATAGTGGCTGGTGACCAGGTCGAACGAGCGGTCGTCGGCAGCGAAGGTCCTCGCGTCCACCTGCCACCAGTCGACGCGGTCGGCCACACCTGCCTGCTCGGCGTGACGTGCGGCGCGGGCCAGACCCTCGGCCGAGAAGTCGGCACCGGTCACGCGCCAGCCCTGCTCGGCCAGCCAGACCACGTCACCCCCCTCGCCGCAGCCGACGTCCAGCGCCGTGCCCGGGATCAGCTCCCCGGCGGCGGCGACGAGCTGCGGATTGGGCTCTCCGCTCCAGAACCGCTCCTGACCGGCGTACCGCTCGTCCCAGGCCGCCGGCTCGAACATCTCCGTGGCCGCCTGTTCGCCGTGCTGGTGGTGTCCTGACACCGGATGCCTCCCGTTGCTCGTGGTGCTGTGCCGCGCCGTCCCCATGGGGCGCGTTGTCGATGGTGCGCGGAACGGCACCGATCCGCACGAAAAGTTGCCGGACCGGCAAACAGACCGGCGAACGGACCTCGGCCGACGGCGGGGACAGCGGGCATCCCACGGGATTTCGCGCTAGACGATGACGGGAAGTGCCGAGAGCCCGCGCATGAGACGAGTGCGCCGCCAGGCCAGTCGATCAGACGGTACGGCGAGCCGGATGCCGGGGAACCGGGTCAGTACCGCTCGCAGGACGATCTCCGCCTCGGCCCTGGCCAGGGATGCGCCGACACAGCGGTGGATGCCGTGGCCGAAGCCGAGATGTCCGGTGGCGTCTCGGTCCAGGTCGAGAAGGTCCGGTGACGGGAAGCGCACGGGGTCACGGTTGGCCGCGCCCAGCGCGACCAGGAGCGGCGTCCCGGCCGGGATGTCGACACCGCCGAGCGTGACCGCCTCGGTCGTGAACCGGAAGGTGGCCGTACTGACCGGGGAGTCGAACCGGAGCAACTCGTCCAGCGCGGCCGGGATGTCATCAGGATTCTCGCGGAGGCGATCCAGCTCGGCGGGGTGCCGCAACAGCGCGAGGGCGGCGTTGCCGAGGAAGTTGGTGGTGGTCTCGTGCCCGGCGACGAGCAACAGGACCGCCAGGGAGACCAGTTCCTCCTCGCTGAGGGACTCTGCTCCGTCCCGGGCCGCGATGAGGTGGTCGAGGAGACTGTCACCGGGGTCAAGGCGCTTGGCGGCGACGAGACCCGCCATGCGGTCGGCCAGAGCATGCGAGGCAGCGTCGATGACATCGGGTCTTCCCGCCGCGAACAGTTCGCCGGACCAGCGCTGTACGTCGGGCCGGTCCTGCCGCGGTACGCCGAGCAGTTCGCAGATCACGATGACCGGCAGTGGCACGGCCAGGGCGGCCACGAAGTCGAACCGCTCGCCGACGGGCCAGCGGTCCAGCATCTCTTCGGTGATGTGCGCGATGAACGGACGCAGCCGGGCAACGGCCCCGGTCGTGAAGGCCTTGGTCACCAGCTTGCGCAGCCTGGTGTGCCGGGGCGGATCGCTGGCCAGCATGGTGTGCGCGACCGCGGGGTGCAGGCGACGCCGGGACTCCTTGCCCGCGAAGAAGGCGGCCGTGTCCTTGGAGAGCCGCGGGTCGCCGAGGGCTTGCCTGGCCTCCGCGTAGCCGGTGACGAGGTAGCCGGGGCGCCCGTCCGACTCCGCGGGCATCGGCTGCACAGGACACCGGGACCGCATGGCCGCCAAGGCGGGATAGGGGTCCTGGAGGAAGCGCGGGTCCTGAGTCGGATCGGTCATGCATTCAGACTCCAACGGTCCCTGCCGCGTCGTCCACGACACACCCGACACGGCCGGCGTGAGCGTCAGTTGTGTTGGCTGTGCCACGGCAAGCGGGGCAACGACGAGTGGGGATGCGCGTGCCCCGCTCCTCAGCGTGGGGCGCTGGCAGGACGAGCGGGAGGACCTTCGCTGGCCTTCGCCCAGGGGCCCTCCGGCACGCGGCCAGGGCCGGTCGAGGACGCGCCCTGCATCGCCTGGAGGTGAGAGGCCCTCGTCTGACGCAGCCGCGGGCTCGTCGTCGGTCTCAGCCGCCGGAGGCGAGGTCCGCCGTCCACCAAGGCCCGCGGGCGCCCGTGGCGACACCTACGCCTGCGTGGGTGTACCGGCAGGCCAGCAGGATCTCGCGGTGGGGCCCGCTGTCCCTCCACAGTGCGACGACCGCGCTCGGCGACGCGGCTCCGGACGCGATGGTCTCGCCGCTGGCAGTGGCGCGGTAGCCGGCGGCGCGGAGGCGGTCGGCCGGGCTGGAACCGTCGGATCCGGTGTGGCTCAGGCGAGCGTGGCGGGCCATGTCGTCGCTGTGCCGCTGAGCGGCCCGGCTGAGCGCGGTCCGCAGACGCAGCGGCGCGCAACCCACGGCGGAACGAGTCCGGTTGATCCGGTTGACCACTTCCTGGGCCGCCGACGAGGGAGCGGCCCCGGAAGCGGCGGAGCCCGACGCGGGCTCGGCGCCGTCCTCGGACAGGGCGGAGGTCTGCCAGTACGCGGAGTCGGGTCCCGGCCACTGCGGAGGGCCCGGTGCCTGCCACTGCGCGGGGCCGGGTGGTGACCAGGCAGGGGGCGGGTAGGAGGACGGGCCGGGAAAGGGCGACGGATCGGCCCACGCGGGTGCGGCATCGGTCGGCAGAAATGGCAGGAAAACCAGGGTCGCGAATATTGTCCAAACTCTCGCTTTGATCATCCTTCTTTTCTTTCCCTCATATTTTCGGGTGTTGAACTCGTGCGCTCCGTGCCACTTCGAGGGATATCGGCACTTCCCATCTGTTGGCCCAGGTCGCGGCAGATGAGGTGAAACACCGAACCCTCTCCTCCACGCAGATCCATATTCTCGGGGAGTTTCCATGTCCTTGCAGGTCCGCCGTTTCGCGGTCGCCGCCGTCGCCGTGCAGGCCGTACCGGCCGGTGGGTCGGCCACCGTGGCCTCCGCTCCCACGCAGTCGGCGCAGGCCACGGCCTCCCCCGGGCTCGGCGGCCCGACCCGGCGCGGACGGTTTCCACGGCGGCCGTGAGCGGCTACTGCACTTTGGGCCGTTCGAGTTCCCGCGCCACGGCAGCGTCTCCGGCGCCTTCGCCTGGGGCCTGCGGGACTGGCAGCGCCGGAACCACCTGAGGGGAGCCGTCTCGGACGGCTCCCTCACGCTGTTGACGGCCCGCTCACCGCTTCAGCGTCGCCGCGCTGGTGGCGAGCACGGCGATCACGCAGCCCAGGATCAGCAGTGCGTCCCGCACGAACAGCCAGGTGACGCCGGTATGGGCGGCAGCGTCTCCGGCGGCCTGAACGGCGTACGTCACTTTCGCCAGAACAGGTGGTGCGTCACGCCGCTCGGGCTGGGCACGACCTCCAGGTGGAACCGGTCGCGCAGTTCGTCGGGGGATTCCCAGAGTCTCAGTCCGGACCCGAGCTTCACCGGTGAGACGGCCACATGCATGGTGTCGACGAGGTCGGCCGCAAGGAACTCCCGGATGGTGGTGACCCCGCCGCCGAGCCGGACGTCCTTGCCCTGGGCCGCTTCCCGCGCTCGTCCGAGGACCGAGGCCGGGTCGCCGTCGACGAAGTGGAACTCGGTGTCGGAGAGCGTGAACGACGGACGCTTGTGGTGGGTCATGACGAACACCGGCGTGTGGAAGGGAGGCTCCTGCCCCCACCAACCGCGCCAGTCATGGTCCTGCCAGGGCCCGCGCTGGGGACCGAACTTGTTGCGGCCCATGATCTCGGCACCGATGTTGCGCGCGAAGTCCCGCGTGAAGTAGTCGTCGAGACCCCGGCTACCCCCGGGGTCGGTGCGCATGGGCCAGCTCGCCGTGGCTCCGGCCCAGCTGAACAGCTTCTCCGGGTGGTCGTAGCCGAATGGCCGCTCAAGGCTCTGGTGCTCACCGGCACCGATTCCGTCACTCGAGACGTTGAAGTTCATGACTCTCAGAAGTTGCTTCACATCATGACGTCGAACGGGACGTGACCGGATCGACAGCGGCCCTCGACTTTTTTCCAAGGCGTGTCAGGGAGCGGCCCCGGCGGCGGTGTGACCTTGCCGGACGTGCACGGCATCGAGGTGACCGGGTGACCGACGCCGCCTCCCACATGCGTCGCAACCGGCAGCGCCGTCCCGCCGGACTGCCCGCCCTCTGACGGATGCCGAAACGCCGCTCGGCAACGGCCTCGGAGCCCGTGCCATCGCTGATGTCGGGACGCCTCGGCCACGCACAACGAGGCGGTTCCGGGCAGACCGAGGGCTGCCGCGAGCATCCAGCGACGAGTGAGCCCGGGGCTGTCACGACGCGTTCGATCAGGGCCTGGAGCAGTCCGCCGAGGATCACGACGACGGCCCCGATCGCGAGCGGGCCCCGTCCGAGAGGTGGGCCGGCAATCGACAAGTACCCGCGTCCCTGCGGACACGCCCGACGGCCCACCGGAAGGAGACTGAGGCCGCGCGCCGTCTCGTCGCCCAGGGGCGCAGTCCCCGCGCGGAGTCCGACGCCTACTGGATCAGTTCGAGGTGCGGATGGTCCGCGGACACCGGGCACACGTAGAGTTGCAGGTCGTAGCCCCGGGCCAGGTCGAGCATGGTGAAGTTCGCCGGAGGGGTTCCGGGCAGGAGCGGTGTGGGGTCGGTCTGCTCCTCCTCGGGCGCCCAGCTCTCGGTGCCGTCGTTCCATTCGGTCGAGGCGATCGTCAGGAGCGGGTCCATATCGGTGCCGCATGCGGGGCAGAGCCGGGGCATGGGGTCCGTGAGGCCCCAGCGGCTCCAGCCTCCGGTCTTCCAGCCCGGGGAGACGGACAGCATGTCCATGTAGAGCTCCTCCGGGGCGACCTCGTAGGAGCTGTCGAGCGCGGGTCCGGCCGCCTGCCACCGGCTCCAGTCACCCAGCTGCTCCTGCAACTCCTTGTCCAGCTCCAGGTAGCTGGGGTACTCCGTGATCTGCTCCGGCGTGAACAGACACGGCTCCGGCAGGTAACCGGGGAACTGGACCACGGGCGGCTCGGGCGGTGTGCCCAGTACGTCGGTGACCTCGGCGGCGGATCGCCAGAACAGCGCGGTCCTGGGGTGTGCCGGGTGGTCGAAGGGGCACCACAGGACCTGGAGCAGGTCTGCTCGGGACTGGCCGGGCGGGCTCAGCAGGGGAATGTCGCGGGCGTAGAGCTGTGCGACGGGCAGCATGGGGATCGGAACCTCGGGCCAAGGGCGGCCGGCCATGAGCCGCTCCTCCGCCGCCAGTTCCTCGGGTGTGGCCCAGGGCCCCTCGGGGTCGCGGCGCCGCCGGCTCTCCGCCGCGGCCCGGTTGCGGCGCCACAGCCGTACGTCCTCCGGGGAGAGGGGTGCGTTCACCCGGTCCCACGTGTGCGGGCCCTCGCAGTGCGGCCACGGCTCGTCGGCGGGCCACAGCAGCGGCCCGCCGACGGAACTGTCGTGCGCTGACGGAGACCCGGGAAGGGGGTGCAGCCGGGTCGCCGGACGTGCCAGGGGAGCCAGTCGAGGGAAGAGCGCGGCGACGTCGAACGGCCGCGGCGGGGTGGTGCGACTCATACTGGCTCCCGTAGCGCGAACTGACCGAGATCAGTTTCCGAGGTTCAGCAGCCCGGTGTCTGCCTGGGTGTTGGGCACGTAGACGTTGGGGAACAGCTCTTCCGTCGTCCCGTTCTCCCGTTGGATGTTAGCGCTCATCGTGACCCCCACCGGAATGGTGCTGGTTGCATCCCGGAAGACCGGATTGACCTGGTAGAAGATCGCGTCGTTCGGTCCGAAGGAGTCCAACGCCACCGTCTTCTGCGCCTCGTACTCGTACGTCCGCATGCTGGGCGTACCGGTGTTCATCCCCACCTGCCAGCAGGGGACGAGGTTGTTCTGGCCGCCGTCGCGGATCCTGCCGGGTCCCCCGAGGATGTTGGCGATCAGGTGGCAGCGGGCCTGCGCGAGCACGGGCGGATTCGCCTGGGCGAACAACTGCGCGTCCTGCCAGCCGGTGATGTCTCCCGTGGCGTCCTTCCCCTTGCCGAGGGTCTTGCCGAGGCAGGCCTGTGCCAGGGCCGGCCGGGTTCCGGGCGGGCCGAGCGGGGTGGTGGTCTTGTTGACGTGGGCGACCGCTTCGGTGGTGTTCCTGATCCAACCGGCACCGGAGGGAAGCGCGCCGGTCGGCCAGTTCGACAGGCAGGGCGCCTGCGGGACGGCGTCCGGCGTGGTGAGCTCCAGCTTGAACTGATCGGCGTCGATCACCCGCTGGTCCTCGAAGCCCCGGGTGAGCTCGCCGTCGGCGAACTGCTTGTCGGCCGCGGGCACATGGGCGCGCACACAGGGCGAGCCGAAGTCCGTGTCACGGCTGTCACCGAGCACATAGGTGTCCCATCCGCCGCTGCTGGCGTTGGGGATGACCTCGACGCACTGCGCGCCGTCGATCCCTCCCTCCCTGACCTCCGCGAAGGGGAACCCGGCGCAGGTGTCGGTTTCGACGAGGTCCGTGTTGGCCTGGAAGCTGCCGCAGGTGCGGGCCGTACGGTCGGCCGCACCGCTCCTGTCTCTGGTCAGCAGCTTGTTCTGGCCCCAGCCGTCGGCGAGTTTCTGCTGCGCCCACTGGTAGGCGGCCACCGCGCCACCCGGGTCCGAACCCTGTGCGCTCATCCGCACGACGGGCGTGACCGTGGGGACGACGCAGCCCGGCGACGCGGTGGTCGAGGTCGTGACGTCCCGGACGGCGTCGTCGCAGCGGATCTTGCGGGGGTTGTCCCAGGAGGCGTTGGGGTCGACGGCCGTGGCGCCCGGGGAAGTGACGTACAGCTTGTACGAGGTGGTGAACTGCACGTTCGTGTTCGGGGCGGGGGCCGAGGAGTAGGCGACGGTGCCGGTGAGGGACTGACCGAGCGTCAGGTCGCCGCCGTACCAGGGCGCGCTCTTCGTCGTCGTGCAGCCGCTTCCGCAGGAGGCCCTGAACTTGGCGTTGAGAGCGGTGACATCGCCGCTCGCGCCGGTCATGGTGACCGTGACCTGCTCGTCCCACTTGGTGCCCTTGGCGGGCAGGGTCGCGCTGGTCGACACAGTCAGGGTGCCGCGTCCGATCTCCTTGCCGTTGCTGTCCCGCAGGACGTAGAGGACGTTCACGCCGCTGACGCAGTAGGCGAAGCGCTTGTAGGAGTAGCTGCCGGGGGTGGTGATGTCACAACTGGCGGAGTCGGCGGCCGCGAGCGAGGTGAGGCTCTGCTGCTGTGCCGCCGTGTGCTTGGCCGGGACAGGGCTCGTGCTCACGCATGCCTCGGCAGCCCCCGCCCGGCGTTCCTTCGAGCCCGCCCGGGTCGGCTCGCAGCGCTCTCCGGTCTTCGCCGGGAGGGCGCTGGTCGTGGCGGGGGGCGTGGTCGCCGGTGTCTGCGACGCCTTGTGGCTGCCCGTCTGCCGCGAGGTTTCCTGGGCCCCTTGCTGCGCATGGCTCACGCCGGTCGACACGCCCAGGGTCACCGCGGTCAGCAGGGCCAGGAGGGCCGATCGGGCTCGTCTTCGTCCGGGCCGTTCGGCTCGTATCGCATGCATGGTCGTCATACCTCTTTTCTTGGCTGGGGGACGGCGCAGCGGGGCTCCGGGCGGCGGCCGACTGCCCTGATCCGGGGGGACGTTGGGGACACCGGGGGTGGCTTGAGTGTTCGCACGTGACGAGGTCACCGGCGGCCCGGCCGCGCGCGTTCACGCACGAACCGTCGACAGCAAGGCCGCTGTCGGCACGACCGGCGGGGCACTGGTTCCGACGCCCCGCCGGGCCACTTCGGCGCCGACGCCTGCTGCGCCCAGCGGGAACCAGCCGTCGCCGGCCCCGGAGGAGGCACGGGTCACCTGGCCGCGTGACCGAGTTCCGTCCCGGCGGCGGGCAGGCAGCCGGTTCCCGGCTGGTATCTGGTCACGGCGGCGACGGCGCCGCGCCCGCGGTCACGTCGGACAGCGGCAGGGCGTACCGGGTGCCGTACTTGGACGGCCCGTCCGGCAGACCGACGTACAGGCGGGTGCCGGTGCAGTGGAGGCTGCTGCCCGCGACCAGGGCCGCGGCCGGCTCGGAACGGCGAAGGCGGCTGCCCGGTCTGCTCACTTGGTGCTCCTGATCTCCAGGAGCGTGAATTCACGACCCTGTTCGTCCGTGCTCTCACCCACCGGCGTCCAGGCGTTCTTGGCGATGTCGTACGTCGTCTCCTCGGCGCCGACCGTCATGTCGACCTCGGTCACGTAGTCGTTGCCGCGGATGAGGTAGACCGACGGCAGCTCCAGGGTCAGCCAACCCGAAGTGCCCTTGACGTCGAAGCAGACCTTGCTCCTGTCGCGCGCCTGGACCTCCAACTGGCCGGTTCCGCTGGCGCATTCGGCAAGCGTGATGTGGCCGTCGCCCCGCTTGAGCAGGATGTTCTTCTCGGCCAGGATCTTGTCCGCCTGCGGGTAGTCGAAGGTCTCGACCGCGTAACCCGGGGCGCTGTCCGCGACGGTCGCGGCGGCGCCGGCCTCGGCGTGGGTTCCTCCGGGCACACCGACCGCGAGGGCCGTCCACGCCAGGGCGCCGACGGCTGCCGCGCCCAGAGCGCGGGTCGGAATTCTTCCACGCCGTGCCCACCCCGAAAAGGGGCGCGAATTCACCGTGAATGTGATGCGCGACTTCATCACTTTCCTCAAATCGTCGCTTCCTGAAAGAAGTCCGTAACCTGGTGCAAGGCAGGCGTGAAGGAACCGTCTTTCCCCCGTTCAAAAAGCGCCCCGAGGCCCGGGGGTCGCTTTGCCACCCACATGCCATCTCGCTCACCCCTGGCTTGTCCACTCCGCCAACAGCCATAAAACGGACGACAGTTGACGGTCTTTTGTGACCCTCGCCACACTCAAGGGAGGGTTGTACGGACTCCCATAAAGAAACGGTAACGAAGTCGCGCGCGTTTCTTCTGTGCGGATTGAATTCACGGCGCCAAAATTGATTGCTCACTGCATCCGCGTTGGTATGGTCACGTCTGTGCGCAGGCAACGCATACGTCTCACCGGTGCCACACATGACTGCCCGGCCATGCGGGGGAAGCCTGCCGTGTCAGTGATCGCCGATCTGCCGCGACGGCAGAAACCACGAGGAAAACTTCCTATGCAGACGATTTTCTGGAGTCGCAGACGGCTCCTCGGTTCGCTCGCCGCCGTCACGGCTGCCGCCACAGCACCTTTGGCGTGGACGCCCGTGGCCCGAGCCGCCGACGCCACGACACCCGATCCGCTCACCCTCCCCGACACCGACCGGGCCAAGGTGGTCAAGGCCTGGATGACCGGCGGCCGGGCCACCAAGGCGGCAGCGGCCGACGCCCTGTTCGGAACCGACGCGGACGTCCAGGCCTTCCTCACCCAGACCCTGCCGACGGTGACCACCGAGGACAACCGCGTCGCGATCGCCAGCTTCCTCTCCCGCTCCGGAAAGGGCCTGCGCCGCGAGGCCGTCGCCGCTCTCGACAGCGGCGACAGTGCCATCTCGGCCTTCCTCCAGGGCGGTTACGAGTCGGCGCTCATTGAAGACCTCCAGGTGGCGACCGCCATCATCTCGGCCACCGGCGGAAAGGCGGTCCAGCGCAAGGCGTCCGCCGCCCTGGACACGGGCACGCGTGCGGCGCTGGAGACCTTCCTGACGGAGGGTCAGTACAGCGCCCGCCTGGAGGACTCGCAGCTCCAGGTCGCCGCCATGCTGGTCAACGCCGGGCCGGAGGTGCAGAAGTACGCCAACCGGGCCCTGAACGGCTCCGCGACGGACATCCAGTGGTTCCTCGACACCGGCCAGCACATCGCCCGCGCGCGCGACCAGGAGTCGGCGACCATCGAGGAACTCGTCGCGGTCGTCGACCGGGAGGGCAAGCGCGCCCAGGCGGAGACCGACCTGGCCATCGAGGCGTCCGAGCGGGCCCAGGCCGCCGCGGCCGAGGCGAAGAAGGCCGCCGAGAAGGCCGCCGCCGAGGCCGAGGCCGCCAAGGAGGACGTGCAGAAGTCCGCGGCCGCCGCCCGCAAGGCCGCCAGTGCCGCCTCGGGTGCCGCGAACGCCGCCCGGATCGCCATCAACGCCTCCAACGCCGCGGTGAACGCCTCCCGTCGCGCCTCCTGGGCGGCCACCGCCGCCTCCCAGGCCGCGTCCGCCGCCGGCGGCGCCGCGTCCCGGGCCTACAACGCCGCCATCGCGGCCTCCAAGGACGCCGGCAAGACCGAGGCGGCCAAGAACGCCGCGGTCGCCGCCCGCAACTCCGCCGCGAAGGCCCGCTCTGCGGCCAAGGCCGCCGACTACGCACGCGCCGCCTGCGCGCAGTCCGTGAGCGCCAGCGCCTCGGCCGCCTCCGCGGCCCGCAACTCCGCCGCCGCGGCCGCCGCCTCCGCCCAGGCCGCGGCCGCGTCCGGCGTCGCCCAGTCGCAGGCCGCCGAGGCCAAGCGCCAGGCCGCCATCGCCTCCGCCGCCGCCAACCGCGCCACGAACGCCGCCTCCACCGCCCAGGCCCTCGCCAACACGGCGGCCAAGGCGGCGAGCGACGCACGGGATGCCGCCAACTCTGCAGCCGCACACGCCGAGAAGGCGGCCGACGCCGTCGACGAAGCCGTGGCGAACGCGGGCAAGGCCATCGACTTCGCGAACAAGTCCACCGCCCACGCCGCCGAGGCCGTCAAGGCCGCCGACACCGCCACCAAGGCCGTCACAGACGCCATCGCCGTCGCCAAGGCGGCACGGGAGGCGGAACTCGCGCGTCTGGAACAGGAACGCCTCCAGGGCCTGGACGAGGCCCGGCTGCTGGCCGAGATCGAGGCGCGGGAGCTGGCCGAGTACGCGAACAAGCGGGCCCAGGAGGCCCAGACCGACCAAGCGATCAAGGACCTGATCAGCGCGGCCGAGAAGGCCCTGTTCACCGACGGCGACCTGTCCCTCGCCGCCACCCTGGGCCGTAAGGCCGCCACCGCGCTGCTGGAGGCCAAGGGCGCCTGGACCCGCGAGGCCGCCCAGTTCGCGCTGTCCGGCAGCGACGACGACGTCTTCTCCTGGATCGACCTCGACCGGGCCGTCGCCCAGGGTCAGGACGACCGGGAGACCGTCCTCTACATCGCCCAGGTCTCCAACCCGACCATCGCCAAGGCCGCGGTGGCCGCGTTGGAGAGCAACAGCGCCACGGCCATCGGGGACTTCCTGACCTCCGGGGTGATCCGGGCCTCGCAGGACGACAACCGGGTGCAGATCGGCCGGATCCTCGACCAGAAGCCCGGCAGGGCCGTCACCCAGGCGGCCAACGAGGCGCTCGACAAGAACACCCCGGAGGCGTTGCAGGACTTCTTCGACCGCACCTACCCCGCGGCCGTACGGGAGGACGACGCCGTCGAGACCGCCACCTCGGTGGCCAACGGCGGCGAGTACACCAAGGCCTACGGGGACGTCGCCCTGGAGGGGCCGACGTGGATGCGCCGGAACTTCGTGCAGGTCGTGCAGTACGCCGCGGCGCAGCTCGACCACGACGCCGCCACCCATGTCGCCGCGATCCAGGGGGCGATCGCCGCCGCGGCCAAGACCGCCTACACCGCGCAGCAGACCGCGGCCCTGGCGTCACAGGTGGCGGCGACCGCCCGCAACGCCGCCGCCGAGGCCCAGGACTGGGCGGACAAGGCCATCGCCGCGGGCACGAAGGCCGGCCAGTACTCCGACCAGGCCCGGCAGAACGCCGACGCGGCGGACAAGTCGGCCGCCGCCGCACAGGCCTCGGCGAACAGGGCCTCGGCCGCCGCCTCGACGGCGCGCACCGCCTCCCGCTCGGCCAACTACTCCGCGAACAAGGCGATCGACGCGGCCCGTTCGGCCCTGGCCTCCGCCTACAGCGCCCAGCAGTCCGCGGCCAGCGCACGCCAGTCGGAGCTCGCGGCGGGCCGGGACGCGGCCACAGCGGCCGCGGCGGCGAACCAGGCACGCGCCATCGTCATCCAGAAGCGCCAGGCGGAGGCCCGCGAAGCCGCCCGTCAGGCTGCCGAGAAGGCGGAGCAGGACCGGAACAACGGCCACAACCCGGCCGACAACGGCACCAATGACGAGGTCAACCAGAACGGCAGCGGCGGCGACAACGACGCGTGGTACTCGGACGCCGGCTGGTGGGCCGACGCGTTCAGCTACGTCAGCGTCGGCGCGGGTCTCATCTCCGCCGGCCTGGGGGTGGCCAGCCTCGTCTTCCCCCCGTTCGCCGTGGTCGGTGTCCCGGCCGCAGCGATCTTCGGCGGCATCGCGATGGGGGCCGGCGCGCTGAGCACGCTGTTCACCGGCATCGAACACGGCTTCACCAGCAGCGAGTTCATGTGGGCGGCGGCCGGTACCGCGTTGAGCCTGGTCACCTACGGGCAGTCCAAGTGGATCACCCCGGTCGCCAAGCGGGTGGCTCCGGTGGTGAAGGAGGTCGCCGAGGAAGGAAAGGAACTGGTCTCCTCGATCACCAGCGGCCTCTCCTCGATGTTCTGACCTCCGCACCGCTCACGGCGGCAGAGGGGCGGCACCGCTGAGCGGTGCCACCCCGGTCACCCGAAACAGACGCGAGCCTCGGTCGACGGCCGGCCGACCGGGCACGGAGCAACAGCCCGATCGGCACGGCTCACATGGAGGGGTGGCAGGGGTGGCAGGAGTCGAACCTGCGGCATCCGGTTTTGGAGACCGGCGCTCTGGCCGTCTGAGCTACACCCCTTTGTCTGCGGACAGCTTGGCATGCCCGCGAGACCCGTCACCAAGGGTTTTTGACGGCCGGGGTGGACGCGGGCCGCTCGCCCTGCCCACCCCGTCGTCCTCAGTCCTCGGCGACGCGAATGATCGTGCGGCCGGGTACGCGCTCTCGTGAGGTGAAGGCGTCGGCCGCTTCCGCAAGCGGCCGCACCGCGCCGACGCGTACCCGCAGCCGGCCCTCCCGCACCCGCCGGGCGAGGTCGGCGAGGCGTGCCCGGTCGGGTTCGACCACGAAGAAGACGGCTCGGCCGTCGGCAGGGCGCACGGTGGGCGGCTGAGCGATGCTGACGAGCGTGCCGCCGGGCCGTACGAGGGCGGCCGAGCGGTTGAGGACGTCGCCGCCGATGACGTCGAACACGACGTCGACCTGCCCCGTCTCCTCCCATCGGTCGGCTTCCAGGTCGAGGAACGTGTGCGCGCCCAGCCCGAGGACGGTGTCCCGGTCGGCGGAGCGGCCCGTGCCGACCACGCGGGCGCCCGCTTCGTGGGCGAGCTGCACGGCGATCGAGCCGACGCCGCCGGCGGCCCCGTGGATCAGGACGGTCTGGCCGGTGGTGAGGCGGGCGTGGTCGAACAGGCCCTGCCAGGCGGTCAGGCCGGAGATCGGCAGGGCGGCGGCCAGGGTGTGGTCGATGTCGGCGGGCAGCGGGGCGAGGTTGCGGGCTTCCACGGAGACGTACTCGGCGAGCGATCCGTTGCGGGTCCAGTCGGCCAGTCCGAAGACGCGCTGGCCGACGGTGAGGCCGGTCGTTCCGAATCCGAGTTCCGTCACCACTCCCGAGACCTCGTGGCCGGGCACGCTCGGGGTGCGGTCACGGCCGGCGCGGTCGGTCCAGGTGGCGGGCCAGTCGAGCTCGCCCCGGGTGAAGCCCGCGGCGTGCACCCGCAGGATGACGTCGTTCTCGGCGGCGTGGGGGTGGGGAAGCTCCTCCAGGGTCAGTCCCTTGAGTCCGGCTTCGCGATCCCGAACGGTGATGGCTCGCATGATGTGCCTTTCGTGGTGTGGTCTGAGGTGAGGGAAGGGTGGGAACGGCCAGGTCACCGTGGCCACGGAGCGTCCAGGACCCGCTCCACCATGGACGTACGCCGAAATCCGGGCACGAAGTGTTCCAGGACGTCCGCGTTGACGGTCCCGTAGGTGGTGTCCGGGCGGTCCTTGAGACCGTCGACGAATGCCTGAAGGAATTCCTTCTTGAAATCGCCGCGCGGATGAGCGGCGACGATCTCCTCCGTCTGGTCGTGCCGAAGTTCATCGAGCCCCCAGCCGATCGCGTCGGTCAGCACGCCGTAGTTCGTGGCGGCGACCTCGGGTTCCATCCGGCCCGGAATCCCCGGTGTGGTGTGCAGGGCGATCGCCCTCCAGACCACGTCGGCGGCACTTTCGGAGAATCCGCGTTCCAGGAGGAATTTCTGCGCGTGATCGGCGCCGTCCAGCTCGAATCGCTGCTGCTCGTCGCGGAACGGGATCAGAAGGCCGACGTCGTGGAACATCGCCGAGACGTAGAGCAACTCGGGATCGGGCCGCAGGCCCCTTGCACGCGCGTGGAGGGAACCGAAGAGGAATACCCGCCGGGAGTGGTGGAGGATCAAAGGGTTCGTCCGCTCCCGAAGGAACTCAGTGGCCTCCGCGACAGCCGAGGTTCCGGGTATTTCCACCCCTGCGATGATGTCGGTCATGATGTCCGCGCTTTCCGATGCGATGTACGACGGGTGGACCGTGGGCCCGCTCTCCACATTGCCGACCTCGCTGCCCTCGGCGCCGCCTCCGTCCGGCCATGACTCCCTCGAATCCGGTCATCCCAGGGTGGGCCAGTGAGCTCCGCCCCGCACCGCGTGGCGATCCTCGTCTACGACGGCGTCAAACTGCTGGACGTCGCCGGTCCGGCAGAGGTGTTCGGGGAGGCGAACCTGCTCGGCGCCGACTACCGGATCACCCTGCTGTCGACGACGGGCGCCGACGTCACCTCCTCGATCGGCATGCGCATCGCGGTCGACGGCAGCGCCGCCACCCGGACGGACCACGACACGCTCCTGGTTCCGGGCGGGGACGTCTATCCCAGGACGCCGGTCACCCGCGATCTGGCCGAGGCGACCGGGCACCTGGCGGCTCATGCGGGCCGTGTCGCCTCCGTGTGTTCCGGGGCCTTCGTCCTCGGAGCGACGGGGCTCCTGGACGGCAGGCGGGCGACCACCCACTGGAAGATCGCCGGCGAACTCGCCAGCAGGCACCCCAAGGCCCGTGTCGAGCCGGACGCCATCTACGTGCGCGACGGCACGATGTACACGTCGGCGGGCGTCACCGCGGGCATCGACCTGGCCCTGGCGCTCGTCGAGGAGGACCACGGCGCCGACGTCAGCCGTGAGGTGGCCCGCTCCCTGGTGGTCTACCTGCAACGGGCGGGCGGCCAGTCACAGTTCTCCGCGCCCTTGCAGGGCTCGCCGCCCCGGTCTCCGGCACTGCGCAGGGTCGTCGACCTGGTCACCGCGGACCCCGCCGGCGACTACTCGCTCGCCGCGCTCGCCGGACGGCTCAACGTCAGTACGCGCCACCTCACCAGGCTGTTCCGGGAGGAGCTGGGCACCACGCCCGCCCGCTACGTCGAGTCGATCCGCTTCGACATCGCGAAGTCCTTCCTCGACCAGGGGCACACCGCCACCCAGGCGGCGTCCATGGCCGGCTTCCCGAGCTACGAGAGCCTGCGCCGCGTCTTCGCCCGGGAGTTGTCCATCAGCCCGGCCGCCTACCAGCGCCGGTTCGCCACCGCCCGCCGCGAGCAGCCCGGATAGCGTCCCGGGGCAGGGCAACACGAGCGAGGGGATGCGCCCCCGCGCTCGCCACCTGTGCGCTGCCCGGCGGGACCCGCCCCATACCTATGTACATTTGTACATACCCGATGGACGCGGGGCCCGCCGACGGCCCGCTCCCACAGCCGAGCCCCGCGGAGCCTCCCTTGACAGACCCCGCCGTGCGCCGGCGCCGCCAAGCCCTGTACCTGTTCTTCTTCCTCCCAGGAATCGCCATGTCCTCCTGGGTCACGCGCACCCCCGACGTCCGGGACCGACTGGGCGCTTCCATCGCGGAGATGGGGCTGATCCTCTTCGGCCTGTCCATCGGATCGATGATCGGCATCCTGTGCTCCGGCCGCTTCGTGGAACGCCTCGGCACCCGGCCCGTGATCGTGCTCGGCACCGTCCTGATCGTCGCGGCAACTATCGTCATCGGCGCAGGCAGCGCCGCTTCCTCGCCGGTCCTGGTCACCGCCGGGCTCTTCCTGTTCGGTGCGGGCATGGGGTCGGGCGAGGTGGCGGTCAACGTGGACGGTGCCGACGTCGAACGCCTCACCGGCACACCGGTCCTGCCCACCCTGCACGGCTGCTTCAGTCTGGGCACGGTCGTCGGCGCCCTGGCCGGGATGACCGCCACGGCTGCGGAGGTCCCCGTCCACTGGCACCTCGCCGCGATCACCGTGGCCGCCACGGGCATTCTGATCCACGCCTCACGTGCGCTGCCGACGGGCGTCGGTCTCAGCACCCGCCCCCGGACCACCGACCCCGCCGGGCGCCCCGGGCCGCGGGTCTGGAAGGACCGCAAGCTGCTCCTCATCGGCGCCATCGTGCTGGCCATGGCGCTGGCCGAGGGGGCGGCCAACGACTGGCTGCCACTGCTCATGGTGGACGGCCACGGCCTGGACGCCACGGCCGGTTCGCTCGTCTACGTCGGGTTCGCCGCCGCGATGACACTGGGCCGCTTCTGCGGCACGTACTTCCTCGTCCGCTTCGGGCGTTCCACCGTCCTGCGAGCGAGCGCCCTCTCCGGTGCCCTCGGCCTCGTCCTCGTGATCTTCTCCGACAGCGCGGCCGTCGCGGCGGCCTCCGTTCTCTTCTGGGGACTCGGCGCCTCTCTCGGCTTCCCGGTGGCCCTGTCGGCGGCCGGCGACTCGGGCCCGGACCAGACCGCGCGCGTCTCCCTGGTCGCCGTGATCGGCTACGTCGCCTTCCTCGTCGGGCCACCCGCCCTCGGTTTCCTGGGTGACCACTACGGGCTGCGTACGGCCATGCTCGCGGTGCTGGTGTTCGTCGTCTCCGCGATCCTGATCGCGCCCGCCGCCGACACCCGCGAGCGGGCCGGCGCGACGCTGGACGCCTGACGCGGGGCCCGGCGGGCCCGGATGCGCACCTGGCGGAGTACCGCGGCGCCGACTCCGGCCTGCGCCCGCGCGTCGGTCAGAACCGGGGGATCGACTCAGCCCTGGACGAGCCGTGACCGACGGACTCCGCAGCGGCCGAAGCAGGACAGGACCGTACCGGTCGCGCTCCGCGCCAAGTAGGGTCCATCATCGTGAAACTCGCGATCTTCGATCTGGACGGCACCCTGGTCGACCGCACCGGCGCCTTCGCCGATGCCATCACCGCCCTGAGCCACGACCACGCCTACGGCCCGGAGATCGAGCAGTGGCTGCTGACCGAGCTGGCCGACCACGCCGAGCGCGCTGACTTCGACCGGCTGCGCGCCACCTTCCCCGTCCGTGAGAGCGCCGACCATCTGTGGCGCGTCTACATCGACCGCATGGCGGCCTCCATGCACTGCCGCCCTGCCGTCCTCGACAGCCTGGAGCGTCTCAAGCGGGCGGGCTGGAGCATCGGTGTCGCCACGAACGGCGCCAGCGACATCCAGCGGGCCAAGATCCACGCCACCGGTCTGTCCGACCTGATCGACGGGATCGCCGCGTCCGGTGACATCGACATACGCAAACCCGACCCACGGCTCTTCGAGCTCGCCGCCGCGCGGTGCGGTACGCAGCTCACTCCGGGTGACTGGATGACCGGCGACAATCCGGAGACCGACATCGCCGGCGGCCATGACGCGGGCCTGCGGACCATCTGGGTCACCGGCCGTCCCTGGCCCGACGGGCTGGTGACCCCGCACCACACGGTCGGCGACGTCGTGGAGGCCATCGACTACCTCCTCGACCAGGACTCGGCATAGCCGGGGAACCGTCTCCCGGAACCGCGCTCACCGGTGCCGGGCGCGGGCGAGGCGGTCCCCGCGGATCGACTCGACGGACGACGCGGGCCCGGTTCCGTACCCTGGCACGCATGCGGACCCGTCCCACCCTGCACTGGACCCCTCCCCCGGACCTGCCGCCGGCCACCACCGACCTCCGGCCGGTGGTCGACGCGCTCGGCGCCGGTGGCGTGCTGGTGCTCACCGGGGCGGGCATCTCCACGGAGTCGGGCATCCCCGCGTACCGGGGCGAGGGCGGCAGCCTGAGTCGGCACACGCCGATGACGTACCAGGACTTCACCGCGGGCCCGCAGGCACGGCGACGCTATTGGGCCCGCAGCCATCTCGGGTGGCGTACCTTCGGCCGTGCCCGGCCCAACGCCGGGCACCAGGCGGTCGCCGCGTTCGCCCGGCACGGGCTGCTCTCGGGGGTGATCACCCAGAACGTCGACGGTCTGCACCAGGCCGCCGGCGCCGAGGGGGTGGTGGAGCTGCACGGCAGCCTGGCGAGAGTCCGGTGCCTGGCTTGCGGTGCCGTCACCTCGCGCCGTGACCTCGCGGTGCGGCTGGAGGAGGCCAACGCGGGGTTCCGTCCGGTGGCCGCGGGCATCAACCCCGACGGTGACGCCGACCTCTCGGACGAACAGGTGGCCGACTTCCGCGTCGTGCCCTGTGCGGACTGCGGCGGCATCCTCAAGCCCGACGTGGTGTTCTTCGGCGAGCCGGTGCCGGCGCAGCGGATCGAGAACTGCCGCGAGATGGTCCGAGCGGCGCGATCCCTGCTGGTTCTGGGCTCCTCCCTGACGGTGATGTCGGGACTCAGATTCGTCCGCCAGGCAGCCCAGTCGGACAAGAGGGTCCTCATCGTCAACCGTGATCCCACCCGCGGTGACCAGCTCGCCCACACCCGTGTCAGCCTTCCGCTGGGAACCGCCCTGACGTCTGTCGCGGGCGCCCTGGGCCTTCCCGTCCACGGCGGGACGCCTCCCTGGCAGCCCTGAGCCGGCTCAGGGGGCGCTTACGCCTCCGTCCCTGCCCGGTGTGCCGTGCGGGGCGGATGCCGAACGTCTGAGCGTGCGAGGCCAGGCTGCACCAGAGGTCCGGAACGCGCGGGTTTCCCTTCCAGGGGTATCGCAGCCATCCGGTATCGGGGTGCAATGGTGTACGTCAGGCCCTTCCGCACCCGCACCGGTCAGAAGAGGCACGCCATGGATCCATCGCTGATCTGGTTGATCATCGCAGCCGTGCTGGCTGTGGCGGAGATCGCCACCCTCACCGCCGCGCTCGGAATGCTGAGTGTGTCCGCACTGGTCACGGCGGGGTCCGCCGCGCTCGGACTGCCGCTGCCCTTCCAGTTTCTGGTGTTCACCCTCGTCGCCACGGGCACCCTGGTGTTCGTGCGCCCCATCGCGCTGCGCCACCTGCTCCGGCCCCAAGTGGAACGATTCGGCATCGACGCTCTGGTCGGCAAGCCCGCCTATGTCCTCTCGGAGGTGACGGGCCTCGGCGGCAGGGTCCGCATCGACGGCGAGGAATGGACGGCCCGCGCCTACGACGAGACGCTGGTGATTCCGCCTGGAAAGACGGTCGATGTCATGGAGATCTGCGGCGCCACCGCCCTCGTCTACCCCCGGGACTGAAAACATGGAAACCTCGGCGTTCCTCATTGCCGGCCTTCTTGTCGCACTGCTCGCGGTTTTCACCGTGGTGAGGGCGGTCCGCATCGTGCCGCAGGCGCGCGCTCGCAATGTCGAGCGGCTCGGCCGTTACCACCGGACACTGACTCCGGGGCTCAGTCTCGTCATTCCGTTCATCGACCGGGTCCACCCGGTGATCGATCTCCGGGAACAGGTCGTCTCCTTCAAGCCGCAACCCGTGATCACCGAGGACAATCTGGTCGTCGAGATCGACACCGTTCTGTACTTCCAGGTCACCGACCCCCGAGCGGCGTTCTACGAGATCGCCAATTTCCTCCAGGCGGTCGAACAGCTCACCGTGACCACTTTGCGCAACGTCGTCGGATCCATGGACCTGGAAAAGACCCTCACCTCACGGGACACCATCAACAGCCAGCTCCGCGGCGTCCTGGACGAGGCCACCGGCAAGTGGGGGCTGAGGGTCAACCGAGTGGAGATCAAGGCCATCGACCCGCCGCAGTCCATCAAGGACGCGATGCAGAAGCAGATGCGAGCCGAACGGGACAAGCGTGCCGCGATTCTCGGCGCCGAGGGCCAGCGCCAGTCGCAGATCCTCACCGCCGAGGGCGACAAGCAGGCCGCCGTCCTGCGCGCCGAGGGCAACCGCACCGCTGCGATCCTCCAGGCCGAGGGCCAGTCCCGGGCCATCGACGAGGTGTTCCAGGCCGTGCACCGCAATGACCCCGACCCCAAACTGCTGGCCTACCAGTACCTCCAGACGCTGCCCCAGCTGGCGCAGGGCTCGGGGAACAACTTCTGGGTGATCCCCAGTGAGATCACGTCCGCGCTCCAGGGCGTGTCGCGTGCGTTCACCGAGGTGCTGCCCCAGTCCCCGGCCACCCGTGAGAAGCCCTCGGACGACAGCGCCGAGCGGGCGGCCGACGACACCGCACAGGCCGCGCAGGCCGCCGCAGCGGCCCTCGCGGACGCGGCCAAGGCCGACCGCGCCACCCCCGACGTCCTCCCGTCCGTGCCGCCCCGCTGAACCACGGCCCGTCCTCGGACGCGGCCCCTGTGACCGACGTCCGGCGTCCTGGCCCTGCCGAGCCGCCGCCGGGCAGATCGCACTGACCGACACCTTCACGCGCCACACACACGTGCTCCATAGTGTCCTCCGATCCGCCTTCCCGAGGATGAGACGACGAGACCACGAAGAGGTGCAGTTGAACGGCCTTGGCACCGCGTCACCCGGCACGGCGACTGAAATAGTCCTGCTCGATCCCCAGGAGCACGTCATAGGACGGCTCCGTTTCCGGGCCTGCCGGACCTGTCGCACGGGGCGGATCCTGGACGTCTGGGTCTGCGACGCCCGGCAGCGTCAGGGGCTGGGACGCGATCTCGTCCACTCCGTTCTCGCCCGTTGCCCCGGCTTCCGGTGGAGCACGACGGCCCAGACCCGCGACGGACGGGGCTTCTTCGAGACGATGGCCCGGGAGAGCGCGGTACCCCTACCCCACGGCGGCCCCCTGTGCTGCCACCTCATGGGAGGGTTCCGGCGCACCTGGCACGGCCTGCTGGATCGCCGGCCGCACCCTGGGTCTCGCCACGGGTGAAGGGCGAGGGATGCCCGCCCTCCGGTCACACGTCGTCGTCCGGCCGGACCAGCGGCCTGGCCCCGATCGCCGCCGTGTGCAGGGTGCGACGGTGAGAGGAGTCGGCCGGGTCGGCGCCGGTGCGCCTGTGCGTGCGGGGGGGCGCCGCCCGTAGTACCGACTGCCTGGTGTGCAGCCGCTCGGCCGGATCGAGGGCGTCGAGGGCCCCCTCGTAGGCCCGCGCCCGGGCGAGCGGGCCCGAAGCCGCCTCCCGCGCCTCGGCCGGCTGGTCCGAGGCCGTCCGAGGCCGACCTGCTGAAGCCGGCCGGACCGCGCGGCACACTCACCGCCGAACAGGCGCTCCGTTGGGCCGAGTTGACGGCCGTCTACGTCCATGTCCAGGCCCTGGGCGGACCGGCCGCCGCCCCTTCACCCGCCCGTGCCCGCCCTCGGTGCGCCCGCCGACCGGATCGCCGCCGTCGAGGCGGCGATCAACCGCGCCACGGGCCCACGCCGTCCGATCACCGATGCCACCGCCCGGCACGCAGCCGGCCCCGTCCCCGGTGTGGCCGCGAAGGCAGCACCGGTCGCGGCACTTCAGGGGCCGCCGCGGCTCGCCGTCGGGGCAGGTCGGCGTGACCAGTCGTCAGTAGGTCTCGGAGTCGGGGATCAGGTGGACCGCGGCCTCCTCGGCCGAGGCCCCGGCGCCGTCCAGCCCCAGGTCGGAAGCGATCAGGTCGGAGTCGGTGTTCTCATGGCTGCCCTCGTCGGGCGCGACCAGCCGTCCGGCGCGTTCGTCCCCGACCTCGTCGTCGATGAGCTCACCGTCGGTGTCCCAGGTGTCCCCCAGCCCGTCACCGTACGGGACACCGACGTCCGGCACCTCCTCGGAAAGACGCTCGTCCAAGCTCTCGCCCCGCCGCTGCTCCGACGCCGTGACGCCGGTGTGCTCCGCGCCCCACGGCTTCTCCGGGGGCGACCAGCCCTCGTCCAGGGTCTCGTCGCCGCTCCGGAAGTCCAGGGTGTCCAGGGCGTCGAGCACCCCGGCGTCGTCCTGCACCTCGGAACCGTCCGGCTGGTAGACGTCGTCACCCATCGCTTCGTCGGCCATCTGCGCTCCCTCGTTGTTCGGGCCGGAGGGCCGGCGGCAGACCACCCCTCGCGGCGGGACGGCGTGAACGGAACCAGGTCCGTCCAGATCTCGACGACGGTCACCCCGGCCCCCGGTGCCGCTGGACGTCACTCTAGAGCCGCTGCCCCCACAGAATCCCCATGAGCGCACAACCACTGTCCCCACAGCGCACGAACGACGTCACTCACCAGCCTTCCCCTCAGCAACCGCGGCACGGACGGCAGCGGAAACGTGCATCAGCTGCGGCGGCACCGGTTGCCGAACGTCATTGGCGATACGCCGCCGTCGCGATCTCCACGAAGGACCGGATCAACGGGTTGGTGTCGCCTTCGTTCCACGCCGCCACCACGCGGCTCGGGGCCATGTCGATCAGCGGCACCACGGCCAGTTCGGTGGGCAGGTCGTGGCCGAGCGGGGCCATGCCGACCGTGCCGTTCCACAGCACGGCCTGGAGGCACTCCTGGACGGCCCGCACCACCGGACCCTCGCGCGGTGTCCCGCCGTTCCAGTACGACTGCCAGACGGGGTCCGTGCCCCGCGGGAACTGGAACCAGCGGCGATCGTCGAGTTCGGCCAGCCGCAGCCGGTCGCGGCGGGCCAGAGGATCGTCGGCGCGCAGGACGACGCCGACCGGATCGGCGCGCAGCACACGCACCGTCAGGGCGGTCTCGTCGAACGGCGACCGTGTCAGGGCGACGTCGACGAGTCCGGCGCGCAACCCGCACGTCGGGTCGGTCAGATCGGTGTCGCGGATGCGGATGTCGATGCCCGGGTGGCTCCGACGGTAGGCGGCGGCCAGCCTGGCCACTCCCGGATCGGTGCCGTCGCCCAGAATCCCGACGGTCAGGGTCGTCATGCCGGCCGCCGCGCTCACGCGGACACGTACGCGGTCGGCGTGTTCGAGCAGGGCCCGCGCCTCGTCGAGCAGCACCGTGCCCACCGGCGTGAGGGCGACGCCCGCGGGCGAGCGGGCGAACAGCAGGGCCCCGACCTCGGCCTCCAACTGCTTGATCGCCCGGCTCAGCGGTGGCTGGCTCATGTGCAGTCGGGTCGCGGCCCGGCCGAAGTGGAGTTCCTCGGCGACCGCCACGAAGTAGCGCAAGGTCCGTAGCTCCACGCTGCAACCATACCCACCGGGTATCGGTGCCGCAGGACAGGTCTTGGACACCGGCAGGGGGCTGGAGGTGGACTCGGGAACATGACCGACGCAGCAGGAACCAGTGAACCGCAGGCCGGCCCCGCCGTATCGGTGGTGGGTCCGGGCGAGGGCGAGACGATCACTCTCGGCACCACGCGCATGCGCGTCCTGGAGGACGGCAGCCGCACCGGGCACCGCCTCGCCATGGCCGAGTCCGTCCTCGCCCCGCACACCGAGGGTCCGCCCCAGCACCGCCACGCCCGGCACGACGAGGGCTTCTACATCCTCTCCGGCAGCGTGCGGTTCACCGTCGGGGACCATGACCACGACGCCACCGCGGGCACGCTCGTGATGGTGCCGCCCGGTACCCCGCACACCTTCGCCAACGTGAGCGACGAACCCGCCGTCATGCTCAGCACCTTCACCCCCGGCCTGTATATGCAGTACTTCCGAGACCTCCAGGCCCTGCTCGCCGACGGTCGGCCGCTGACACCGCAGGCCAACATCGACGCGATGAGCCGCTACGGCACTGAGCCTGCCTGAAGTCGCCCCGACGGACACGATCGACGGGCCCCGGAAACCGGCGGCCCATGAACGGGAACCATGAACATCGCCTATTGGATCGTCGCGGGACTCCTCGCGCTCTTCTACCTCTACGCGGGCGCCCTGAAGGTGACCCGCAGCCGCGAGCAGCTCCGGCCGATGATGGCCTGGGTCGACCGCATGCCGATGCCCGCCGTCAGGGCGCTCGGAACGGTCGAACTGCTCGGCGCGGCAGGACTGATCCTGCCGCAGCTGACCGGCATCGCGCCCGCGCTGGCGCCGGCCGCGGCCATCGGCTTCCTGCTCCTGCAGGCCGGCGCGATCGCCGTCCACCTGACCGGTGAGGACCGCCGGATCACCCTCAACCTCGGGCTCGTCGCCGCCACCGCCGTGACCGTCTGGCTGGCCGTGGCGACGTACGGCTGAGGCCGGGCACCGCTCGCCCGATGACGCCGACCGCGGCAGCGGAGCCGTCACTACGATCACCTCCCATGGATTGGCTCGAACGCCTCGCGAAGCTTCGGCAGTGGACCAGGAACGGCACACGGGCCCCGCACAAGCCGCTGCTCCTGCTGTACGCCCTCGGCCGGTACCAGGAGGACACCGGCAGCGCGCTGCGGTACACGGCGGTGGAGGAGGATCTGGGGCGGCTGCTGACCGAGTACGGGCCGCCCAACAGGACATCTCCCGCGTACCCGTTCCACCATCTGGTGAGCGACGGGGTGTGGGAGGTGCGGACAGACGGAGGACACGGCAGCCCCGGCAGCGGAGTGGGGGACCTGCGCCGGACCGGTGCCACCGGGAGGCTCGCCCCGGAGCTCAGAACGGCTCTGGACGGCGATCCGGAACTGCTGGGCCGGATAGCCCAGTTGTTGCTCGACCTGCACTTCCCGCCCTCACTGCACGAGGAGTTGCGGGAAGCGGTCGGCCTGGATCCGGAGGCGGTGCCGACCGGGCACCTCCCGTCCCTGCGGCGGCGGCAGCGGGACCGGCGCATGCGCGAGATCGTGCTGACCGCCTACGAGTTCCGGTGTGCCTTCTGCGGCTACGACGGCAGGATCGGCACCGTCCCGGTCGGCCTGGAAGCCGCGCACGTCCGCTGGTGGGCGTTCGGCGGCCCGGACGACGTGGACAACGGTCTGTGCCTGTGCTCGTTGCACCACAAGCTCTTCGACAAGGGCGTCCTCGGGGTCGACGAAGACCATCGCATCCTGGTCTCGCAGCGCTTCGTCGGCCACAGCCCCGCCGCTCGCGAGCAGGTCGTCGCGTTGGCGGGGCGTCCGTTGGTCGGGCCGCAGCCCGGCGTCCGCCCGGTCGCGGCGGACCATCTCGCCTGGCACACCGGCCAGGTGTTCCACGGCGCACCGCGCCCTGCCGTCGGCGCCTGAGACCTGTCGGTCCGGGCAGGTGCCGGAGCCTTCTGGAAAGCCTGCTGCTCAGCCCCGCCCTCAGCGATGAGTTCGGCTGAGCGAAGCAGTCTCACCAGTGTGAGCGACCGACGGGAGTGGCGATGGGCAAGCTGAAGCAGGTGGCCGACGGTGTCTGGGTCCGGCAGAGCGAGTGGGTGTGGAGCAACTCCGTCGTGGTGCGCGGTGACGACGGGCTGGTCCTGATCGATCCCGGCATCCACGGCTCCGAGCTGGACCAGCTCGCCGATGCCGTGGACCAGCTCGGTGTCCCGGTGGTCGCGGGGTTCTGCACCCACCCGCACTGGGACCACCTGCTCTGGCATCCCCGGTTCGGCGACGTGCCGCGCTACGCCACTCCCGCCGCCGCCCAGGTGGCCACCGAGGCCAGGGAGAGGGCACAGGCGATGGCGACGCGGAGCGCGTCCGACGTTCCTCTCGAACTGGTCGCTCTCCTCACCCCGCTGCCCGCGACCGGCGGACCCGTTCCGGGCGAGATCATCGAGCATCGGGCGCACGCCGTCGGTCACGCCGCGATGCTCCTCGCGGACCGGGGCGTCCTGGTCGTGGGCGACATGCTCTCGGACGTACTCATCCCGCTCTTCGACGTTCGCCAGGACGATCAGGTGGCCGCCTACGAGAGGGCACTCGACCGGCTGGACGAGGCGGCCGGGCACGCCGACGTGGTGATCCCCGGCCATGGCGCGGTCGCCGAGGGCTCCCAGGTGGCGGCCCGCCTCGCCGCCGACCGTGCCTACGTCGACGCGCTGCGGCGAGGGGAGGAACCGGTCGACGCACGTCTGGGACCGCACGCGGACTGGCTCTACGGCCCCCACCGGTCCAACCAGGAGCAGGTTCGCGGTCGGTAGGCATCCCGTAATTCGGTTGACCGGGCCACGGGCCACCGCTGCACTGTGGCCAGGCCTCATCAGTGGTGAGGCCGGGCCTCACCAGTCGTGGGGCCGGGATCCCGAGGAGGCAGCGGCCGCGATGGAGATACGTTCCACGACCGACGAGGATTTCGACGTCTTCGTCGACACCGTCCACGCGGCGTTCGGGCACTTCCCGGAGACTCCGACCGAGGGCGGCGGACTGTGGTGGTCGGCGCTCGAAACGGACCGCTGCCTGCTCGCCCGGACGGCCGACGGCCGGCCGATGGGTACCGCCGCCACGCACTCCTTCGAGCTCACCCTGCCCGGCGCGACCGTCGTCCCGGCACCCGGGGTGACCGCGGTCGGCGTTCTGCCCTCGCACCGACGCCGGGGCGTGCTCAGCGCGATGATGCGGCACCAACTCACCGACCTGCGGGCCCACGGCGACGTCCTCTCCGTGCTGCTCGCCTCTGAGGCCCTGATCTACGGCCGGTTCGGCTACGGACCGGCGACCTACACACAGCGTCTGACCGTACAGCGCCATCGGGCCGCCTTCGCCCGCCCGCGAGCCCGCGCCACTCCCGGCGCACCGGCGGCCGGCCAGGACGACGGCACGATCGAGGTGCTGCGCCGCGCCGAGTGCGGCAAGATCCTGGAAGAGGTCTACGACCGGTACCGCCGCGCCCAGCCCGGCGCGCTGTCCCGGCCGCACCGCTGGTGGGACCTGCGCGCGGGGCAGCCCCCGATCTCGCCCGCGCCACGCTACGTCGCCGTCCACCGGGATGCCGACGGTGTACCGGACGGGTACGCCAGCTACTCGATCGACGACTCCCGGACCCTGAAGGTCGACGAGACCATCACCGGCGACGACACCGTGTTCACCGCACTCGCCCGCTTCGTGCTCGGCCATGACCTGGTCTCCGAGGTCGTGTTCCGCCACGTCCCGCCCCACCATCCGCTGCGCTGGCAGCTCGCGGACTTCCGTGCCGCCGAGGTGAGCGGCGACACGGACTGGCTGTGGGTAAGGCTGCTGGACGTCCCCCGTGCGCTGACCGCGCGTGGCTGGTTCGCGGACGGCGAGCTCGTCTTCGACGTCGACGACCCCTTCCTCGACGAGCACAACCGCTACCTGCTGACCGTCCGGGACGGCAAGGCCGACTGCGTCCCGACCGACCGGGAGCCCGACCTGTCCCTGAGGGTGAACGACCTGGGTTCGGTCTACCTGGGCGGCACCGCCCCGAGCACACTCGTACGCGCCGGGCACATCCGCGCCCACCACCCGGACGCGGTCCCCCTGGCCGACGCCCTCTTCAGCTCCGACCGCGCACCGCACTGCCTGCACTGGTTCTGAGGACCGCCAGTTCATCGGTCACCCCGTGGCCTGCTCGCCTGAGCCCCGGAGCCCGCCGTCGTCCGACTGACAGCTTCGGGCCGACGGCGGAAAGGGACCGGCGTCCGGCGACATGCCCTTCACCTGGTGGAGCACCGAGACGACGGACCAGGCCCACCTGGCACGAGGTCCGACCGGAACCCACAACGTCGCGACCCGCGAGATGAACCCGCTGATCGTGGGCAAGTCGATCACCGGTCAGAGCGCCTTCGTGTGAGGAGCGGCGGTCGGTGACGGGGCCGCGCCGAGCACGGCAGCCGTCCGGCGGATCGCGTGCACCGATGCCCCGGGACCCTGTGCCCCGGGACCCTGCGCCCCGGGGCTCTTCGCGTCCGGGTGCGGTGTCTAGCGGTGCGCACGGAGTCCGTCGAGGATGAGCGCGAGCATGCGGGGAGCGCGGTCCTCCGGGCCTGGCGCAGCGCGCCACAGTGCGCCGGTGAGCTGGAGGAAGTCGCCGGGGTCGGCGTCCTCTCGGATGCTTCCGTCCTTCTTGCCGGCGTCGAGGAGCCGGGTGATGGCGGCCACGACGGGGCCGTAGCTCTGCTCGCTGATCGCCTGGTGCGCACCCGGGCTGAGGGCGTCCCCGAGGCCGTGCTTCCTGCGCATGGCCTCGACGAGGTCCGTCGTCCAGTGCCGGAGCGCTTCCAGCGGCGGCATCTTCTCCAGCAGTCCCGGCACGGTGCCGATGATGCGGGTGACCTCGTCCTGGTAGACGGCCAGGACCAGCGCCTCGCGCGTCGGGAAGTTGCGGTACAGGGTGCCGGCGCCGACTCCGGCGCGCTGGGCGATCTGGTTCATCGACGTGCTGCCGTCCGCGGTGAGCGCTTCGCGCGCGGCGGCGAGGATGCGCGCCCTGTTCTCACGGGCGTCAGAGCGGACCACAAGACCTCCCCTTGCTAAGTGGAGAGTTCTCCACTACGTTATCTGGAGAGCTCTCCACATACTTTAAGGAGCGTCATGCAATACATCAAGCTCGGCACCACCGGCCTCGACGTGTCCCCGATCGCGATCGGCGCGATGACCTACGGCGAGCCCGACCGCGGCCACCCCGTCTGGTCGAAGGGGGAGCAGGAGGCACGCCCGCTCATCAGGCACGCCCTCGACGCGGGCATCAACTTCTTCGACACCGCCAACATGTACTCGAACGGCTCCAGCGAGGAGATCCTCGGCCGCGCGCTGAAGGACTTCGGCGACCGCGACGCCGTGGTGATCGCCACGAAACTGCGCCACCCGATGCGGCTCGGGCCGAACGGACGGGGGCTGTCCCGCAAGGCCGTCATGACCGAGGTGGACCACTCGCTGCGCCGCCTCGGCACCGACTACATCGACCTCTACCAGATCCACCGCAACGACCACTCCACCCCCTGGGAGGAGACGCTCGAAGCGCTCAACGACCTCGTGAAGGCCGGCAAGGTCCGTTATCTCGGCGCCTCGTCCATGCACGCCTGGGAGTTCGCGAAGGCCCTCAACCTTCAGAAGCAGCACGGCTGGGCACGGTTCGTGTCCATGCAGAACCACTACAACCTGCTCGCCCGCGAGGAGGAGCGGGAGATGATCCCCCTGTGCCTGGACCAGGGCGTCGGCACGATCATCTGGTCGCCGCTGGCCCGCGGCCGCCTCGCCCGGAGCTGGGACGACGCCCGCTCGACGGCACGCTCCGAGACCGACGGAGCCTACGCGGACCTGCTCTACTCGCCCGCGCAGGAGGAGTCCAACCACGCGATCGTCGACGCGGTCGGCCAGGTCGCCGACGCCCACGGTGTCAGCCGCGCACAGATCGCCCTCGCCTGGCTGCGCAGCCGGCCCGTCGTCACCGCTCCCCTGGTCGGGGCCGGCTCGATCCGGCAGATCGACGAAGCCGTGGCCTCCCTCGACATCGAGCTCACCGACGACGAGGTGCGCGCCCTGGAGACGCCGTACACCCCCCGCTACGACTGGCAGGGTGTGTCCGACGAGGCCGAGATGGAGGCCATCCGTCGGCGCGTCCCCGGCATGGCTCTGGCATGAGCCCCGTCGTCCGCTCCGGCGCGGCCGCCCGCGCCGGAGCCCTCCTCATCCTCCTCGGTCCGCTCGTGTCCTGGACCGCCGAGTTCGTCACCGCCGCCGCATGGCAGGACCCGCCGTACTCGCCCCTGCACAACTGGGTCAGCCACCTCGGACTGACCGGCCCGCCGCAGACCGCGTTCGGCCAGGTCGCCAACTCCCCCCTGGGCGCCGTCATGGACACCGGCTGGGTGGTGTACGGCGTCCTCCTGATCGTCGGCGCGTTCCTCGTGTTCGACCCGCGCAAGGGCGTCCGCCCGGCCCTCGTCCTGGTGCTCGCCGTTCTCGCCGGCACCGGCGTCTCGCTCGTCGGCGTCTTCCAGGGCTCCAACGCGAACGTCGGCAACGGCCTGATCCTGTTCCACACCCTCGGCGCGCAGGGCGTCATGCTCAGCGGGAATGTCATGGCGATCGTCGTCGGATCCGCCGGGGACCGCATCGGCCTCAGCAGGGGCCGGTCCCTCGCAAGCGTCGCACTCGGCACCGCCGGACTGCTCGCCTTCCCCTTCTTCATGGCCGATGTGCTGACCGGCTGGATGTGGAACGTGGGCATGTTCGAGCGCGCCGTGATCTACCCCATCATGATCGGCCACGCGCTCCTCGGAAGCAGCCTGGCCGCCGCCCAACGGCGTCGGGCGGCCCGCCCGCTGACGCCCCACGACACCCGACTCGCGAGTTGAGGAGACACACATGACACGAGTACTGGTCACCGGAGGGACGGGCTTCGTCGGGAGCTGGTGCGTGCTCGCCCTCCTCGACGCCGGGCACACCGTCCGCACCACCGTCCGCGACCCGCAGCGTGAACCCGCACTGCGCTCCTGGCTCCACGCGGCCACGTCGTTCGACGACGAGCGCCTCACCGTCGTACGCGCCGACCTCGAACATCCCGACGGCTGGGACGACGCCGTCGCCGACTGCGACTACGTCCTGCACGTCGCCTCACCGACTCTGCGCCACGCCCCGGCCGACGGCGACGAGTTGGTGGTCCCGGCGCGGGAGGGCGTCCTGCGGGTGCTGCGTGCCGCACGCGACGCCGGCGTGCGCCGGGTCGTCCTGACGAGCGCCTTCGGCGCCGTGGGGATAGGACATCCGCCGCGCTCGACCCCGTTCACCGAGGAGGACTGGACCGACGTCGTCAGCGCCATCCCGCCCTACCAGCGGTCCAAGACGCTGGCCGAGCGCGCCGCCTGGCGGTTCGTCAAGGAGGAGGGCGGCACTCTGGAGCTGGCGGCGGTCCATCCCGTCGGTGTCCTCGGGCCCCTCCTCGGTCCCGACGACCCGCCGTCCCTGCGTCTCGTGCGCAGGATGCTCGAAGGACGGGTACCGGCGTGTCCTCCCTTCGGGATGGGCTTCGTCGACGTCCGGGACGTGGCCGATCTGCACCTGCGCGCGATGACCGATCCGGCGGCCGCCGGCGAACGCTTCCTCGCGATCGCCGGGCACAGCCTGCGTGTCCTCGACATCGCGCGCATCCTGCGCGAGCGCCTGGGCGAGCGCGCCGCGAAGGCCCCGAGCCGTGAACTGCCCGTACCGCTCGCCCGCGCCCTGAGCATCGTGAACCCGGAACTGCGGCTGCTGCGACACCAGTTGGGCCGGGATCTCGATGCCACCAGCGTCAAGGCCGAACGGCTCCTCGGCTGGCGGGCCCGTCCCATCGAGGACACCGTCCAGGACACCGCCGAGAGCCTGCTCGCCCACGGCATCGGAAGCTGACGGATGTGTCGGTTCCCGTCCCGGTCCTGGCCGTCGTCACCGGGTCCCCCGCGGCCCGGGGACTGGGACGGGTGGGAGAAGACGTGACCCCTACCGGACGGGAAAGTCGAAGTAGGTGTCGGGATACGGCTCACCTCTCAGCGTGTAGTGCCACCACTCGTACGCGTACGAGCTGAAGCCGCAGTCCTCCATGAGGGAACGCAGCAGTTCACGGTTGCGTGCCTCTTCCTGCCCGATGCCGGTCGCTCCGTGATGGGATCGGACATCCATCAGGTCGTGTCCCCCGCCCATGGGGGCGAGTTCACCCGTGTCCAGGCGATACAGCGTCACGTCGACGGTGCTGCCCCGGCTGTGCCCCGAACGGGTGGCCACGTATCCCTTCGCGAACATGTCGGACCGGTCGATGTTCGGATAGTGCCGTGCCTTCGTCCGGCCGTCCTCCGGCTGTCGTGACCAGCGTACGAAGCAGTCCACGGCGCGTTGCGGCCGGTAGCCGTCCCAGAGCAGCAGGCCGAAGCCGAGGGCACCGGCCTTGTCCCGGGCCCTTTCCAGGGCCGCGCACAGGACCCTCGTGCCGGCGATGCGGTTGACGAGGTAACCGTCCACCGGTCTGCCGGTGAAGTTGTCCCAGGTGGCGTACTTGGCGTCCCAGCGTATGCCGGGCACGAGTTCGTCCACGAAGGCGAAGTCCTCGTTCATCGGACGTCCGTCGGCAGTGCCAGCGCCACCAGCCGGTCGATGACCTCGCTGAACGGAAGACCTGCGGCCGCCATCATCCTGGGATAACGGCTGTACGAGGTCATACCGGGAAACGTGTTGACCTCGTTGAGGACCACCTGGCCGTCCTCCGTGAGGAACATGTCCACCCGTGCCAACCCCCGGCATCCCAGGGCCAGGTAGACGGCCTTCGCCCTCTCCGCGACGAGGGCGCGCGCCTCTTCCGGGATGTCGGCGGGAACGATCGCCACGGAGTTGTCGGAACCGGTCTCGGGCCGGTCCTCCTGGTGGATCCTGAAGAAGCCGTGGGAGAGCGCGATGTGGTCCACCTCCCCCGCGATCAGCTCCTGACCGTGCCCGAGGACGGCGCACCCGATCTCGCTGCCGTCGACGGCCTCTTCGACCAGCACCTTCGAGTCGTACTTCCGGGCGGTCTCCAGCGCACCGGGGAGTTCCTCCTTCCCGGACACCTTGGTGACTCCGAAGGACGACCCCGAACGCGCCGGCTTCACGAACACGGGGAAGGTGAGCAGACCGGGGTCGATGCTCTCCTCCCCCGTGACGGTCCAGTGCTTCGGCGTGGGGATCCCCACGCTCGCCGCGACGAGGTAGGCGAGGGACTTGTCCAGGCACAGGGCCGAACTCTGGATGTCGCAGCCGGCGTAGGGGATGCCGGAGAGTTCGAGGAGCCCCTGGATCGCGCCGTCCTCACCGAACTTGCCGTGCAGCACGGGCAGTACGACATCCAGGGTGATCGTCTCGTACCGCCCCTGGTCCAGGACGAGCAGTCCGCGGACGCTCCGGTCCGGTGACAGCACGGCCGGGCGGGGGTCGCCCTTCTCCCAGTCCGCGTCGGGCCCCGTACAGAGCCTCCAGTCACCGCTCCGGGTGATCCCGACGAAGAACGGCTCGTATTTCTCCATGTCGAGATTCCGTGCGATCTCCCGCGCCGACTTGAGCGAGATCGGATGCTCCTCGGAGATCCCACCGAAAATGATGCCGACCTTCAGCCTAGCCACGCCGACTCCTTCTCTCGTATTGCAGACAGTTGGCGATCGAGTTTTCGACCATGTCGATCAGGGCGTGCTCCGTGTAATACGCGGTGTGCGGAGTGACGAGCACGTTCGGCATCTCCTGAAGCCGCAGGATGGTTTTGTTCTCGATGGGTCTGTCGCGGCAGTCTGAGTAGAAGATTCCTTCTTCCCCTTCGACGACATCCAGCGCCGCACCCCCCAGACGACCGCATTCCAGAGCCCGGACGAGGGCGTCGGTGTCGACAAGGGAGCCGCGCCCGGTGTTGACGACGAAGGCACCGCGCTTCATCCGTTCGATGCGTTGCCGGTCGAGGAGATGATGTGTGTCCGGGGTGAGCGGCGCGTGGAGCGTCACGATGTCGCTCAGCCGCAGCAGGTAGTCGAGCGAGACGTGGTCGGAGGACTGTGCGGGGCGACGGTCGTGGGAGAGAACGCGACAGCCGAAGCCGCGCAGTCTTTCCACAACAGCCGTGCCGATGCGCCCCGTTCCTACTACCCCGACGGTCAGGTCGCGCAGTTCCTTTCCGCGCACGTCGTTCAGCCGGTAGTCGTGGCGGTCCGAGCGGCGGACCGTGGTCTTCGCGCCGCGTACCGCCATCAACATCAGCATGAGGGTGTAGTCGGCCACGCTGTCGGGCGAGTAGGTGACGTTCTCGACCGAGATGCCGATGCCCGCCGCGTAGGCGACATCGATGTGGTCGCAGCCGATGCTCCGCGTGGATATGTAGGTCACGCCTGCTCGTTCGAGGGCGCGCAGTACGGAACGGCTGATACGGCTCTTGTGACCTACGCTGATGCAACGATTCCCCGACGCCAGGTGGACATTGGCTTCGGATACGGCCGCTTCCGTGATGGTGGGTGTGACACCGTAGCGGAATGCCGTTTCCCGGAAGAGTGCTGCCTCGTCCGGCCCGCATCCGTACACGGTGATACCCGACGCTGGTTCCATCGAGGAGGGCGACATAACCGGTGACCGGGGCCGGCCGACCGTATTTCGGCCTGATTCGCTGTGGGTCATGCAGCCAGTCAAGTTGACGATCTGTTGCCGAGGCGTATGAGGTTTTCGATACGCCGGCGATATGCAACAGGCGGCTAGCGTCGAGCACATGACCATTCTGACCGCCCTTTTGATTCCGCTTTTCCGGCGCCCGCTCCTCCGGACCCGTGAGGCCCGGGCATGATCCCGCTCAGCGTCGGTGAGATCGCCTCGATCGTCGGCGGGACGGTCTCGGGGGACGGTTCGGTGAGGGTGACGGCCCCCGCGGTCCTCGACAGCCGGCAGGCCGAACAGGGCGGCCTCTTCGTCGCGTTCGCGGGTGAGCACGTCGACGGCCACGACTACGCCGGGCAGGCGGGCCGGGCAGGCGCCGTGGCCGTCCTCGGATCCCGGCCCACGCCGCTGCCCACCGTCGTCGTCGGGGACACCCGGGCCGCGTTGCAGGCCCTCGCCGCCCGTGTCGTGGGCCGGCTGCGCGACGGGCTGACCGTTCTCGGGCTGACCGGCTCGCAGGGGAAGACCAGTACCAAGGACCTGCTGGCGGCCGTGCTGTCGAGCACCGGGCCGACGATCGCCACGTACGGCTCGCTCAACAACGAGCTGGGGGTACCGCTCACCATGCTGCGCGCCGAACCGTCCACCCGGTTCCTCGTGCTGGAGATGGGGGCCCGCCACGTCGGCGACATCGCCCGACTGACGGACCTGGTCGCCCCCGACATCGCCGTCGTCCTCAACGTCGGCCAGGCCCACCTCGGCGAGTTCGGGTCCCGCGCGGCCATCGCCAGGGCCAAGGGGGAACTCGTGCAGGGGCTGGCGCCCGGTGGTGCCGCGGTCCTCAACGCCGACGATCCCCGGGTGGTCGCGATGCGCTCGCTCACCGACGGGCCGGTGCTGACCTTCGGCCGGGCGGAACACGCCGACGTACGGGCCCTCGGGCTGACTCCGGACCGGCTCGGTCGTCCGTCCTTCACTCTGCGCACCGCCGATGCCTCGGCGCCCGTCTCCCTCCCGCACGTGGGCGTCCACCAGGCGCTCAACGCGTCGGCTGCCGTGGCGGCTTGCCTGGTGGCCGGCATACCTCTCGCCACCGCCGCCGCGGCCCTCGCCACCTCCTCGCTGTCGAGGTGGCGCATGGAACTGCGCGAACTCTCCGGCGGGGCGACGCTGCTCAACGACTCCTACAACGCCAATCCCGAGTCGACCCGCGCAGCCCTGGACGCCCTGGCCGTGATCGAGGGCGGACGCCGTATCGCCGTCCTGGGCGAGATGCTCGAACTCGGCGAGGACAGTGCGGGCATGCACCGTGCCGTCGGTGCGTACGCCGCCACCCGGGCCGACATCGTGGTCACGGTCGGCGAGGGGGCCCGGCCGATCGCCGAGGGGGCCGGCCGGCGGGCGGTGGCACTGCCCGACAACGGCGCGGCCGTCGGCTGGCTGCGCGCCCGGCTTGCCGCCGACGACGTGGTGCTCGTCAAGGCGTCCCGCGGGGCCCGTCTCGACGAGGTGGCCGCCGCGCTCGCGTAGTACGGCGAGGCAAGCCGGCCGAGCGCGCCACCGACGTCCTTCACACGTCCATGGGCGGGGCCGGCCACTGGGCCGGGTGCACCAGGGGAACCGGCCTCAGCGGCTCCGCCGCTTGATGTACAGGTCGAAGGCCCGGTAGACCAACGGCCGCAGTGGCAGGTCCCATTCGCCGACGTACCTCACCGCCCGGCCACCGGTGCCGACCTTGAACTGGATCAGCCCGACGTGCGGGTCGTCGGGGTCCAGGGTGGGCGTGATGCCGCGCAGGTCGTACACGTCGCAGCCCGCCGCCAGCGAGTCCCGGATCATCGCCCACTGGCAGGCGTTGGAACCGCGCACCTCCCTCTTCCGGGTCGAGGAGGCGCCATAGGAGTACCACGCGTGGGCACCCACCCGGACCAGGACGGTGGCGGCGACCACGTCACCCCGGTGCCGGGCCAGGTAGAGCTTGATCCGCTCGGGGTCCTCCGCCTTCAGCGCCGTGAACATGGTCGCGAAGTAGCTCAGCGGCCGGGGTGTGAAGCGGTCGCGCTCGGCGGTGTGCACGTACAGGTCGTGGAACACCTTCAGGTCGTCATCGACCGTGACCTCGACCCCCTCCCTGGCCGCCTTCTTGATGTTGCGGCGCCAGAGCTGGTTCATGCCCCGGAGCACGTCGTCCTCGGTCCTGCCGGCCAGGGGGACCTCGTACTTGAACTGCGGATGCCCGACACCGAAGCCGTTCTCGGGGCTCTGCGGCAGCCAGCCTGCGTCCCTCAGCCGACCTGTCACGCGGGTCCCGACCGGGTCGGCCCACTGCCCCGGCATGTCGGTGAGCCGCCTGATGCCCGGATCGGCGATGCCCGCCTTGACCTGGGCGGCGCTCCACGTGTCGGTGCGCACCGGCGGGCCGATCCGGATCGCGAACGCGCCCTGAGCCTTGAGCCGGGCCGCCAGCGGGTCGAGCCACGCGTCGATGTCGTCGGTCCAGTCGATGACCGGGCCCTCGGGCAGATAGGCCAGCGTGAAGCGGTCGAGCCTCGGCACCGGGCGGTGCAGGACGAGCCCGGCGCCGACCAGCCGTCGGCCGTCGTACCACCCGAGGGACTCGCCGCGCCACTCGGTTTTCACGCGGGCCCACGCCGGGGTCTGCAGGAAGCTCACCGACCGCTGCGTCCGTACGAACGCCAAGTGCTCGGTGGCGCTGATCGGCACGACGGTCAGCCTGCCGCCCGTCGCCCCGGCCCCTCGGTGAGGCGTGGTGCGACTCACCGGCCCGCCACCCTCGACTCGGTGTGCCCGGACGGCACGTCGACGCACCACTGGGCAGGGACTGCCGTACACGACGATTCACTGTGGAACATGCCGCCATTGAAGGCGGCGCGGTGTTGCCGACCCGTATGCGGTTTTCGATACACCGCCGATATGCGTCACTGCACAGCGACGCTGTGCGCCAGTGCGCAGCAGCGGGACAGCTCACCGAGCCGTCCGGGAGAGGCTGGACATGGGCCCCCGTCCGAGACCCTCACCGACGAGCCCGCCACCCCGCCCTACGACGCATCAGTGGCGCCCGATGTAACAGCGGATCGCCGTCCCCTCGGGACCGGTGTGTATGCGTACCAGGTCGGCGACGGTGTGCACCAGCAGCAGGCCCCGGCCGCCGAGCGTGTCCCGCTCGGGTGGACGGCGACCGGCGAGCGGATCGTCCAGGCGCCCGTGGTCGCGCACCTCGCACACCACGTGGTCGTCCTCGGCCCACATCCGCAGCGTGCCCGAACCCCCGCCGTGCACCACGCTGTTGGTGGTCAGCTCGGCGACGATCAGGGCCACGTCCTCCAGGCGGATCCCGGAGAGACCGTGCCCCGTGGCCTGTTCGACCGCGAACCGCCGGGCTGTCGGCAGTTGGCCGGCCTGGAAGACGAGTTCCTCTGCCGCCTCCGGCTGCTCCAGGGGCTGGTTGTAGCGTGCGACCACGTCCTCGGGGGCGTAGGCCGCGCTGGGCCGTTCCTCGCCGCCGGAGATGACCACGGGATGGGTCTCGTACGCGTCGGTGAGCGCCTGCTCGTCGAGGCGGTCGGCGTCGTAGGGGCACAGGATGGTGACGTCCCGCCCCTGGAACGCCGGGTTGATCAGGGCCTCGTGCTGGACGCACGCCGGGTACTCCACGGTGCTGCGGCCGGCCCAGATCGGCTCGCCGATGATCCGCACCCGCTTCTGGCGGTGGGTGTCCGCGAAGGCGCGCAGCACCCTGGGGATGATGCGTCCGGGGTTGCGCCCCGCCTCGGTCATGTCGAGGAACCGCACGTGGGCGACGTCGTCGCCCAGGGCCGCCTGGAGGAGGGCGAGGTTCGGCCCGGGCACGGCCACCGCCACCGGTTCCCCGGCCTCCAGGCCGTCGCGGATGAAGGGCACCGTGCCGTGCAGGTACTCCTTCTCGCCGCGGTAGAACAGGGCGGGGTGAACGAACGGGTCGCTGCCGGGCTTCATCATCGCCCCATCACCTCGACAGTGAGCAGGTCCGGCCAGAACAGGTCCAGAACGCGCCGCAGGGTGGCAGGCGGCTCCTCAAGCACGATGCGTCGCCCCTGCGCCAGGCCCTGGGCGGTCATCGCCAGGGCGGAGACGCCGGCGACGTCGACGAAGGTGACCGCGGACAGTTCCAAGTGGCACGTCTCTTCGTCGCTCCGGGCAAGGCGGCACAGCGTCTGTTCCCAGGCCGGGCGGGTGAGCAGGCTGACCTCACCGGCCGCCTGCCAGCCCGGCCGGTCCGTCAGCGGCAGCACACGCAGGCCCCTGGGCGCACCCGGTGGTACCGGCGGCGCGTCCGCCTCTCCTGCACTGTCCACCCCGTCACCCCTGGTCCCCACGTCCTGCTGCCCAGTATCGCCTACCCGGGGCAGTGTAGGCGGTGCCGGATTCTCAGTCGGACGAGAGAGGTGCGAGCACCTGGTTGTGGGTGTGCTGGTAGATCACCGAGGTACGGAACCCGACGACCTCGCGGCGCGCGGTGAACTTGTCCATGAGGAAACCGTGCAGGTAGTCGACGCTGGGCGCGGAGACGTGCACGATCATGTCGTCGCCGCCGGTGACGACGTAGACCGTGGTGACCTCGGGCAGACCGGCCGCGTAGCTCTTGAACGCCTCGATGACCGCCCGGCTGAGAGGACGGATCTGGAAGTGGATGAGCGCCTGGACGTGGCGGTTGAGCGCGGCCGGGTCGACGGCGGCGTGATAGCCGGTGATGACTCCGCGGGCGCGGAGGGCGCGGATGCGTTCCAGGCATGTCGACGGGGCGATGCCGAGGGTGCGGGCGAGGTCCCGGTTGGTCTGCCGCGCATCGCGTTGCAGATGCTCGATGATCGCCGAATCAAGTTCGTCCATGCCGCGATTATGACCTTCGCACCGAATTTCGTTCGGCCGACGGCCGTAACCGTTGCCAGAACGGCTAGCTTCACCGCATGACAGCCGCACTTATGGAAGCCCTGGACCTTGACGTCCCTGAGCCGACACACGAGCTCGTGCAGGTGGTGCGCGGCCACCGCAGTGGCCTCGCGATCACCGTCGCCGTCCACTCGACCGCGCTCGGCCCCGCCGCCGGCGGGTGCCGGATCGCCCACTACCCGGTCCCGGCGTCCGCGATCACGGACGCCATGCGGCTGGCGGCGGCGATGACCGAGAAGAACGCGCTGGCCGGACTGGACCACGGCGGCGCCAAGGCGGTCGTCGCCCTGCCCACCGCCACCCGGCCGACCGGAGCGGAGCGGACGGCTTTGCTGCACGACGTCGGTGACGCGATCGAACTGCTCGGCGGCCGCTACATCGCGGGACCGGACGTGGGAAGCGCCCCGGTCGACATGTCCGTGATCGGCGAACGCACCGCGCATGTCTGCTGCCGGCCCGTCGAGGACGGCGGCAGCGGTGATTCGTCCGTCCACACCGCACGCGGGACCCTCGCGGCGCTGGGCGCGGTCGCCGACGAGGTCTTCGGCTCACCGGAGCTGGCCGGCCGGACCGTCGGGGTCGTCGGCCTGGGCGCGGTCGGCGGGCACGTGGCCCGGCTGCTGAGCCGTGCCGGAGCGCGGCTCGTCGTGACGGACGTCGACCCCGCCACCCGCCGCCTGGCCGAGGAGGTGGGGGCGACCTGGGTGGAGCCGGGCGACGCGCTGACGGCGGAGGTCGACATCCTCGTCCCGGCCGCGCTCGGCGGCCTCCTGACCGCACGTACCGTTCCGCTGCTGCGGTGCGCCGCCGTCGCGGGCCCGGCCAACAACCAGCTCGACGAACCGGCCACCGCCCGTCTCCTCGCCGCACGCGGCGTCCTCTGGGCCCCGGACGTGGTCGTGAGTGCGGGAGGGGTCATCCACGCCACCGGTGTCGAGCTGCGCGGGGAGTCCGAGGACCGGATCGCGGAACGCCTCTCCGGCATCGGGGCGACGCTCCGCGAGGTCTTCGACCTGGCCCGGGCCGATCGGACCACCCCGGCCGAGGCGGCCACGGAACTCGCGCGGCAACGCGTTCACCGGGGAGCCTCGTACCCCGCTCACGGCGCGGTGGTGCCCCGGTCCTCCCCGACTGCCCCACGACGACAGCCCGAGCCGTCGGCACAGCGCACCACGAGCGCTACGAACGCTCCGAGCCCTACGAGCCCTACGAGCCCTACGGCACAGGAGAACTGACGACATGTCGAACCACTGGATCGGGGTCACCATCGACTGCGTGGACGTGGAACGGACCGCGGCCTTCTGGAGCGCGCTTCTGGATCGCCCGACCATGCCGTCCCGCCCCGGCTGGGTCTATCTCGGCCGCCCCGGCGACCCCCAGCCCCGCCTCAACTTCCAGCCGGTCACCGGGCCGAAGCGTGACAAGGTGCGCCTGCACCTCGACGTCGGGGTCGACGACATCGACCAGGGCATCGCCCAGGTCGTCGCGCTCGGTGGCCGCTCCACCGGTGAACGGCACGACTACGACGAGGGCGTGGTCGTCGTGATGGCCGACCCCGAGGACCACGAGTTCTGTCTGGTCCAGTACTACTGACCGGCACCACGCCTCGGCATGGGTCCAGGCCCTCGTCGGCACGGTCAGCGCTGTCGTGACACCGTGCCCTAACACCGAACCCGCGCCTCGGCAACGCGGCCGGTCGAGTGGTGAGCCGGGCGTGGCCTCAGTAGCGGCGGCCACTCGGCGGGTGTAGCGTCGTGATCCAGCAGTCGTGGTTCCGAAGTCCCGTTCGCCCGTGATCGCCTCACGGGCGTTCTTGCGTGTAGCGCCTCTCCGGACCAGGGCGATCACCTCCGGGCGCGCAAGGTGCGGACCCGGTTTCCCTCTAAGGAGACGGCCATGGCCAAGGGCACTGTCAAGTGGTTCAACAGCGAGAAGGGCTTCGGCTTCATCGAGCAGGAGGGTGGCGGCCCCGACGTCTTCGCCCACTACTCCAACATCGCCGCCCAGGGTTTCCGCGAGCTGCATGAGGGCCAGACGGTCGAGTTCGACGTCACCCAGGGCCAGAAGGGCCCGCAGGCGGAGAACATCCGCCCCGTCTGATCGCACCACCGCGGCGAGGCCCGGCATCCCGCACTCCGGGCTGCCGGGCCTCGCCGTACCCTGACCCATTGCCGTTCCCGCCGCCGCAGGACGGCCCAAACGGTCGTGAGGCAGCCCTTGTTGACCTCGATGGCCCCGGGTCAGGTCCTCTGCCGCGTCACGCGTCGGACGCGGAGTCGGGAGCCGGGCCGGCGGGCCGCTGGACTGTCCGGCGGGCCGCCTCGCGCAGGGCGGAGACGGCCGGGTCGTCGCGGTTGTCGGGCAGCCAGGCCAGTTCGGCCGTCGAGAGGCCCAACTCCGGGCAGTCGACGTAGGTGAGGCCGGCGCGCGGGTACAGGCGGCGGGCCGCGGCGGGCAGGAAGGTGATCGCACGCCCCTGGGTGACGGCGAGGACCATGGCCTCGGTGTCTCTGACGACAGGGCCGAAGCGGACCCTGGTGCCGTCGGGGCGGGGATTGACCGTCAGGTGGTTCCACCATGAACGGGGCACCTCCGGTGGCATGTCGACGACCGTGCGGTCGGCGAGGTGGTCGAGCGTCAGGGTCTCCCGGTCGGCGAGCGGATCGTCCGCGGCCAGACAGACCACCCGCGCCTCGGACGCCAGGTGCAGGGACTGGATACCGCCGGGCAGCGGGCCACGGAGGAAGGCGGCGTCGACCTCCCCGCTGAGCAGGGTGCTGAACATGTCGACGAAGGTCAGGTTGCGGACCTCTGTCTCCAGGTCGGGATGGCGAGCGCGGAGGTCGGCGAGGATGGCCTGTGCGTACGGCATGGCGGCCTCGGCCCCGAGGCTGCCGATCCGCAGGAGCCCGCGTGCCGCGCCGGCGTGACGGTCGGCCGCCTGGCGCAGCCGGTTCATGGCGTCGACCGCGGCGCGGGCCTCCTCGGCCACAGACCGGCCGACCGGGGTGAGCCGCACGTTCCGGCCCCGGCGTTCGACGAGTACGACACCGAGGCGCTGTTCCAGGGACCTGATCTGCTGGCTGAACGCGGGCTGGGTGACGTAGACCCGGGCTGCCGCGCGCCCGAAATGCAGTTCCTCGGCCAGGACGAGAAACAGCCGAAGTTGGTGGAGACTCGGCTCTCGCTTGCCACTGGATCCGCCACCGGTACTCATAACCGAAAGGTTATCGACAAGACCGTCATCCTCTTCTTCCTCTCGGCTTTCCATGACAGGCCCACTCCATCAGGATCTATGGGGCCGTCTTGGCCGACGGATCAGGATGAGCCGGACGATTCCCGGCGGGCTCCGCCTGCCTGCGGATCTCGGACCGCTGGAGGAAAGCGGATGCGGCGGTGCACGCGGGCGAGGACGGTCGCGATCCCGACCGTGTCGTCGTCGAACGCGGTCGCAGCAGGCCCCTACGACGCCGACGTCCTCCGGTGCGGTGGTCCCCGCCATCAGTAGGTCCCGGACCTCGGTGCCGAACGTGCCGCGCGCGGTGCGCCGTTCGGCCCGCCGTACTCACCCTGGTCGTCACAGCACCGGGCGGTTCAGGTGTGACCGGCCCGGCGCCACGGTCGCTCTTTCTCCGTGTCGACCCTCCACACCGCCCTTCCCGAGGAGTCACTTGCTTCGTATCCACTTCGGCTGGAGCGATCTCGAGAACGTCCGGATCGCTCAACAACCAGATCCCTTATGGGAGTTGATGTGCGCTGTCTGTCGCCTCCAGGCCCGTCAGGGGATCGTCGAGTTCGGTCACTGGCGTCGCGAGACGGTTCAGCGGCTGTCGCGGGACCGTAGGGCCGCACACGCCCTGGGGACCCTGCGCACCGTCATCCCGGCCTCCGGCTACATCCCCGACTTCCTGACGCCGCCCGTCACGGGCGAGTGCCTGGAGGCGGGGCTCGAACAGTTGCGGGCCACACCCCGTGACCGACTGACCGCGGAACTGACCCGGCTCGCCGACACCCGGCCGGTGCCGGGCTGGATGCGCGGCCCTCACGAACGGGCGAGCCCTTCGCTGAAACTGGTGTCCGACGCACTCCGGGCCTCGTTCCAGGCGTTCCTGGACCCCTACTGGCGGCATGTCCGTTCGGCCGTGGGCGACGACGTGTCGATCCGCACGCGGGCCGTGCTGGACGGCGGCACCGCCGCTCTCCTGGAGGGCCTGCAACCCTACGCCCGCTGGAACCCGCCGTATCTGGACGTCGACTATCCCGTCGACCGCGAACTGCGTTTGGAGGGGCGGGGGTTGACGCTCGTGCCGTCGTACTTCTGCTGGCGCAGACCTACCGCCCTGGCCGACCCCTCTCTCGATCCGGTGCTCGTCTACCCGATCAGGAAACAGCCGCTCGACATCGCCCGGGCGGGTGAGGAACGGCTGGACCGACTGCTCGGCCGGACCAGGAGCGCGGTCCTCGTCGACGTGGCAGGGCATCCCGCCCGTACCACCACCGAGGTGGCGCAGGCCCTCGAACTCGCACCGGCCAGTGCGAGTTATCAGATAGGCGTCCTGCGCGGGGCAGGACTCATCGTCAGCAGACGGGACGGCAAACACGTCGAGCACACGGCGACGTCACTGGCCCTCAACCTGCTGGCCGGCACGGGCACGACGTTTCGAAGAGGCTCGAAAACATAGCGGCCCGCGCGAGTGCGGGGCATCGTCTTCACAGACGTCGAACGACCAGGGGGAATCACATGGGGCGTGCCCTCAAGGCCGCGCTGATCGCACTGTTGGTACTCGGCTGCTGCTCCGTCCTGGCTGCCGGCCACGCATCGGTTCAGCACGTGACGATCAGGGCCCGCTAGCACGACCCACGTCCCGAAGGACACCGACCGACAACCAATGGGGGAACCAATGAACTTGCGCCGACGCGCGATCACCGTCGTGTTCCTGGCCGCGACCGCCCTGGGCGCCCTCGGCGCGCCCGCCATGGCGGCGCCGATGCCGTGGGAAACGAGCAGGGTCCCGGCCGTACCGGCCGCGCCAGACGCACACGACGGCACGGTCACCGTCCAGTGCGCGCCTCCCTGCTACCAGTAGGCGAGAAGTCGGTGACGCTCGCAGGTGACGCCCGCTGAGTGTCACCGACACCGATTCGACAGGGCGGTTCGGCCCCACCTGCGTGCCGGGTGGGGCCCCGCTGATGGACAGAGGCCCGGCTCGACCACTGCGGCCAGTTCTCCGGGGTGCTGTACCTCGCCGTTGAACCGGACAGGCACTTCAGGTATCTCACCGAGGCGATCGTCGAGCGGTGGCCGGAACACCCGCTGTACGGGGGCCAGTTCGCCGACGTCGTCCCGCATCTGACCGTCGCCGCGTGCGCGAGGGGTCGTCCGCCGAGGGGCCCACCAGGCGGTGCCGAAACAGAAGGTGCTCTTTCTCGGGAAGCCCGTCCGGGAGGCCCGTCACTCACCCTTGATGCCCGGACCACCGGCCCGGGCATCAGAAGGTTCCTCCCTCGGCAGGCCCAGCCGCCGAGACCTACGGCTGAGACGGGCCTGTCCTCAGGGGACAGGCCTCGAGTCAGACGCCGTTCGAGGTCAGACCCGGTCACCAGTAGTGGCGACGGCCGGCGACCGCGTGCCCCATGGACCCCATGACCCAGAAGACGGCTCCCAGAACGGCCAGGATGATGCCGAGGGTCCACAAGATCGATATGCCGGTGAGGAAACCGACGACAAGCAGAATGATGCCGAGCGCGATCATGTCGTGCCTCCTGGTGTGAGCTGACGTGTTACCTCCCGAATGCCCCGAAGCGGCAACATCACCCCACCCGACGGCGGACATCGAGCGGGAGCTTCTCGGGGCGCCGCTCCGGGCTGCCGGACGGATGAGCGTTCACGGTGATCAGGTGGTCGCGTCAACAGCCCCCTGAACCTCACCGGCACCATGATCACCAGCAACACCTCGTGCCCCAGCGCACACACCCCGCTGCCGGCACCGGTCCGTCCGCACCGGAGAGGGGTCGGGCATCTCAAAACCGTGGTCAGCAGCGCATGTTGCGGGGAAAATGTCGGCCATGACGTACGAAGGCTCCACCATCGACCCGTCCAAGCCGAGCATCGCCCGCGTGTACGACTACCTGCTGGGCGGCAAGGACAACTACGCCGTCGACCGAGAGATCGGCGACGTGTTCAAGCGCGACCTGCCCGGATCGGTGGCCATCGCCTTCGCCAACCGCGCGGCCCTGACACGCGCGGTCGGGGAGATCGTGAAGACGACCGGCATCCGGCAGTTCATCGACCTGGGCAGCGGCCTGCCGACCGCCGACAACGTCCATCAGGTCGCGCAGCGGCACGCCCCCGAGGCCCGGGTCGTCTACGTCGACATCGACCCCCAGGTCCTGGTCCACGGGCGTGCGCTGCTGGAGAGGGACGAGCGGACCCGGGTGGTCGCGGTCGACGTCCGCGACCCCGAGGCCATTCGCACCCACGCCGACACCCTGGACCTGATCGACTTCGGTCGTCCCGTCGCCGTGATGTTCAGCGCCATCCTCCACCACGTCAACGACGACGAGGACCCGGCCGGTATCGTCCGCTACTGGCGCGAGAACGTCCCCTCCGGCAGCTACTTCTTCGTCAGCCACTTCCGCTCCGGCAACAACCCGGAGACGCAGGAGGCCGAGAGGGTCCTCCAGCAGACGTTCGGTCGCGGCCGGTGGCGCACCGACGAGGAGATCGCCGCCCTCCTCGACGGCCTGGAGCTCCTGGAGCCGGGCATCGTCCCCGCTCCCCTGTGGCGTCCGGACCAGGTCGACACCCCCTGGGACGACGGCGGGCAGCGGGAACTCACGGTCTGGGAACACCTCATCGCCGCCGCCCTCGCCCGCAAGCCCTGAGCCGCGGCGGGGATCGGTCGAACGACGACGCGCCTCCCACCACGATGCCCCGGCCCGGACTCCGCTCCTCGGAAGGAGCCGGAGTCCGGGCCGGGTGGTGTTGCTGTGCCTCTGCGCGTCAGGACAAGGGGATCAGACCCGGGTGAGGCGGACCGCCACCGTCTCGCCGACCGTCAGCGGCTTGTCGTAGTCCGGGTCCGTCGCCGTGGCGCGGCCCTCGACCTCGACGTCCCCCTTCTGGAAGGGGACCGAGCCGGTGGGTACCGCCGTACCGGTCCAGGCGACCGGGGCACCCGGCGTGCAGGACACCGACGTGGAGAACGAACCCCGGATGAGGTCGCGCCTCTTCACCTGGGTGACGTCGCCCGCCACGGTCACCTGCACCGGCTTGTTGCAGCTCACCGTGCCGTGGAAGGTGGCCTTGCCGTTGAGGGAGCTCGCGGTGCCGGCCAGCGCGATGTCGAGGCCGAGGTCGAGTTCGGCCGGAGGTGCCGGGTTCTCGATGTGGACCTCTCCGCGCGCGGCCGGGGTGCCTCCCTCGCAGTGCTGCACGAAGTCGGCGTCCAGCTTCTTCACGTAGCCCTGGGGGCCGAACTCCACCGCGGAGACGGTGAAGGTGCCGGTGAGCTGGTTGCAGCCACGGCCGTTGCCGCTGAGCGACAGGCCCGGCTCGGGTGCGTCGTTGAACGGGTAGCGGGTGGCTCCGGTGTACGTCCCTGGTGTCAGGGCCTTGCCGGACGGCGCCGCGAGGTCCAGGGTCCACCAGTCGCCGTTCGCTCCGTCGACGGAGACGGTGACCACACCGTTGTCCGAGCTGCCGGAGACGTTCATGCGGTCCTGGGACGCCGTCGCGTAGGCGTAGGACCGGCCGCCGCTGATGTAGTCGTCCTCGTCACCGCTGAAGGTGAAGGAGCCCTCGGTGACCGGCAGGGCGTGGGCTTCGGTGCCGGAGAGCAGTCCGGTGGTTCCGGTGGCCATGGCCAGCGCCAGTGCGAGGGTGGCGGTGGCCCGGGCCAGGACGCGTCCGGGCATGCTGAGATGCATGGTGTTCCCCCTGTGAGATGAGTGGATCCCGTCCGCCGACGTGGTGCGCGCACGCGTGTGGTCGCACGCTTGCAGGCGTGTTCTCCCGTCGGCGAGGTGAGTCTGCCAATCAGAGGGATGTGCGACAACCGTGTTTCAGGTGTGGTGAGTTGATGTTCCAGCCAACCCGTGGGAGCCGCCGAATCGGCGGGAACGCGTCAGGCGTCAGGGTCGACTGCGGGGTGCGTGAACCGCACGGGCCTGCCCAGCGACCGGGCGTAGGCGATCTCGGCTCGGGTGCTGTCTCCGATGTAGTCGCCGACCACGAGCACCTCGTCGGCGAGCCGGATCTTCGCCCGGTGCAGGTCGGCGAGCCGAACCCTCAGCGCCTCGACCTCGACAGGATCGCACCTGAGTGCGTCCGGTGACTTCATGTCGAAGCCCGGTTTGACGACGATCCTTCCGGCTTTGGTCTCCCGCAGGTCGGCCTCGGTCATCTCGGTCATGAATCGGGTGGAACCGCAGATCACGACGATACGCGGGAGGCTCAGCAGCTTCTTCGCGTCGGCGAGCTGCTGCTCGGCGCCGGGCAGTCGCGGGTCTGACACCGGGTCCTCCTGGCGGTGTGGTCCAAGGGATGCCTGCGGACGCGAGAACGAGGTGAACCCGATCGTCGTGACGAACGTGGACTCCCCCGTGACCGCACCCTATGCGAGGACCGCGGACATGGTGAAAGGGCGCCCGGACCGGCGCCGTGGCGGGCTGGCCCCGCCGGAAATGGAAGCCGGGCCGGCCGAGTGGTCCCCTTACCCACTCGACCGGCCCGACGTGCTTTGCGGGATGGGCTCAGCAGCCAGTGGCGTTGTAATTCCAGAACGCGGCCCTGGTCTGGGGTCCGGCGATCCCGTCGGGGGTTCCGGCGTTTTCACCGACGGCGTTCAGGAACTTCTGCAGCGCCCTGATCGTGTTCGGCCCGACGACTCCGTCCTCGGTGCCGGCGTTGTAGCCCCAGGCGTTGAGCATCCGCTGGGCCGCCTTCCAGCTGTTGGTGCCGAGCTGCCCGTCCTCGGTTCCGGCGTTGAAGCCCCAGGCGTTCAGGCAGCTCTGCCAGTTCTTGGCCCGGGCCGTGTTCAGCCCGAGGTTGTTCACTGCGAGGACCGACGCAGGCCGACTGCTGACCGCAAGCTTGGTGGCCTGCTGCGGAGCCGCCACGCTCACACTCGCACTCGCGAGACCTCCAGCGGCAATGCCGACGACCGCGCTCGCGGCGACGAGTGTCCTGGTCAGAGAAGTGCGCATTACTTCCTCTTTCCGATCGACTACGAGACTTCGGCGCGACCTCCTTTATCGGCTGTCCGCGCCGCCGCAAGCGTGTCAGGATCGTGCGCGCAAATCTCCCGAAAGCACGAGCCGCTTTTTCGTATGACCGAGTTCAGGCCATAGCGCAAGATCCGCCCACGACGGAATACTTTCCGTCAGAGGATCACCGCGAATTCTGGCCGAAATTCGCGTCCTCCAGTTCGCCGTGACTCGAATTCGCCGCCGGGAGGAGCGGGTGATCTTTACCGCGGACGTGCGGATGAACCTGTGCGCGGGCGACGGCGTGTCGAAGCCCGGACCGTGTGGGGCCGCGGTTGAGGCTTCGGCTGTGCGGTCGTCGGCCGTACGACCGGCATCTGGAGGCTGAGACGCATGCTTGTACTGGGTCGCTCACAGGTCGAGGCTCTCCTCGACCTGGACGCGCTGATCGACGCCCTGGCCCTCGCGATGGCCGATCTCAGCGCGGGCCGTGCTTCGGTACCCGATCGCGTCGCTGCCCTGGTGCCTGAACGCGACGGGTTCCTGGCGGCCATGCCGGGCTTCCTGCCGTCGGCCGGGGCGCTCATGACCAAGCTGGTGTCGCTCTTCCCGCACAACGACGGCGTCCGGTTGCCCACGCATCAGGCGCTGATCGTGGCGTTCGACCCGGACACCGGTGAGCCCGCTGCCCTGCTGGACGGTACCGCCATCACCGCGGCGCGCACCGGCGCCTGCTCCGCGCTGTCGGCGCGACTGCTCGCCCGCGAGGACGCCACGGTGCTGGCGGTGCTGGGCACCGGTGTGCAAGCCCGCTCCCATGCCCGCGCGATCTGCCGGGTCCGGCCGATCCGGCAGATCCGCGTCGCGGGCCGCGATCCGGCGAAGGCGGCTGCCCTGGCGGCGGAGCTGTCGGCCGAACTGGAGGGCGAGGTGCGGGCCGTGTCCGGTTACGCCGAGGCGCTCGACGGCGCGGACATCGCCGCGGCGACGACACACTCCGTCGAACCCGTGGTCCGCCGCTCCTGGCTGACCCCCGGGGTGCACATCACGTCGGTGGGGTACAACCCCGCCGGTCGCGAGGTCGACGACGCCACGGTGGCCGAGGCACTGGTGTGCGTCGAGTCGCGTCGGGCGGTGCTCGCCCCGCTTCCCGCGGGCAGCAACGACCTGCTCCTGCCGATCCGCGACGGCGTCATCACCGCCGATCACGTGCACGCCGAACTGGGCGAACTCGTCACCGGCAGCAGACCTGGACGCACCGCACCCGACCAGATCACCCTCTACAAGTCGGTCGGCGTGGCAGCTCAGGACGCCGCAGCGACGGCTATGGTCCTAGCCTCCGCCCGCGAGCGGTCCATCGGCGAGGAGACGACGTTGGGGTGACCTGTCGACCGGAGGGCCACGCACGCGTGGCACCGCCCTGCTCTCTTCGACCTATCCCAGGCCGAGCATCGCTTCGGCGACCTCGCCGACCGCCGTTCGGGGGATCGCGGTGGCGGCCTCCTCGAGGACGAGCAGCCGTGCCCCGGGAATCTCGCGCGCGATCGCCTCGCCATTGCCGACGGGGAAGAAGCGGTTGTGGCGGCCGTGGACGACGAGCGTGGGGACCTCGATCCCGGGCAGGCGCTCGCGCCAGCGGGGTGCGCAGTCGAGCCTGGCGAACACCATGCCCGTCTGGTTGGCCATCTGGACCGGGGGTGTGGTGCCGGGCGTGCGGTCCCACACACGGGCGGCGGTCGCGCGGGTGGCGACGGGGTCGTCGCCGAGGATCTCCGCTCCGGCGGCGGCGAACTCCGCGACCGCCTCGCGGTCGGCCCAATCGGGCATCGGACGGGCGAACAGTCGGCTCATCGTCGCCTGATCGTGGTCCGGGAGGTCATCGTCGGCCGGGCCAGGGGCGACCGCGCGGGTGCCGACCAGGGTCAGCGCCGAGAAGGCGCCGGGATGGTCGAGCACGGCGACCTGGGCCACCATCCCGCCGACGCCGATGCCCGCGAGGTGCGCGGGCCCGCCGCCGAGCACGTCGGCAAGGGCAGCCGCGTCGGCGGCCAGGTCGCGCAGGGTGTAGCCGGGAGCGGCCGGGTCCGCCGTAGTCGACTCTCCGCTGTCGCGCAGGTCGTAGCGCACCACACGACGTCCGCCGGCCGCGAGGCGCCGGCACAGTGCGTCGGGCCAGGAGAGCATGGTCGTCCCGCCCACGAGCAGGACGAGGGGTCCGTCGTCGTCCCCGAACGACTCGATCCCCAGGGTGACGTCATTGGCGTGGACCGTGGTCATCGGATCACCGGGAGACGTCGTAGGTGAGGTGGGTGGCGGTGGAGGTCGGAACGACGCTGCGCTGTACCAGCGTGCGGGGTGCTCCGCCGGTGAACAGTGGTGTTCCCGCGCCCAGCACGACGGGAGCGAGGTGCAGCGTCAGCACGTCGACCAGCCCGGCGTCGAGTGCCGAGCGGATCGTGGCGCCGCCGCCCATGAGGATGACGTCGAGGTCCTGGCCCCTCTCCGAGGACGCCGCCTCGGCCCGCTCGCGCGCGGTGGCGACGGCGTCGGTCAGTCCGGTGGTGACGAACGTCCAGTCGAGGTCGGTCGTTCGCACCGTCTCCGGCGGCGAGCCCGTCACCACGACGAACGCGGGTCTGCCGACCTCACCGGCACCATAGCCCGACGTGTCGTCCCAGCCCTTCGGCCCGTCGATGATGTCGAAGAGGCGACGGCCGAGGACGACGGCACCCGAGCGCGCCGTCCCCTCCCGCAGCAAGCGGCGGTCGTCGGGGTCGTCGGAGAACGCCCACGTGTGCAGGGCCTCGCCACCGGCGCCCAGCCCGTCGTCAGGACTGGGGTCGGGCCCGGTGACGAAGCCGTCGAGGGAGACCGAGATGTCAGCGATGATACGAGTCATGCAAGGGCAGACCCGATCCGTCACCTGAACTCATCGTTCGGTCCGAGTACCAGGTCCCCGGCGCCCAGCCCGGCCGGCCCGGGATCGGCCGCGTGTCCGCTGCCTCCTACAGGGCGTCCCAGACCTTGAACCAGCCGATGTTGTCGTTCGCTCGGGCGCCCACGTTCGGTGTGCCGGACCCGTAGTAATAGACGGCGTTCTGGCCGTCGTTGAGGACGGCCTGCTGACCGTCGCAATTGTTGTAGGTGGTGAACGAGGAGATCGAGTAGCGCCACAGGCCGGTGCTCAGGACGTAGCCGTCCGCGTCGCAGGGGCCGTAGTCCCCGTACACGTCGGTGCTGCCGCCGCCGTACCCGGCGTGCTCGTACCAGGTCATGAGCAGGGTCTGGCCGCTTCGCTCGACCGTCGCCGTCCTGGTGTCGGAACAGGTCCGGCTCTTCACCCGTGAGGCCTCCTCGCCCGGCCTCACCGGCTCCACGACGACGGTGCAGTACTTGCCTTCCGTCCGGGTGCCCGCCGCCTGCGCGGGGCCTGCTTCGGCGGACGCGGCGACCGACGGGGTGGCCATGGCCGTCGTGAGCAGGGACGCGGCGACCAGTCCGAGGGCGAACGAGGTTCGCCGGGGGCTCAGCGGATTCTTCTGCTTCAGCGGATGCATGTCTCTCCCGTGGGTGTGCGGCCGGAACCATTGCCCCGGCGGCACACCCATGGTCGGCGGCGCCTCTCAGGCCACGCCACGCGTTTCGGGCGTGGTCGAATACCGCTGGTCATCTCGCCCACCAACGGACCACGCCGTTGACGACGGGTCCTCAGCTTTCTCAGCCGCCGCTCCAGGGGTCCGCCCTGCGAGCCAGTTTCTTCGCGCGGCCGCGGACGTCCGGCGGCAGGCGGTGCAGGACCGTGCGGGCCGCCCGGCGGAGGGGTGGGGCCGAGGTGGTGCGCAGGTAGAGGCGGTGCGGGAGCGTGGCCTGACCCGGTGGGCGCACGGAGAGGCGGAGTTGGCCGGCCGAGCCGCCCCAGGCCGGGATCACCAGGTGGGGTGGGGTGCCGACTTTGACCGCGCCGAAGCCGAGGCCGAGGCCCGCACCGAGACCGAGATCAGGCGCGGCGGTGCCCGTTGTGTCGTCGTTGCGTGTCACGCGTGCTCTGCGGCCCACGCCCAGGAGTTGGGCGCTGGCCCACACGATGTGAGTCCCGGTTTCCAGGGGCCGGCCGCCGGCCAGGGTGAGCGGGTCGATGGGTGTCTCGCCGGTGAGGACCACGCGGTGGCGGCCACCGCCGAGCGGCTGGGTGCACGGGGTCAGGTCGGCGTCCGGGTACCACCACAGGTCGCGGGCCGTGTCATGAACCAGGAGCTCACCGTGGGCATGCCCCAGGGGATGCGCCGCCTCCCAGTTCTCGGCTCCCTTGATGCCGGCCAGCAGGTCCGGGTCCAGGAGCATGCGACCGTAGCGCTCGACCAAAGCGAGGGGTTCACCGTCGCCGCGGCGCATGGCGAACGTGGTACTCACGTGCAGCTTTCCGTCGCGCCAGCGGATGTCGTCGACCCTCAGCTCCGGCCTGATGGCCCGGGTGCGGCGGGCCAGCTCGACCAGGGAGTCCAAATAGCCCTCCTCCAGCAGGTGGGCGCGCAGCCGGGTCAGGGCGGGCAGGCCGTCACGGACACCGGGAGGGTAGGCCTCCAGCGCCATCCGGCGCACCACCTCGAAGTAGCGTTCGAGGTCTTTGCCGGTGCGTTGCAGGGCGCGGGGCTCGCCCACCGGGCGCAGCAGTTCCACGCGGTAGGAGCGGCGCAGCAGATGGTCCTGGAGCGGGCCGGGCTGGGTGTCCTGCTTGATGGCTTCCACCACGGTGCGCAGGTGGCCGTAGTAGTCCTCGGGTGTGCTGGCGCGGCTGCTGGTGTTGCCGCCGTCCTCGCGGCGGTTCCAGATGTAGCAGGGCTGGTCGGCGACGATCGAGACCGTCTTGGCCCGCACATAGGCGCGGGCCATGAACAGCTGGTCCTCCAGCCGCACCGGCCCCTCGGGAAACCTCAGGTCGTGGGCGAGCAGGAAAGCACGGCGGAACATCTTGTGCGGCGTCAGGCTCTCCATCAGCGGCGCGTCCTCGACCGTGCAGCGCTCCACCGTGCGCTTGAAGACATTGCTGGGACCCGCCATGGTGCCGACGACCTTGCCCAGCACAATGTCCGAGCGGTTGCGGTCGGCCATCCGGTGCAAAACCTCAAGGGCCTGAGGAGTCAGCTCGTCGTCCTGGTCCACGAACTGCACGTACTCCCCGCGCGCCTCCCGGACCCCGACATTGCGCGGCTTGCCCGGCCAGCCGGAATTCTCCTGATGGATCACCCGCACCTGCCGGTACGCGCCCGCCAACTCCTCCAGCCGCCGCGCCGAGTCGTCGGTCGAACCGTCATCGACATAAATGATCTCGTACGCGTCCTCCCCCAGCGTCTGGCCTAACAGCGACGGCGCACACATGTCGATATAGCGGCCCGCGTTGTACACGGGCACCACAATGCTCACCTTGAGCATGAACGCTCCCCCTAAACGGAGACAACGCGTCTCCTGTTGTTCTTTGGACGTTCAGACCCTGGCAAAGGTTGTCTAACCCGAAGCAATCAAACGATTGCCTTCAGAAAACGCCGCCACGGGAGCCGAGGATCGCGTCACCGACGCGGTCCGGCGCTTCAGTTGCCGGCCTCCGCGCGGCTTCCTCGCCTTGCTGGAAGCGGAGATGAGTCGCGGCTGCCGGTGATGGCGCCTACGGGGCGATCCCGGCGTACTCGCTGCGGGGAGAGTGGGAGAAGTGCGGCCGCCGCCCTGGGTCGGCGATGGGTGACGGCCGCTGAGCGCGAGCGCTTGCGTACTCCCCTGGCGCAAGACCTCGCGCGGGTCGCCCTTGCGGCCCGGGACGCGCGGGAGTTCGCCCCGGCTCGAGTTGCCGCGAGGACGAGGGTCGGAGCCTGCGGATCGTTCACCGCGAAAGGCGGGCTCCGGCCCGGCGTGCGATGACTGCTCCTTCGGACGCCCAGGGCGCCGTGAACAGCCGGCCCGCCGCTCTGCCGGACGGGCCGGTTTCAGTGCCGCATCTTAAAGTGTGCAAGCGCCCCTGCAATAGGGCACGTTTCCGCCTGGGCGAAATGGAATATGCGGGCTCGTGACCGTTGTGACCTTCGTTTGGCCGACTGGCGTCCGATGTGCTCGACACGGCCGTGCTCGGCGGAGTCGTGGGGCACCTTTACGGGTGCCTCAGACCCCGTACACCCAGGAACCCGGCGGCACCAGCACTGGTACGCGGCACGTTCGCCGCCGTTGACTCGGGAGCCGAAGGACCATGAGGGCCACGGCCGTGGGCGCGACACGGATAGCCTGCGTCGATGGAGCGGTTTCAGCGGGCGGCCGGCGTGATCGTCGGCTCAGCGGTGGGTGACGCCCTGGGCGGTCCCTTCGAGTTCGGTCCCCAGGGAGCGTTCACCGCGCGTTTTCCCGTGCCTGGTGCCGGTGGCGAGATGTGCGGAGGCGGGGGCTGGGACCCCGGCGAGGCGACGGACGACACACAGATGGCCATCCTGGTCGCGGAGTCGCTGCTGGAGTGCGGCGGACTGGACTTGCCGGACGTCTTTGCCCGCTTCCAACGGTGGGCGGCGGCGGAGCCGAAGGACATCGGCTTGCAGACCGAAGACGTCCTGACCAACGGGATGCCTTGGGACCTAGCCGCCGCGATGCACTTCCAGGTCAATCAACGAGCAGCGGGGAACGGCTCCTTGATGCGGGCGTCGACCTCCGCTGTGCACTTCGCTGCCGCCGGCCAGGAAGCCACCATGGACGCGGCCCGCAGGATCGCTGCCCTCACCCACGGTGACCGTGCGGCTTGGGAAGGCACCGCGATCTTCCACGAACTCATCCGCGTCACGTTCGAGGACACCGACCCCCTAGCGGCGCTCCCGGACATCTTGGACCGTGTGCACCCCGACCACCGCGGCCGTTACGCCACCGTTCTCGAGCCCGACTGGCACCCCGACCGGGCGACCGAGTTCAACGGTGCCGTCTGGCCCTGCCTGGGCTCCGCCGTCTGGGCCCTGCGCACCACCAACGGCTTCGAAGAAGCGATACGCGCGGCGATCGACCTCGGTGGTGACACGGACACGGTCGCCGCGGTCACCGGGGGCCTCGCGGGGGCGTATTACGGGATGGACGCGATTCCCGCCCGCTGGACCGAGCCTCTCCATGTCCCCCTCCCAGGATTCGACGGACGGGTGCTGCACGTGGCGGATCTGCTCCACCTTGCACGGCGCCTCGGCGGCTGAAGCGGGTGCTGCTCCGCGGTGCCGCTCTCCGAACGCATCGGCACCTGCTGGCAACAGCCCCTGGTCAAGGGGCAGACGGCTCTCACCGACATCAACTGAACCCGCCCAGCCATCCCTTGGCAGGCGTGACAGCGTGCCGCCCATTCAGATGGTCGTCCCGAAGATGTCTCGAAGATCTCCCGGAGATCGGCGTCGAGAGCCAGCAAGGGGGGCCGCACCCGTGGTGTCCGGGGCGGCATCACTCCGTCGACTCCAGAATGCGGTCGAGTGTCCGGCGTCCCATGCTGCTCATCGTCGGATTGCTCTCGACGTAGTACCAGACCAGGCCCATCGCCTGTTCGAACGCCCACGCCTTGCCGCGCTCCCACTCCAGGTCGTCACAGCCCAGTGCCTGCCGGAGCACTCGCCGTGGGCCCGGTTGCAGCAGGTGCCAGGCGCTGACCAGGTCCAGCGCGGGGTCGGCGGGACCGAAGCCACCGGTGTCGAGGACGCCGCTGAGCCGGTCTCCCGCGACCAGTACGTTGCCGGGGATCAAGTCACCATGGCTCATCACATCGGCATCCTTGCGCGGCAACTCCCTTAGGCGGCGCCACACTTCGCGCAGTCGGGGCACGGCGAGCAGTCCCTCGCTCTCCTCGAAGCACCTCGCCATCCAGTCGTCGTGGGCTGTGAGGACACCGCCACGATTGTCACCACTGAACCGCCGCCCCTGTGTGTCGGCGCCTCGCAGGGCCGCGATGAAGGACGCGAGGTCCTCGGCGAAGGCGTGCGACGCACTGGGGTCGGCGTCGGAGGCGACCGTTCCCGGCAGCCATGTCTGGACCGACCAGGGCATGGGGTAGTCCGCTCCCGGCTTCCCCAGGGCGACGGGTTCCGGGACGGGGAACCGGGACACCCGTGCCAACTCCGCGCTGGCCCGGGCTTCCTGTTCCAGAACCGCCAGGGCCTCGGCCGGATCCGCCGGACGAAGAGGGAAGCGCGCCGAAAGGTCGTCCCCTATGCGGAAGATGGCGTTGACCGTCCCGGTCGACGACTGGGGGCGGATCGCCTTGTCGCTCCACTGGGGGAACTGTTCCCGGATCAGGGCCGCGACGATGTCGGTGGTCACGTCCACCTGGTCATCGTGCATGGTCATTCTCGCCGCCCTCATCCTGGTCCGTTCGAGACGCCGGGAGCAGACCCGATCGACTGATCAACTGTGACGACAGCCAGTATTCATACGTCCGGGACCGGTTCAACCGAGATTTACGGCCGCCCGGAGCGGCAACGTGCAAAGCCCTTGTACGTTCCGCATGTTGTGGACGACGGGGCCGAGTCCCCCCTCCTTCACGGCGGGATGGCTGTGCCGGCCCGACACGGATTCTCGCGCGGGCGTCAGCGAAGGGCGAGCAGTCTGGTCACAGCAACGTGCAGGATGCGTCCAAGCCGGGCGACGAAGTCGACCTTCGTGGCGGCGAGTTCCAGGGCCCGCTGGGCTTCGCTGACGGCCGGCGAGGTGTGGGCGAACGGCCAGAGACCGGCCGTGTACGCGACGGTCGGGGAGACCAGCTCGCGGGCCGTCTCGGGGGGAGCCCTGTGATGCGGCCGCGCAGCAGTTCGGCCAGGCCGGCCAGGAGCCGCTGGAACTGCGTCGACCAACAAAAGTAACCATCTTGACAGGTGACGCGACACCATGGGAATCTCGCGTCACCATTCAGAACGGTTACTTCTCGGTGAGGACATCCCATGGCAGTCGTACGCTTCCACCTCGTCTCCCAGCTCGGCCCCAAGGACGTGCTGGGAGTGCTCACCGACTTCGGTCCCTCCCGCGTCCAGGTCTGGCCCACGATCGACGCCGAGCACTTCGAGGTCCACGACCTGGGTGACACCTGGGCCGAGGTCACCGAGGGGACCGAGGCCGCCTGGGAGCGGGCGCGCTACGACTGGGAGCCCGCCGGCGACACGGTCACCGTCACCACCCTTGACTCCAAGCTCTTCGGAGCCGGCGGCGGCTGGGTGTTCAGGATGACCCCCGAGGGCGACGGCACCCGGGTCGACGTCCAGCTGACGCGGGAGCCGAGCACGGTCAAGGGCAGAATGCTCGCCTCGCTCCTTCCCCTGGCCTCCGGGTCGCTGCGCAAGTCCTTGGCGGGGCCGCTCCAGGCGAAGTGATCCGTGCACACCTGCGGGAGGGGCCGACAGCACAGGCTGTCGGCCCCTCCCGCAGGTGTCCCCGTCCTGGCTCGGCCGGTCACTTGTCGAGGTGTGCGGCGAAGTAGTCGGTGAGCTTCTCGACGGCCTGGTCGATGTACTCGCGCTTGTCGTAGAGGTCGACGTGGCTGGCGCCGGGGATGCGGTGGAGCTCCTTGGGCCCGGTGCCCGCCTGGTGGGCCTCGATCGCCATCCATGCGGTCACCGCGCGCTCGCCGATGATCTGCAGCATGGGGCGGGGGCCGATGAGGGGGACGGCACGGAAGACGTCGCTGGAGGCCATCTTGTCGACACTGTCCCAGGTGAGGAACTTCGCGGAGCGCTCGTGGTGGCCACGGGGGCCGCAGTAGTACTCCCAGCCCTCGATACCGTGCTCGCCGCCCAGGGCGCCCGCCTCCTCGGCGGTGTCGGGGAACATCGTCAGGACGCCCGGGTCCTCGCCGCGGGCCGCGCGGGTGCGGGCCTGGGCGGCGGCGTCCAGCAGGGCCTGGAAGACGGCCGGGTCCTGGGAGCCGTCGGCGCCGAAGCGGAACTGGCGGGCGGGCTCGGCGGTGCAGACCGTGGCGACCGCCTTGACGCGGTGGTCGCCGCCGGTGGCGGCCAGCGAGTAGCCGCCGGAGGCGCAGATGCCGAGCAGGCCGATGCGCTCGGCGTCCACCTCCTCCCGGGTGGTGAGGTAGGAGACGGCGGCCTTGAAGTCCTCGATGCGCTGGGCGGAGTCCTCGAGGCCGCGGGGCAGGCCGCCGGACTCGCCCTGGTAGGCGGCGTCGAAGGCGAGGGTGACGAATCCGCGCTCGGCCATCAGCGCCGCATAGGTGCCGGAGGTCTGTTCCTTGACCCCGGTCCCGGGGTGGCCGACCACCAGGGCGGGACGGGGGCCGGTGGCCGGGGTGTCGGGGGTGTGGAGGTGGGCGGCGATCTCGATGCCGGCGCTGTCGAAGCTGACGCGGGTGAAGGACATGGAAAACACTCCTGAAAGACGTGAGGGACGAAGTCGGAAGCACCCGGTCTCCGCCGGGCACACATCCACCATCCGCCGTCCGTTCCGTCCTCGGGAGAGGCAGGTTTCTGCCTGGGAAGGATCCTGCCCCCTCACACCTGTGTCGCACCTGGTCCGGCCGCATGACACTGGAGAGCATGAAACCCACACCCGACTCCCACCTCGGTGGCTTTCTGCGGGCCCGCCGGGCACAACTGCGTCCCGAGCAGTGCGGCCTGCCCGCCACGGACTCCGCCCGCCGGGTCACGGGACTGCGCCGCGAAGAAGTCGCCGCACTCGCCGCCATCAGCGTCGACTACTACACCCGCCTCGAACAGGGCCGCGTCCGCGCCTCCACCCCCGTCCTCGCCACCCTCGCCCGCGCCCTGCACCTGAATGAGGACGAGGAGCGCTACCTGTACGAACTCGCCGGCCGCACCGACGACCGCCCACGACGCCGCGGCCGCCAACCCCAACACCTGCGGCCCGCCATGCGCCGCCTCCTCGACCAGCTCACCCACACCCCCGCCCTCGTCCTCGGCAGACGCCTCGACATCCTCGCCTGGAACCCCACCGCCACCGCCCTCTACACCGACTTCTCGGCACTGGCGCCGGCCCGCCGCAACTATGTGAACCTGCTGTTCACCGACCCGGCGGTGCGGGAGCTGCACAAGGAGTGGGACCCCGACGCCCGGGACGCGGTGGCCGCCCTGCGCCTGGAGGCCGCGGCCGACCCCGGCGACCCGGAGCTCGCCCGCCTGGTCGGCGAACTGTCAGTACGGGACGCCGACTTCCGTACCTGGTGGGCCGAACACCGGGTCAGCAGCGCGTCCTACGGCACGAAGCACTACCGTCACCCCGTGGTCGGCGACCTCACCCTGGACTGCGACACCTGGGCCAGTCCCGACGGCTCCGGGCAACGCCTGATGGTCCTCACCGCCGAACCCGGCACCTCGTCCCACGACGGCCTGCGCATCCTCGCCTCCTGGACCGCCCGGACGCCCAGCAACGAGGACCTGAACCGATGACCGCCTGGGCACCCGAGGACCGAACCCTCTTCTCCGAGACCTACTCCCTCGTGCTGACAGCCGGGAACACGGGTCACCCCGGGGTGGAGATCGGCATGGTGGTCGTCGACGGCGCACTGTACGTCCGCGCCTACCGGGGAGTGGGTTCCCGCTGGTACCGGGCGGCCCGGGAGCACGGCCACGGAACGATCCGCGTGGGTGCCGTCCGCCGTGACGTCCTGCTCACGACCGGTGGCCTCGAACCGTCCGCCGGGCTGGATGCCGCCTTCCGTGCCAAGTACGGCCCGGTCGCCGAGGCCCTCGTCGCGAGCCCGGAGGCCCGGGCCGCGACGATCCGCATCGACCCGGCGTCCGCTCCTTCCCCTTGAGCGGCTGAATCCCGGCACCTCAGCCGCCGGGACGATGACTTACGTCACCGCAGTCCCCTCCCCCGTCTGGTGGTCGCGCGCGGCCCTGCCGCGTCCTCACCGGCGCAGGAGGCCGACCGTCAACTGACCGATGTGCGGGTTCCGTTCCCGGCGAAGAGTGGGACACACAGACTTCGTCCCACGGAGGGAACTCCCGTCATGCACCGCGATCAGTCATCCCTGGAGGCGTCTTCGGCGTCCCAGCAGTCCGTGCCTCCGCTGTTCCTGGACCTCGATCAGATGCTGGACGAGTTCACTCCGCTGCCGATACGTGCGGAGTTCCACTTCGACGCGGACATGCCCGCGGTGATCACGGTCGAGTTCCTGGCGGAACGCGGGCCGGGCATCGTCTGGCACATCGGCCGCGAGCTCCTGCACCGCGGCCTGACGGCGATGAGCGGCTGCGGCGACGTACGGATGTGGCCCGCCCTGCCCAGGGAGCGGCCCTCGTCCTGGCTGCTCCTCGAGTCGCAGGATGTGGAGGCCCTGTTCGAGGTCCCTGCGGCGCCGCTGGCGCAGTGGCTGGACGCGACGTACCGGATCACCCCGGCCGAGTCGGAGATGGACGGCCTGAACTGGGACGGCTTTCTCCGGCGGCTCCTCGCCGGACCGGTGGCACCCACCACCGAATGACCGCAGCCGGCTCTGGGTGACAGTCGCGTCCGGACGGGCCAAGAACGACTTGCCTCACCTTGCGTCACCTGTCAGAGTGGTGACGCAAGTGGGGTTGCCGTCGTCGGCCCGGTCGTCGTCGCCCACCGCCACACGTATGCGTCCCGGGCACCCGATGACAACCCTTTGCCGCAGGCCGCGAGCGTGCGGCGGACGAGGAGGAACGACATGAACACCAGCAACCCGATCTTTTCCCGCTGGGGCGCCGCCCGTGACGCGGGCCCGGCCGCGGCCTACGCGCGGCGACCGGTGGGAGCGGCGGTCGGAGGCGCGCCGACGGACGACCACGCGGCCAACCCCTACGCCCCCCGAGCGGACACCGCGCCGCGGACCTCCGGAACCACGGTGACGATGGACGACGTCGTCGTCCACACCGCGACGACGCTCGGCGCGGTGACCCTGACGGCCGTCCTGTCCTGGCTCCTGCTCCCCGTCGACGAGGCGCACCTCAGCCGTTCGTACGGCATCGCGGTGGGCGCGGCTCTCGTCGCCTTCGTACTGTCGCTGGTCCAGTCCTTCAAGCGGGCCCCGTCCCCGGCGCTGATCCTCGGCTACGCGGCGCTCGAGGGTGTTTTCCTCGGTGTACTCTCCAGCACGATCTCTACGTACATCGCGCCCGGTGTGGTGGTCCAGGCGGTGCTCGGCACCTTCGCGGTGTCCGCGGGTGTGCTCCTGGCGTACCGGATGCGGTGGATCAGGGTGACGCGGCGGTTCACCGGGTTCGTCGCCGCCGCCGCGACCGGCTTCGTCCTGCTGCTCGTCGCCGACCTGCTCTTCTCCGCCTTCGGCGCGGGCAACGGCCTCGGCTTCCACAGCGGCGGCCTCGGCATCCTCTTCGGTGTCGTCGGCATCCTGCTCGGCGCGGCCTTCCTCGCCATGGACTTCAAGCAGGTCGAGGACGCCGTCGCGTACGGGGCCCCGCGCGGGGAGGCCTGGCTGGCCGCGTTCGGTCTCACCCTGACGCTGGTGTGGATCTACCTGGAGGTGCTGCGGGTGCTGACCCTTCTCAACAGCGACAACTGAGTTCATCCACAACTGAGTTCCTCTGCAACCGAGTTCATCTGCAACTGGAAGGGCCCGCGCGGTGCGCGGGCCCCTTTCGTCGTGCCGCCGTCACCCCATGGCCCGTCCGCAGTGCCCCGCCTGATGCCACAACGCGCCCTGCTGCGACGACCCTTCCCCGAGGCGGTGAACATCTGCACGGGTCGGCGACTCGCGCTGCACCGGCTTACTCTCGCCCCCAGATTCCCTGACATGCCGACAGCCCTCCCCCACCACCAGGCGACCGCGCTCCAGGCGCACACAGGCCTGGCACCCCGCGTCCATGTGTCTGCCGCAGCGGTAAGGCCCCGGCGGCCGGTGACGGCGCGGACAGCCGCTCACGGTCCGCCGGTACAGCGCCACTCGCGCCCCCTGGGACAGGCGGCCGACGCACGCCACCGGCCCCGCACGCACGTCGCCCCGCGGCCGGGACGGCCGCGGGGCGACGTGGGGGGTGGGAGCAGGTCACGTGGTCCGGATGCGAAGCCGGCGGGACCTCCAGCCCAGGAGCAGTGCCTGGAGGATGAACCACACGCCGCCGCCCGTGGCGTACACCGACAGCACGTCGAGCGAGGGGTCGGCGCCCGCGGCCTGGATGTTGTAGGTGATGCCGACGAGGAAGGACAGTCCGCCCGAGATCAGGGTCGGCCACTGCTTGCCCAGTTCGGGACCGCGCCGCCGCAGTCCGACGACCACCTGGGCCGCTCCGGAGACGAACGCCCAGGCGCCGAACACGTGGAGCACGGGCGCCGCGCCCCCGGCACCGGCGATACCGAGCGCTGGGGCGGCGAGCGCGCTGAGCACCCCGTTGAACGCCAGCACCCGGCGCTCGGAACCGTTCGGGGTGGCCCGGTAGTCGAGCAGCGAGGACACGGCGTCGATCAGCGGGTAGGCGACCAGGAGTGTGATCGCCACGGCGTCGACGTCCTCGTGTGCTCCGGCGAACGCCAGCGCCCAGGCCAGGGCCAGGACACCTCGGCTCAGGTACAGCCTCAGCAGCGAGGAGCGTTCGTCCGTGGCCGCCGCGGGCGCGGGGGCCGATGTCTGGGGGCTCATGATGGTCAGGCCTTTCTCAGGTCAGTCGGTCGTCGTTCGCCCGGTCAGTGCCGGGAGGGGGAAACGCACTTGAAGCTGGACGCGACGGCCGGGTCGCCGTGGCCCTTGTAGCGGGACACCTGCGGGTAGCCGCACAGGTCGCGGGAGACGTTCCGGCCCTGGGCGTCGACCAGGGTGGCCGGAAGGGTCTTGGGGGCCTTGCCGTGCTCGACCCAGGCGGTCAGCGCGGCGAGGCCGTCGGCGGAACCGTCGGTGCCGTTGAGACCGCAGTGGTCGGTGCCGGGGGCGAGGAAGAGACGGTAGAAGTCGTCGACCTTCTTGGTGCCGCCCAGCTCCCGCTCGACCTTCTGGCGGTACTGCACGGTGCCCTGGGTCGGGATGTACTGGTCGGCTTCGCCGTGCCAGGTGAGCAGCTTGCCGCCGGACTTGCGGAAGTCCGACAGATCCGGGTCGTCGGTGCCGATGACCTTGTCGTACTCGGCCTGGGACTGCTGGAACAACTGCGTGAACCGGCTGTAGGTGATCGTGGAGAGGTCGAGGGAGGGGTCCTTCGCCACCCAGAGCTTGAGCCAGGCGGCGGGCACCGGGAAGGGCGAACCGGCGACGTTGCCGTCGGCGTCGGGGTCGGTGTGCGCGGCCAGGGCCCAGATGTCGGCGCCGGCGGGGACGCCGTACCAGAGCTTCCTGCCGGAGGCGGTGCGCGGTCCGTCCCAGATCCTGCGTACGACGGTGGCGTCGGCCGCCGTGATGGTCAGCTCCTCGCCCTCGCACAGAACCTTGGTGCCGATGAGCCGGCGCGGGTCGAAGTCGCACCGGGAGGCGTCGTCGACCAGGCCGTCCTTGACGCCGTCGAGGGAGTCGCAGGCCTTGACGGCGGCGTCGGTGAAGGCGGTGAACTCACACCGGGACGGGTAGGTCCTCTCGTTGTTCATGACGACCTGGGGCCACAGGGTGGCGACCTCGAACTCGTCCCAGTTGACGGCGGGCGCGTCGGCGAGGATGCCGTCGTAGTCGTCGGGGTGGCGCTGGGCCTCCATGTAGCCCTGGCGGCCACCGGTGGAGCAGCCGGTGAAGTAGGAGTACGACGGACGCCTGCCGTAGAGCGCGTCGACGACCTCCTTGCCGACGACCGCCGCCTCGTGCTGGGAGCGGGAGGCGAAGTTCTTCAACAGGGCGGTGTTGACCCGGCCTTCGCTGTTCAGTGCCCAGCTCGTGTCGAGGGCGTCACCGACGCCGGCATCGGTGCTGACGGCGGCGTAGCCGCCCTTGACCGCGGTGCCCAGGCCGACGTTGTTGTCACCGGCGAGGTAGGCGGCGCCGCCGAGGCCCTGGAAGCGGCCGTTCCAGCCGGTGGCGGGGAGCCAGGTCCGCACCGTGGCGTGGTCGTCGTCCCCGGGGTGGGTGAGGGTGACCGTGACCTCGCAGTAGGCGGGAACGCCGGAGACCGAACCGCCGAGGACCCCGGTACCGGCGATGGTGCCGCCCTCCCGGCTGACCGCCGTCACGGACTCCACCTCGGTGCCGGCCGGAGCCTTCACGGCCGGCGCCGAGCAGGTGAAGGCGGTGGTGGCGGAGGCGGCCTCGGTCTCCGCCGAGGCGGTGGGCAGATACACCGCCGCAGCCAGTGGAACACCGGCCGCAAGGACAGTCAGAAGTCGTCTCATGGGTTTCCCATCGGAGAAGTAGGGGGTGTCCGGCCACGGGCGACACATGTGCGGGGCACACGGGTGGGCCAAGACCGACCGGACTGTATCACCTGTTAAAGCGGTGACGTGAGGTGTGTGTCGAGATTCGGTGGTCGGGTGAACCTGGCGGCTATCGACCTGGTCCCAGGCTCGCAGGTGCCCCTTGCGTCGGCGACAGTCAGTTGACGGTCGGTGTCCACGACTGCCGACCGCGCCCTGTCGCGGACCCGTTAGGTCATCCGACGGTCAGCCGTGTCGGCCATGCCGTCATCCACCTGTTCTTCGCGCAGCCACCGCGAGTGATGCCGCCCGGCCCATGACCGGCTGACGTATCCGGTGCGCATCCCCAGCCGCGCCTCGGGGTCCTCGAACGCCTTGCGCATGTGGCCGAGGAGGACGAAGGTGATCGCCCAGGCCAGGACGTCGTGGACGAAGATCGCGCTGGTGCGGGAGATGAAGGGCAGCAGCCCCAGGAACCACATCAGCAGGCCGGTGAACATCATCACCGGCACGGCGCCGGCGATCCAGCCCGCGTAGAGCTTCTGCCCCGCGTTGAACTTGCCGGCCGGGCGCGCCTCGGGCGAGGTACGGCGCCTGCGGACGGCGCGCAGCCACTGACGGTCGTACACCGCGAAGCGGTTGAGGCGACGCAGGTCCGCACGGAAGGCCGGTGAGAGGAGGCCGAGCAGGAAGGGCACGGGCAGTGTGATGCCGGACCACTCGTGGACGGTGACCATCAGGTGCCGCCGCCCGACGAGTTGGGCCAGCGGTCCGAGGTAGAGGCAGGCGGCGGTGACCAGGCAGAGGAGCATCAGGTAACCGGTGGCCCGGTGGACCATCCGCTCGGCGGTGCTGAACCGCCGTATGCGGCCCTGGTGTTCAGGCCGCGCCGCTGTGCCGGTCCGCTCCGTCGAGCCAGCCGTCGACCGCATAACCGCGCTCCTCCCAGTAGCCGGGAACGACCTTGTCGGTGACCGAGATGCCGGACAGCCACTTGGCCGACTTGTAGAAGTACATGGGTGCCACGTAGAGGCGGACCGGGCCGCCGTGCGCGTGGGTGATGGGCTTGTCCTGCATGTTCAGTGCCACCAGGACGTCCGGGCGGCGCGCCTGTTCCAGGGTGAGGCTCTCGCTGTAGGCGCCGTCGAAGCAGGTGAACCGGATCGCGGCACCCGAGGAACGCACCCCGGCGTCGTCGAGGATGTCCGCGAGCCTCACCCCCTCGAAGGGCGTGTCGTCCACCCGCCATCCGTCGGTGCACAGCACGTCGTGGACGACCCGGGTCTGCGGCATCGCGCGCAACTGGTCGAGGGTGTACGTCCTCGGGCGGTCCACCAGCCCGCCGACGGTGAGCGCGTAGTTCGTCTCGTCCTTGTGCGGGACCGAGCCGACGACGCTGTAGTAGCGGAAGCCGCCCGGATTGGGCAGCAGTCCGGTCAGGCCCGTCGCGTCGACTTCCGAGGCCCCGGCCAGGAACCCCTCCCAACCCCGCTGGAGGTAGGGCGCGGCGGCGAGCCCGGCCGCACCCGCGCCGAGCATGCCCAGCATCGCCCGCCGCCCCACCGGTGCGCCCCCAGCCCTCGGTTTCGGCTCGTCCGCCATGGTGTGCGCTCCTTCCGGCACATGTGACCCCTGTCGAGCGAATTCGACATCGTCACCGGTTCAAGTGGTGACGATGCTGGCATGCACCGACAGAGCTGTCAAACAGCAGGGGCAGTCGCGCACACGTATGAGGCGACCCAGGAGCAAACCCCGTCGACCGGTCGGAGGGCCGGCTGTTAGGCTTGGGGAGACATTGACCGTCGATCGAGGAGTCACAGACGTGGTGGGTGAAGACGACATCTCCGGGTGAGATCCGGATCTGACGGCCACCGGCCGGCGCTCAGGAGCGCTGCCGAGGTGGTCCGTTTCGTCGTCCCCTTTTCCCACGTCTGCCCAGGGCAGCGGCACCAGCTCTGCCCTCCGTCCTTTCGAGGTCACCTCCATGTCCGACGCCGCGATCGTCTGCTCGAACCTCTCCTTCGCCTGGCCCGACGACACCCCCGTCTTCCAGGACCTGTCCTTCACCGTGCCCGGTGGCCGCACCGGCCTGGTCGCCCCCAACGGCTCCGGCAAGAGCACCCTGCTCAAACTGCTCGCCGGTGAACTCAAGCCCGCCACCGGCTCCTTCAGCGCGGGCGGCATCCTCGGCTACCTCCCGCAGAGCCTGCCCCTGACCGGCCATCTCACCGTCGCCGAGGTGCTGGGGATCGCCGGCGTGATCCGCGCCCTGGACGCCGTGGAGTCCGGGGACGTCGACGAGAAGCACTTCGCCACCATCGGCGACGACTGGGACATCGAGGAGCGCACCCGCGCCCAGCTCGACCGCCTGGGTCTGGCCGACCTCAGTCTGGACCGCAGTCTGCGCACGCTCAGCGGCGGCCAGGTCGTCTCCCTCGGCCTCGCCGCCCAGCTGCTCAGGCGCCCCGACGTCCTGCTGCTCGACGAACCCACCAACAACCTCGACACCGAGGCCCGCCACAGGCTCTACGACGTGCTCTCGGACTTCACCGGCTGCCTGCTGCTGGTCAGCCACGACCGTGCCCTGCTCGACCGCATGGACCGCATCGCCGAGCTGGGCAGCGACGAACTCCGCTTCTACGGCGGCAACTTCACCGACTACGAGGAAGCCGTGCGGGCCGAGCAGGAGGTCGCCGAGAAGAACGTCCGCAACGCCGAGCAGGAGCTGAAGCGGGAGAAGCGGGAGATGCAGCAGGCCCGGGAACGCGCCGAGCGCCGCATGAGCAACGCCTCCAAGAACCTCAAGAACGCCGGCCTTCCCAAGATCTTCGCCGGCAACATGAAACGCGGCGCGCAGGAGGCCGCGGGCAAGTCCGGCACGATGCACGCCTCCCGCGTCAGCGAGGCCAAGGCACGCCTGGACGAGGCCGGACGCGCGCTGCGTGACGAGCAGCGCCTCACCCTGGAACTGCCCGACACCCAGGTACCCGCCGGACGCAACCTCTTCATCGGCGAGGGCCTGCAGGCCCGCCTCGGGGAGAAGCAGGTGTTCGCCCCGGGCGGGATCGATCTGACCGTCCGCGGCCCCGAGCGCATCGCCCTGACCGGCCCCAACGGCGCCGGAAAGACCACCCTGATGCGACTGGTCACCGGTGACCTCACGCCGGAAAGCGGTCAGATCAAGCGCAACGACGGCCGGATCGCCTACCTCTCGCAGCGCCTGGACCTGCTGGACCTGGACCGCACGGTCGCGGAGAACTTCGCCGCGTTCGCCCCCGAGCGGCCCGAGGCGGAACGCATGAACCTCCTCGCCCGCTTCCTCTTCCGGGGCGCCCGCGCCCACCTGCCGGTCGGCGTGCTGTCCGGCGGCGAACGCCTGCGCGCCACCCTCGCCTGTGTGCTGTGCGCCGAACCGGCCCCGCACCTGCTGCTGCTCGACGAGCCGACCAACAACCTCGACCTGGTCAGCGCCGCCCAGTTGGAGGGCGCCCTCAACTCCTATCAGGGCGCCTTCATGGTGGTCAGCCACGACGAGCGGTTCCTCGCCGAGATCGGTGTGAACCGCTGGCTGCGGCTGGCCGACGGCACCCTCACGGAGACGGGAGCCCCCGAGGTGTGAACCGCCGACGTGTGACATGGCCCGCGTCCGAGGCGAGACGCCCCGCGGGCCGAACACCGAACACGTCGGACGGTTCCCCATGCCCCAGCACGCCCCGCAGCCCGCGCTGCTCGCCCACGACCTCGTCCGGACCCTGGGCGACCGCCGCGTCCTCGACGGCATCTCCCTGACCGCCGCCCCCGGCCGGCGCATCGGCCTGATCGGCGAGAACGGCGTCGGCAAGTCCAGCCTGTTGCGCGTCCTCGCCGGCGTGGACATCCCCGACGCGGGCAGCGTCACCCGCCCCGCCGACCTGGGCTTCCTCCACCAGGAGATGCCCTACGACGCCGACGCCACCATCGCCGCAGTGCTGGACGAGGCACTGCGCGAGGCCCGCGAGGACCTTGCCGAGCTGGACCGGCTCGGCGCGGAACTCGCCCGCGTCCCCGAGGATGATCCGGCCCATCAGGAGCTCCTCGACGCCTACGGCAGGCGCCTGGAACAGGCCCAGGACCGTGAGTCCTGGGACGCCGACCGACGCGCCGCCCTGGTGCTGGACGGGCTGGGCCTCGGTGCGCTCGCTCACGACCGCACGCTCCACTCCCTCTCCGGCGGGCAGCGCGGCCGCCTCGCCCTGGCCGCCCTGCTCGTACGGCGGCCCTCGGCGCTGCTGCTGGACGAGCCGACCAACCACCTCGACGACGGAGCCGCCGTCTTCCTGGAGGAGCAGCTCCGCGAACTGCCCGGCACCCTGATCGCCGCCAGCCACGACCGGGCCTTCCTCGATGCCGTCTGCACCGACCTGATCGACCTCGACCCGGCGGTGGACGGCCCGGTCCGCTACGGCGGCGGTTACAGCGCCTACCTGGCGCAGAAGCGCGCCGATCGAGATCGCTGGGAGCGCCGGTACGCCGAGGAGCAGGAGGAGCTGACGCGGCTGCGGCAGACGGCGGGTGTGACCGCGCACCGGGTCGCGCCGGACCGGGGGCCCACCGACAACGAGAAGATGGGCTACGGCCACCGGGCGGGCCGGGTGCAGAGCCAGATCTCCCGCCGGGTCCGCAACGCCGCCCGGCGCCTGGAGGAGCTGGAGCGCACCCGAGTCGGCGAGCCGCCGCGCCCGCTGCGGTTCGCCGCCGGGGAACTGGCCGCGCGCAGCGAGGAGGACTCCGGTCCCCTGGTCTCGCTGCGCGACGTCCGGGTCCCCGGGCGTCTCTCCGTGAGCGGCCTGGAGATCTCACCGGTCGACCGGCTGCTGGTCACGGGCGGCAACGGGGCGGGCAAGTCGACGCTCCTCGCCGTACTCGCCGGACGTCTCCCGGCCGAGGGTGAGGTCCACCGGAGGCGTGGGCTGACGGTGGGACTGCTCACGCAGGACACCGCGTTCGAGCGGCCCCACCGCACGGTCCGCGACACCTACGAGCAGGCGCTGGGCATCCGGCGGGCCGAGGAAGTGCCGCTGAGCTCGCTCGGCCTGATGCACGAGGCGGATCTGGACAAGCCGGTCGGCCACCTGTCCGTGGGCCAGCGCCGGCGGCTCGCGCTGGCCCTCCTGGTGGCCTGCCCGCCGCGGCTCCTCCTCCTCGACGAGCCCACCAACCACCTCTCCCCCGCCCTGTGCGACGAACTGGAGGCCGCTCTGGGTCCGGGCCCCGGCGCGATCGTCGTCGCGAGCCACGACCGCTGGCTGCGCCGCCGCTGGCAGGGCCGCGAGTTTCGCCTGACCCCGGGAGCCGGTCATCAGGGAGAAGGGGGACCCACCCTCGTCGAACACCGCCCTGAACCGCTCTGACCAGGCCCCTCGGGGCCGATGCCGGTACGATCACGGACACGCCGCCGTCCCGGGAACCGGTTGGAGGGGTGACGCTTCTTGCGTTCCGGATAAGTCACCTGTCAAAATGGTGATGTGAATCTTGACCATGTCTTCGTATGCGGGCACCCGGCTCTCGACTTCGCGGCCACGCTCCGGGCCCGACGCTCGACCCGGTTCGAGATGTTCGTGACGCCGGAGCGCCTGAACGCCTGGTACCTGGAGTCCGGGCTGGTGGACGCGATCACTCCTGGGAAGGAGGAGGACGTCCAGGAGGCCACGACCGTACGCGAGGCCGTCTACCGGCTCGTCACCGACCGCCGGCTCGGCCAGGAGTTCGACCGGGAGGCGCTCGCCGTGCTCAACGCCGCCGCGCGCAAGGCACCCGCGACCCCGCAGCTCACCCTGTCGGGCCGGCACACCGACGCGACGCCCGAGCAGGCTCTCGCCACCGTCGCCCGACAGGCCGTCGAGCTGCTCAGCGGCCCCGACGTGCCCCTGATGAAGGAGTGCGGGAACCCCGAGTGCACCCGGGTCTACATCGACCGCTCCCGCGGCATGCGACGCCAGTGGTGCGGCATGGAGTCCTGCGGCAACAAGATCAAGGCTGCCGCCTACCGCGCCCGCAAGAAGTCCGCGCCGGCCACGGCCGCCCGCTGACTCCGGCAACGGAGCCTTGGGCCCAGCGCACCGGTGGTGCGCTGGGCCCATGCGTTTCGGTGGGCCGAGGGGGAGGCAGTGCCCGGCACGCGAGCCACTGCCGCCACCCTTCCAACCGGTTACTCCTGGGCTCCCCGCCCCCGACACACCTCACGCCCCCGTCTGCGGATACGTGCCTGCAACGTGAACGGATTCCGCGACCGCATGCTCCTTGGGCGGAGATCCGACGGGAAAGGGCCGGGCCGACCGCGAAGGGGACGCGACCGTGCGCCGTTCAGCCCTCGCCACCGCACGCCAAAACCGCGCCGACAGCGCCGTCACCGACCCCCCCCCCGGAACGGACCACGAGCACACCGGCCGCAACCTCGGCACGCCAGACGCCGTCCCGGCATCCGGCCCCGGAACCGGCCTGCGCCTTCCGTAGTCCACACCCGGGGCCACCCATATGACAAGCCCGCCAGAGAAACACATTGCGGCAGACCCGTCGTCCGACCGAGCCCGCGGACACACACCCGCACATGTCTCGCACTCGGGCGCGACCGAGGCGAATGCCCCACATGTCGTCACAGGTCTTGACAGGGACGTGTCCGCCGCCACAGCCTATGGCAACGTTGTCAGAGCGAGGGGAGACCCCCGCCGCCGACGACCCGCACCCTCCTCTCTCACCCGTTGTGATTGGACGACTACACATGGTCGAACAGGCGTGTCCGCGACACCCCTCCCGACGCACTCTCGTCGCGACCGGCTCGACGCTGCTGGCCGGGTTCGGCCTCGGCACGGTCCTCGCACCGGCTGCCGAAGCCGCCCCCCGAACCGCCGGCGTCACCGGTTCCACCGCCTCCGCCGCGCCGGGTGAGCTCGCCGCCTACCGCCCGGTCCGGGTCTCCTCGCAGGCCTACGCACCCACTCCCGCCGAGTTCGCGGTGGACGCGCTCCCCGGCCCCGGAGTGCGCGGCACCGGCTGGCGGGCCGAGGCGGGCGACCCGCAGTGGATCGAGGTCGATCTGCAGGCGGACTGCCGCGTCGACCGCGTACGGCTGACCTTCGAAGCCGACGCGAGCGACCCGGTGTTCACCCCGCCGACCGAGGGCAACCCCCGGTCGGGCACCACCGGCAAGGAGATCCTCTCCAGCTATGCCAGGGAGTTCGTCGTCGAGACCTCCCGCGACCACGAATCCTGGAGCAGCGTCTACCGCACCACGGCCGGCACCGGCGGCGTGGTGGACATCCCGCTGTCGGTCCCGGTCACGGCGCGCTGGGTACGGATGACGGCCCGCCGGCGCTCCAGCGACAACCCGCTCGGCCTCAACGGCTTCGCGGTGTACGGCACCGCCCCGGGTCACCGCCCGAAGGCCACCGGCTGGACCGACTGGGGCACCCACCGCCACGACGCGCCCCGGCTCACGGTGGCCGCCGACGGCACGGTGCCGCTGGAGTCGGGATGGACACTCACGATGGACGACTGGGCGGGCGGCGACGGCCCGGCCCTGTCGCGGACCGGCACGGACACCAGCCGCTGGCTGCCCGCGACCGTGCCCGGCACCGTCCTTGGCACCCTGGTCGACCAGGGTCACCTGCCCGACCCGGTCGCGGGGTTGAACAACCTGCGCGTCCCCGAGGCGCTGTCCCGGCACTCCTGGTGGTACCGGCGGGACTTCGACCTGCCCCGCGGCCTGCGCACCGGCAGCGGACGGCACGTCTGGCTGGAGTTCGACGGCGTCAACCACAAGGCCGAGATCTGGCTCAACGGACACGGAGTGGGCGAGGTGACGTTCCCCTTCGCCCGCTCCGCCCACGACATCACCGGCCTGCTGGCCGCGGAGGGCGGCAACGCGCTCGCCGTGCGCGTCTCCCCCATGCCGGTGCCCGGCAGCCCCGGTGACAAGGGCCCGGCGGGCGAGGCCTGGGTGGACGCCGGAGCCAACACGATGAACCTCAACTCACCGACGTACCTCGCTTCTTCGGGATGGGACTGGATGCCCGCGGTGCGTGACCGGGCGGCGGGCATCTGGAACCACGTACGGCTGAGATCGACCGGGCACATCGTCATCGGCGACCCGCGTGTGGACACCGTGCTGCCCAAGCTGCCGGACCTGTCGGTCGCCGAGCTCACCCTCACGGTGCCGGTGCGCAACGCCGACACCACCGACCACGAGGCCACCGTCTCCGCCGCTTTCGGCGACGTCCGCGTCTCGCGCACGGTCACCGTCCCGGCAGGGAAAGACATCGATGTCATCTTCACTCCCGACGCGTTCGGCGCGCTGCGGGTGCAGAACCCCGACCTGTGGTGGCCCAACGGTCTGGGCGAGCCCACCCTGCACGAGCTCACCCTCGTCGCCCGCAGCGGCGGCGCCGAGAGCGACCGGCGCACCACCCGTTTCGGCATACGGCAGTTCGGCTACGAGTACGACACCCCGCTGAAGTTCACCCCGTCCTCCGACGCGTACACCCAGACCGTCCAGCTCGGCGACCAGCGCGCCCGGCACGTCCGCGTGCGCTGCCTGACCCGGGCCACCAACTGGGGCAGTTCGCTGTGGACCCTGTCGGTGTTCGACAGTGCCCGCCCCGGCACCGACCTCGCCCTGCACGCCCCGGCCGAGGCCTCCACCACCGACGAGGACAGTCACACCGCCGCCAACGCCACCGACGGCGACCCGGGCACCCGCTGGTCCTCCGCCTTCGCCGACGACCAGTGGATCCGCGTCGACCTCGGCTCGGTGCAGTCGTTCGACCGGGTCGACCTGGTCTGGGAGCAGGCCTACGCGCGGACCTTCGTCGTGCAGGTCTCCACGGACGGCGACCAGTGGACGGACGCCGCGTCCGTGGACAACAGGGCCGTGCCGCTGCCCTTCAACAGCGGTGACGCCAGCCTGCGGGTGACCGACTTCGAGGCCCGTACGGCCCGTTACGTCCGGCTGTCCTGCGGCGTGCGCAACACCAGCTGGGGCAACTCCCTGTGGTCCCTCACCGTCATCGACAGCGCGGAGCCGGGCACCGACCTGGCCCTGCACCGGGACGCGAGGGCCTCCAGCGAGGCGGACGGCCACCTCGCGGCCCACGCCACCGACGGTGATCCCGGCACCCGCTGGTCCTCCGCCTACGAGGACAACCAGTGGCTCCAGGTCGACCTGGGCGCCAGCCGGCGTTTCGACCGGGTGGCGGTCGTCTGGGAGCAGGCGTACCCGAAGACGTACACCATTCAGGTCTCCGACGACGGCGACACCTGGACCGATGTCACGACCGTCACCAACACCCCCGACCCGCTGAAGATCAGCGTCAACGGTGTCCGGGTGCTGGTGCGCGGCGGTAACTGGGGCTGGGACGAGCTGCTGCGCCGGATGCCCGCCGAGCGGATGGACGCGGCGGTGCGCATGCACCGGGCCATGAACTTCACGATGATCCGCAACTGGGTCGGCAGCAGCAACCGCGAGGAGTTCTACGCCGCCTGCGACGCCCACGGCATCCTGGTGTGGAACGACTTCCCCAACGCCTGGGGCATGGACCCGCCGGACCACGAGGCCTTCGCGTCCGTGGCCCGCGACACCGTGCTGCGCTACCGCATCCACCCGAGCGTGGCGGTGTGGTGCGGCGCCAACGAGGGCAACCCGCCGGCCGCGGTGGACGAGGGCATGCGCAAGGCGGTCGAGAGCCAGGTGCCCGGCGTGCTCTACCAGAACAACTCCGCCGGCGGCTTCGTCACCGGCGGCGGCCCCTACGGCTGGGTCGAGCCGGAGCGCTACTTCGACCCGTCGACTTACGGCAGCAAGGACTTCGGCTTCCACACCGAGATCGGCATGCCCGTCGTCTCCACCGCCGCCAGCACCCGCGCGATGGTCGGCGAGGACGGACCCGAGTGGCCCATCGGGGGTGCCTGGTACCTCCACGACTGGAGCGAGCACGGCAACCAGGCACCGCAGAACTACAAGGCGGCCATCGAGACCCGCCTCGGCACCGCCCGCGACCTGGACGACTTCACGCGCAAGGCGCAGTTCGTCAACTACGAGAACTTCCGCGCCATGTTCGAGGCGTGGAACGCCAACCTGTGGGACAACGCCAGCGGGTTGATGCTGTGGATGTCCCACCCGGCCTGGCACAGCACGGTCTGGCAGACGTACGACTACGACTTCGACGTCAACGGCGCCTACTTCGGCTGCCGGAGCGCCTGCGAGCCCCTGCACGTCCAGGCCGACCCGGTGAAGTGGCAGGTCATCGCGGTCAACCACACCCGGCAGTCGCTCAAGGGGGCGACCGTCAGGGCGGAGACCTACGACCTGTCCGGCCGCCGGATCGCCGGCACGCGGACCGCACGGGTGGACGTGGAGCCCGCCACCTCGGTCCCGGCGTTCGCCGCGGCGCCCGCGGAGGACCTGCCGGATCTGCACCTGCTGCGGCTGACCCTCACGGACGCGGCCGGGAAGGTCCGGTCGCGCAACACGTACTGGCGATGCCGCACGCCTGAGGCCCTGCGCGCCCTCAACCAGGTCCGGAAGGCCAAGCTGTCCGCCTCCCTCACCAAGGTGTCGCGTGACGGGGAGAGGCGCACGGCGACCGCCACGGTCCGCAACCGCGGGTCCGAGGTCGCGGCGATGGTCCGGCTCTCCCTGCTGGACGAGGACGGCGCCCGGGTGCTGCCGACGCTCTACGACGACAACTACCTGTGGCTGCTGCCCGGTGAGAGCCGGACGGTCACACTGTCGTGGCCCGCGTCCGCCCTGCCGTCGAACCGGCCGAGGCTGCGGGCGGAGGGATACAACACTCCTCCGGTGACGGTACGCGGCTGAGCCGTCGGGAGGGTCCTGCCCTCCCCCCCATCCGTGCGGGCGCCCTCTTCCCCGGGGCGCCCGCACTCGTTTTCCGTCGTCCCGGGTGCCCGCCCGCGACATGTCCCGGTCACATGTGAACCAAGGCCGTCACCGAGACACATATGTTCGACTGCTCGGCGCTCACGAACGAGGACGTCCTCAGACGGGACGGACCGATCTCCCCCGAACTGACGGTTCGAGGGATCGCCATGGCGGCGGTTCTGCGACACACTTACCGGGCAGTACGAACGAAGGGCACCGCGTGCGGGTGCGTCAGCGCCTATCGTGAGAAACGGGCATGCCGGACGAACCTTCCGGCGATGACACTTGTCCGCACGGGCTTTTGGAGCGTGGGTACCATGCGCCACGTCATTCATATCGAGGGAGTGAACGGTTGTGACCAGCCAGTCAGCCGCCACGCTCCGATCGCGGTACGTAGCTCAAGCCGCGTCGGACCTGGAGGAGAACCGTCGGCGACAGAAGGAGCTGGAGGAGAGGATCACCGTCCTGAAGCAGGAGGAGGCGCTGCTCTCGGACATCCTCAACCTCGCCGAGCGGTACGAGGGTTTCGCGGACGCGTCCCGTCTGCCCGAGCAGGTGCAGGACGAGCCGGCCGTCGCAAAGGCGAATCAGAAACGCGCTGGAGCCTCCGCTCGACGTGCCGCGCCGGCCAAGTCCGCCACGGCCACCACCACGGCGAAGGCCGGTGCGAAGGGGAAGTCGCACCAGCCGCTGCTCGGCGACCTGTTGACGGAACTGCTCGGCCAGTACGAGGAACCGCGTCTGGCGAAGGAGTTGCGGGACGAACTCCTGGAGAAGCACCCGGACCGCAACCCCACCCCGCAGGTGGTGCGCAACACCCTGGAGTCCCTGGTCGCCAAGGGCCGCATCCGGCGCCACAAGCAGCAGCGGTCCGTGATGTACACCCTGGTCGAGAGGGACTCCGACTGACACCGACCTCGGTCGATCGTGTGCCGGGCGCGACAGGAGGCCGTGAAACCCGCTGAGTACGCCCCGCCTACGCCCGCCACATGTTGTCGAACGCCGCGTTCTCCACGTCCCGCCGCAGCCGTACGGCCTCCACCTGCGTCACCGCGTCACCGACCGCGGCCAGCACGGCGGTGACCGCGTCACCGGCGAGGGTTTCGGCGGTCCCATCCGGGTCCTCCGCAATGCCCGCGGCCGCCAACAGCGCGCCGAGCACCGGCTCGCCCGCCGCCCTGCGTTCCTCCGCCGCGCGGCGGGCCGGTGAGTCGACCAGGACGGTGCGGGCGGACCGGAACCGGAGGTGGCCCCGCGGGTGGACGACGAGCCCGTCCCTCTCCAGGTCGGCTGCGTAGGACGCGGCGAGTTCCGCGCCGCGCCGCCACAGCCACTCGGCGACCGTGTCGTACGGCTCCCGCCGGGAGAGCGAGGCCGACGCCTCGTCCAGCAGACGGTCACCGGTCGGTGCCACCGTGCCCGGCAGCATGCGGTCGCCGTCCAGGGTCAGCGCCCCGCTCCCCAGGAGGTCGATGGCCTCGGCCCCGGCAAGCGCGAGGGACAGGTCGCCCTGAGCCACGGGCCGTTCGGCGGGCAGGCCGAGTGCGACCAGGGTGAGGTCGCGTGCGGTGGTCATGAGTCCCTCCTCGTCTCCAGCAGGCGCAGCCACACCTCGCTGATGGTGGGGAAGGCGGGTACGGCGTGCCACAACCGCTCGACCGGCACCTCCCCGGTGATGGCGACGGTGGCCGAGTACAGGAGCTCGGCGACACCCGGTCCCACGAAGGTGGCGCCGACGACGACCTGCCGGTCCCGGTCGATGAGGATGCGTGCCCGGCCCCGGTAGTCGGGGCGGTACTGGGCGGCGCCCGCGAGGTGGCCGATGTCGTAGTCGACGACCTCGACGTCCCGCCCGGTGTGTTCGGCCTCGCGGACGGTCAGGCCCACCGACGCGATCTCGGGGTCGGTGAAGACGACGCCGGGGACGGCCTCGGCGTCGGCGGTGCTGCTGTGCGGCGCCCAGCGGCCGGTGTCCAGCCGCTCGCCCCTGGCGCGGGCGGCGATCACGGCTCCGGCGACGCGGGCCTGGTACTTGCCCTGGTGCGTGAACAGGGCCCGCTGGTTGACGTCGCCCACGGCGTACAGCCAGTTCCCGGGGACGGCGGTGACGGTGAGGCTGTCGTCGGTGGTGAGCCAGTCCCCCGGTTCCAGCCCGACGGCGTCGAGGCCGATGTCCTTCGAGCGGGGGGCGCGGCCGGTGGCGAAGAGGATCTCGTCGGCGGTGAGCACCTCGCCGTCCGACAGCGTGACCCTGACGTCACCGGGTGCTGTTCGCTCCGCGCCGGTGACGGAGACACCGAACCGGACGTCCGCGCCGGCTTCCCGCAGTCGTTCGGTGACCAGTTCGCCCGCGAAGGGTTCCAGCTTCGGCAGGAGTGTGTCCTCCCGGGCGAGCAGGGTCACCCGGCTGCCCAGGGCCTGCCAGGCGGTGGCCATCTCGACGCCCACCACTCCGGCGCCCACGATGACGAGGCGCTGCGGCGGCCGCCGGGCGCTGGTGGCCTCCCGGCTCGTCCAGGGCCGCAGTTCCTCGATGCCGGGGAGCGGGGGCAGGGCCGCGCTGCTGCCGGTGCACACGGCGACCGCATGCCGGGCCGCGAGTCGTACGGTGTCGCCCTCGGGGGTCGACACGGACACCTCCCGCTCCCCCGCCAGCCGGCCGTGGCCGCGTACGAAGTCGATGCCCGCCGACTTGATCCACTCGACCTGGCCGTCGTCCTTCCAGTCGGCGGACATACGGTCGCGGTGCGCAAGGACGGCGTCGACGTCCAGGGGTTTCTCGACGGCGGCCGCCAGACCCGGCATGTGCGCGGCGTCGGCACGCAGCAGGACGGGGCGCAGCAGGGCTTTGCTGGGTTCGCAGGCCCAGTAGGAGCACTCGCCGCCGGCCAGTTCGCTCTCCACGAGGACGGTGCTCAGTCCTGCGGCGGTGGTGCGGTCCGCGACGTTCTCGCCGACCGGGCCCGCGCCGATCACTATGACGTCGTACGTGTGGGTGTTCTCGGTCGGCATGTGTCCTCCGGTTGCCGGTTGCCGGTGGGTTGCGGGTGACGGGCTCAGCGGCCGGGGGCGCGCTCGGTGACCTCCTGGAGGAACCATTCGTTGCCGTCGAGGTCCTTGAAGGCGGCGAAGGTGCCGTAGCTGGCCCGCTCGGGGTGCGTGCCGGGCACGCGGTGGGTGTCGCCGGCATGGTGGAAGGCGCCGGTCTCGTCACGGAACGGGCCGGAGACCTCCACGCCGCGGGAGGTCAGCTCCTTCTGCGCTTCGAGGATGTCGGTGACGGTCAGCTGGAGGCCGTGCAGTGTGCCCGCCTCCTGCTGGGTGAGGCCCTCGCCGAAGATGACGGAGCATTCCGAGCCGGGCGGGGTCACCTGCACGATCCGGTACCCGTCGTTGATCGGGAAGTCGGCGTCGAGGCGCCAGCCGAGCTGTTCCACGTAGAAACCCTTGGCCCGGTCAACGTCGGAGACGGGCAGGATGACGACTTCGAGCTTCATGTCCATGGCTGTGATCTCACTTTCGGTGGTCGTGGTTCGAGTGGTTCGTGGGACTGGCGCCGGATCACAGGAAGTCGAGGGCGGACGGGCCGTAGCCGGAGAGGGTCGCGCTCTCCGCCCAGTTCCACACCCGTGCGTCGGTCGGCCGGTCCTGGTCCCCAGGTGTCGTCGTGCCTCGGGGCTGCCTTTCGCCGATGGCACTCGTGCGAGCCGGGCGAGGTCGGGCGGCGATGCGTACGTGGGTGTGCGTCGTGGCGGCCATGTCCTGCCCTCGCTCTTCGATCGGTGGTGGGGGTGCGGGCCCCGCGCAGGGGACACGGGACCCGCGGTCGGGGGCCGCTCAGGCGGCGGAGGCGTTGATGGTGACGGGGATGTTGTCGCGCGTGGCCTTGGAGTAGGGGCAGATCCGGTGCGCGGCCTCGGCGAGTTCCTGTGCGGTGGCCTGGTCGACACCGCCGAGGACGGGGTTGAGGACCGCGGAGAGGGAGAACTCGCCGTCGTCGCCGTGGGTGAGCGTTATCTCGGCGGTGATGGTCGTGCTGGTGAGCCGGATCCCGCGGGTGGTGGCCGCACGGCGCAGGGCGCCGAGGAAGCAGGCGGCCCAGCCGGCGGCCAGGAGCTGCTCGGGGTTGGTCGCGGTGCCGGCGCCGCCGAGTTCCTTGGGGAGGGCGAGTCCGGTCTGCAGCAGACCGTCGGAGGAGCGGACGTGGCCGCCGTTGCGGCCTTCTCCGTCGACGTCGACAACGGCGGTGTAGCTGACTGCCATGGCTGATGCTCCCCATCTGAATCGAAAGCTCGTGAACGTCTCCGACCTGCACACTTTTCGTGTCACCGGTTGAAGCGGTGACGCAATCATGGCAGTCACCCCATCACCCGTCAAGCCAGTGACGAATGACGAACGGGACAGCGGGACACATGTCGACCACCGGCATATTCGATAGAGGCACACTTCATCGAATGTCCTAGACTCCCTCGCATGCGTATCCTCTTCTCGAGCACTCCGCAGCACGGCCACCTGCTGCCGGAGCTGCCCCTCGCCCGCGCCTTCCGTGACCGTGGCGACGACGTCGCCGTGATCACCTCGGCGTCCTTCGGGCCCCTGTTCGCCGCCGAAGGCATCACCCTGCTCCCGGTCGGCCCCGAGATCCCCGAACTCCTCGCGGAAGCGGCCCGTCTGGCCGGTGTCGACGACCCGACCGTGCCCGACCCCGCCGTGGCCGCCGAGTTGTTCGCCGGAGCCCGGATCGACCTCACCGCGGACGCGGCCATCGCCGCCGCGCGCGAGTTCGGCCCGGACCTGATCGTCGCCGAGGCCACCGACTACGTGGGCCCGCTCGTCGCGGCCGCTCTCCAAGTCCCCTACGCCAAGCTCGCGTTCGGCCCGCTGATCCCCACGCAGTTCACCGACGTCTTCGACGCCGTGGCCGAGCGCCGCTACAAGGAGCGGGGCCTGACCGCCCCCGCGCCCACCTGGTACCTGGACCCGTGCCCCGAAGCGCTCCGCGGCCCAGACTGGCAGGCACCCGAGGGCCGTCTGCCGCTCCGGCCGGAGGCCCACCGCGGCCCCGACACCCCGGACACGGCGGCGACTGCGTCCGCCGGCGGCGGCACCCGGCCCAGGGTGCTGCTCTCCTTCGGCACGCACTTCGCCGCACCCGAGGTGCTGCGCCCGATCGTGGACGCCCTGTCCGTCAGGGCGGACCTGGTGGTGACCCTCGGTCTGACCGCCTCGGCCGCGGACTACGGCGACGGGTTCGACCAGGTCGAGTTCGTCGGCTTCACCCCGCTGGCCGAGCTGCTGGGCGGCATCGACCTGGTGGTCACCCACGGCGGAGCGGGCACCACCCTGGGCACCCTCTCGCGCGGCCTGCCGATGGTCGTCGTACCGCAGGGCGCCGACCAGTTCCTCCAGGCGGGTGCCGTCGCGGGTTCGCGCACCGGCGTCGCCGTCATGCCGCCCGCCGGGGCGGAGGCCGTCGCGGCAGTGGTGGACGAGGTGCTCGGCAACGGGGAGTACCGGGACAACGCGCGTCGCGCGGCCGAGCAGATCGCGGCGATGCCCTCACCCGCCGAGGTCGCCGGGCAACTGGTCAGCCTGCTCGGCTGACCTCCGTCTCGATCGTCAGTCCGACACGGCGGGGAAGGCACCCGCCGTGTCGCGGTCCGGGGCGGGCCCGTGCCGCGAGCGGTTCTGCCACTGGGCACCGGTTCACACGTCCCGGCACTACCCCCGTTCGCGGCCTCCACCTCCCGCTCGGACCGCTCCGGGCGGTCCCCGTCAGTGTCCGTCCGGCCCCGCGAGGAGCGCGGCGGCGGCCTGCTCCGCGAGCCAGCGCTCGGTCTCGTCCCAGGACCAGTTGCGCTCCGCCACGAACAGGCGCCAGGACGGCAGCCCGAACAGGAACCACAGCATGTCGGTGGCCCGCTCCTGGCTCAGCCCGGGGCGCAGCGCCCCCAGCTCCGCCAGACGTTCCGGCAGGACTCCCAGCGCCCGGCGGTAGACGGCGGCGACCCGGTGCAGTTCCTCCTCGACACCTCGCTCCACGGCGGCCGCGGTGATCATGACCTGGACGATGTCCAGATGACGTTCGTTGTCCTGGCGCACTCCACGGGCCATGGTCTCGATCGCCGCCCTGGCGTCGGCTGCGGATCGGACCTCGTCCAGCGTCTTCTCGACGACCGGGTCGTTCACCCCCCGGTTCAGCAGGACGGTCAGGATGGCGGCCTTGCCACCGGTACTGGCGTACACCGTGGGCACGGCGGTTCCGGCTCTTCTCGCGATGTCGCCGATCGTGACCTTCGCGTACCCGTGCTCGACGAACAGGCTCAGAGCGGCATCGAGGATCGCTGCCCGTGTGCCCGCGGCGGCCTCCGCCCGTCTGTCGTTGCGGTACGGCCGCCGGCCGCTGGTCCGTGCGCTCATGCTGTCCTCTCCGGGCACCGACGGACATGTTCTGTCCGTCCGCCCCGTCCATGATGCCCTGGCGGCCCGGCGACGGATCCACGGGCGGAAGCACCCTCCCTGCCCTCCGTCGCGGGCCGTGTGATCCACGCCACGCGTTCGGAGCGCATAGCGGCAGGGGGTCCAGTGCCTTTGATGTAGGTGGAAGAGCGCATGAGCGGCAAGGGACAGGGGGGCGGCTGCGATGGGGCGGTTGCGGACCGATGAGTTCGACCGGTTCGTGGCGGCCCGGTGGTCGGCGCTGCACCATCTGGCACGGCTGCTCACCGGCGGCGACCGGCACCGGGCGGAGGATCTGCTGCAGGAGGCGCTGGTCAAGCTGTGGTTCGCCTGGCCGAGGGTGGCGGAGGAGGCGCCCGAGGCGTATGTGCGGCGGGTGCTGGTCCGCGCCGCGGCACGTTCCGCGCGGCGGCGCTGGTGGGGTGAGCAGCCGGTGGAGGAGATGCCCGACCCGCCGTGGGTGGGTGACGAGGCCGCCGTGGTGGACGAACGGACCCGGCTGGAGGCCGTGTTGGCGCTGTTGCCGGCCCGGCAGCGGGCCGCGGTGGTGCTGCGGTACTACCAGGACCTGCCCGAGCAGCAGGTGGCGCGGGTGCTGGGGTGCCCGGTGGGGACGGCCCGTTCGCTCACGTCCCGGGGTGTCGCACGGCTGCGGCGGCTGATGGCCGAGTCGGTCGAGCCGGCCGACTCCGTCGAGTCCGTCGAGACGGTCGTGCCGATCGAGTCCGTCGAGTGAAGAAGGAGCCATGGACCACTTCGAGCAGGAACTGGCCCGCATGATGCGTGACAGTCACACGGAGGCCCCCTACGAGGAGCGGCACCGGGCCCGGCTGCGGGCCGGAGTCCGTGCCCGGCAGCGGATACGGAAGGCCTGGATGGCCACCGCGTCGGTGCTGACCCTCGCCGGTGCCAGTGTCGGACTCCTGTTCCTGACGGGGGCGTTCGCCCAGGGCGTGTCCAACAGCCCGCAGCCCCGTCCGGTCACATCCGCCGAGTCGGTGCCGACCTCGCCCTCGGTCCGTTCCGGCGTCACTGCCTCGGGGGTCCCGGTGCCGACACGTATCTCCGACACGCCCTATGCGGCCACCTTGTCGGGCTCGACGCGCTGATGCCCGTGACCTGTGAGAACACCTCCCCGTCGGCCGACGGGCCCGGGATGCCGGAGAGCCGCGAGCCGGGTTCCTGGGCACGACGGCTGCGGCGCTTCGGTCACGTCGAAGGTGCCCGCGCGTCCGTGCGCGACCGTCTGGTGGTGCCGTTCCCCGAACCCGCACTGTGGCCGTGGCGGCTCCTCGGTCTGTCCCCGGGGACGGCGGCTCGTCTGGCCCGCTGGTCGGGGTGGGGCGGACCGATGCTGGTGGCGCTCTTCGCCGGGGTGCTGCGCTTCTGGCGGCTGGGCGAGCCACGGGCCGTGGTGTTCGACGAGACGTACTACGCCAAGGACGCCTGGGCCATGCTGCGGCTCGGCTACGAGGGCACCTGGCCGGACCGGAAGATCGCCGACCCGCAGATCCTGGCCCATCCTCAGGTGATCCCGCTGTCCGACGGCGGGGTCTTCGTCGCGCACCCGCCGACGGGCAAGTGGGTGATCGCCCTGGGTGAGTGGATGTTCGGCCTCACCCCGTTCGGCTGGCGTTTCATGACGGCGGTTCTCGGCACTGCGTCGGTGCTGATGCTGTGCCGCACGGGACGCCGGCTGTTCCGTTCGACGCTGCTGGGCTGTCTGGCGGGGCTGCTGCTGGCGATGGACGGGCTGCACTTGGTGATGAGCCGCGTCGCACTGCTCGATCTCGTCGTGTCGTTCTTCGTGCTGGCGGCGTTCGGATGCCTGCTCATCGACCGGGACACGGCGCGGGCCAGGCTCGCGGCGGTCCTTCCGGTGGGCGAAGACGGCCGGGTGCGCCCGCACGGCCCCACCGGTGACCACGCGGGAACGGGAGTGCGCCCCTGGCGGCTCGCGGCCGGCGTCTTCCTCGGGCTCGCGGCGTCCACCAAGTGGAACGGCCTGTACTTCCTCGCCTTCTTCGTCGTGCTGACGCTGCTGTGGGACGTCGGTGCCCGGCGCGTGGCGGGGGCGTACCGGCCCTTTCGGGCGGTGCTGCGCCGGGACGCCGGCTGGGCGCTGGTGTCCCTCGTCCCGGTCGCCGTCGTGACGTATGTGGTGACCTGGACGGGCTGGTTCCTGTCCGACGACGGTTACGGGCGGCACTGGGCCGAGGGCCGCGGCGGTCCATGGGCGTGGGTTCCGGCTCCGCTGCGGAGCCTGTGGCACTACGAGCACGCGGTGTACACGTTCAACGTGGGGCTGCACTCACCCCACAAGTACGAGTCCAGTCCTTGGAGTTGGCTGGTTCTGGGCCGTCCCGTGCTGTTCCACTACGAGTCACCGAAGCCAGGGGTGGACGGGTGCGGTACGGCCGTGGACTGTTCGCAGACGATCCTCGCGCTCGGAACGCCGGCACTGTGGTGGTCGGCATGCGCTGCGCTCGTCTGGCTGATGTACCGGTGGGCCCTGCGGCGCGACTGGCGTGCCGGTGCCGTCCTGTGCGGAGTGGGCGCCGGGTACCTGCCCTGGTTCCTCTATCAGGACCGCACGATCTTCTCCTTCTACGCCGTCGTGTTCGTGCCGTACCTGTGCCTGGCCGTGACGATGATGCTGGGCGCCCTGTGGGGTCCGCCGGGCGCGACGGCCCGACGGCGCGCCCAGGGTGCCGTGGCCGTGGGCGTGGTGGTGCTGCTGATCGCCTGGAACTTCATCTACTTCTTCCCGGTCTACACGGGGCAGACGATCCCGTACGCCGACTGGCACGACAGGATGTGGCTCGACACCTGGATATGAGTCGCCGGCCGGTCCGGTCTCGCCACGAGCCGGACGCATGTCGGACACATGTCCGTTCCCGCCGGATATCTACAGCCCCAGATCGAGGGCGAGGCAGGAGTAGTACTTCCACGAGCCTTCGGGATCGTACGATCCGTTCGCCCCGCCCGCCGGAGCGGCCTCGACCGCTTCGGTCATGTCGTCGAAACGTATGCGCTCGGGAAGCTTGCCGAACCGTGCGTGCCGTACCGCAGCCTCGGCGTCTTCCTTGCTGAGTCCCTTGTTCATGACGTGCTCCACTTCATCAAGCGTGGACGGTGTCCTGTCGTGTCGCCCGGACGGCTCTCAGCATGCCCTCTCTTGCGTCACCGGTCAAGATGGTGACGCGATCGTGATGGTCGAGCCGGGCGCCTTCCGGACGGACTGGGAGGGCCCGGGCGAGGCACGCGCTGCGGAGGCAGGCGAGTGGACCGAGGCCGGCGCGCGACCCTCCCCCGTTCAGACGGTGATGGTCTTGTACTCGGTGTAGGTGCCGAGGCCGACCGCGCCGTACTCGCGGCCGATGCCGCTGGCCTTGAACCCGCCGAAGGGGCCGTCGAAGGCCACAGAGGCCCCGTTGACCGTGACGGTGCCGGTACGGACGCGACGGGCCACCTCCAGGGCGTGGGCCTCGTCGGCGGACCAGACGCCGCCGGACAGGCCGTACTCGGAGTCGTTGGCGATACGGACGGCGTCGTCCTCGTCGTCGTAGGCGATGACCACCAGGACCGGGCCGAAGATCTCCTCCTGGGCGATCCGCATGGAGTTGTCGACGTCGGCGAAGACGGTCGGGGTGACGTAGTTGCCCTTCTCCAGGCCGTCCGGGACGTGGGGGCCGCCGGTGACGAGGCGGGCGCCTTCCTCGATGCCGAGCCGGATGTAGCTGCGCACCCGCTCCTGCTGGTCGGGGCGGATCATCGGGCCGATGAAGGTGTCGGGGTCGTTGGGGTCACCGACCTTCAGGGACTCGACCAGTTCCTTCAGCCCGGCCACAACCTCCTCGTACCGGCTGCGCGGGGCGAGGATGCGGGTCTGGGCGATGCAGGACTCGCCGTTGTTGAGCAGGGAGCCGAACCTCACGCCCGCGACGGCCTCTTCGATGTCGGCGTCGGGCAGGATGATCGCGGCGGACTTGCCACCCAGCTCCAGGCTGACCCGCTTCAGCTGCTCGCCGGCGATCGCGGCGATGCGACGGCCGGCCCGGGTGGAGCCGGTGAAGGCGATCTTGTCGACGTCCCGGTGGGAGACCAGGTACTCACTGGTCTCGCGGTCGGCGGGCAGCACGCTGATCACGCCCTCGGGAAGGCCCGCCCGTTCGATGAGCTCGGCCAGGAAGCCCATGCTGAGCGAGTTCTCCGGGGACACCTTCAAGACCACCGAGTTGCCCGCGAGAAGCGAAGGGATGATCTTCGAAGTGGCCGAGGAGAAGGGCGAGTTCCAGGGGATGACGGCGGCCACGACGCCGATCGCCTCGCGGCGCACCACGCTGCGCACCGGGGACGCCGGGTCGGAGGGCACGAGCGTCTCCTCCCAGGGGAACTCCTCCGCCGCCTTGAGGTAGGCGTTCGCCTGCCGGGTCAGGCCCGGCTGGCCTGCGCGGGTGAACCAGCCCGCCGAGCCGTTCTCCAGCGAGATCAGGTGGGCGATCTTCTCGGCGCTCTCCTCGCGCAGGGCGTTGAACCGCCGCAGGACCGCGATGCGTTCGGCGGGCGGGGTGAGGCGCCACGCGCCCTCGTCGAAGGAGGCCCGTGCCGCGGCGACAGCCCGGTCGATGTCCGCAGGCTGCGCCTGGGCGGCGCGGCCGATCACCGAACGGTCGTGCGGGGAGGAGATGTCCAGCAGCTCCGGGTTGCTCGGCTCGACCCAGGTGCCTCCGATGAAAAGTCGGGCGTACGTGATCATGTGCGTTCTCTCTTCCGGTGCAGTCGTCAGACCGTGTCCTTCTAATTGCCACTTCAATGTAGCACTTCTATTGGTTAAGTTCTCATAAGCGGGCACTAGAGAGGTATACTTCCACATGAACGGTACCGTTATGGGATGAGAGCTGATGCAGCGCGCAATCTCGAAGCCGTCCTGACCATCGGCGCACGCATGCTCGCCGCCGACCCCGGCACGAGCATCGCGAGCATCGCCACCGAAGCAGGCGTCGACCGACGCACCGTCTACCGGCGCTTCGCCTCCCGCGACGACCTCCTCGCCGCCATCTACGACGCCCGCCTCACCGCCATCGAACACGCCATCCAGGACGCCCGCCTGCGCGAAGCACCCGTCGCCGTCGCCCTGCACCGCTACGTCGAGAACATCATCACCGTCAACCGCACCTGGCCCGTCGACCTCACCCGCATGCTCACCGACGAGGCGATCAGGCGGCGCCGGAACACCTGCATCGCCGAGGTCGAGGCCTTCCTGCGGCGGGCGGCCGAGGGGGATCTTCTGCGCCGGGACCGGTCACGGGACTGGGCGGGGTCGCTGCTGCCCGCGCTGGTGCACCTGGCGGCCCATCACCTCGCCCACCTGAGCCCGGGGCAGGCCGCCGACGTGGCGGTCGACACGTACCTTTGCGGGCTCGGCGGCACAGCTGGCCCTCCGGGTGAGCGCGCCGCACACCCGGCGGGCGCCAGAAGCCAGCGGCCTTGACGGACGTGATCGCCGGAGTCCGGGCGGGCCGGGCCCTGTGGTTCGCAACGGGGCTGCACCCATGGGCGCCTGCCGGACTCGGCCTGGCGACGGCTGCGGGACCAGCACCCCCGGAGCCGGACCCATCTGCGCCGCCAACTGACGCTGGGCCATACCCAGGGGACCCGCAGGCCCGAAACGCTGGTCGTTCACCTGAGTCGAATGACTGACCGGGAGGCGCTCCGCACGCCTGCGCCTACGCCGCGAATCCGACCGTCACATGACTGATGTGTCCGGTTTCGTTACGGGAGAGAGTATGGACACCATCCCCGATCGTCACCTGTTTGACAGGTGACGAACCCTGTGCGAGGGTCGTCGCGCCATGGGCCCGGCGAGCACGGGCCGGTCATCTCGAACGCACCCCGGAGGACTTCACATGATCAACAGGCGTACCTTCAGCAAGGCCGTCGGCCTGGGCACCGGCGCGGCCGCCGTCTCCCTGGCCGGCCTCCAGGCCCAGGCGTCCGCAGCGACCGCCTCGCAGCAGTCGAGCGGCGCCGCCGCCCCCACGGTGCCGACCGTCACGCCCGGCACCCACACCGGGTTCAGCACGCTGAAGCAGGTCAAGGCGGGTGTCCTGGAGATCGGTTACGCCGAGACCGGCCCCGCGCACGGCCCGGTCGTCGTCCTCCTGCACGGGTGGCCGTACGACATCCACAGCTTCGTCGACGTCGCCCCGCTCCTGGCCGACCTGGGCTACCGGGTCCTCGTCCCGTACCTGCGCGGCCACGGCAGCACCCGCTTCCTGTCCCGGCACACCCCCCGCACCGCCGAGCAGTCCGCGATCGCGCTGGACGTCATCGCCTTCATGGACGCCCTGAAGATCGACAAGGCCGTCCTCGCCGGCTTCGACTGGGGCTCGCGGACCGCCGACATCATCGCCGCCCTGTGGCCCGAGCGCGTCAAGTCCCTCGTGTCGACGAGCGGTTACCTCATCACCGACCGCAAGGCACAGTTGGAGCCCGCGATCCCGGCCGTGGAGCACAACTGGTGGTACCAGTGGTACTTCGCCACCGACCGGGGCGTGAAGGCCATGGAGGACGTGGACCAGCGCATCGCGCTGTGCCGTTACGTGTGGACCCTCGTCTCCCCGAACTGGAAGTTCTCCGACGCCACCTTCGCGCGCACCGCCGAGGCCTTCAAGAACCCCGACTACGCCGCGATCGTCCTCTACAACTACCGGTGGCGCATCAGCCTGATCGAGGGCGACCGGCGCTACGACCGCTACGAGCGCCTCCTTGCCGCCCAGCCCTCCATCGGTGTCCCCACGGTCACCCTCGACGCGGCCCTGGACCCGTTCACGGCACCGGGCGACGGCACCTCGTACCGCAACCACTTCACCGGCCCGTACCTGCACCGGACGATCACGGACATCGGCCACGACCTGCCACAGGAAGCACCCACCGCCTTCGCCCAGGCCGTGGTGGATGCCGACCACCTCTGAGTCGCAGCCATCGGCAGCACGACCTCAGCCATCAGTCACCCCCTTGACAGGTGACGATCTTCATGCGAAATTCGTCACCAGTCGAGACGGTGACACAGTCCGGCCGAGCCGGAACATCTCAAGCACCAAACCGAGAAGCATTCCTGAGAGGGGTTTTGTCGTGGTGAGCATCAAGGGTGGACGCAAGCGACTGCTGACGGGCGCGGTCGCGACGGCCACGGCGGGGCTCGCGCTGGGCGCGTTCGCCCTCACCGGCACCGCCAACGGCGCGACCGGGACCGAGCCGGCCGGCGCCGGCAGGCACGCGAAGCCCACCGTCATCCTGGAGCACGGCGCCTTCGCCGACGGCTCCAGCTGGAACGGCGTCATCGCCAAGCTCCGCGCGGACGGCTATCCGGTCGTCGCCGCCGCCAACCCGCTGCGCGGCCCGGCGTCCGACGCCGCCGCCCTGCGGACCGTCCTCGACCACGTCGAGGGCCCGAAGGTCGTCGTCGGCCACTCCTACGGCGGCAACGTCATCAGCGAGGCAGCCACCGACGATCCCGAGGTCAAGGCCCTGGTCTACGTGGCCGCCTTCCTGCCCGCTCCCGGCGAAAGCGCCCTGGAGCTCACGAACAAGTACCCGGGCTCCACCCTCCCCGGCACCCTGGACCCGGTCACCTACCAGCAGGCCGACGGTTCCACCGCCACCGACCTGTACATCCGGCAGGACAAGTTCCACCACCAGTTCGCCGCCGACGTACCCGCCGAGCAGGCCGCCCTGATGGCCGCCGAGCAGCGTCCCATCGCCCAGGCCGCCCTGGAGGAGAAGGCCACCACCGCGGCCTGGAAGACCATCCCGAGCTGGGACATCATCACCACCGAGGACCTCAACATCCCTCCGGCCGTGCAGCGCTTCATGGCCGAGCGCGCCCACGCGCACACCACCGAGGTCGCCGCCTCCCACTCCGTCGCCGTCTCCCACCCCCGTCTGGTGGCCGACGTGATCGAGCGCGCGGCCCGCGCCACCGTCCGCTGACACCCCGGAGGGCGGTGGGACCGATCGCAGGTCCCGCCGCCCTCGGCCGTTCCCCGCCCTCACCCGGCACATCGCCCTTACGGGTGATCCGCAGGAGAATCGACGACATGAGCTCACATCCCGACCCGCATGCCCTCGGTGGCTTTCTGCGGGCCCGCCGGGCACAACTGCGTCCCGAGCAGTGCGGCCTGCCCGCCACGGACTCCGCCCGCCGGGTCACGGGACTGCGCCGCGAAGAAGTCGCCGCACTCGCCGCCATCAGCGTCGACTACTACACCCGCCTCGAACAGGGCCGCGTCCGCGCCTCCACCCCCGCCCTCGCCACCCTCGCCCGCGCCCTGCACCTGAACGAGGACGAGGAGCGCTACCTGTACGAACTCGCCGGCCGCACCGACGACCGCCCCCGCCGGCGCCGCCCCACGCAGCGCATACGCCCCGCCATGCGCCGCCTCCTCGACCAGCTCACCCACACCCCCGCCCTCGTCCTCGGCAGACGCCTCGACATCCTCGCCTGGAACCCCACCGCCACCGCCCTCTACACCGACTTCGCCGCCATACCGGCCCACCAGCGCAACTACCTACGGCTCATGTTCACCGACCCCACGATCCGAGGGCTGCACAAGGAGTGGGCCCACGACGCCCGGGACGCGGTGGCCGCCCTGCGGATGGAGGCCGCGGCAGACCCCGGCGACCCGGAACTCGCCCGCCTGGTCGGCGACCTCACCGTCCAGGACGCCGACTTCCGTACCTGGTGGGCCGAACACCGAATCAGCAGCGCGTCCTACGGCACGAAGCACTACCGTCACCCCGTGGTCGGCGACCTCACCCTGGACTGCGACACCTGGGCCAGTCCCGACGGCTCCGGGCAACGCCTGATGGTCCTCACCGCCGAACCCGGCACCTCGTCCCACGACGGCCTGCGCATCCTCGCCTCCTGGACCGCGCGACAGACGGAACCGGAAGCGGCACGGCACACATCCCGATAGGCTCCGGCCGGCTGAACCCGCGGCCCCTCCCTCGTGCTCCGGGGGAGGCTCGTGGTCCCGGGGAGGCTCGTGCTCCTGGGAAGTGGAAGAGGTGGGCATGCTCGCGTACGACGTCCGGGGCAGCGGACCCGGTCTGGTCCTGTTGGCCGGGATCGGGGGCACCGCGGCGGACACCTGGGAGCTGTTACTGGCCGACCTGTCGGTCGAGCACACGGTCGTGTCGATCGACCTCCCCGGGTCGGGACGCAGCCCCTTGCCCGTCGGCCCGCTGCGGGTCGGTGCCGTGGCCGACGAGGTGGCCGCCACCGCGCGCGAGGCCGGGCTGAGTGAGTTCGTGATCGCCGGGACCTCGCTGGGCGCTGCCGTCGCCGTCGCGGTCGCGGCCCGCCATCCCCGCCCGGTGCGCGGTCTGTTCACCCTCTGCGGGTTCGCCCGGCCCCGCACGACGCTGTGGCTCGGCCTGGAGATGTGGGCGTCCGTGCTGGCCCGCGGCGACGCCGAGTTGCACGCCTTCCTCGCCTCACTGTCCTTCTCCCGGGCCTACCTCGCCGCGCACACCTCGCAGGCCGCCCGGCGGCTGACCGCCCGGCTGGCGGGATCCGCACCCGGCGTCTCCCAGCAGATCGCCCTGGCCCTGGGCATCGACCTGCGTGGTGATCTCGCCGCCGTCAGCGCACCGACCCTGGTCGTCGCGGCCACGGGCGACCAGTTGGTGGCCCCGGAGCACTCGGTGGAACTCGCCGAGGGGATACCCGGGGCACGGCTGGCCGCGGTCAAGGGCGGGCACGCGGCCACCTTCGAGGAACCGGAACGGACGCTGGAGCTCCTCACCGACTTCCTCCGCGACCTCCACCGACGGCCCCACCCAGCGTCCTCCCCCACCGACACCGGCGGCCGGCCACCGGGTGCGGGGTCCCCGCGGACCGTTCCGGCTTCCCCCCGCCCCCGTGAACGCTGACCACGTCACCGGCCGCGGGCGGACTCCGGTTCCTGCGCCACCCGCTCCAACAGCCGCGCGACATCTGCCAGTTCGACGTCGGCGCCAGGCCCCGGCCGTGCGGTCACCTCGTGCAGTGCGGCAAGGAGACGGGCCAGACGACCGCCGCCTGTGTGCGACAGAGCGACGTTGCCCTCCCAGAGGATCTCGCGCAGCCGAACCGGGGTGAACTGGCCGTCACCGGCGCAGGCCACCAGAAGGCGGGCCGCGAGGGTGCGCTCCAGCGGCCCCGGGGCCCAGACGCCCTGGTCGAGGTCCGCCGTGAGGGCGGCCAACAGTGCGGGGAGGCGCTCATGCGGCACGGGAGTCGGCGGCCTTCTGTCGGTTGCGGACGAGATGCGGGTGCCTCCACCCGCTCGGACGGCGTGCGGGTGAGGTTTCCATCAGAATACGTGTCTCATGTGTGCCTATCGCGGCGACGACGACATGTGTTGCATGCACGGCTCAGCCCTTCAGTGCGTAGAAGCGCATCGGCGAGTTCGGCTCGAAACCGATGCGCGGATACACCGGCGCCCCGGCGACCGTCGCGTGCAGGGTCGCCCGGGTCAGGCCGGTGGCGCGGGCACCCTCGTACAACGCCTTGCGGGTGACCGCCTCGCCGTAACCGCGGCGCTGCTGTCCAGGGTCGGTGGCGACGAGCACGACGAAGAGCCTGCCCTGGGCCTCGACGGTGGCGGCGCAGGCGACGGGTACGCCGTCCCGCAGGGCCAGGTAGGCGTACACCTCCTGCTTCCACAGGCGGGAGCCCGCCAGTCCGTCGCGTCCGTCGTCGAGGGGGAAGCCGTAGGCGCGCGAGTTGAGGTCCGCGTACGCCAGCAGGTGCTCGTCGGTGGTGACCCGTTCGAACGTCAGCTCCGGGTGGTGGGGGTCAGGTACGGGCAGCAGGTCGCCGGCCATGCCGGTGCCGGGGAAGGCGTAGGCGAGGCCGGCGCTCTCCGCTGCCTCTTCCAGCGCCTCGCGCGCGTCGTCGGCGAGCAGGTCCTCGAAGAGCCACAAGAAGCCCGGGTGCCGCTTGGAGGCCATGATGTCCGCGGCCTGGCGCAGCCGTTTTTCCAGGAGCATCGCGTCGGCCCCCGTCTCGGTCAGGGTGATCGCGTTCCAGAAGGCGAAGCGGCAGTCGGCCCAGCGGACGGCCACCCCCGGCAGATCACGTACGTCCGCCTCCTCGTTCCGGTCCAGCACCATCGCACGCCAGACCGTGCGGAGCTGTGCCACGGATTCGGTAGCGGCGGTCAGGTCGGTCATGGCAGTCCCTCACTTCGTCGCGGGCTGTGGAATGTTCTGCGCCGGGTACGACGATCTTCACCGACCGGGGTGCGGCGACACCGCCGTTCACGTCAGGGAGCGTCCGGTTCCGGACAGTCCTCGGCGTGGGTCCGGAGCGGCTGCCGGGCCTCTTCCGCACCCCGACCGCGCTGACGTGGGCACGATGTGGACGTCCTTTACACTCCAGTGATTGCATGGGCCGCACGGAGCCAGGTGCAGGCGCGGCCAGGCCGGCGGACCTCACCAGACCTCCAGACGTCCCCCGTTGGAGGCAGCTCGATGAACGACCTGGACCCGCCCGTCCGCCCGGCCTCGACACGGCTGGTCGGACGCGACGGGGACCTCGACTTCATCCACTCCTTCCTCAACAACTCCGAGGTCCACGGGGCGGCACTGCTGCTCTCAGGGGAGGCGGGCGTGGGCAAGACCGCCGTGCTCGACGCCGTGGCGACGGGCGCCGCGCGCAACGGCGTCCGGGTGCTGCGCGCGGCCGGAGTGCAGTTCGAGGCGGACATCGGCTACGCCGGGCTCAACCAGCTCCTGGTGCCGCTCTTCGACGAGTTCGACGTCCTGGACCCCGTGCACCGCGACGCGCTGCGGGTCGCGATCGGTATCGGCGGCGGCCCGGCGCCCGACCGGCTCCTGACCTCCACCGCGGTCCTCCTGCTGCTGCGGCTGACATCGGCCCGCACGCCGCTGCTGCTCGTCGTCGACGACCTGCCGTGGCTGGACCGGGCGACCAACGCCGTGCTCGGCTTCGTGGCCCGGCGGCTCGTCGGCAGCCGGATCGGCTTCCTCGCCGCCTCCCGCACGGACTCCGAGAGCTTCTTCGAGTCCAGCGGCCTGACCGAACGGCGGCTGGAGCCGCTGGACGACGCCTCCGCGGCCGAACTGCTCGCCCGCACGCACCCCGATGTCTCCCCCGCCGTACGGCGCCGCATCACGGCCGAGGCGCGCGGCAACCCGCTGGCGCTGGTGGAGCTGCCGATGGCGCTCTCCGCCGAGCAGCGCACCACCCTGGCCGCGATACCGAGCGTCCTCCCCCTCAGCGAACGGCTCCAGGCGATGTTCGCCTCGCGGGTGGCCGGGCTGTCCTCGCCCACCCGGCTGATGCTGCTGCTCGCGGCCCTCGACGGAACCGGTGACCTGGCCGCCGTCGAGGCCGCCGCTGCCGGCCGCGCCGGTGTCGACGACCTCTCCCCCGCCGAGCAGAAGCGGCTGGTGACCATCTCCACCGACAACCGTCGGCTGTCCTTCCGGCATCCGCTGATCGGTTCCGCCGTGGTGGACCTTGCCCCCGCCGCCGAACGCAGACGGGCCCACCGTGCGCTCGCCGACGTGCTCGGCGACCAGTTGGAGCGTCGGGCCTGGCACCTGGGCGAGGCGGCCGTGGGGCCGGACGAGACGGTCGCGGCGCTGCTGGAGGAGGCCGCGCGCCGTCGACTGCGGCGCGGAGACGCGCTCGGCGCGGTGGCGGCGCTCACCCGCGCCGCGCGGCTCAGTCCCGCCGCGTCCGACGAGAGCCGCCGGCTGGCCGAGGCGGCCTACGTCGGCGTGGACTCCAGCGGCGACCTGGACGACGCCTCGCGGCTGCTGGCCGGAGCCCAGGCCCATCCCACCGGACAGCAGTCCCTGCACGCGGCGGCCGCGGCGGCGTTCCTGCTGATCAACCGGGACGGCGACATGGACACCGCCTACCAGCTCCTGGTCGGGGCGATCGAGTCCGGGGGGCACGGTTACGACGCCTCGGACGAGGGCCTCGTCGAAGCCCTGCACGTCCTGGTGCTGCTGTGCTGGTACGGCGGTGACCCGAAGCTGTGGCAGCCGCTCCTGAAGTACGTGGAGCGGCTGACTCCCGAGCCGCCCGAACTGCTCTGGGTGATCACCCGGACCTTCGGCGACCCGGCGCGCACCGGGGCCGCGGCGCTGCCCCTGCTGTCACGACTGATCGCCACCGTGGGCGACGACCCCACGCGGGTGATCCGTGTCGGCACCGCCTCGGTGTTCGCGGACCGGCTCGGGGACTTCCGGTGGGCCACGCGCCGGCTGGTGGAGCAGGGCCGCGCCGGTGCCGCGCCCGTCCGACGCCATCTGGGCGCGCTGATGCACCTGGGTCTGGACTACTTCCACCTGGGCCGGTGGGACGACGCGGCCGAGCTGGCCGCCGAGGGGCTCGCGCTGTGCGAGAACCACGACTACCGGTTCTTCGCGTGGTACTTCCAGTACATCCAGGCGGTCGTGGCCGCGGCACGGGGCGACGCGGCCACCAGTGCCGGGCTGACCGAGGAGATCGTCCGCTGGGCGACCCCTCGCGGCACCCACGGCGCCCGGTACTTCGCCTGCCACGCCAGGGCGCTCGCCGCCTTGGGCAGCAACGACTTCGAGACCGCGTACCAGCACGCCTGCGCCCTGAGCCCGGCCGGGACCATGGCTCCTTACGTGCCGATCGCCATGTGGGGTGCGATGGACCTGGTGGAGGCCGCCGTCCGGACCGGACGGGACAAGGAGGCCGCGGCACACGCGGCGGCGATGCGCGCCAGCTCGATGGCGGCGCTTTCGCCCCGGCTGGAGCTGTCGGTACTGGCCTGCGAGGCGCTGACCACATCGGGCAAGGCGTCGCTCGCGCTGTTCGAGCAGGCACTGTCCCTGCCCGATCCGGAGCACCGGCCGTTCGACGTCGCCCGCGTGCGGCTCTTCCACGGCGAGCGGCTGCGGCGGCTGCGGGTCGCCGCGGAGGCCCGGGAGCAGCTTTCCCGGGCGCTCGAGGACTTCCAGCGCCTGGGCGCCGAGCCCTGGGCGGCGCGAACCGTGGCAGAGCTGCGGGCCGGCGGCCACTCCGCGTCGGTGGCCGCAAGGCCCGGACCGGGGGCCCTGACCGCACAGGAACTCCAGATCGCCAGGCTCGCGGCGACCGGGCTGACCAACAAGCAGATCGCCGAACGGCTGTTGCTGTCCCATCGGACCATCGGCACGCACCTGTACCAGATCTACCCCAAGCTGGGCATCACTTCGAGGGCCGCACTGCGGGACGCCCTTTCCGAGCTGGAGACGAACAGCGGCGGCTGACCCCGGCGGGCACTGTGCGGCGGCCCTGTCCTCACCTCAGTCATTCGACGTATGCGTGGCCCGCGGCCGCCGAGCAGAGTGGACTCGGGGGCATCCCTGCCGGTGCCCTGTCACCGGTTGGCCGCATCCGAGGCGCCGCCTCGCACCGCGTACGAGAGGGGACGGAATGTCCGGTGCCCCGGACCGCCATCCGGACATCCACTGGCCGTCGGGGTTCTCGCCCGACCAGGCACACAGCTTCTGCCAGACACAGGCGGTCGTACACGCCCCGCCTGCGCTGGCGTTCGCCCTGCTCACGGATGTGCCGCGGTGGCCGGAGTGGGTGCCGGGCCTCACCGGGGTGCGGGCCGGGCCGCTCGCGCGAAGCTTCGAGGTGTGCTTCCACGGCCACCGGTTCGAGATGTTCACGGGAGAGCACGTGCCGCACACGCGGCTCGGCTGGTCGGGGGTCGGCGCCGGGGTGCAGCTCTACCAGGCGTGGCTGCTGACGCCGGTGGCGGACGGCACCCACGTGGTCACCGAGAACGTGGTCCGCGGTCCGGCCGCCAGATCCCTGACAGCGTCGTCCCCGCTGTGGGCGCAGCGCCTGAACGCACTGTGGAGCGACCAGCTCAAGCGGCTCTCGGAGGCGGCTCCGCAGGACGGCGGGGTGTAGCGGAGGCCGGTGGCGCCGTCGCGGGACGGCGATGCGTGAGCGGATGTCCGGAGCGCGCCGCCGGCCGGCACCCGGAGGGCGTCGGCCGGTCGAGGGCGTGGTGGGTCAGGCGGCCCGGACGGGGTCCTCGGCGGGTGCGGGGGCGGAGAGGTCGGCGGTGGTCTCGCCGCTCCCGCGTGCCGGCTTGACGAACAGGGCGAGGACGATCCCGACGGCGAGGGCGGGCGCGATCCAGAGGTAGCCGCCGGCCGTGGCGTGGGCGAATGCGTCCAGTGCGGTGTCGCGCAGGGCGCCGGGAAGCCGGCCGATGGTGTCGGGGCGGGTGGCGTCGAAGCCGCCGGTGGTCGGCAGCCCGCTCGTACGGTCGGCGAAGCCGGTGTTCAGGAGGGTGCCGAAGACGGCGACTCCGAAGGCGGCTCCGATGGAGCGGGCGAAGGTGACCACGGCGCTGGCGGCACCGAGGTCCGCGGTCGGCACGCTGTTCTGGACGGTGGTCAGGACGACCATGGGCACCATGCCGATGCCGACACCGGTGATCAGGAAGTAGACGCTCAGCAGAAGGGTGTCGGTGGCCGCTCCGATGGTGCCGAGCAGGAGCAGTCCGGCGAGGTTGGCGGACAGGCCCGCGAGCAGGATCGTCCGCAGGCGTCCGACGTGTGCGGCCCAGCGTCCGGCCAGGGACTGGCTGACGACGAGTCCGGCGACCAGGGGCAGCATGTGGACGCCGGAGAGGGTGGCCGAGACTCCGTGGACGATCTGGAGGTAGGTCGGCAGGTAGACCAGCACGGCGAACATCGCGGCATTGGCGAAGAAGCCGATCAGCGAGGAGAACACCACGGTCCGCGAGGCCAGCATGGCCGGGGGCAGGACCGGGGCGGCGGCGCGGCGCTCGACCGGCACCAGCACCACGGCCAGTGCGACGGTGGCGGCGATCAGGCCGACGATGGCCGGCGAGCCCCAGCCCCAGCGCTCCCCGAAGGACGTGACCAGGACCAGGCCGGTGGCGATGGCGGCCAGCAGGGTGGCGCCGGGGTAGTCGATGCGGGCCCGGGTGCCCCGGGTGGCGGCGGGGAGCGCCCGCGCCGCGATGGTCAGGGCGACGATGCCGACCGGCAGGTTCACCAGGAACGCCCACCGCCAGGACAGCTGGTCCGTGAAGACGCCGCCCAGCAGGGGGCCGACGATGCTGGCGACGCCGTAGACCGAGCCGAACATGCCCTGGTAGCGGCCGCGTTCGCTCGGGGCGACGATGTCGCCGACGAGGGCGAAGGTCAGCACGATCATGCCGCCGCCGCCCACGCCCTGCAGTACTCGGGCACCGACCAGCTCGGGCAGGCTCCGTGCCAGGCCGCAGGCCACGGAGGCGATCAGGAAGACCGAGGTCGAGGCCAGGTACAGCCTCTTGCGGCCGAACATGTCGCCGAGCTTGCCCCACAGAGGTGTGACCGCGGTCGAGGCGAGCAGGTAGGCGGCACTGACCCATGCGATGTCGTCGAAGCCGTTCAGGTCCTCGGCTATCCGGGGCAACGCGGTCGAGACGATCGTCTGGTCCAGGGCGGCGAGGAGGACGGCCAGGACCAGCGCACTCATCGCGGCGGCGACACCGCCCGCCTTGGGTGAGGAGGAGTTGTCTGCCTTCGGCATCGGAGGTGCCTTTCTAGAGGACTCACCGATCTGGCACTACCAGATCTATCTGTCACTAGAATGTAGCACTTATAGGTCAGGCTTCTACTCCCGAGAGGCGCTAGATGTCTCAGGCATCACATTCCGCCACTAGAATCGGTGCGGTGAGAGCTGATGCAGCGCGCAATCTCGAAGCCGTCCTGACCACCGGCGCACGCATGCTCGCCGCCGACCCCGGCACGAGCATCGCGAGCATCGCCACCGAAGCAGGCGTCGACCGACGCACCGTCTACCGGCGCTTCGCCTCCCGCGACGACCTCCTCGCCGCCATCTACGACGCCCGCCTCACCGCCATCGAACACGCCATCCAAGACGCCCGCCTGCGCGAAGCACCCGTCGCCGTCGCCCTGCACCGCTACGTCGAGAACATCATCACCGTCAACCGCACCTGGCCCGTCGACCTCACCCGCATGCTCACCGACGAGAGCGTCCACGCTCGGCGCGACGCGGCCGTCGAGGAGGTCGACGCGTTCCTGCGGCGGGCCACCGACGAAGGCCTGCTGCGGCCGGGGCTGCCACAGGGCTGGGCGAGCGCGCTGCTGCCCCAGCTCATGCACCTGGTCTCCCGGCAGCTGCCCGAACTGAGCGCGGGCCAGGCGGCGGACGTCGTCGTCGACACCCTCCTCAACGGTCTCGGGACGTCCTGACACACTGCCGGCGCCGGTCGGTCCCGCTGGGTGTTCCGTCACCGTGAAGGGGATCAGCCGCGGCGGACTCCCTCGATGAAGCGGCCGGTGAGGTCGACGCGTTCGGCGAGGGAGGCGGGTGTCTGCCCGAAGTCCACGAACACCTCGTGCACACCCGCTTCGGCTGCGGCCCGCGCGTAGTCGACGTACTGGGCGAGGGTGCCCGCAGCGGGCATCCGCTCCGCACCGGTACTGGAGTCGGTCAGCCGCGGGTTGACGCGCAGCGCCATGCGCAGGGCGGAGGGGTCGCGGTCCGCCTCTACCGCCGCCTTCTGGATGACCTGCCACATCCCCATCAGATGCGGGAGCGGCATCGCCACGGGCAGCCAGCCGTCGAGCCGCCGTCCGATGCGCCGCAGTCCGCCGGGGGTGAACGCCGCGAGCAGCACGGGCGGTGCGGGCCGCTGACGCGGTTTGAGGCCCACGACGGTCTCCGGAATGGTGAACAGCGGTCCCTGGTGCGAGAAGACGTCGTTGGCCCAGTACTCCCGGAGGACGTCCAGCGTTTCGTCGAGGCGGGCGCCGCGGCCCTTCCAGGGCACGGAGACCGCGGTGTACTCGTCGGGCATCCAGCCCAGGCCGAGGCCGACGACCAGCCGTCCCCGGCTGAGCACGTCGAGGGTGGTCAGGCTCCGGGCCAGCATCACCGGCGGCAGCCACAGGCCGTTCAGGGTGCTCGTGCCCAGGTGGACCCGAGTGGTGTGGGACGCGGCGAAGGTCAGGGCGACCAGCGGGTCCATGTGGTTCTCGTAGGCGCGCGGCATCTCACCGTCGGCGCTCGGGTACGGGGCGCCCGGCACATGCGGGGCGAGGACGCGGTCGCCGGTCCACAGCGAGTCGTATCCCATGTCCTCCGCGGTACGGCAGACCCGCACAATGCCGTCGGGGCAGGCGTCGGGGCCGAAGGTGGGCAGGGCCAGGCCCAGTTTCACAGGTGTCTCCTCAGGGTGTGACCCGCTCCGGGTTCCGGCCCGTCAACGGGATGCCGAGCAGGGCTTCCGCCGCCGCCACCGTCCGCGTCGGCTCCACGGCGTGGACGGTGGCGAATCCCAGCGCGGCCGCGGGCGCCAGGTACTGCTCGGTGTCGTCCACGAACACGCACTCCTCTGCGGTCAGGCCGAGTTCGTCCAGCACGATCCGGAAGATCTCCGGCTCGGGCTTGCGCGTGCCGTGGTCCTCCGACAGCACCAGGGCGTCGTAACGCTCCTCCAACTCGTAACGCGCGTAAAGGTTCCAGGGCTCCGGGCCGACGGAATTGGAGAGGATGCCGACCTTGACGCCGGCCCGGCGGGCGGCGGCTGCCGCGGCGATCACGGAGGGCTCGGGACGCAGATCGGCGAAGACACGACCCATCAGGTTGTCCGGCCGGACACCGAGCAGTTCGGCGGCCGCCTCGTTCCACTCGCTCTGGGTGAGCTTGCCGCGCTCGAGTTCCTCGGTGAGCCGGATGCCCCGGGGATCGAGGTAGAGGCCGGTGAGCAGGGTCCCCTCGGCGAGTCCCTCGCGGCGCTCGAAGGCGAGCGCGGCGGGCAGCAGCGGGGTGGTCAGCACACCACCGAAGTCGAGAACGAGGCCCTTGCGGTGCTGGGTCATGCGCACACTGTAGACACGTTTCCCGGCGGCCGATCACATGTGTCGAGACGTCCGGGGTCCCGGGGGAGAGGTCCGCGGTCTCGCCCGACAGGCGTGGGCGAGTGCACCGCGCGCCCGTTCAGGCGGTCCCGGACGCAGCGCACGCCAGTGCGGGACGAGCGCCGGATGCGTACGTCGGCGCATACGTATGAGACTGCCTCACAGAAGCCTTTTCCAGCCATAACGGGTGACGTGAACCCGCCGGTGCCTCTAGTCTTCTGCGACAGGTGTGAGTGACCGGCTGGCGACCGGGCCTGCCGTCATGCACGCAGCCGCCCGGCATGTGGCTGCCCGGGACAACAACGTACCCTCGCCTGGCGCCCGGCGTGATCCGCACGCACGGACGCGAGACCGTTCGGGCCGGGCCGGTTCAGCGGTGAAGGGAGTGGGGGCGTGGAATCGATCGCCGCAACCATGGTCGGTCGTGAAAGCGAACAGGAGGCGCTGTCGGCGTTCGTGGCGGCCGCCGGGGGCCGCGCGCTCGTGCTGCGCGGTGACGCGGGGGTGGGCAAGAGCGCTCTGCTGGACCACGTCGTCGATCTCGCGGCGGCCGGGAACCACCGGGTGATCAGGGCGGCCGGTGTCGAGGCCGAGTCGGAGCTGCCGTTCGCCGGACTGCACCAGTTCCTTTATCCGCTGCTCGGCCACCTCGACAGGCTGGACGACGCGCACCGCAGGGTGTTCGACGTCGTCTTCGGCAGGGCCCAGGACACTCCCCCCTCGGTCATGACGCTCGGGATCGCCGTCCTCGACCTGCTCTCCCTCGCGGCCTCGCAGCAGCCCCTCCTGCTGGTGCTCGACGACGGCCAGTGGCTCGACGCATCCAGCACCGAGGTGTGCGGTTTCGTGGGACGCCGGCTGACCGGCAGCTCCGTCAAACTCGTCGTCGGCCTGCGCTCCGGTGTGCCCTCCGGTTTCGACACGGCGGCACTTCCGGAACTGCCGGTCACCACTCTGCCGACGGAGATCGCCGAACGGCTCCTGGACCTGCGCCACCCCGGGCTCGATCCGCAGATCCGCCGCCTGGTCCTGGACGAGGCGCGGGGCAATCCCCTGGCCCTGCTCGAACTGCCGCCCCATGTGCGCGGCGGCCGGGCAGGACGCGGCGCCGCGGAACCGTTCGGCTACACCGGCGTCCCGCTGCCCCTGCGGCTGCAACAGGTGTACGGCGCGCGCATCGAGTCGCTCGACGAGGCGGTACGCGCCGAACTGCTGCGCGGCGCCCTGGACGGCGTCGGATCGGGCACGGCGGCCGACCGCACTCGCGGGACCCGCTACCGCATGCGCGACGCCGACGAGGCCGCCGCCCTCGGGCTGCTGGACATCGATCCGCTCAGCGGCGACTTCGTCTTCCGGCACCCCCTGGTGCGGTCCACCGTGGTCCAGACCGCCACCCCCAACGAGCGGCGCGCCGCACATGCGGTCCTCGCCGAGCTGCACCGCGACGACATCGAGCGGCGGGCCACCCATCTGGCGGCCTCGACGGTCGACCCGGACGAGGCGGTGGCCGCGGCGCTGGAGGCGGCCGCGGACTCCGCGACCCGGCGGGGCGGCTCGGTGACCGCCGTCGCCTGGCTGACCCGAGCCGCGGAGCTCAGCGAAAGCCGCGAGGAACGGTCCAGGCGGCTGGGCAGCGCGGCGTACGTCGCCGGACACTCGGGGCGACTGGACCACGTCCGGCAACTCGTCCTCTCGGACACCGGGTCCGGCACCGGCGACTCCCCCTCGTCGGTGGTCGCGTCCGGCTATGTCGCGTTCTTCGAGGACGGGGACGTGCGGTCCTCTCAGCGCCAGGTCTTCGCGGCGATCGAGAGCATGCGGGACAGCGGGGTGGAGGAGCCGAACGAGGTGCTCACCCGCCTGATCGACCTGCTGCTGGCGGTCAACCAGTACGCGAGCGACGCGGACGCGTGGGAGCGGTCTCACGAACTGCTGGACTCGCTGGGCGACCTGGTCCCGCCGCACTCGCGGATCTACCAGGACGCGTGGGGCGACGTGGTGCGTCGCGGCGCCGGGGTGGCGGAGCGGGTGGAACGCGCCTTCGCCGCTCCGGGTGACCTGGAGCCGTGGGACCTCACCCGGCTGGCGGTCGCCGCCTACCACGTGGACACCCTCAGCCGGTACCGACCGCATCTGCAGCGCACCGTGGACCGTGAGGTGGAGACGGGGGCCCTGGCCGACGCCATGACCATGCTGCACCTGATCATGCTCGACCAGATCGCCGTCGGTGAATGGGACGAGGCCGAGCGCACCGGGCAGCGCTGTCTGCGACTGACGACGACACACCGGCACACTCTGTTCGTCCACCACACGCAGGCCTATCTGGGGTTGCTGGCCGCGCTGCGCGGTCAGGCAGAGCACGCCCGCCAACTCCAAGCGGCCGTCGACGCCTGGGCCCGCCCCCGAGGCATCGGCTTCCTCACCCAGATCACCGACACCATCGGCACCACCGCCTCCCTCGCCGAAGGCGACTACGAAGCCGCCTACCTCCACGCCATCGGCATCACACCCCCAGGCACCTTCACCCCCTGCGCCCACCAGGCCCCGCGCACCCTCCTCGACCTCACCGAAGCAGCCCTGCACACCGGCCGCACCGAGCAAGCCCGCCAACACGCCCGAGCCGCCCACGCCCAAGGGCTCCACCTCCTCTCCCCCCGCCTGCACCTCCTCACCCACGGCGCCCTCGCCCTCACCACCCCCGACCCCGCCCGGGCCGACGCCCACTACCACCAAGCCGAGACCCACCCCGACGCCTCCACCTTCCCCTTCGAACTCGCCCGCGTCCGCCTCGCCCACGGCACCCGCCAACGCCACACCCAGGGACGCAAGGCGGCCCGCCATGCACTGACACTGGCGGCCGAGGTGTTCGAGCGGCTCGGTGCGGTCACCTGGGCCGAACGCGCCCATGCCGAGCTGCGGGCCACCGGCGCGACCGCGCACACCTCCTCCGCCCACCTCGCGGCGCTGACCTGGCAGGAACGCAGGATCGCCGACCTCGCCGCGGGCGGTCTCACCAACAAGGAGATCGGCGAACGCATGCACCTCTCCCCCCGCACCGTCAGCTCACACCTGTACCGCGTCTTCCCCAAACTCGGCATCACCAGCCGAGCCGCTCTGCGCGACGCACTGGGCAGGCTGTCCGACGACCAGAAGGTGTGACCCCGCGCTAGCCGGGGTGGGTGCGCAGGCCGTACTCCTCCAGCCACCCGAGCACGTAGTCGGCGACGAACCGCCATCCGTTGTCGATGACCAGGGAGTGGGCGCGGTCCGCGAACTGCTTGAGGTCGGTGACGGCCGTGGAGTCGCCGTACTGCTTGTACGCGGCGCGCGTCACGGAGTCGGGTACCAGCAGATCCTCCTGGCCGGAGATCAGCAGCAACGGGCCGCGGTCGGCGTTGCCGACGTCCACCACGGCGTACCGTTCACGTGCCGCGCTCGCGTGTCCGAGGTCGTCGAGCAGACGGCGGGGGGCGGGAACGACGTAGCGCTCGAAGAGCCGGTCCGACTCCTCCGCCGTGGCGGTGTTCGCGAACACGTGGTGGAACTGCCCCGGGGAGAGCGTCACCAAGGGTTCGGCGTCGGTCAGGTCCGGGGTCCACAACCGGGCCGGGGCGTCGGGCAGTGCGATGTCGTTGATGGGGGCGGGCGCGATGGCCACGGCGGCCCGGCCGATGTTGGCGGCGAGGAGGTGCTGCGCGATGAGACCGCCGACGGAGTGGCCGACGATCACCGGAGCGGTGTCGAACGAGCGGACGATGCCGGCGTAGTGGTCGGTGAGCACGTCGAGGCCGATGCCCGCGATGGTCCCGGGCGACTTGCGCAGTTCCCCGACGGCGGCCGCCTCCCCCGGCCAGCCGGGTGTGAACGCGTGGAACCCCCGGCCGGCGAAGCGCTCCGCCCATGACTCCCAGGACAGCGCGTGCAGCCAGGTGCCGTGGATGAAGACGACGGGAGTGTGGTTCACAACGGGCTCCTCCGAGCATGACGATCATCCGGCTCCGGCACGCCGGCGACGGTTTCAGCATCGTTGAGGGGCTGGTCGGGGGGCGACAGTCGAATGACTTAATGTTCATGGCCGCAGCACCCTCGGAGGCTGGAGCGCCCCGGGGAAGCGCCTTCGTTCGAGGCGGCGGGGATCCGGATCCCGCTCCGCTTTCCGGGGCGCCCGCTGAGCACCCCGCACCGCGACTCGGGCGAAGCGGCCGGTCAAGTGACTTATGAACGACGCCTTTGAAGCGACCAGGGTGGGTGGCGTCAGCTTTCGCCACGGGGAAGGATCCACCCGCAATGAGCAGCAACCAACCCGGTGTACAGTCCCGGCCTCCGTCGTACGCCTGCCCGGAGCTGGTCCTGGACGTCGAGCGCGTGCTGGACGTCGCCGCCCGGCAGACGATCAGGGCGGAGTTCCGTTTCGACCCGGAGACTCCCCTGGCCGTGTCCATGGTGCTGGTCGTAGAGGGCGGTCCCCGGGTGCTGTGGCGGATCGGCCGTGACCTCCTGCGGCAGGGCCTCCGCTCGGCCAGCGGACTCGGTGACGTGCAGATGTGGCCCGCGCGTTCCGTTGGCGGGGGCACCGCGTGGCTCCAGTTGGCCTCCCGGGACATGGCGGCTCTCTTCGAACTTCCGGTGCCCCCGCTGGAGGAGTGGCTGGAGCACACCTACGAGCTCGTACCCGCCGGTCGCGAGCTGGCCGAGGTCGACTGGGACGCGGCCACCGCGGATCTGCTGGCGGGTTCCTGAAAATTCGAGGGCGGGTCACCACCGCGGACGGGTTGGGGGTCCTGAGACATCAGGCCGAGCGCAGGGGGCCGGACGCCGGAGGCCGGGACACAGCTCATCAGCCCCGAGGGCACAGCATCCGACGCGGATGGGCTCGGTCCGGTCGGGCCCGCCGTCGGTACCGCCGAGGGCCCCGCCGACTCCGTCCCCGACGCGAACGCGGACGCGGACTCACCGGTCGACGGCGGGGCGGAGCCGCCCCCGGAGGCCTCTCCGGACGAGCCTCCGCACGCCAACAGGACCACCACCCCCGGCGCACACGCCCACCGGCCCACCACCGCATCCGTGCACCTCCCGGCCCCGACGGACTGGCACCGGCCCGCGGGCGCGCCCGCCGCCGATCCCGGCCATGCTGGAGACGACCGGGCACCGACGACGACCGGTGCCGGGGCAGGAGGCGAGGCGGTGACACGATGACCGTCGACGTGACGGTGCGACGCCTGATCCCGCTGCCGCCCGAGCGGGTGGCCGGGTACGCCATGGACTGGCGCCACGACGCCGAGTGGACGCAGGGCATCCGTACGGCGCAACTCACCCGGGAGGCGGACGGCGGCGGCTTCGGGACGGGCGCCGAGGTCACCCGCACCGCACGCTTCCTCGGCCGGCGCATCGACTACGTCCTGCGGGTGGCCGCGTACGATCCCCCTGGACTCCTGGACATGGTCTCCGTGGCCGCTCCCATGCCGATGCACGTGACCTACTCCTTCACGCCGCACACGCGTGGCACACTCGCGGTCATTCGGGTACGCGGAGGCCCCGGCGGTCTGCTCCGCCTGGCAGCGCCCCTGCTCGCCCGCCGGGTCCGTTCCTCCCTCACCAAGGACCTGCGCGACCTCGGGCGCAGGCTCTCCGAGCGGCAAGGAGACAACTGATGGCGTACGACGAAGGGCTCGCCGAGCGCATCCGGCACTGTCTGGGCGCGCATCCCGGCGTCGCCGAGCGGCGCATGTTCGGCAGCATCACCTTCCTGTACCGGGGCAACCTGGCCGTCGGTGTGACCGGTGACGACCTCATGGTCCGCATCGGCCCCGACGCCACCGACGCGGCCCTCGCCCGGCCCGGCACGCGGCCCTGCGACATGACGGGCCGGCCGATGCGCGGCTGGGTGCTGGTCGCCGGGTCCGCCGTGACGGAGGACGAGGCGCTGCGGGCGTGGGTCGACGAGGGGCGGGCGTTCGCGGCGAGCCTGCCGCCCAAGTAATTCGCTCTCCGTGTACGTCAGTTCTGGCGCGCGGCCTCCAGTACGGCCTTGAGCTGCCGCAGCGGTTCCGGGCCGGAGATCCGCAGGACGACCGTGTCGGCGCCGGCCGTCGCCAGTTCGCGGATGCGCCCGGCAGCCTGCGCCGCCGGGCCCGAGACGGTGAACACCTCGTGCGGCGGGCGGCCGAGCCAGGCGGCGTGGCCCTCGATGCTCGGGTGCAGGGTCCGGGCCACCTCGTCGGCGTCGTCTCCGACGCAGGCGAAGGCGAGGACCGTCAGGGTGTGGTCGGAGGCGGCGCCGCCCTTCCCCGTCAGCGCGCGGGCGTTCGCCAGGTCCTGCGGACCGTGGCCCTCCGTGATGACGGTGCCGTCCGCGACCCGTCCGGACAGTTCCAGGGAGCGAGGGCGCACCACACCCGCGACCACCGGCGGCACCTCGGCCGGGGGATGCGTCAACTCGACGCCGTCCAGGCGTACTTCACGTCCCGCCAGCTCCACGCGCTCGCCGCGCAGCAGCGCGCGTACCGAGGTGATCGTCTCCTCCAGCAGGGCCAGCGGGGAGCGGGCCGCGGCGCCCACCTGGGCCATCCACTCCTGCACGCCGTGGCCGATGCCCGCCACCAGTCGGCCGGGGAACACCCGTGCCAGCGTGGCCAGTTCCATCGCGAGGAGGGCCGGGCTGCGCAACGGGGCGGGGGCGATGCCGATGCCGACCCTGATGCGTTCCGTGGCGCCCAGGGCCACGGCCGCCGCGGACACCCCGCCGTTCCACCCGAGGTCCTCGACGACCCACAGGTCGTCCGCACCGAGCGCCTCGGCCTCCCGGGCGAACCCGGGCAGCTCCTCGGGGGCCCAGTCGCGGTCGTACATCACACCGATCCGTACGTTCGTCATACGCCGGAACCTATGCGGGTGCGGCACGTCGATCAACGGGGCGTCCCGGGCGGGGAGTCGGCCGTCGGCGAGGTGCGAGGTGCCCGGGAGCACGCGCTCCCGGGCACACCCGGAGACGGAGCGGAGCACCGCCCCCGCTCCGGGCGGGTGCCGTGAGGCTCAGCCCCCGCTCTTGCGCCGGAACGACCGCTGGCTCGACGCCGGGCCGTGCGTCCCCCGGATCTTCGACGCGTGGGAGTTGGCGGCGAGGTCGGCGGCCTCCGCCTGCGCACCGCGCTTGCGGGCGAGAGCCTCACGGAACTTCTGTTTGAGGTCGTAGTTGCCGTCGCTGTCGGGTGCGAGGGCCGGCTTCTCGGGGTCGGCCGGTTCCGAACCTTCCGGGGATGCAGCGTCTGCGGTCATGGTGACCTCCTGGGTTCGGTCAGTGGGAAGCACAGCTTGTCATGCCGTGAGGACGATCTTCCCCTGGATATGCCCCCGGGCGGCACGTTCGTGGGCTGCCTGGGCGTCTTTGAGCGCAAACGTGCTGTCGATCGCGACCCTGACCTTCCCCGCGTCGACCAGGCGGCCCAGTTCGGCGAGCTGCGCGCCGTTGGAGCGGACCTGGGTGGCCGTGACGGTGACACCGAGCCTGGCGTTCTCCTCGTCGTCGAAGTCGCCGAAGTACACGGGGTAGAGGGCCCCGCCGCGCTTGATGGTCCGCAGGAAGCGCCTGCTGTCGGGGCCGCCGACGGTGTCGAGGACGAGATCGACCTCGCGGACGACCTCTTCCGGGCGGTCCTTGGTGTAGTCGACGAACTCGTCGGCACCGAGACCGCGCAGGAACGTCTCGTGGGCGCCGGAGGCCACGGCGATGACACGGGCCCCTTTCCACTTGGCCAGTTGGAGAGCGAGATGACCCACGCCGCCGGCGGCCCCGTTGACGAGCACCGTGGTCCCGCCGCCGAGCGCCATCGGGCGGTGCCGGGCCGCCTGGAACGGCGAGGGGTGGTCGTGCCCGAGCTCGATCAGGAACTGCCACGCCGTCAGCCCCGACATGGGCAGGCCCGCGGCGTGTACGTGGTCGAGGGAAGCCGGCTTGCGGGCGAGGTCGGACGCCGGTGCGGTGACGTACTCGGCGTAGGCGCCGGCCTGGAGGGCCTCGGGGAAGCGCAGGAGGCCCATCACCTCCTCCCCGACCGCGAGGCCGTCGACGTCGGCGCCGACTGCCTCGACGACGCCCGAGACGTCGGTCCCCGGGATCAGGGGGAGGTGGAACGGGGGCTTGAGTTCGGGAGGCACGTCGGGCATCCCCTCACGCGCGTACCAGTCGGGAGGGTTGAGGCCCACGGCGTGCACGCGCACGAGCACCTCCCCCGGTCCCGGTTCTGGGATCGGCACCTCCTCGTGGCGCAGCACCTCGGGGCCGCCGAACTCGTGCAGACGGATCGCGCTCATCGTGTGTCTGGGCATCGTGTTCTCCTGCCGCGTTGCGGGATAGGCTTATCCGGATCAGCGATCCGGGTATCCGGTTCACTGATCCGAATATATGGATCACTGATCCGGATAGTCAAGAGGGGCAGATGCGAGCCGACGCCAGGAAGAATCACGATCACCTGCTCACGGTTGCGGGCACCGTCATCACCGAGCAGGGCGTCGACGCGTCGCTGCGCGACATCGCCCGCCGGGCCGGCGTGGGACTCGCCACGCTGATCCGCCACTTCCCCACCCGTGAGGCACTCCTCGAAGCACTTCTCCGCACGAGCTTCGACGAACTGGCGGCGCAGGCTGCCGCCCTTGAGACATCGACGCGACCGGACGACGCCCTGGCCTCGTGGCTGCGCGACTTCGTCGCCTGCGCGCACAACTACCGGGGCGTCGTGGAGCTGATGGTGACGGCCATCGAGGACCCGCAGTCCGCGCTGCACGCCTCGTGTGTCGCGATGCGCGCCGCCGGCACACGACTCCTGACCCGCGCCCAGGCGGAGGGCCTGGCGCGGGCCGACATCGACGGCACCGACCTGTTCGCGCTGGCCGGGTCACTCGCCTGGCTCAGCGACCAGCCCTCGCTCGCCGCCCGCTCCGACCACCTCTTCGACGTGGTGGCGAGCGCCATCCTGCGGAGCCCTGCGAGTGTCGGCGACACCGGAGCCCCGTCGCCGGCCCGCTAGTCGCGGCCGGGCCCGCTCCGGGCCGGCCGACAGGTGGGCGTGGGCCACCACGGCGCAACCCAGCGCCGCCGACCTCGCCGCCGGGCACGTCGGGCGGCTGCGGGCGGTCTGGGCGCAGGCCACGACCGTCGGGGGCTGCCGTGGGTCCGGGCGCAGGCCACGATGGTCGGGCGGCTGCCGTCGGTCCGGGCGCAGGCCACGACGGTCGGGCGGCTGCCGTCGGTCCGGGTATAGGGCACGACGGTCGGGCCACTGCTGGCCGTCTGGGCGCAGGACACGACCCCCGGGTGGCCGTCGGCGGTCAGGGCGCAGCACACGACCCCGGGTGACTGCCAGCCGTCTGAACACACGGCACGACCCCCGGGCGGCCGTCGGCGGTCTGAGCGCAGAGCACGATCCTCGGACGACTGCCGGTGGTCCGAGCGCCGCACACGCCCCCCGGGTGGCCGTCGGCGGTCCGGGCGCAGCACACGCCCCCGGGCGGCCGTCGGCGGTCTGAGCGCAGAGCACGATCCTCGGACAACTGCCGGCCGTCCGAACGCCGCACACGACCCCGGGAGGCTACCGGCCGTCCGTGCGCGGAGCACGGCGCATGTCCCGGAACGCCCGCCCTCGAACCGGTCCGGTACCGCCGGTGACGCCTCGGCTGACGCGGCAGACGGTCCATCGTGGCGTGCGCGACTGCACCCACCCAGGGGCGCGGGGAACTGCGCGACCGGCCACGACGGACCCGCACCCGCCCCAACAGCCACACCCTCACGCCTGCCGCGAGAACACATCGCACCGCCCGCCGCATGAGCCCCCTGGAGTCGCCTCGACGCAGGTCAGCCCTCTCGACGCACCGCCGCGTCGAGGAGGGGGCCGAGTTCCCGGGCCACGGTCGTCAGCGGACCCACGTCCCGCTGCGCCCGGGCCATGAGGATCGCCCCCTCCAACGAGCTGACCATGAGGGTGGCCAGCGCCCCGGCCCGCTCCTGGGGCACGCCCATGTCGGCCAGTGCCCGGGTCACCGGACCGGTCCAGGTCGCGAACGCCTCCGCCACCGCCGCCCGGGTGGACGCGGTCGACTCCGCCCAGTCCACGGTGGCGGCGGCGACCGGGCAGCCACCGGCGAAACCGGCGCTCTCGTACTCGTCGGTCCACTGGCGCACCATCGCGGCGAACAGCCCGCTCGGTGTCGGTTCGGGCAGGGCGGCGAGGAAGCGGGCGACCCGGTTGCCGGCGTACCGGCCCGCCCACTGCACGGCCTCGTTGACCAGTTGCTCCTTGCCGCCGGGGAAGTAGTGCTGGAGCGAACCGCGCGGCGCGCCGGCGTGGGCGGCCACGTCGCGCATGCCCGTGGCGGCGACTCCCTCGCGCCGGATGAGCTGGGCCGCGCTGAAGACCATCCGTTCCCGGGCTCCCCTCTCGGCCCCCGCCATCGCCGACCTCCCTGTCCGGTGCAGTTCCGCACCCACTCTATGACCGCTGTCATAGAGACGCTTACTATGACCGCTGTCATAGTGTGCGGCAGCGGCTCGGCTTCGGCGCGGGCCGGAGAAGGCGGTGCCTCGTGTACGTGGGATTCATCGGCCTCGGCACCATGGGGCATCCCATGGCCCTCAACCTCGCCCGGGCCGGCACGCCTCTCGTCGTGTGGAACCGCACCCCCGGCCGCAGCGAGGCCCTGCGCGCCGCGGGAGCGGAGGTCGCCGCGAGTCCCGCCGAGGTCTTCGGCCGGGCCGGGACCGTCTTCCTCATGCTGGCCGACGAGACCGCCGTGGACACCGTGCTGAAGCGCGCCACCCCGGACTTCGCCGCTCTGGTGTCGGGGCGGACGGTCGTCCACATGGGCACGACCTCGGCCGAGTACTCGGCCGGCCTCCAGGAGGCCGTCAGGGCGGTGGGCGGACGGTACGTCGAGGCTCCCGTCTCCGGCTCCCGTATCCCCGCCGAGCAGGGTGAACTGGTGGGCATGACGGCGGGTGACGACGACGCCGTCGCCGCCGTACGTCCCCTGCTGGCCGCCATGTGCCGGGAGACGTTCGACTGCGGAGCGGTCCCCGGCGCGCTGCAGATGAAGTTCTCGGTGAACCTGTTCCTGATCACCCTGGTCACCGGGCTGACCGAGGCGTTCCACTTCGCCGACCGGCACGGGCTCGACCAGCGCCTGCTCCGGGACGTCCTGGACGCGGGCCCGATGGCCAGCGCCGTCTCGCGGGTGAAGGGGCCCAAGCTGCTGGCCCGCGACTTCAGCGTGCAGGCCGCCGCCGGCAACGTCCTGGAGAACAACCGTCTGATCGCCGAGGCCGCCCGCAAGGCCGGCCTGGCCTCCCCGCTCCTGGACGCCTGCCACGCCCTGTACGCCGAGGCCGTCGAACAGGGCCACGGCGACGAGGACATGGTGGCCGTCCTGCACGCCCTGGAGACCCGGACCGACGGCCCGCCCGCCCTGTGAGGTGAACGCCTGCCGGTGACGGCACACGGCCGTTCTTCCCTGACGGGTCCCGCGGCTGTGCTCGGACACCGCGTCACCGCCACGGCCCGGCTCAGGGCGGAAGTCGGACCAGCCCGGGGGGCCCGCACGCGTCGACACCCGGTCCGAACCGCGGCTCCTCGTCCGCAACCCGCCGCCAGAGTTCCAGGTCGACGGCGAGGCCCTGCGCCTCGCGACCCCGCACCGCCCGGAACGCCGACCGCATCGGGACGACTCGAAGACCCCGATGCGGGAACCGGTAGAGGAGCCCTGACGCACACAGGGGCCTGGGGTGCCATGCCCCCGGCGCCCGCCCCGGAGGAGAGGCCACGATGGTGCCTGAACACGACTCCCAGCAGGCCGTCCCGAACCCGCCGGGGATGCGCCCCGACGCCGACGGCGTCACGCGCCGCCGTCCGCTGCGCAGGCGGCACGTGGAGGAGACGGTCGAGGTCGCGGTGCCGGTGCGGACGGCGTACAACCAGTGGACGCAGTTCAAGACCTTCTCCCGGTTCTCGCACGTGGTGCACGACGTGGAGCAGGTCAGGCCCACCGTGACCGCCTGGACCATCGGCTTCGGGCCGCTGCGCCATCGCTTCTCGGTGGAGATCGTCGAGCAGGACCCCGACGCCTACCTGGCCTGGCGTGGCCTGGAACTGCGCCCCTCCCATCAGGGCGAGGTCGAGTTCAGGCCGACGGAGTCGGGCGGCACGGCCATCACCGTCCGGATGCTGCTTCAGCCGCGCGGAGCCGCGAAACGGCTCACCGGGTCCTCCAAGGTCGCCCAGGTGACCTCTCGGCTGGTGCGCCGCGAACTGCAGAACTTCAAACTGTTCATCGAGGGCCTGGGACAGGAGGGCGGGGCCTGGCGCGGCACCATCCGCAACGGGCGAGTACAGCACGACCACCCGGAACCGCCGAGGAGCCGGGTGGCCCAGTGGCCCGTCGGCTGACCGGCGTACCGGACACGCAGGACACAGCGGCGAGCCCGTCGCGGCAAGAGAAAGGCGATGCGATGCAGAACCCGCCCGGCGAGGAGCCGGAGACCACCCTCTCCGTGACACCGCCGAAGAAGTGGGCGGCCGGGGTGCCCGCCGTCGTGCACGCGCTGGAGTACTCCCTGGAGCAGACGTCCCCGCGCCGGACCGGGGTGGACCTGCTGGCCATGAACCAGGTGGGCGGGATCGACTGTCCCGGCTGTGCCTGGGCGGATCCGGCCCCGGGGCACCGCCATCGCAACGAGTACTGCGAGAACGGCGCCAAGCACATCAACGACGAGGCCACGAAGCGCCGGATCACCGCCGACTTCTTCCGTGAGCACAGCGTCTCCGACCTCGCGGCACGCTCCGACATGTGGCTCAACCAGCAGGGCCGGCTCACCGAGCCGATGATCAAGCGGCCGGGCTCCGACCACTACGAGCCCACGAGCTGGAACGACGCCCTGGGCGTGATCGCCGAGGAGCTCACCTCGCTGTCCTCGCCCGACGAGGCCGTCTTCTACACCTCGGGGCGGGCCAGCAACGAGGCCGCCTTCGTGCTCCAGCTCTTCGCCCGGGCCTTCGGCACCAACAACCTGCCCGACTGCTCCAACATGTGCCACGAGTCGAGCGGCTTCGCCCTGAGCGAGACGCTCGGCACCGGCAAGGGCACCGTCAGCCTCGACGACCTCCACCACGCCGACCTGATCTTCCTGGTCGGGCAGAACCCCGGCACCAACCATCCGCGCCAGCTCTCCGCCCTGGAGGAGGCCAAGCGCAACGGTGCCCGCATCGTGGCGGTCAACCCGCTGCCCGAGGCCGGGCTGCGGCGCTTCAAGAACCCGCAGAAGGCTCGCGGGGTCATCGGCCGCGGCACCCAGATCGCCGACCGCTTCCTGCACATCAAGCCCGGCGGTGACCTCGCCCTCTTCCAGGCCCTGAACCGTCTGCTGCTGGAGGCCGAGGACGCCCGGCCCGGCACCGTCCTGGACCACGACTTCATCGACGCGCACACGTCCGGCTTCGAGGAGTTCGCCGAGCACGCCCGCACCGTCGACTGGGACGACGTGCGCGCGGCGACCGGTCTGACCCGCGAGGAGATCGAGAAGGTCCACGACGAGGTCCTGCGCAGCGAGCGCGTCGTCGTGTGCTGGGCGATGGGCATCACGCAGCACAAGCACGGGGTGCCCACCATCCGGGAGATCGTCAACTTCATGATGCTGCGCGGCAACCTGGGGCGGGCCGGGACCGGCGTCTGCCCGGTGCGCGGGCACAGCAACGTCCAGGGCGACCGCACCATGGGCATCTGGGAGCAGATGCCGGACTCGTTCCTCGACGCGCTCCAGAAGGAGTTCGGTTTCGACCCGCCGCGCCCGCACGGACTCGACTCGGTGAACTCGATCAAGGCGATGCGCGAGGGCCGCGTCAAGGTGTTCCTCGCCCTGGCCGGCAACTTCGTGCGCGCCGCCCCCGACAGCGAGGTCACCGAGGAGGCGATGCGGTCGTGCCGGCTGACCGCCCACATCTCCACCAAGCTGAACCGGTCGCACACCGTCTGCGGTGACACGGCGCTGATCCTGCCGACCCTCGGCCGCACCGAGCGGGACGTCCAGGCCGACGGCGAGCAGTTCGTCACCGTGGAGAACTCCATGAGCGAGGTGCACACCTCCCAGGGGCGCCTCGAACCCGCCTCGCACCTGCTGCTGAGCGAGGTCGCGATCCTCTGCCGGCTCGCCCGCCGCACCCTCGGCGGCAACCCGGACATCCCCTGGGACCGGTTCGAGGGGGACTACGGCACCATCCGCGACCGCATCTCACGCATCGTGCCGGGATTCCACGACTTCAACGCCCGCGTGACCCGCCCCGGCGGCTTCCAGCTCCCCAACCCCGTCAACGAGGGCGTGTTCAACACGTCGGCCGGCAAGGCGCTGTTCACCCGCAACGAGCGAGTGGTCCCCAAGGCCCCCGCGGGACATCTGCTGTTGCAGACCCTGCGCTCGCACGACCAGTGGAACACCGTCCCGTACACGCTCGACGACCGCTACCGCGGCATCCACGGCAGCCGCCACGTCGTGCTCGTCAACCCCGTCGACCTCGAAGGACTCGGTCTCGCCCAGGGCGACCGCGTCGACCTGGTGAGCGTCTGGGCGGACGGCACCGAGCGGCGCGCCGAGAACTTCGAGGTGGTCCCCTACCCGGCGGCACCGGGTTCCGCCGCCGCCTACTACCCCGAGACCAACGTCCTGGTGCCGCTGGACAGCGTCGCCGACATCAGCAACCAGCCGACGTCGAAGGGCATCGTCGTACGCCTGGAGCCCACGTCGGACCGGGCGGCCACCACGTCCGTCTGAGGCGTGCGCCCGGGCCCACGATCGGCCGGATGACGTCTGTCCACGGCCCGGTGAAGGCCAATAGCCTGTGCGGCCTTCGCGTACTGGGAGGTCTCGTGAACGGGCTCCGTGCGGTCGTCGTCTGCCTCGTGATCACCTGCGCCGCGCTGGTGTCGCCGGCCGCCGCCGTGACGCCGGGCCGGGGCGCGACGCCGGGCTGGGCGGCGCTGACCGTGCCGGCGGCGGCACCGCCCGTGGCCGTGTCGGACCTCGCCGCGCGCGGACCGGGCGAGGCGTGGGCGACCGGGTACGAGCAGGCATCCGACGGGGCCATGCCGCTGCTGTACCGCTGGGACGGCACCGCGTGGAGCCGGGACACCGCCTTCCCCGGCGCCGGTGAGCCGGGTTGGCTCGGCGAGGTGCAGTTCGTCGGCGCGGAGACATGGATCCTCCACAACCGCGCCGGCGAGGGCGAGATCCTGCGCCGGTCGGCGGGAGGGTGGAGCACCGTCCCGCTGCCGCAGACCCTGTGGACGTACCAGGACTTCGCGGCGGTGCCCGGGGCCGCCTGGGTGGTCGGAGAGGACGACACCGGGCTGAGGGTGCTGCACTACGACGGCTCCCGCTGGACCGCGCAGGCCACCCCGGACGGCGTGCTGTACCTGATGGGCGTCACCGCGCGCACCGCCACGGACGCCTGGGCCTGGGCGGACACCAGAACCGGGACGACCGTCCTGCACTGGGACGGCACGGCGTGGCGGGACGCGGGGGTGCCCCTGCCTGCCGACAGCAACGTGCACACCCTGCTGCTCGAACCGTCCGGCCGGATCACGATCGGCGGCAGCCAGTACACCGACGGCGTCGCCCGCACCTACCTGACGATCTTCAACGGGCGGGCCTGGCGCACCACCCACCCGCCGCTCGGCGACACCCACACCGAGGCCATGGTGCGCGGCCCGGACGGCGCGCTGTGGCTGCCGCTGCGCAGCGACCGCGCGTTCCAGTCCAAGTACGCGCGGGTGGACGGCCCCCGCACCACCTTCTCCTACGGCCCGGAGCGCGCGAACGCGATCGACGTCCGCCCGCGTGCGCTGGCCGGGGCGGGGGCGGCCCTGCTGTCCTTCGGCACGGTCGAGGTCTACGGCTCGAAACCGAACCTGATGAGTGAGCGGCTGGGAGGCTGACCATGGCACGCAGACTGTTCGTCGCCGCCCTCGCTCTCGCCATGACCCTGCTCGCCGTGATGGGCTCGGCCGCGGCGGAGCCCCTGTCCTGGCAGCACGTGCCGGTCCCGGCCGGGGTCCGCCCGCAGGCCGCGCTCAACGAGGCTGTGGCGTTCGGCCCGGACCTGGTGTGGGCGGTGGGCGCCGACGCGGTCGGCCGCGAGGCGCCGGGCTTCCCGCTGGTGCTGCGCTGGGACGGAAACGCGTGGCGCCGCCAGAACCTGCCCGGGGCCGGCTGGCAGGGCGAGCTGCTGTCCGTCGCCGCGACCTCACCGGCCGCGGTCTGGGCCGTGGGCCGCGACGCGGCGGGCGGTGCCCGGCTGCTGCGTTTCGACGGCGTCGCCTGGTCCGAGAGCCGGCCCCCGTCCGGTGTGGTGCTGACCGGAGTCGTCGCGGGCGGCGGCGAGACCTGGCTGATCGGTTCGCGGGACGGCGCCCAGGTCCTGCTGCGCCGGGACGGACGCGCCTGGCGGGACGTGCCCGTACCGCCGGGAGCGGTGTACGGCCTGCACATCAGGGCCGCCGACGACGTCTGGGCCGCGGGCGCCGCCGACTCGGGTGCGGCCGTGTCCCACTGGGACGGGCAGGGCTGGCGGCAGACGATCGTGGACGGCTTCCCGCGGTCGGCCGTGGGCAGTGTGCTGGCCGTCTCCGCGACCGAGGTGTGGGCGGGCGGCACGGCCGGGTTCGTGGGCGGTCCTCCGGGCCGGCCGATTCCGCCGCTGCTGGTCCGCTTCGACGGGCAGACGTGGAGCAGGGTGACCGTGCCCACCGACTTCGGTTCGGTCACCTCGCTGGCGGCCGACGCGTCCGGCGAACTCGCCTGGGTCTCGGTGGCCCGCTCACAGAAGTGGGGCCCGCCGGGCAGCACGCCGCCCCTCGTGCCCGGGCCGGACTTCCTGGCCTGGAACGGACAGTCGTTCACCGAGTACGGCGAGCCGGCGGTGGCCGGAGAGGGCGACTCCTGGACGCTGCGCCTGGCACCGGTGCCGGGCACGCGGACGGTGTGGTCGGTCGGCCGCGCCGCCGGTCCCGAGGGCACCTTCGCCCCCCGCGTCCTGCGCTTCGGCTGACAGGCGCGAAGCGAAGCGCAAATCCATCACCCTTCCCTCCAGGGCTCCGCGCATGCACGGTGTCCCTCGATCGAGAGACATACGGCACACCCGCCGAGGAACTCGGCGCGACGGGGTAACCGAGTTCAGGTAAGGGCGTCGGAGGCACTGTTGCCGTCCGACAATGGAAGCCAGGAAGCAGCACAGCGGCCGTGTCGTACGTACGGGGAAGGACCTGGAATGTTCCGGTGGGCGGAGAGCGCTCCGTGTGCTGGTCACCCGAGTCGAGAGGTGGCAGGGACGCCGACGCGCTCGGCGGTTCAGGCGGTCCGGCTGTCGGAGCCGGCCTCGTCGTCGTGCGTCTGCGCCGCCGCGGCGGCGCAGAACGCCTCCAGTCCTTCCAGCAGCGCGACCCGCTTGGCGGCGGGCATGTCCGCCAGCACGGTCTGCAACTCCCTCTCCCTGCGGGCCCGCAGGTCGACGAGGAAGGCGCGGCCGCGGCCACTGAGATGCAGCCGCACCTCACGTCTGTTCTCCTCGCACACGACCCGCTCCACGAGCCCGGCCGCCACCAGCCGGTCGCACAGCCGGCTCGTGGCCGGCGGGGTCGAGGCGAGGAACTCGGCGAGGGTGCGCAGGTTGATGCCGTCGTGGTGTTCGAGGATGTACAGCACCCGAAGCTGCGACGCGGAGGTGGGCGCGATCGACGCCCGGCCCCACACGACTTCCAGCAGCTCGACGGCCGTCGTCGTCACGCGTGCCACCTCATCAGGCTCGGAGCGGCGGCGGAAGGCAGTCACGATCACACTCTCGCAGGCACTGGGGTGCCTGCCAGCGTACTAGGCGCGTGCGCCGACCACACAGGACGGGGCTCGTCGAAGCGGGCCCACCACGTGAGGGAGACCCGTACGTCGTCCCGCGAAGGACAGGTGTTCACACCATCATGAAGAGATTTCTGGCCGCTGAACGCGCTCTGCGCACAGCGGCCCCCCACGAGTTGCTCGACGCCGTCCGCGCCGTACTGGTCGAGGAGTACGGCGCGGAGGACGTCGAGCTGTTCATGGCCGACTACAGCCTGCGGGTGCTTCAGCCGGTCTCGGTGCTGCCGCACACGCTGGAGCCGGTGTCGGTGCACAGCAGCGCGGCGGGCCGGGCCTTCGGTGCGCAGAAGCCGTACCGGGAGGACCTGCCCGACGGGCGGACGCGGCTGCACCTGCCGGTCAGTGTGCGCGGCGACCGGCTCGGCGTGCTGTCCGTCACTCTGTCCGACAGCGAGGCCGCACGGCGGTGGGAGTCGGAACTGGCCGACATCGCCGGCGTGCTGGGCCACGAGGTGGTCGTGGCGGAGCGCGACACCGACGTGTACCTCCAGGCCCGGCGCAAGGACCGGCTGACCCTGGCCGCGGAGATGCAGTGGCAACTGCTGCCCGGCCGCGCCTGCTCCCGCCCCGAGTACGAGCTGGGGGCCCAACTGGAGCCGGCGTACGCGATCTTCGGTGACAACTTCGACTGGTCCGCCACCGCCGACCATCTGATGCTGTACGTCACCAACGGCATGGGCGAGGGCATAGAGGCCTCCCTGCTGACAAACCTGGCGATCAACGCGCTGCGCAACGCCCGGCGCGCCGGGCTGTCCATCGCCGACCAGGCGGCCCTGGCCGACCAGGCCGTGTACGCCCACTACCGGGGGCGGTGCTACCTGTCCGTCCTGCTGTTCGACTTCGATCTGGCGACCGGCCGGGCGAGCGTCGTGGACGCCGGCTCTCCCCAGCTGCTGCGGCTGCGCGGCGGCACCGTGGAGCGGGTGGACTTCGACGCCCAGCTCCCCCTCGGCATGTTCGAGGAGACCGACTACGTCGCGCAGGAATTCCACGCCGAGCCCGGTGACCGGCTCGTCTTCGTCAGCGACGGGGTCCACGCCGTGGCCTCCCCCAGGGGTGAGGCGTACGGTGAGGCGGCTCTCGCCCGGGCCATCCACGCCACCCGCCTGCTGCCCGCGGCGGAGGTGCCGCGCGCCGTGCTGCGTGAGCTGACCGGCCACCGCGGCGAGTCCATACCGGACGACGACGCGCTGATCGTCTGTCTGGACTGGCACGGAAGGCCGCAGTTCGGCTGACCGGCGGCTCTGTCCGGTGGCGGCGGGGGCATGTTGTTCACCGCCACACGCACGCGTTAACGTTTGCCATGCGGCAATAATTGCCTCATGGCCTGACCGCTCGGCGGGCCGTACGGGCTCGCAGGCAGGGAGACGATGCAGGTGGCGGAGCACGACACGGCCCTCGAGACGGCGAAGGAGCTGGGCGCCTTCCTGGAGCGGCGTCGTGAGCAGATCGCCCAGCGCTGGGCGGACGCCGCCCTGTTCCGCACGGTCTTCACCGTCTCCCGGGACGAAGCGGTCGAGGCGTGCAAGGCCGTGGTGGACGCCCTGGCCGACGTGGCCCGTTCCGGACGGCTGGAGGACGTCGACGCCCCGGGCTTCGGCCCGGCCCGCGACCAGCTCGGACGGATGGCCGCGGCCCGGTCCCGGGCCGGGTTCACGCCCGTGCAGATCGCCGCCGAGGTGGCGGGACTGCGCGAGCCGGTGACCGCGCTGCTGCTCGCCGAGTTCCAGGACGCCGGCGACGAGGCGCGCGCGACCGCGTGCGCCCAGGCGCTGGCGGTCCTGACGGCCACGCTCCGCCTGGTCATCATGGAGACCACGGTGAGCGCGGGCGAGGAACTCATCGCCCGCCAGCGCCAGCAGTTGCTGGAGGTGGCCACGCCGGTCATCAAGCTGTGGGACGGCGTCGTCGCCGTACCGCTGATCGGGACCCTGGACAGCGCCCGCAGCCAGGTCGTGATGGAGAGCCTCCTGGAGGCCATCATCGACCAGCGGGCCGCGTACGCCATCCTCGACATCACCGGCGTGCCGACCGTGGACTCGCTCGTGGCCCAGCACCTGATGAAGACGGTCGCCGCGGCCCGGCTGATGGGCGCGGAGTGCATCGTCTCCGGTATCCGTCCGGCCATCGCGCAGACCATCGTCCACCTCGGCATCGACCTCGGGTCGATCATCACGCGGGCGGGGCTCGCCGACGCGCTGGCCTACGCCCTCGGCCAGCAGGGCATCGTCGTCTCCCCGCGCCCGGTGACGGCGGCGGGCCCGCGGTGACCGGTTTCCTCGCCGCGCACTCCGGCCCGGGCCCGGTACCGGTGCTGGCGCTGGGGGACGTCCTGCTGGTCACCCTGCAGGGCGAGCTGCACGACGGGGCGGCCGAACAGCTCCAGCACGACATCTCCCAGCGGATCGCGTCCGGTCCGATGCCGGTGAACGGCGTCGTGATCGACATCTCCGGGGTGGACATCGTGGACTCCTTCCTCGGCCGCGTCCTGGCCGAGATCGCCGCGAGCGCACGCCTGATGGCCGCACGGACCGTGCTGGCCGGAATGCGTCCCGCCGTGGCCATCACCCTGGTCGAGATGGGGCTCACCCTGCCCGGCCTGGGGACGGCCCTGAACGTCGAGAAGGCCCTGGCCCTGCTGGGCCGCGCCACCTCGGCAGCTCCGACCGCACACCCGGAAGAGGGTGCATGATGCATGCCCCCATCACCTCCACCACGCGTCTGCCCATCGGCTCGGACGCAGACCTGGCCTGGGTCCGACAACAAGTGCGTCAGACCGCTGCCGAACTCGGATTCAACCTGGTGCAGCAGACGAAACTGGTGACCGCGGCCAGCGAGCTGGCGCGCAACGCCCTCGTCCACGGAGGCGGCGGGCACATGGAGATGACGGTGCTGGCGGAAGGCGCCCACAAAGGACTGCGACTGTCCTTCGTCGACAAGGGCCCCGGTATCCGTGACGTCGAACTCGCCATGACCGACGGTTACACCACCGGCAACGGCCTGGGCATGGGCCTGAGCGGGGCCAAGCGCCTCGTCCGGGAGTTCGCCCTCGACACCCGCCCCGGCGAGGGCACCACCGTCACCATCACCGACTGGGTCTCCGGCCTGCCCGGGCCGCGTACAGGTGCCTCTTGAGCAGGGTCTGGGACATCCCCGTCCAGGACAGCACCCGGGTGCGGGACGTGCGCGTCGCCGCCGAGGCCGCCTGCGACCGGGCGGGGCTGGACGCGCACGCCACGGCGGTCGCGGCGCTGGTCGCGACCGAGCTGGGCACCAACCTCGTCAAGCACGCCGGCGGGGGCCGTGTCGTCATCAACCTCACGGCCCCCGCCGACACGCTCGCCGCGGACGTGCCCTGCGTCCAGATCGTCTCCCTCGATCACGGGCCGGGCATCGACAATGTCGCGGCGGCCATGCGCGACGGTCACACCACCGCGTCCTCCTCCCTCGGTGCGGGCCTGGGCACCTGTCGGCGCGTCTCCAGCGAGTTCGACCTGCACAGCAGACCGGGGCGGGGCACCGTCGCGGTCGCCCGCATCACCCCGGCGCGGTCTCCCGGCGGCCCCCGCCCCCGGGAGGTCCGCTCACGCACGGGCACCCGGGCCGGCGGGATCACCACCTCCCTCGCCCATGCCGAGCACTCCGGGGACGCCTTCAGCCGGGTGCGCTCCGGCCGGCGCCTCACCCTGATGCTGGTGGACGGCCTCGGCCACGGGGACAAGGCGGCCGAGGCCTCCACCGCCGCCGTGGAGGAACTGCGCCGGTGCGCGGACCTGCCGCCCACCGAGATGTTGCGGCGGCTGCACGCCGCGCTGCGGGCCACGCGAGGCGCGGCCGTCGGCGTCGCACAGCTCGACGAGGAGGCCGGCCGGCTCTCGTTCGCCGGGGTCGGCAACATCGGCGCCCGGCTGCGCGCCGACGGCGAGTGGCAGCCCCTCGTCTCCCACCCCGGCATCGTCGGGGCCCACTTCCCCGCCACCGTGCCCCTGCGTGAGAGCGCCTGGACCCCGGACAGTCTGCTCGTCCTGCACAGCGACGGGCTCCCCAGCCGCTGGGTGCCCCCCGCCGACCCACGACTCGGCACCCACGATCCGGCCGTGGTGGCCGCGGTCGTCCTCAGGGACGCCGGAAGCGCCGCCCGGCCGTTGCGCGACGACGCCAGTGTGGCCGTACTGGCCCCTGACCCCCGGACGGACCCGCATGACCGCACCCCCTGACGTCTGGAAGATCGCGTCGGTCGCCGACGCCGCCCGGGCCCGCGCCGCCGTCGACCGCATCGCCACGGACGGCGGGGCGCCGACGCTGGACCGGGTCCGCTTCCTGACGGCGCTGACGTCACGCCTGCGCCACTGCGTCGGCCAGGGCGGCGAGTGGGAACTGCGGCTCCAGGTCCGGCAGTCCGCACCCGGAGAGGCCGTCCGGCTGGAGCTGTCCCTGACGCCGTCGGGCGACGGCGAGCCGGGCCCGCGGGACGAGACGCCCGCACTCATCTGCTCCCTGGCCCACCCGCCGCTGAGCACCGGCCGCCGTGTCCCCGCCCCGTTGTCGCAGGCCCTGCTCGGCGCCGACGAGAACACCGCGGCGGTGCTGCGCCTGCTCGACGAGCAGGAGAACCTGGTCCGGCTGCACCGGGAGGAGCTGCACCACACCAACCAGGGCGTCCTGGCCCTGCACGCCGACCTGGAGGCAGCGGCACGCGCTCAGCGCGAACTCCTCGAAGCCGAGCGGACCGCGCGCACAGCGGCGGAACGCGCCCGGCGCCTGCTGACCTTCCTCGGTGACGCCAGCGCGGCCATCACGTCGTCCCTCAGCCACACGGCCATCCTGCGCCGCCTCTCCGACATGCTGGTGCCGGAGTACGCGGAGCGCCTCGACGTCTGGCTCTTCGACGAGGAGGAGTACGAGGAACACGACGAGCACCCGAGGCCGGTCGGGGAGCACTCGGCGGCCGCCGTGGCGGCCGCCCGCACGGGCCGTCCCCAGCACGCCGCCGCCCATCCCGGCGGCCTTCCCGGCGTCGACGACCTCCCGCCCTCCGCCCTGTCCCCCGAGCGGCCGCTGCTGGCCATCCCCCTGGTCGCGCAGCGCCTGCTGGGTGTCCTCACCCTCACCGCCCCCGGTCCCCGCTTCGACGAGGACACCTCGATGATGCTGATCGAGCTCGGCCGCCGCGTGGGCGTCGCCCTCGACCACGCCCACCGGTACCAGCAGTCCCGCAACACCGCCGAAGCCCTCCAGCGCGCCCAGCTCACCGAGCTGCCCACCCCGCCGGGACTGCTGCTCGCCGCGCGCTACCTCCCCGCCACCTGGGGCATGAACATCGGCGGCGACTGGTACGACGCCTTCCTCCAGCCCGACGGCAGCCTGCTGGCCGTGATAGGGGATGTCACCGGTCACGGACTGCACGCCGCCGTCGTCATGGGCCAGTTGCGCACGGCCCTGCGCGCCTACGCCGTCGAGAACGCCACCCCCGGCGAGATCCTCACCCGACTGCACCGCATGCTCGGCCACCTCCAGCCGGACCTGTACGCCACCGCGCTGATCGCCCGCTTCCGGCCCGGCGAACCGGAGGTGGTCTGGGCCTCGGCGGGTCACCCGCCCGCCGTGGCGCGCGCCGCCGACGGCACGGTGCGGGTCCTCGACGCCAAACCCGGCGTCATGCTGGGCATCCCGCTGCCCTACGTGTACCGGGACCACCGGGCCGACCTGCCCCTCGGTTCATCCCTGGTGCTGTACACGGACGGCCTGGTGGAACGCCGGGGGCAGGGCATCGACCCCGGCATCGGGCGCCTCTGCCGCGCCCTGGAGGCGCTCGGCACGCCGGAACTCGAACAGGACCTGGACGCCGCCGCGGACGCCCTGCTCAAGCCCCTCCTGTACGACTCCGAGCGGGACGACGACGTCTGCCTGCTGCTGTGCCACACCGTGGCCACGGCCGAGCGGCCTCGGCAGGCGGACCCCTCCCCCGCTGACCCCCGCGGCTCCGAACCGCCCGACAGCCCGCCCGCGCACGGTAGCGTGAAGGAATCAAGGCGAGAGGGTGGATTCCGTGAAAGCGTCTGAATCACAGCAGTCGGCGGAAGCCCAGCTCCGTGCGGCCCCGCCGCACGCGCTGGTCGCCACCGCTCACCGTCTGCTCGCCGAACGGCTGGGCGCCCGGGAGGTGCGCCTGCTGCTCGCCGACTACGGCCTGGCCGTCCTGCAACCGGTGACGCACCTGCCGCAGACCGGCCCCGCGGTCTCGGCCCACGAGGGACCCGCGGGCAGCGCCTTCCTCACCCAGAAGCCGGTGCTCGAACTCCTCGACGACCCGGCGGGCAATCTGGTCCACCTGCCCATCACCGTGCGCGGCGACCGCCTCGGCGTCCTGTCCGTGCACCTGCCGGCAGGCGCCGTCGACCCGCACACCGTGCTCCAGCTCAGCGAGTTCGCCACGGCCCTCGGCCACGAGGTCACCACCGCCGGCCGCGACACCGACCTCTACCTCCAGGCCCGCCGCACCCGTCGGATGACCCTCGCCGCCGAGATGCAGTGGCAGCTCCTGCCCGGCCGGGGCTGCGCCCGCGAGGAGTACGTCATCGGCGCGCACCTGGAACCCGCCTACGCCATCGGCGGCGACACCTTCGACTGGTCCACCGGCGCCGACCACCTCGTCCTGACCCTCACCGACGGCATGGGACAGGGCATCGACGCCTCGCTGCTCGCCGGCCTCACGACCGGCGCCCTGCGCAACGCCCGCCGCGCCGGCATAGGCCTCGCCGACCAGGCGTGCCTCGCCGACCAGGCCGTCTACGCCCAGTACGGCGGCAAGGCGTACGCCTCAACCCTGCTGCTGCGCTTCGAGCTGGCCACCGGCATCGTGCAGGCGGTCGACGCCGGCTCCCCGCAGCTGTTCCGGCAGCGCGGCGGCCACACCGAGCAGATCGAGTTCGAGGCTCAGATGCCGCTCGGCATGTTCGAGGAGACTATTTACACGGAGCAGACGTTCCAGGTGGAGCCCGGCGACCGTCTCATCGCCGTCAGCACCGGTGTGCACGGCACCCGCTCCGCGACCGGCGACCTGTTCGGCGAGCGGGTCCTGCGCCAGATCCTGGGGGCCACCCGTACCGCGCCGCCCCATGAGACGGCCCGCGCGGTGGTCTCCGGCCTGATCGAGCACTTCGGCAGCAAGGACCTGCTGTCCGACGCCGCGGTGGTCTGTCTGGACTGGCACGGCCGCCGAGGCTGACGGCCGGGTCAGCCCCGGGGGCCGTCGCCCTCCTTGTCGCTCTGGTCCTGAGCGCTCAGGAACGCCCGCAGCCCTCCGCTCAGGGCCGACCTCTCACCGGGCCCCATGGCCGCGAGGACCGCGGCGAGCGCCTGCGACCTGCGCGCGGCCACCTCGTTCAGGACCTGCCTCCCGCGTCCGGTGAGGACGATCTGCACCTCGCGCCGCCGGTGCGGATGCAGCAGGCGCTCCAGCAGACCGGCCGCCTCCAGCCGGTCGCACAGCCGGCTCGCGGTCGGCGGACCTATGTCCAGGCTCTCGGCCAGCGCGGTGAGGTTGAGGCCCGGTTCCGACTCCAGCACCCGCAGGGCTCTGAGTTGGTGCGGCGACAGCCTCAGGCTCGCGCCCTGGGCGGCCACCGACCACAGGTTCGCGAGACCGTCCACGGCATCGGCGATCTCCAGCGCGACGGAGAGTGGGTCGTCACCCGGTCCGCTCGACTGGTCGTCCCCCGAGCCACTGAGACGAGTCACACACCCATCGCTTTCAGTAATTGCTTGGCCATGTAGATACCACCCTCATTCAAACGCGGTACCCGATGCCGCGTCGACCAAGCACATGGCTCGCTCCGGAGGAAGGCAAAAGGAAAAGGCAAGGAGAGAATTCTCCTTGCCACTACTCAACTTATAGCGCGACGGGGGGCTTGCGGCAAGCCCCCCGTCGCGGCGCAGAATCGTCCGCCGAGGCCACAACCTGCGGAAACAGGGGGAATGACGTGTTGTTGTCGACGTCTGGTGCGCAGCGCCCAGGAGGGCGGAGCGACCGACCGACTCGTCAAGGGGAAGGCAACCGCGGATGACGACGTGCTCGACCAACGGTTCGACCGACCTGCACATTCGATCGGGCACCGCAGTGCAGCACGGCACGGCCGCCTCGGAGGTGTCGCGATGACCGAGCGGTACGTGCTGGACCTTCAGGAGATCGACGAGAGCCGGCTCGCCGTAGCCGGCGGCAAGGGAGCACATCTGGGCAGTCTGTCGCGGATCGAGGGCGTCCGCGTACCGGCGGGCTTCTGCGTGACGACGGACGCCTACCGGCGGGTCGTGGCGCAGGAGCCGTCGATCGCCGCGCAACTCGACCGGCTCTCGCGTGTGAGCCCGGACGACCAGGAGGCGATCCGCACGCTCAGCGCGGAGATCCGCCGGACCGTCGAGGAGATCGCCGTCCCGGACGACCTGGCGCGGGAGATCACCCTCGCGCTGCGCCGTTCCGGTGAGCAGGTCCCCCACGCCGTCCGCTCCAGTGCGACGGCCGAGGACCTGCCCACGGCCTCCTTCGCGGGCCAGCAGGACACCTACCTGAACGTGGTGGGCGCTGCGGCGGTCCTCCGGCACGTCAGCCGGTGCTGGGCGTCCCTGTTCACCGAGCGGGCCGTCACCTACCGCCGGCGCAACGGCGTCGACGACCGTACGGTCCTCATGGCCGTCGTCGTGCAGCAGATGGTCTTCCCGCAGGCGTCCGGCATCCTGTTCACGGCCGACCCGGTCACCGGCAACCGGACGGTCGCCACCGTGGACGCCGGCTTCGGCCTCGGCGAGGCCCTGGTGTCCGGCCTGGTGAACCCGGACGTCCTCAAGGTGCGGCACGGCGAGGTCGTCGCCCGGACGATCTCCGCCAAACAGCGCGAGGTGCGCGCACTGCCGGCCGGCGGCACGCAGGAGGTGGCCGTCGACGCGCGGCGGCAGGAGGAGCCGGCCCTGACGGACGCGCAGGCGGTCCGGCTCGCCGAGCTCGGGCGCCGGATCGAAGCGCACTTCGGCCGCCCGCAGGACATCGAATGGTGCCTGGTCGACGACGACTTCCACATCGTGCAGAGCCGGCCGATCACGACGCTGTTCCCCGTCCCCGAGAGCGGCGACGAGGAGAACCACGTCTACGTCTCCGTCGGCCACCAGCAGATGATGACCGACGCGATGAGGCCCCTGGGCCTGTCCATGTGGCAACTGACGGCCATGGCGCGGATGCACACGGCCGGCGGGCGGCTGTTCGTGGAGGTCACCGAGCGCCTCGCCACGCCCGCGAGCCGCGCCGCCCTGCTGGAACTCATGGGCAGGGGCGACCCGTTGGTCCGGGACGCCCTGGAGACGGTCCTCGACCGCGAGGACTTCGTCCCGTCGCGCCCGGACACGCCTGGCGGCGGGGTGCGGGCCGGCGGGCCCCCCGAGCCGGTCGAGACCGACCCGGCCGTCGTCACGGGACTGATCGAGCGCAGCCAGGCCTCCATCGCCGCCCTGCGGCGCGAGGCCCGGACCAGGTCCGGCCCGGAGCTGTTCGACTTCCTGCTGGAGGCCTTCGAGGAGCACAAACGCGTCCTCACCGATCCGCTGAACTTCAAGGCGATCATGGCGGGCATGGAGGCCACCTGGTGGCTCAACGACAAGCTGGAGGAGTGGCTCGGTGAGAAGAACGCGGCCGACACACTGACCCTGTCCGCCCCCGGCAACGTCACCTCGGAGATGGGACTCGCGCTGCTCGACGTCGCGGACGTGATCCGTCCGCATGCGCAGGTGGTCGACTTCCTGGCGGGCGTCGAGGACGACGGTTTCCTCGACGAGCTGGTGAAGCTCCCGGGCGGGACCGAGGCCCGGGACGCCATCGAGGCGTACCTCGACCGGTACGGCATGCGCTGCGTCGGCGAGATCGACGTCACGAGGCCGCGGTGGAGCGAGCGCCCCAGCACGCTCGTCCCGGTGATCCTCGACAACGTCCGGAACTTCGGGCCGGGCGCGGCCCGGGAGCGTTTCGAACAGGGACGGCGGCAGGCGTCGCGGAAGGAGCAGGAGGTACTGGAACGCCTGCGGGCGCTGCCGGACGGGGAGCGGAAGGCCGCCGAGACCAAGGACATGATCGACCGGGTCCGCACCTTCATCGGCTACCGGGAGTACCCCAAGTACGACATCATCAGCCGCTACTTCGTCTACAAGCAGGCGCTGATGGCGGAGGCCGAGCGCCTGGTGGAGGCGGGTGCGCTCGCCGACCGGGACGACGTCTTCTACCTCACCTTCGAGGAGTTCCGCGAGGCCGTGCGCTCGAAGCAGGTCGACGACCGGCTCGTTCGGCAGCGCAAGGAGGAGTTCCGCGTCCACCAGGCGCTCACCCCGCCCCGGGTGCTCACCTCGGACGGTGAGGCCCTCAGCGGGGCGTACCGGCGCGACGACGTGCCGGCCGGCGCCCTGATCGGCCTGCCGGTCTCCACCGGGACCGTCGAGGGGCGGGCCCGCGTCATCCTCGACATGGCGGACGCCGACCTGGAGGCGGGCGACATCCTGGTCACGACGTTCACGGACCCGAGCTGGTCGCCGCTGTTCGTCGGCATCGCGGGCCTGGTGACGGAGGTGGGCGGCCAGATGACCCATGGCGCGGTCATCGCCCGTGAGTACGGCCTGCCGGCCGTCGTGGGCGTGGAGCAGGCCACCCGGCGGATCCGGGACGGCCAGCGGATCCGCGTGCACGGAACCGACGGGTACGTCGAGATCCTGCCCTGACCGCCGGGGGCGGAGCCGGGACCGGCTCCGCCCCCGGCACACGTGCGGCCGGGCTCAGGCGCTGGTGGCGGTCTCGCTGTCGGGGTGGATGGTGAAGATCTGGTCGAGGCCGACGATGCGCAGGACGCGCAGGATGTTGGGCGGTACGGCGGCCAGGGCGACGTCCGCCTGGACGGCCTGCGCGGTACCGCGCGCGGCGATCAGGGCGGTGATGCCGCTGGAGTCGCAGAACTCGAGTCCGCTCATGTCCAGGACGAGGCACTGGCCCGGCCGGAGGGACAGGCCGCCGAGCACGGACTGGAGTTCGGCGACGTTGGCGTAGTCGAGTTCACCGAAAATCTCCATGACGGGACCGGTCGCGGCATCTCGGGTAGTGATCTTCAGCTTGCTCATCGTTCGTTTCTCGTCCGGGGGTCGCTGGCGGGGACACCGATGGCGAGCAGGGCGGTGTCGTCGTCGAGGCCGTCACCGAAGCCGTCCAGAAGACCGGTCAGGGCCTCGACGACGGCGTGCGGCGGCTTGCCCGCATGAGCGGTGACGAAGGCGAGCAGTGCTTCGTCGCCGTAGCGGCCGGTGCGGTCCGGGCCGGTGCGGGCTTCGGTGAGGCCGTCCGTGTAGAGAAGGAGCGTGTCGCCGGCGCCGAGGACGGTCCTGGCGTCGGTGAAGGGCGCGGAGGGCAGGATGCCGAGGAGCAGGCCACCGGGGGTGGGCAGGAACTCGGCTGTGCCGTCCGCGCGCAGGACGATCACCGGGGGGTGGCCGCCCGCCGCGAGGTGGACGGCCAGTTGCCCGGTGTCGGGATCCGGTTCGAGGGTGCCGAAGACGGCGGTGCAGTAGCGGGGGTCTCCGCTGCCGGCGTAGCGCTCGTGGAGCACCGTGTTGAGGGTGTTCAGGGTGGAGACGGGGTCGGGGTCGTGCAGTGCGGCGGCGCGCAGGGTGTAGCGGGTCAGTGAGGTGAGCGTGGCGGCCTGGGGTCCCTTGCCGCAAACGTCGCCGAGGAAGAACCCGAAGCGCTTGCCGTCCAGGGCGAAGACGTCGTAGAAGTCGCCGCCCAACCGGTCGGGCGAGGCGGTGTGGTAGTGGGCGGCCGTCTGCACGCCGGGTACCGCGGGCAGGCTGTCCGGGAGGAGCGACTGCTGGAGCACGGCCAGCGCCTCCTGCAACCGGGCGCGGTCGGCCTCCGCCTGCCGGCGGGCCTCCTCGGCCGCTGCACGGCGGCGCAGGAGCTCCTCCTCGTAGGCGCGGCGGTCCCGGGCGTCGAAGACCGTGGTGCGGATCAGCAGGGGCTCCCCGGTGGTGCCGTGCTTGATCAGGGAGGACACCAGCACGGGTATCCGGCCACCGCCGGTCTGCTTCATGTCGAGGGCTATTCCGCTGATCTCGCCCTGCATCCGCAGCAGCGGCGCGAAGTGCGTCTCGTGGTAGAGCTTGCCGCCGACGGTCAGCAGGTCGGTGAACCGCATCCGGCCCACCACCGCCTCCCGCTCCAGTCCGAGCCAGCCCAGGAGAGTGCCGTTGATCTTGGCGATGGTGCCGTCCATCAGCGTGGACAGGTAGCCGCAGGGGGCGTTCTCGTACAGGTCCTCGGCTCCGTCCTCCAGCAGTGCGGCGAACGCCGCGTCAGGGCCCGCCCCGTCGGCGTCGGCGTCCTGGGGGTCGGGCTGCTGGTCGGCACGGCACATCATCACAGGCTCGCGAGGAAGTCGACGATCGCCTGGTTCGTGGCCTCGGGCGCGGACAGGTGGGGGCAGTGGCCGGTCGCGTCGAGCGTGACCAGGGTCGAGCCGGGGATCGTGCGGTGGACGAAGGCGCCGACCTCCCGCGGGGCGATCGCGTCCTGGGCGCACTCCAGCACCAGCGTCGGCACGCTCACACCCTTCAGGTCGTCCCTGGAGTCCGACAGGAAGGTGGTCCGGGCGAAGACGCGGGCCATGTCCGGGTCGGTGGCGCAGAAGCTGTTCCTGAGTTCGTCGCCGAGCTCGGGCCGGTCCGCGTTGCCCATGATCACCGGGGCCATCGCGGTCGACCAGCCGAGGTAGTTCGCCTCCAGCGAGGCGAGCAGTTCGTCGATGTCCTCGGCGCTGAACCCGCCTCGGTAGCCCTCGTCGTCGATGTAGCGCGGGGACGGAGCGATCATCACCAACGCTCCTATCCGCTCGGGAGCCATGCCGGCTGCCAGTACGCCGATCATCGCGCTGACCGAGTGCCCCACGAACACCGCGTCACGCAGGTCGAGCGCCTCGGACACCTCGACCACGTCCCGGGCGTACCCGTCCAGGGAGGAGTACCGGTCCTCGGAGAACGCGGAGGCGTCGGAGCGGCCGGAGCCCACGTAGTCGAACAGCACCACGCGGTAGTCGTCGGCCAGGGCGGGCACCGTCAGCCGCCACATGTTCTGGTCACAGCCGAAGCCATGGGCCAGCACCACCGTGCGTCCCTGCGGGTTGCCGGTGACGGTGACATGGTTTCTGCTCGTGATGTCCATACCCGACAGTCTCTCAGCCCTGTCCCGGCACTGCGGCACCCCCTCCGCACGGCCCTTCAGGAGAAGGGCCGTGCGGAACGCCCCCGGGGTCATGGCGGGGAAGTCCGGATCGAGGCCGGGTCGGCGTGGTGGGCCCAGCAGGGCGCAGTCCACGTCCACCACTGCCTCCACTGTCCGCACCAGGCGTACCGCGACGGGCACGCCCGAGGTGTCCCGCACCTCGACGCACACGGTCACGAGACCGTCGCGCACATAAACGGTCCGGGGCGCCGTCGCGGAAGTCCCGTTGGGCAGCAGGTCGGCCTCCGACACCGAGGTTCAGCGCCCCCCGTCGAGACCACGCGAGAGAGAGCGGCATGGGCGTAGGTGGCCGACCGGCCCGGTCCAGTGGCCGGGCCGTGAGGCCCACGGCCGCGCTGGGCCGAACGGCCCTGGTCGCGGACCGTTCGGTCCCGTCTCGTGGCGGTGCACCGGGACCTTCGTCCCGACCTCGGCGCCGAAGGTCCCGTGCCACTCCTCCAGGGCCGGAAACGACCGTAAATGCCGGAATTCCTGTTGCTATACAGGGGCCGCCGCCCCACGACCGGCGGCCCCCGATTCCCCCGCTCCCCTGGGAGACCGCATGCTGTCCGCCGAGTCCGCCGCCCTCGTGAAAGCCACCCTGCCCGCCGTGGCCGGGGCTCTCGACGAGATCACCACCCGGTTCTACGCCGCGATGTTCCGTGACCGGCCCGAGCTGCTGGACGGGATGTTCAACCGCGGCAACCAGGCCAGTGGCGCCCAGCGACGGGCGCTGGCCGGTTCGATCGCCGGGTTCGCGACTGCCCTGCTCGCCGAGCCCGGCACCCGGCCGGACGCGCTGCTGGCGCGGATCGCCCACAAGCACACGGCGGTCGGCGTCACCGACGACCAGTACACGATCGTCCACAAGTACCTGTTCGGCGCGATCGCCGAGGTCCTCGGCGATGCCGTGACACCGGAGGTGGCCGCCGCCTGGGACGAGGTCTACTGGCTGATGGCCGGCGCGCTCATCGCCCAGGAGGCCCGCATCTACCAGGAGGCCGGTGTGGAGCCGGGCGCGACGTGGCGGCCCTGGACGGTGGTCGAACGCCGCGAGGAGACCGCGGACGTGGTCTCCTTCCTGCTGCGCCCGGCCGACGGACGCCCCGCCCCGGCGGCACGGGCCGGACAGTACGTCAGCGTCCGGATGCGGATGCCGGACGGCGTGCGCCAACTGCGCCAGTACAGCCTGTCCGGGGACCCCGGCGGTGAGCTGCGCCGCATCACCGTCAAGCGGGCCACCGGCGCCGAGGGCGCCCCCGACGGCGAGGTGTCGGACCTGCTCCACCGCACGGTGCGGCCCGGGGACGAGCTCACCCTGTCCGCGCCCTTCGGCGATGTCGTCCTCGACGAGGCCGACACCCCGCTGGTCCTCGTCTCCGCCGGCATCGGCTGCACCCCCATGGTGGGCATGCTGGCCCGGCTCACGGCGACCGGCTCCACCCGCCCCGTCCTCGTCCTGCACGCGGACGGCTCTCCGGACGAGCACGCCCTGCGCGCCGAGACCCGTGAGCTGACCGGCCGACTGCCGCGGGCGCGGCACCTGTTCTGGTACGAGCGTCCCGGCACCGCCGAGCCCGACGCGCGCGCCGGACTGATGGACCTCGACGGAGTGGAGGTGCCCGTCGACGCCACCGTGTACCTGTGCGGTCCGCTGCCCTTCATGCGCGCGGTCCGCACCCAGCTGCTGGAGCGGGGTGTCCCGCCGCGTGCCATCCGTTACGAGGTGTTCGGCCCCGATCTGTGGCTGCCGGGAACGACTGCCTGAACCGGACGGACATGCCCCGGCCGGAGGCCGGGCACCCGCCTGGCAGTGGGCCGAACGGCCCACCCGGCGCCGTGCACGGGTCCGGGCGGCCCGGTGACGGTGTCTGCCCGGTTCATGTCACCAGGCCCGGGACCTGCCACCGTCGCGGACGGAGCATCTGGAGGAGGCTCGGGCATGGGCGGGACGTGGTTCTGGCGCTGGCGGAGCAACCCGTTGCGACGCCGGGACGACATCGTCGAGGCGTGGATCGTCCTGGCGGTGTGGACGGTGATGGCCCTGGGCGGTACGGCCGCGGGGCTCGCCGCGACGCACACCGCCGACGAGGTGTTCGCACGGCAGCGCGCCGAACGGTTCCCCGTCGGCGCGGTCCTGCTCACCGACGAGTCGCAGCGCACCTCGGCGGTCCGCCCGGGGAGCGGCCGCTCTCTGGGGGCGGTCCGCTGGAAGGCTCCCGACGGCTCGGTCCGCACCGACTGGACACTCGTCGACACCGGGCTGAGGGCCGGAAGCCGTGTCATGCTCTGGCAGAACGGTCAGGGCACCCTCGTCACCGCTCCCCCGAGCACCCGGGAGGCCGCCGTCGAGGCGGGTGTCGTGGGCGCGCTCGCGGGCCTGGCCCTCGCCGGTGCCGTGCACGCCGCCGGAACCCTGGCGCGGTGGCGGCTCGACCGGCGGCGGGTCGAGGCATGGGGCCGTGAGTGGGACCTGGTCGGCCCGCAGTGGGGGCGTCGGACCATCTGACGTGTACCGGAGACGGCCCGGCCCTCCATCACCTGGCAGGGAGACACGCTCATGCAGAAGCCCTCGCACCGTTTCGCCGAGATCGTGCTCGGTGTGGACGCCCGCGATCCCGCCGAGGCCGTCGTCCGCCTCGCCTTCGACTGGGCCGCGCTGTGCGGCGCCCGCCTGCGCGCCGTCCACGCGTGGCGGTACCCGTCCTGCGCGGCCGAACTGCCCTTCGGCGTACCCGAGGAGGACCGCGGGGCGTGGGAGGACCACGAGGTGCAACTGCTGTCCGACGCCCTGCGGCCGTGGCGTGCGGAGTATCCCGAGGTGCCCGTCCTGGAGGACGTACGACACCTGCCGCCGGCCGAGGCCCTCGTCCGGCAGTCCGCGGACGCCGAGCTGGTGATCGTGGGCCGCGGCCGCGACGGTGAACTCGGCACCGTGGCACGGGACGTGCTGCGGGAGGCCGCGGGTCCCGTCCTCGTGGTGCCCGTGCAACGCCGGGCCGCGGCCGTCCGGTAGACCGCCGGGCCATGGTCGGCCCTGACATCGCGAGGGCCGAACGCCCCCTGCGCGGGCGGTGTCAGCCGCCCACCGGGACCCGCCACACCAGCGTGGTGCCGCCCGTCCCGGGACGGTCGATGGTCAGGTGCCCGCCGTAGGCCTCCGCGCGGTCGGCCAGGTTGCGCAGTCCGCTGCGGCGGCCCTCCGCCGGGATGCCCACGCCGTCGTCCGACACGGTCAGCCGCACCTCGTGGCCGTCTGTCTCCAGGACGACGTCGGCGCGTCCGGCCCGCGCGTGGCGCGCGATGTTGGTCAGCGCCTCGGAGAGCACGGCCACCACGTCGTCGGCGATCTCCCGGGGCACGTCCGTGTCGACCAGCCCCTCCATGCGGATGCTGGGAGGGAAGCCGAGAACCGAGGCGGCCTCGCCGATCACGCGGACCGCCCGGGCCCGCAGTCCCGACCCGGCGCCGCCCTCCCGCGAGCGCAGACCGAAGATCGTCGACCTGATGATCTTGATGGTCTCGTCGAGATCGTCCACCGCGCGCACGACCCGCTCCGAGGCCTCGGCGTGCTCGATGAGGCGGCCCGCGCTCTGCAGGGTCATGCCGGTGGCGAAGAGCCGCTGGATGGCGAGGTCGTGCAGATCGCGGGCGATCCGGTCGCGGTCCTTGAGCACCGCGATCTCCTCGGCGTCCTGGCGGCGCTCAGCCAGCTCCATCGCGACCGCGGCCTGCGCGGCGAAACCCCTGAGGGGCTCGATCTCCTTGTCGGTGTACACGGTCCGGCCGGCCTCCCGCACCAGCAGGACGACTCCGCGCGCCCCTTCCGTGCCCGATCCGATCGGCACCGCGACCGCCGGACCCAGTCCGGCGAAGCGTTCCGCGGCGCTCGCGACCCGCTCGTCGCAGGAGACGTCCGCGCTGGTGACGGGGACCCCGCCGGTGAAGGCATGTCCGATGAGGCTGCCGTCCACGGGCAGTACGAGCCCCTGGTGGGCCTCGGCCCGCGTCCCGACGGCCAGTTCCACGGTGAGCGAGTCCGTGCCCTGCACGGGCATCGCGACCAGGGCCAGGGCGGCACCGGTGTTCTCCCGGGCCCGGTCCGCGATCAGCCGAAGGACCTCCGTCTGCGCGCCGCCCGACATCAGGCGGTGGGTGATCTCGGCGTTGGCCCGCAGCCAGCGCTCGCGCAGCCGGGAGTCCTCGTACAGGCGGGCGTTGTCGATGGCGACACCGGCGGCCACCGCCAGCGTGGACAGCACCGCCTCGTCCTCCTCGTCGAACTGGACGCCGCCCCGCTTCTCGGTCAGGTACAGGTTGCCGAAGACCTGCTCGCGCACCCGGATCGGGACACCGAGGAAGGTGTTCATCGGCGGGTGGTGCGGCGGGAAGCCGTACGACGCCGAGTGCTCGGAGATCTTGGTCAGCCGAAGCGGCTCGGGGTGGTGGATGAGCTCCCCGAGGATGCCGTGGCCCTCCGGGTAAGGTCCGATCCTCGCGATCTGCTCGTCGGTCACGCCCACGGTGTGGAAGGCGGACAACCGTTTCCCGTCGGGGCCGATCACACCGAGGGCCGCGTACTGGGCGTCGACCAGCGAGGCGGCCGCCTCGACGATGCTGTGCAGCGCCTGCTCAAGGTTGAGTTCCCGGCCGACCGAGAGTACGGCCTCCAGAAGGCTGTGCACCCGGTCACGGGTGCCGCGGGCCGCGTCGAGCCGGGCCTGCAGCTCTTCCAGCAGCTCGTCCAGCCTGAGCTGCGGCAGCCTGACGCGGGCCTCCGCGGATCCTTCCGAGCCACCCACCTGCGATCCTCCCGATACCTGCGCCGCCCCCGTGCCGTCACTTGCCACCGTAGTGGTCGGGGCCGCGACGCGTTGCGGAGTCGGAGTGGATCGCTCGTCCGAGGTGGTCGGCACGTTCCCGGCGAGGCCGGCAGCAGGTCGGTGCGCGGTGCGGATGCTAAGGGGACCGGCGCACAGGGCCGCACGGCCACGGACCCTGGGCCGACCGGCCCTGGTGGCACCGGCGCCGCCCGAGTCGAATGGTCTGATCGCTCACGTCCTGATCGACGGCGAGATCGTCATCCGCACCCATGCCGGGGCAGCCCTCACCTCGCGGACCCGGCAGGCCACGGAAGCTGGAGTCGTCGTGGCCGACGAGGCCGACCTGATCGACCCGGACACCCACCTCGGCTGGAGCGTGGTGGTCACGGGCTTCGCCCGCCTGGTCACCGAACCCACCGAACTGGCCAGGTACCGGGCACTGTTGCGCCCCTGGCTGGACCGGACCATGGACTACGCGGTCCGTATCCACCCGGACCTGGTCACGGGCATGCGCCTCGTCACCGCCGACGCGTGACCACGTCCGGGCTCATGTCCGGGCTCACGTCCCCGGTGCGGACCGACCACCTGTGCCAAGGCGCCGCGCTGGTTCCCGCGACCGCCCGCACGTCCGCGCCAGGAGAGACCCGCGGTCCCTCCTGGCGCACCACGGCCGGACCGTTCCCGCGCCTCAGCCGTCCCAGGTCCAGTCGGCGACCTCGGGCAGGTCCGTGCCGTGGGCCCGGATCCAGTCGTGGTGCCGCAGACGCACGTCCTCCATCCGCTGCCGTACCGCGGCGGCCCGTACCGCGAGGCCCGGGACGCGGTCGATGACGTCCATGACCAGCCGGTACCGGTCGAGGTCGTTGCGGACCACCATGTCGAACGGGGTGGTGGTCGTACCGATCTCCTTGTAGCCGCGCACGTGCAGGTGGGGATGGCCGGCCCGGCGGTAGGCCAGACGGTGGATCAGCCACGGGTAGCCGTGGTAGGCGAAGATCACCGGCTTGTCGCGGGTGAACAGCGCGTCGTACTCCGCGTCCGGCATGCCGTGCGGGTGTTCCTCCTGGGGCAGCAGCCGGGCCAGGTCGACGACGTTGACCACGCGGACGGTCAGGTCCGGCAGGTGCCGGCGCAGCAACTGGGCGGCGGCCAGGACCTCCTGGGTGGGAACGTCACCCGCGCAGCCGAGGACCACGTCGGGTTCCCGGCCGCCGTCCTCGGTGCCGGCCCAGTCCCAGATCCCGGCGCCGCGCGCGCAGTGCACGCGGGCCTGGTCCATGGACAGCCAGTCGAAGCAGGGCTGTTTGCCGGCGACCACGACGTTGACGTAGTCACGGCTGCGCAGCACGTGGTCGGCGACGGACAGCAGGGTGTTGGTGTCCGGCGGCAGGTAGACCCGTACGGCTTCGGGGCTCTTGTTGAGGATGTGGTCGACGAAGCCGGGGTCCTGGTGGGAGAAGCCGTTGTGGTCCTGGCGCCAGACGTGCGACGTCAGCAGGTAGTTGAGGGAGGCGATGGGTGCGCGCCAGGGCAGCCGGCGGGTGGTGCGCAGCCACTTGATGTGCTGGTTGACCATCGAGTCCACGATGTGCACGAACGCCTCGTAGCAGGAGAACAGTCCGTGCCGGCCGGTGAGCAGATAGCCCTCCAGCCAGCCCTGGCAGGTGTGTTCGGAGAGGATCTCCATCACGCGGCCGTGCCGCTCCAGGTGCTCGTCGACGGGCAGGGTCTGCGCCTGCCAGGCCTTGCCGCTCGCCCCGTAGACGGCCTGGAGGCGGTTGGAGGCGGTCTCGTCCGGGCCGACGATCCTGAAGTCCCGGCGGTCTCGGGTGCGGTGCATGACGTACTCCAGCACGTCACCGAGGACCCGGGTGGGCTCGTGCAGGGTCGCGCCCGCCTTGTCGACCGCGACGGCGTACGACTGCAGGTCCGGCAGCGGCAGTTCACGCACCAGGAGCCCGCCGTTGGCGTGCGGTGTGGCGCCGAGCCTGCGCGTCCCCTCGGGCACGCAGGAGAGCACCTGCTCGTACGGGCGCCCGTGCTCGTCGAACAGTTCCCGCGGCCGGTAGGAGCGCAGCCACGCCTCCAGCTGCCGCAGGTGCTCGGGGTTGTCCCGTACGGCGGACAGCGGCACCTGGTGGGAACGCCAGGTGCCCTCGACCGGGAGGCCGTCGACCTCGGCGGGGCCGGTCCAGCCCTTCGGGGTGCGCAGCACGATCACCGGCCAGTGCGCGCGCTGGGTCACACCGTTCTCGCGGGCACTGCGCTGGATCGCGTCGATGCGCTCCAGGGCGTCGTCCATGGCGGCGGCCATGGCCCGGTGCACCGTCAGGGGGTCGTCGCCGGTGACGTGGATCGGGGCGTGGCCGTAGCCGCGCAGCAGCTCGTCGAGCTCGGCCTCGGGGAGCCGGGCGAGGACGGTCGGGTTGGCGATCTTGTAGCCGTTGAGGTGCAGGATGGGCAGGACCGCGCCGTCGTGGACCGGGTCGAGGAACTTGTTGGAGTGCCAGGAAGCGGCCAGCGGCCCGGTCTCCGCCTCGCCGTCGCCGATCACACAGGCGACCAGCAGATGAGGGTTGTCCAGGGCCGCTCCGTAGGCGTGCGACAGGGAGTAGCCCAGCTCGCCCCCCTCGTGGATGGAGCCGGGCGTCTCGGGAGCCACGTGGCTCGGCACGCCGCCGGGGAACGAGAACTGCCGGAACAGCCGCTCCATGCCGGCCGCGTCCCTGCTGACGTCGGGATAGGTCTCCGAGTAGGTGCCCTCCAGCCAGGAGTTGGCGAGTACGGCGGGCCCGCCGTGGCCGGGGCCCCAGACGCACAGGGCGTCCCGGCCACGCGCCTTGATGACGCGGTTGAGGTGGGTGTGCACGAGGTTCAGGCCCGGGGAGGTGCCCCAGTGACCGAGCAGCCTCGGCTTCACGTGCTCCGGGCGCAGCGGCTCGGTCAGCAGGGGGTTCGCCAGAAGGTAGATCTGGCCGACGGACAGGTAGTTGGCGGCGCGCCAGTGGGCGTCCAGGGCTTTCAGCTCGTCGTCGGTGAGCTCGGCGGCTGCCTGCTGCGTGTCGACGGACATCGGGGTTCCCTTCCGGGGCGGTCTCGGTGCGAGCGTGTGCGCGGTTCCGCACCTGACCACCTTCCGTCGGCGGACCCGGTCCTCGACAGGGCCGTTCGGGCCACGCGGTGCGGCCGGGAGCCCCTATCCGGTGGGGACCACGGCCACGGGGCAGTGGGAACGGTGCAGGAGGGTACGGCCGACCGTGTCTAGCCGGGGCTCGGCCCGATGCCCGTGGCGGTGGGCTCCGACGACCACGAGCCCGGCGTGGCGGGTCGCCTCCAGCAGGGCGTGTGCCGGGTCGGTACGGACCGTGAGGGTGTCGACGTCGACTCCGGCGTGGTCCTGGCGCAGTCCGGCCACGTCGAAGCGCGCCATGGCCTCCTCACCCGCCTCGCGCCGGACGGCCTCCCGCTGTCCCGGACTCGTCCCGGGCAGCGGCGAGGGCAGCTCGGGCGCCGTGTGCCGGTGGGTCCAGGCGTGCAGCACCCTGAGCCGGACAGTGCCGCGGTGACCCGATCGACCGCGCTCTCACTCTCCCGCGCCAGGGCCCGCACCGTTCCGCCCGTGGCGGGCGCGGTCGTGACCGGCAGTCCCGGACGGTGATCACGTATCCGTGCCACGGCCGAGGCCGGCACCGGTTCCGCCTCGTCGCGGTCGGGCACCGCGTAGACGATGTGCAGGGCGGGCCCCCGGCATACGGCCTCCTCGGCCGCCCAGTTCAGTGCTCTTACGGCGATCAGTCAGCCGTCCACTCCGACGACCACTCGTACTGCGCCCATGTCCCTGTCTCCCTTCTGCGGGCGTGGCTTTCGCGGTGCGGTCCGGCTGGGTCGCGGCGGCCCGCTCTCAGAGGGGCTGTCGTGCGCCGTGGAGGGTGCGGCCGCCGGTGAGCTGCCGGCCCGTGATCAGCTCGGGCTCGATCCGCACGAACACCTCCTCGTGCGAGGGCGCCCAGGATCGTGGCCCGACCAGGCACAGGCGGGCGTGCTCGGCGGGGTCGGTCACGACGGCGGCCCGGCCCGTGACGACGACGCTCCAGCCGGAGTGCGCGGCCGCGTCGACCTCGTCCGCCTCGAAGGCGACCACCACACCGTCGACCGCACGCACCAACTCCGACTGCGCCGCCGTCCGCAGCAGCACCCCGCCGCCGCCGTCAAGGCAGAAGTTGACCGGCAGGACGGCGGGCAGGGCGTGACGTGTGTGGACGATGCGGCCGACCGGAGTCGTCGCCATCAGGCGCAGGCACTCCTGCCGGTTCAGTTCACGGAAACCGTCGTCGGGATTCATGGCCGGTCCAACCTTCGCCGTCTGCTGCTTGGTCCACTCCACCTTGTCGTCGGGCCCCGGTGAACGGTGAGGGGCCATCAGTCCCGACCCGGGGACAGGACGGCCCCGAAGCCCGGACCGACGGCCTACCGGCCCCGGGACAACGGTCCCCGGATCGACCGATGCGGTCGGCCTCGAAGACGACCCGAGCGCCGAGCATCCGGGAAGCGGCGGAGCCGAGACGGATCACCATCTGCGCGTGTCCGGTGGGGCCGGACGTCCCTCGTACAGGGCGAGCGGGTCGAACGATCAAGCAGGCAGACTCGGGTTCTCCCGTCCCCTTCGGGGGCGCCCGGGCCGGAGGCGCTGTGCGTGGGGCGTCGGCCGCATGGCCGCGCCCTCCGTGTCGGTGCGGGCCCCGGCCGACCGCGAGGGCTAGGGGCGTACGCGTGCGCGGCCGCCCGCCAGGGTGCGGAGCAGCCGGTTGCGGGCGCCGTTGGGGACGGTCCACAGGGGGTGGCCGCGGACCGCCCACGACTGGAGGAGGGCGTTGGCGGCGAGGAAGCCGCTGGTGGCGGCGCGTTCCATCAGGGCGACCGGGAGGTCCGTGCGCACCAGGTCGCCCGCGAGGACCAGGCCGGCCTGCGGAGTACGCACGCCGGGGCGGTCGGTGTATCCGCCGACGGGGAACAGGGGGCAGTCCTGGCGCCATTCGTGCCGTTCGTCGAGGACGCGCGCCTCGCGGGTCTCGGGGTAGACGTTCCGGAGCTGTGCGATCAGGTGCCGGGCCTCCATGCCGGGGTCGGCGTCCTGCGGGAGCGCGTAACCGTGCAGCTCGACGACGGAACCGCCGGTCCGGGCGGACCAGCGGGCCGCCTCCTGCTCCCAGCGCTCCAGGACGCTGACGTTGTCGAGGGAGCCGTACCCGGCCGTGCCGAGGAATCCGGGCCGGCCCGCGTCGACGGGGCGGTCGAGCCAGAGCCGGGAGACGAGGAAGGGCGGGGCGGTGCGGAGCCGGGCGACGCGGTCACGCCAGTCGGCGTCGGCGAGGCGGGGCGAGCGGGCGACCAGGGAGCGCAGGCCGGCGGTGTCGAGGGCCAGGACGACGGTGTCGTACCGCTTCTCCTCGTGGTCCGTGGCGACGGTGAAGGCGCCGTCCGCCGTGGGCGAGACGTTCTCGACGGGGGTGGACGGGCGCAGGTCGGCGCCGTGGCGGATCAGGTGTTCGGCGAGGGGGTCCCACAGGGCCGTCGGGAAGGGGTCGTCGGGCACGTCGAAGAGGAGTCCCTCCGAGCTGCCGAGGAAGTAGATGTGGAACATCAGGACCATCTCGGCGGCCGACAGGTCGCGGGGGTCGGCGAAGAAGCTGCGGGAGAACACCTCGAAGGCCAGGTGGCGGGCGGCCGCCGGGAAGCGCAGGGACTCGAGGAAGTCGTGGGCGCTGACGGTGTCCAGTTCCGCGTACACGTCCGGGACGCGGACGTCGAGCAGGGGCAGGGCCGCGGTGGGGCGCATGCGCGCCAGGTCCCGCCAGTGGAAGGAGGGGCTCAGCGCCACGAAGCCGAGCGCGCTCAGCGGCGGGGTGCGCGGCACTCTGCGGAAGCTGTCGTGCAGTCCGTCGCGGTGCCGCAGCGGGTAGTCGGGCAGGCCGGTGAGGCGGCCCGGTGGGGAGTCGGTGCGGCTCAGCAGGCTGCGCAGGTTGTAGTACTGGCGGAAGAAGGCGTGGAAGCCGCGGCTCATGGTCGCGGTGGTGCCGTCGCACAGGTGGGTGCTCCAGCCGCCGACCCGGCCGCCCAGGTAGGGCTCGCGTTCGTAGAGGGTGACGTCGACGCCTCGTTCGGCGAGCGCGGTGGCGGCGGCGAGTCCGGCGATGCCACCGCCCACGACGGCCGTGCTGCGCGGCTGCCCGCCGACCCGGGTCGCTCCGGGCGGTGGGGGCAGCAGGACGGCGTGGCGGTCGCGTCCGGGGCGGGCGGCGCCCGCCGCGGCGGTCATCGGGCGCTCCGGGCGGGCGGGGTGGCGCGGCGGGCGACGACGGTGTGGGTGATGCCGGTCTGCCAGCCGGGCAGGGGCAGGGCCCGTACGCGGTCGAAGCCGCGGGCGCGGACGCGGTCGGTGAAACGGTCGACCGTGTCGAACTCGACGACGCTCCGCCAGAGATGGCGGTACAGGTCGCCGTCGCCCAAGGTGCTGGCGACGGGCAGCACGAGGCCGCGGCACACGGCCGTCCAGACCGCACGGTGGAGCGGGCGGCCGCTGAGGGTGTACTCGTGCACGGCGAGCCGGCCGCCCGGGACCAGCAGGTCGTGGACGGTGTCCAGCACGGCGTCGGGGTCCGCGACGTTGCGGAACAGGTAGGCGGCGAAGACCGCGTCGAAGGGGCCTCGCACGCCCGCGTCGGCGAGCGCCTCCGCCGGGGCGCACACGAAGCGGACGTTGCCGTGCCACGGCTTGGCCGTGGCACGGTCGAGCATGCCCGCTGAGGCGTCCACGGCCGTGATCTCGGCGTCGGGCAGCACGCGGGCGAGCGCGGCGGTGGACGCCCCGGTCCCGCAGCCGAGGTCCAGGACGCGCAGCCCGGCGCCCGTCCCGGAAAGGCCGAGCCGGCGTGCCGAGCGGCGCAGATGGGCGTGGTAGCCGGGGTTGGCGGCCACGAGGGTGTCGTACCTGGCCGCCGCATGGTCGAATGCGGCGGCCAGGTCCGCGTCACGCAGCACGGTCACGCTGCCTCCTGGTGCGGGTCGTCGGGGTCGGGATCGGCGGGCCGCACAGGGCGGGGCCGGTGGGTCGGGAGCGGGGGCCCGGTGGGTCCGGTGCGTCCGGCGCCGGAGCCGCGTCGGCTGGTACCGCGGGTCAGGGGCCGGGGAAGGGGCGTCGGGGCAGCCGGGGCACTTCCGCGGCGGCTCGCAGCATGGGCAGGACGGGGGTGCGCAGCCCGATGGCGATCTCCTCGTGCGGCCGGGTTCCGCCGTCGAGGAACCGCAGGAGCCGGGTCATGGGCACGTGGCTGAACAGCCGTCCGAAGAAGTCCGCGCCGTCCACCAGGCCGCTGTCGAGGGCGTGCAGCAGGACCGCGTCCATGGCGCGGGCGCGGGGCGAGTGCGGCAGCGGGGGTACCGGCCGCCGGCCCCGGCGCAGGGCCGCCGCGACGGCCGCGGTCTGGCGCTGCACGCCGGCGAAGGTGTAGCCGGTGGAGGGCCGGGTGGCGCCGCCGGCGGTGCCGATACGGAAGACGGACTGGCCGGTCTGCCGGGCGAAGCCGGCGTCGGTCATCGGGATGACGCCCGTCTCGGTCGCGGTCACCTCGAAGTCGTCGAGCCCGAGCACGGTGCCGGTGTAGTGGTCCAGCGCCTTGTCGTACGCGTCCGCGGACAGGGCGGCCGGGGAGAACTCCGTGTACTCCACGAGGGCCTGGTCCGGGCGGGTGGGCAGGACGTAGCCGAAGGAGAGGCCCTGCGCCGGCTGGGAGGTGCGCAGGTCCATGAACTCCACGCGGGCCGGGTCGAAGACGGGACGGCCGGTGCGGACGAACCAGCCGTGGAAGTGCTGGAGCAGGGTCGTACGGGCCGCGGGGAGGCTGCCCAGCGGCCGGGAGTCGAAGACCCAGCGGGCCTGCACGGACGCGGGGCGCCCGTCCGCCGTGCGGGCGTCGATCCGGGCGCCCTGCGGGAGTCCCTCGACGCTCTCGACGGTCGCCTCGACGCGTCGTACCCGTCCGCTGCGGTCGAGGGCGTTGCCGACCAGGGCCTCGAAGTCGTCCGAATGGATCATCTTGTAGCGCAGCGGCGAGATGTCCTGCTCGATCGGCTCCCCCGTGGGCCGGTGCACCCGCAGGCGCTGCCAGGACCTGGTGACGGCGGCGTCGTACGGTCCGGGGCCGGTCTCCCAGAAGCACCAGGTGCGCCGGGGCGGGCGCAGGGGCCCGGGCGGGGCGTCGAGGAGGACGACGGACGGGTGCCTGAAGCCCGGGGCGGGACGGGTGAGGCGGTGGGCAAGGGACAGCCCGGCGGCTCCCGCTCCGATGATGGCGACGTCCGCCTCGTACATGACCGGGTCACTCCCTCCGCGTCTCCGCCGTGTCCTGCGACGGTGTTCCGGTCGCAGTACCCGTCCGGATGCGGATGTCACCTGCCGCGTGCCGTGTCGCACGCTCGTGACGGGCAAGGGCGTGCATCGGTTCTGCGTCGTTGTCACGCGGCGCACTCGACGAGCTCGTCCGTGCGCAGGCGGCCGGCGAGGCGGCGCAGGCCCCGGCGGGCGTGGCTCTTGACCGTTCCCAGCGGCCAGCCGGTGAGTTCGGCGATCTGGGTCTGGGTGAGGTCGTCGTAGAAGGCGAGGTTCAGTACCCGGCGCTGCGGGTCCGGCAGCAGCGACATCTCGTCGGCGAGCAGGACGCGGTCGAGGGCGGACTCCGGCAGCGCCGCCTCGTCGTCGGCCCGCAGCAGCAACTGGGCGCCCGCGGCGGCGACGAGTTCGTTGCGCCGGGTGCGGGCGGCGAGCGCGTCGGCGATCTTGCGGCGGGCGATGCCGGTGAGCCAGCCGGGCAGGGTGCCCCGGTCGGGGGCGAACCCGGCGCGGCCCCGCCACGCGGCGAGGAACACCAACTGGGTGATGTCCTCCGCCTCCCTCGCGTCCCCCAGGGAACGCCGGGCGAGGGCGTGGACGAGCGGGCCCCACCGGCGGTGCACGACCGTGAGGCATGCCTCGTCCCCGTTGAGGAACCCTTCCACGAGCGCGCTGTCGTCGATGTCCCCGCCGGTTCGCTGTGCGGTCGTCATCGTCACTCCTCCGCTGGGCCTGGTGGTCGCACAGAGCGACCGCGGCCCTTCCACCCTGCGGATTCCACGCAGGAGGGGCAACTTGCATCGACTTCGCATCGAATCGTGCGGGAAAGGCGGGCCTCGTGTCCGGAGGAACCGGTCCCGGCCTTTCCTCCCTTTACCTTTCCGCCCCGCATCCGTCTCCGCCACCCGAGGCGAACCGGTCATGACGACGCCAGCTCTGATCACGAGCATCTCGACGAGGGGAACCGGCATGAGCTCCACCGTGGCAAAGGGCCACCGCGCGGACCGGAGTCCGTGCGCACCCACGACCGCCGAGCGGGTCTCCCCCGCGCCGCCCCGCCGGCCGGCCGCGGGGACCGGACAGGGCCAAGGTGATCATCAGCGCGCCTCCCCGCCCGGCACCCGTCCGGCGTACGGCGACGACCCGCGTGCCGTGGACGCGGACGTGGCGCACGCCGTGCGCGCGGTCCTCGGCGACCTGCTCGACCGTCACGTGGCCGCGGCCGAGGCCGTCGACCCGCTCTTCGCCGAGGACCTGGCCGCGCGGGTCGCCCGTTTCACGCGCAACGGCGGCAAGCTCGGCCGCTCCCGCTTCGTGTGGTGGGCGCTGCGCGCCTGCGGGGGCGACGACCCCTGGCGGGCGCAGGCCGCGCTGCGGCTCGGAGCCGCCCTGGAACTCATCCAGACCTGCGCTTTGGTCCACGACGACGTGATGGACGGGGCGCGGTCGCGCCGCGGCCGGCCTGCCCTGCACGTCGACGTGGCGGCCCAGTACGCCGGCGCGGGCGACGCCCGGCGCGGTGAGCGGCTCGGGCAGGCCGCGGCGATCCTCGCCGGTGACCTGGCCCTGGCCTGGGCCGACGACACGGTGGCGGACACCGACCTGCCCCGCCCCACCGCACGGCGGGTCCGGGACCTGTGGAGTGCGCTGCGCACGGAGATGGTGGCCGGGCAGTACCTGGACATGCAGGGCGAGGCGACCTCGGCGCGTTCCCTGGCCCGGGCGATCCGCGCCGCCTGCCTCAAGAGCGCCCTGTACTCGGTGGAACGCCCGCTCGCGCTGGGCGCGGCGCTGGCCGACGCAGGCCCCGCCGCCACCCGGGCCCTGTGCTCGGCGGGCCGCTGCGTCGGGCTGGCCTTCCAGCTGCGCGACGACCTCCTCGACGTCTTCGCGGATCCGAGCGACACGGGCAAGCCCACCGGCGGCGACATCCGCAGCGGCAAACCGACCTACCTCGCCGCGGTCGCCCAGGCGCGGGCGGAGTCCTCGGGCGACCGTCGGGCCCAGGACCTGCTGCGCAACACACTCGGCCGACCGGACGCCTCCGACGCCGAACTCGCGGCCGTCCGCGAGGTGTTCGAGGTCACGGGAGCGCGGGACACGGTGGAGGAGAAGATCCGCAGGCTGGTCGGCCAGGGACTGCGCCACCTGGACACGGCACCGCTGGAACCCGAGCCCACGGGGCAGTTGCGGACGCTGATGCGCTCCGCGAGCGGCGTGACCGGCACCGCGGCGTCCGAACCGGTGCCCGTCTCCCTGATCCTGGCGACCGGCGAGGGGGCCGGCCGATGACCCGCACCGTGCCCGGCCGCACCGACCACGTCGTGGTCGTCGGCGCCGGTCTGTCCGGTCTGTCGGCCGCCCTGCACCTGCTGGGCGCCGGACGCCGGGTGACCGTGGTGGAGCGCGACGCGTCACCCGGCGGGCGTGCCGGGCGGATCGTCCGCGGCGGCTACCACATCGACACCGGGCCCACGGTCCTGACCATGCCTCACCTGGCGGACGAGGCGTTCGCCGCCGTCGGCGACAGCCTGGACGCCCGTGTCGACCTGGTGCCGCTGCACCCGGCCTACCGGGCCCGGTTCGCCGACGGCAGCACCCTGGACGTCCACACCGGCGCCGAGGCCATGGAGGCGGAGATCGAACGCTTCGCCGGGGCCCACGAGGCCGCCGGGTACCGGCGGTTGCGCGCCTGGCTGGAGCGGCTGTACCAGGTGCAGATGCGGCGCTTCATCGACGCCGACTTCGACTCGCCGCTGCGCCTGCTCCATCCCGACCTGGCGCGCCTGGCCGCCCTCGGCGGTTTCGGGCGGCTGGACGCGCGCATCGGACGCTTCCTGCACGACGAACGGCTGCGGCGGGTGTTCTCCTTCCAGGCCCTGTACGCGGGCGTGGCACCGGAACGCGCCCTGGCCGCGTACGCCGTCATCGCGTACATGGACACGGTGGCGGGCGTCTGGTTCCCGCGCGGCGGCATGCACGCCCTGCCCCGGGCGATGGCGGACGCCGCCGCGGACGCGGGCGCCGACCTGCGCTTCGGAGAGACCGTCACGCGTCTGGAACGCTCCGGCGACCGGATCACGGCCGTCGTCACCGACACCGGCCGCATCGCCTGCGACGCCGTCGTCCTCACCCCCGACCTGCCCGTCACCTACGGGCTGCTGGGCCGCGCCCCGAGGCGGCCGGTGGGTCTGCGGTTCTCGCCGTCCGCCGTCATCCTGCACGTCGGCACGGACCGCACCTGGCCCGGGCTGGCCCACCACACCATCTCCTTCGGCGCGGCATGGCGGCGGACGTTCGCCGAACTCACGCAGTCCGGCAGCCTGATGAGCGATCCGTCCCTGCTCGTCACGCGACCCACCGCCACCGATCCGAGCCTCGCCCCGCCCGGCCGACATCTGCACTACATCCTCGCGCCCTGTCCGAACACCGACCTCGGCCCCGGCGCCGCCGACTGGGGCGAACTGGGTCCGCGCTACCGCGACAGCCTGCTGGGCGAACTCGAACGGCGCGGCCTCGCCGGTCTCGCCGCCGCGGTCGAGGAGGAGTGCGTGGTCACGCCGGCCGACTGGCAGGCCCAGGGCCACGCGGCCGGCTCGCCCTTCTCCGCCGCCCACACCTTCGCACAGACCGGGCCGTTCCGGCCGCGCAACCTGGTGCGCGGGACGGTCAACGCGGTCCTCGCCGGCTGCGGCACCACTCCCGGTGTCGGCGTCCCGACCGTCCTGCTGTCGGGCAAGCTCGCCGCGGCCCGCATCACCGGCGGCGCCCGCCCCCGGCGGCCGCGTCCCGCCGTACGAGAGACCCCCGAACGGAGGCCGGCATGACCGACCGTGAACTCGACGCGGCGGGTGTCACCGACCCGGCGCTGCGCAGGGCGTACACCCGATGCCGGCGGCTGAACGCCCGGCACGGCAAGACGTACTTCCTCGCCACCCGCCTGCTGCCCGTCGCACGCCGGCCGGCCGTGCACGCGCTGTACGGCTTCGCCCGCTGGGCCGACGACATCGTCGACACGCTCGACGGTACGACCACCACCGCAGAGCGCGCCCGACGGCTGACCCTGTTGCAGCACGAGCTGGAGCTGGGGCTGACGGCGGGCCACAGCGCCGAGCCGGTGGTCCACGCGCTCGCCGACACCGCGCTGCGCTACGACATCGACCACCGCCACTTCACCGACTTCATGGCCGCGATGCGCGCCGACCTGGACATCACGGGCTACGCCACCTACGCCGACCTGCGCACCTACACCTACGGTTCGGCGGAGGTGATCGGTCTGCAGATGCTGCCGGTGCTCGGCACGGTCGTCCCGCGCGAGGAGGCGGCACCGCACGCGGCGGCCCTGGGCGTGGCGTTCCAGCTCACCAACTTCCTGCGGGACGTGGGCGAGGACCTCGACCGCGGCCGCGTGTACCTGCCCGCCGACCTGCTGGCCGCCCACGGCGTCGACCGGCGGCTGCTGCGCTGGAGCCGGGACACCGGCCGGCCCGACCGCCGGATCACCGCCGCCCTGCGGGAGTTCGAGCAACTGACCCGCGCGCTCTACCGCGAGGCCGCGCCGGGGCTGGCCATGCTCGACCCGGTCTCGCGCCCCTGCATCCGCACCGCCTTCGTCCTGTACGGCGGCATTCTGGACGCGGTCGCCGCGGACGGGTACCGCTCGGTGCAGCGCCGTGCCGTGGTCCCCGGCCACAGGCGAGCCGTCGTGGCCCTCGACGGCCTGGTCCGGGTGGGGGCGGCGCGGCTGCGGCACAGGACGGACGGCGAGCGGGCGGTACCCCTGTCGGACACGGCAGCCGACTCCACATCACCCTGGCGGAGGATCGCATGAAACCGCGGCGACCTGCGGGACGCCCCCGCTACCCACTCGCCCTGCGCCGCCGCCCGGTGCGGTGGGAGAAGCAGCAGCCGACCTGGCGGCAGGCCCGGCCGGCCCTGATCGCCGAGGCCCTGAAGCGGGCCCAGGCCCGCCCGTCCGGCAACTGGTACGTCGTCGGCGCCACCCGGGACGTGCACCGGGACCGCCCGCTGTCCGTGACGGTGGCCGGGCGGGAACTGGTGGTGTGGCGCACCGCCGACGGACGGCTCGCGGCGGGCCCCGGCATCTGCCCGCATCTGGGCGCACCGCTCGCCGACAGCCCGGTGCGCTGCGGGACCCTCGTCTGCCACTGGCACGGACTGGCCCTGGACGGCGGGCCGTTCACCGGCTGGGAGCCGCTGCCCGTGCACGACGACGGTGTGCTGGTCTGGGCGCGCCTGGACCAGGTGGGCGGTGAACCCCCGACGCGGGAACCGGTCGTGCCGCCCCGGCCGGAGCCGTCCCGCTCCGTCGCCGCCGTCTACACCGGGGTGGGGGTCTGCGAGCCGGAGGACGTCGTGGCGAACCGGCTGGACCCCTGGCACGGGGCCTGGTTCCACCCGTACTCCTTCGTCGACCTGACCGTGGTCGACACTCCCGGCGCCGAGGGGGACGGCGAGGACGGGTTCACCGTGGACGTCTCCTTCAAGGTCGCGGGACGGTTGGTGGTGCCGGTGCGGGCCCTGTTCACCACGCCCGAGCCGCGGACGGTCCTCATGCGCATCACCGAGGGCGAGGGGGTGGGTTCCGTGGTCGAGACGCACGTGACCCCGCTCGGCCCGGACGAGCTGGGCCGTCCGCGCACGGCCGTGATCGAAGCGGTCGTCGCATCCTCCGCGCGCCCCGGTTTCGCCGCGGCCCGTGCGGCGGCCCCGGTGCTGCGCCGCCTGATGGCGGCGGGCGCGGCACGGCTGTGGCGCGACGACCTGGCCTACGCCGAACGCCGCTGGCTGCTGCGCTCCACGGGACGCTTCCCCGGCTGACCGAACCGCCTGCCCGACGGCGGACGCGGCCCCGGCTCAGTCCGGCGGGGCGGCGACCGCCTCCGGGTGATCGGCGAGGTAGTCCCGCAGCACCGACAGGAAGTCCGCGTCGGGGCGGAGTCCCAGGGCCGCGGCGCGCCGGTGGTCGAGGACGGCCGGCCAGGAGCCGACGATCGCCTCGACCGCCGGATCGGGCGCGACGGTGACCAGGTCGGCGACCGCGTCACCGGCCGTCTGCCGCAGGGCCGCGAGCATGTCGGCGACCGAGACGGTCAGGGCGGGCAGGTTCACCGGCAGCGGGCCCTCCAGGCGGCCCGGCCCGGTGCCGCGTTCGGCCTCGGCGACGCGGAGGATGCCCTCGACGGTGCGCCGGGGCGAGGAGAGCGCCACGCGCAGAGCGGGGTCGACGGGGCAGACGGCGGGCAGGCCCGCGAGGGGTTCGCGCACGATGCCGGACAGGAATCCGGAGGCGGCCGCGTTCGGCCTGCCCGGCCGTACCGCCACCGTCATCAGCCGCGCGACCCGCCCGTCGACGAAGCCGCGCCGGGTGCAGTCCGCGACGAGCTGCTCGCACATCAGCTTCTGGGCGCCGTAGCTCGACCGCGGCACCGGCACCGTCGTCTCACTGACCGCCGCCGGCAGGGGCAGGGCCGGGTGGGAGCCGTAGACGGCGACACTGCTGGCGAACAGCGTCCGCACCACCGGCCCGCCCGCCCCGGACTGGGTCCGTGCCGCCTCCAGCACCGCGCGGGTGACGTCCACGTTGGCGCGCATCCCGAGGTCGAAGTCGGCCTCGCACTCGGCCGACACCGCGGCGGCGAGATGGAACAGCACGTGCACCGGCTCCGCGAACACCGCGTCCAGATGCTCGGGCAGCTCCCCGTGCACCACCTGGACCGGCACCCCGGCCCCCTGTGACCCACCGGGCCAGGGGACCCGGTCGACCAGCACCAGACGGCTGATCGGCGCACCGCCGAAGGTCCCCGCCCGCGCCAGCGCACCGGCCAGCAGCCGTCCGAGGAACCCGGACGCGCCCGTCACGACGACTCTCACCCGTTCGTCTCCCACCTCGGCCCGACCGACGCGCCGCATGATCGAGAGTGCCGTCCGCCGGCCCCTCCCCCCTGTGATATCAGGGCAGAACACGCAAGCCAGGACGCCTCTCTGTGCTGAACTGGTGAAATATTGACGGGAGTTGTGGACAGCGACAAGAATGCGGCTCGCTCGCTGTGACCGAAGCGAGCGAAGTGACGCGAGTGGCTCCGCCACGGACTGCATTCCCCTGACCGCCTGCCGCGGCCGCTCGCGCCCTGCCACCTCCCACACTCTCGACACCGCTAGGGCATATCTTGACGCGCCTCTCACGCTCCAGAACGTCGGCCGCTGTCGCCGCTGCCGCCTTCATCGCCACGGCCACCCCCCTGTTCGGGGCCACCGTCGCCCATGCCACCCCCGGGGGCGGCTGCCAGTCGGCCACGGTCCAGTACCGCCTGGTCGACGCCGCCGGAAAGGCGGACGCCGACTGGACCTCGCAGGGCGGCTTCCGCCAGTGGTCCTCCGCCCCCGGCACCGTCGAGGTACGGCTGGCTCCGGGACAGACCGTGGGCGAGGGCTGCACGTACCCGGTCTCGCTGGCCGAGTACACCACCGAGGGACCGGACTGGTACACCTCCGGCCTCCAGACCCTGGTCGACCACGCCACCGTCTACCTGAGCGCCAAGGACCTCCCCGGCTCCGACGACGCCGAGCGGACCTGGCAGAAGCTCACGGTCAAGACGCCGGACTGCTACGGGCAGATCGACCTCTACGGCGACGACGTGATCTACGACGGCGGGTCGGGAGAGGGCCACGGCCCCGCGCCCTACCAGCCCGACAACGTCGCCACGCCGTACCACCTGATCGCCGCGTGGAACGGCGGCGACAAGTCGTGCAGCCCCGAGCAGCCGAACTCGCCCACGCCCCCGTCCTCCCCGTCCACGCCGGACAGCCCGAGCAGCCCGCCCGCCAGTGAGCCGCCCGCGGACGAGTCGACCCCGCCGGCCACCCCGACGGCCCCGCCCGCCACCTCCACCACGCCGCCGACCACCCCGGACGTCCCTCCGCTGGAGTCGACGCCGCCCACCTCGCCGGCGCCCTCGCCGAGCGACAGCACCCCGCCGCTGGCCGAGACCGGTTCCAGCGCACCGGTCGGCGCGATAGCGGGCGGCGCTGCCGCGGTGATCGCCCTCGGGGCGGCCGCCCTCTACGGCACCCGCCGCGCACGGCGTTCCTGACCGGGACCGCTGCCCGCGCCGGCACACGGTGAGGCGCAGGGCGGTTTCACCCGGACACCGGCCGTCCGGCCCCGAACCCGCCCGGACGGCCGGACGCGGTCCGGGCGAGACCGCCCGCACCCCGGCCTCTCGCCGGGTCAGTCCTCGCGGCGCGAACCGCGGTCGGCGAGACCGCCGGCGCCGAGCGGGCCGGTGTACGCGAGGGACCGTTCGGCCTCCAGGCGGGGCAGCGCGCGGCGCGACACACGCAGCACGACAGGCGGCAGCGCCGCGCGCACCGGTTGGGTCAGGCGCAGCCAGGCCGGTGCGTACACGGCCGTACGGCGTCGCTCCAGGCCCTTGACCAGGCGGGCGGCGACCGTCTCCACGGTGTACACACGGCGGGCCGGCAGGGGCATGCCGGCCCGCAGTTCCCGCAGCACGACGTGCCGGTCGGCGTCGCGGATCATGTCGGTGTCGGTCCAGTTGATGTAGGCGATGCCCACGCCGACGCCCCGGTGCGCCACCTCCGCCCGCAGGGAGTGCGCGAAGGCCTCGGCCCCCGCCTTGGAGGCGCAGTAGGCGCTCATCAGCGGGGCCGCGCCGATCGACGCGAGCGAGGCGATCTGAAGGAAGTAGCCGCCCGTGTCGAAGAGGTCGGGCAGGAACGCCCGGGCCGTGTGGGCGCTGCCGGTGAGGTTGACGTCGACGACACGGCTCCAGGCGTCCGGCGGCGAGGTCAGGAACGGGCCGCCTTCGGCGATGCCCGCGTTCGCCACCACGGCCGAGGGAGGTCCGAGGCGGGCCCGCACCGCGCGGGCCGCGGCGGCCAGCGCGTCCGGGTCGGTCACGTCGGCCTCGACGGCCAGGGCGGGCCCCGGCAGGGACTCGGCCACGGCTTCCAGGAGGGCCTTCTCGTGGCCCAGCAGCGCCACCCGGGCGCCGCGCCGGGCGATCTCGCGGGCCAGGGCCGCGCCCAGACCTCGGGCGGCTCCGGTGACGGCCACCGTCCGGCCGGCGAGCGGACTGTCGGGCATGGCCGACCCTCCTTCCGTTGAACGCCGTGGAACGCGGAACGCGCGCCCCGCAGGGTCTCTCAGCTGTCGTGGGCAGACGGGCGGGCGGTGTGGTCGGGGTGACCGGCGGTGCGGCGCTCCTCCTTCATCTCCGCCTCGTACAAGTGGTCGCGGCCCTGCGCGAGTTCCCGCACCGCGCTCAGCTCCAACTGCTGGAAGGGCCGGTAGTAGGTGGCGTTGTAGGCCTCGACGATCTGGAACGTCCAGTGTCCGGGGATGACGTTGCGGCCGAGGATCTCCGAGCGGACCTTCGCGGCCCATTCGGGGTGTCCCGCCTCCTCCAGCAGACGCACGGCACGGTCGAGTTCCAGGTCGGCCGTCCCGGTGAGCTGGTGGAAGTCGTACAGCCGGCCGCGGGCCCGCTCGGTCGTCTCCAGTGCCTTGGACAGCGCCCCGAGGGCCTCGACGGTCGTGTCGTCGACGCCTGCGGGGCGCCGATGGTCACGGTCGGGGCCGCTGGGGGCCTCCTCGTGTGCGTTCACGGGTCTCCTCCACGGATACGGCCGCCCCGGCGGGCGGCGCCTGGGTTCAGCGCCTGCTTCCGGTGCGGTCGCGGCGGGTCAGGAGTCGTTGGGCGCGGGCGAGCCCGGGGGGCCGGTGGCGGTGCAGGGCGGACCGTGCCGCGTTGGCGCCCGGCGCTCCGTGCACTCCGCCGCCGGGGTGGGCGCCGGAGGAGGCCAGGAACAGGCCGGGGACCGGGGTCTCGGGGCGTCCGGTGCCGGGCACGGGGCGGAAGAAGAGCTGCTGGTGGAGGGCGGTCGTGCCGCCGTTGATGGCGCCGCCGCTCAGGTTGGCGTCCATGGCCTGGAGGGTCGGGGGCGCGAGGATGCGGCGGGCCCGGATCAGGGCCCGGAAGCCGGGCGCGAACCGTTCCACCTGTCGTTCGACGCGGTCGGCCATGAGTTCCTGGTCCTTGGTGTCCCAGCGGCCGCTGATGCCCTCGTCCGCGGCGTCGGCGCCGATCTCGTGGGGGACGTGGGTGTAGGCCCAGGCGGACTCCGTGCCCTGCGGGGAGCGGGTGGCGTCGGAGGTGGTCATCTGGCCGAACAGCAGGAAGGGGCGGTCCGGGACCTGCCGCATGGCGAGCTGGGCGGCGAAGCGGGTGAGCTCGTCGACGCCGTCGGCGAGGTGGACGGTGCCGGCCCGGGACGCCTCCTCGGCCCGCCAGGGCACCGGGCCGTCGAGCGCCCAGTCGACCTTGAAGGTGGCGAAGTCCCACTGGAACCGGCGCACGTCCTCCAGGAGCTGGGCGGGCAGGTGCTCGGGGTCCAGGAGGCTTCCGTACAGGGCCGGCACGGACACGTCCGCCAGCACCGCGCGGCGGGCCCGTACCGCGTCACCGGCCGCCGTCCGCACACCGACGGCCCGGCCGCCGCGGACGACGATCTCGTCGACGCGCTGCCCGCAGTGCAGCCGTCCGCCCCGGGCCCGCAGGCGACGGGCCAGGGCCTCGGTGAGAGCGCCTGAGCCGCCGACCGGGACGGGGAAGCCGTAGGTCTGTCCCAGCATGGCCATCAGCCAGCCGAAGCCGCCGCTGCCGGCCGACTCGGGGGCGAGGTCGGCGTGCAGAGCGTTCCCGGCCAGCAGCAGCCGGCCGCCCTGTCCGCGGAACTCCTCCTCCCCCATCCGCCGTACCGGAAGGACCAGGGTCCGGGCCATGCGCAGACCGCCCGCGGCCCGCAGCCGCCACGCCAGGCGGGCCGTCGCGCGGACCGGCGGGAAGGGGGTGAACAGGGCGTCCAGGACGTCGGGGCGCAGCCGCAGCCACACGTCGTGCAGCCGCCGCCACGCGTCCCCGTCGCCCGGCGCGAAGGTGTCGAGGGAGGCTGCGGTGGTGTCGACGTCCCGGTCCAGGAGGGCGCAGCTGCCGTCGCTGAGCGGGTGTGCGAGGACGCTCGGCGCGTTGCTCCATCGCAGTCCGTGGTCCTCCAGGCGCAGTCCGGCCAGGACCGGGGAGGCGGCCGCGAGCGGGTAGAAGGAGCTGAAGAGATCGTTGACGAAGGCGGGGTCCACCCCGTGGTCGTGGCGCACCGCGCCGCCCGGTTCCGGCTGTTCCTCCAGCACCTCGACGCTCCAGCCGGCGTCCGCCAGCAGGTTGGCGGCGACCAGACCGTTGGGGCCGGCACCGATCACCACGGCGTCAGGCATGACCGACTCCCTGCGCGCCCGGTGCCGCTCCCCGGGCCGGTGCGGGGTGCGGGGTGTCGTCGCCGGCCGGGTTCTCGCACAGTCTGGCCAGTCGGGCGAGCATGGTGCGGTGACGGAGCTGGATCAGCGCGTCGAAGCCGACGTTGTGGAGGGCGCCGCCGGCTCCTTGCAGGGGGTGTTCGTCCACGATGACCAGGCAGTGTTCGCCCCACGGCCGCAGTTCGATGGCGATACGGGCGGTGCCCAGCACACCGGCGTGGGCCTCCAGCTCCAGGGCGGCGCCCTCCTCGCAGCGGCGTACGACCGTCTCGTTGGTCAGCCTGAGCGGGCCGACGCGGACCTCGAAACGGATAGCCGCGTCCTTGTTCGGCCACTGCCCTCGCACCGGCTCGGACTGCGCGGTCCCGACGACCCATTCGGCGTAGCGGTGACCGTCGGCGAGGACGTCCCACACGGCACTCGGAGCGACTCGGATCAGACGATGGCGACGAGCCACGGATACCTCCAGGACTGTGTGTACGGAGAGCTTCGGTCGGGGGCCCTCGGCCGGATGCACCGTTCGGCCCCCGGTCCCCCGCGGGTCTGCCGGTGCCGCGGTCGCGGCTCGACCGCTCAGGGGTGCCCAGGTCCGGAGGTTTCAAAGCGGTGGTGGCGGCTCGGTCAGCTCGCGGCCCCGGACCGGGACGGGCTCCAGGGCGGTCGGCCTCGGCACCGCCGCCCTCGGTCCAGGATCGCCGAAATGGCCCGTCGGCTCTCGTCGAGGCCGCGGGCGCGCGCATGTCGTCCCGTCACCGGCTCATCGGCTGTGGGAGAGGGACGACCTCGCGCGGCTAGTCGTCGAACAGCGTCAGGCGGGCGGTGACGCACTTCCCCACCGGCTCCTGGCGCACCTCTATCGCCTGGACGACCGCCATCACGATCTCCAGGCCGTGCTGGCCCACCCGCCCCGCGTCGGCGGCGCGCGCCAGCGGAAGGGTCGGGTCGGTGTCCCAGACCTCGATCTCCAGCATGCCGTCGGCGATGCGCAGGTTCAGCAGCACCGGCCCGGGCGCGTACTTCAGCGCGTTGGTGACCAGCTCACTGACCACCAACTGCCCCAGGTCCATAGTGCGGGCGGCCACCGGCAGCCCGTACTCCCCCTGCACCCGCGTCAGGAACTTCGACGTCTCGGCCCGCGCGTCGGCGATGCAGCCGTCCGCTCCGTCCAGGGCCACGGTCACCTCGGCAGGTGCGGCTTCCGGCATCCGCGAACACTCCTCAGGCAGGACCCGCACCCTGCCGACCATCTCCAGTACCCCGTTCATGAGCGCGCGGTTACCCCGTGTTTCCCGTCTTACGCCTGTGCCGTCTGTTCTCGTGCCGTCCTGGAAATGGAGGGCGCTCTCATGCATCGCGCCGGGTCATCCTGGGCAGCGGTGGCACCAAGGACGTGACAGCCCCCTATCCAGTGCGCAGAGGACGCGAGTGGCAGACAACCGGGAAGCAGCGGGTCACGGCACACTGACCGTGGTCCGGACCGACGCCGACGGCATCACCGTCCTCGGCCTCGAGGGAGAGATCGACCACCAGAGCGTGGGCGGACTGACGCGGGCCCTGGTTCCGGCGGACTCCGCCGTGGGTCAGCGGGTCGTCATCGATCTGAGCCGGGTCACGTTCATGGACTCCAGCGGGGTCAACGCCCTGATCGCCGCCTTCCAGGCCGCCGCGAACGCGGGAGGATGGCTGCGGCTCGTGGTGGTGCGGGGAGCCGTGTTGCGCACCTTGCAGCTCGTGGGCCTCGACACCGTCATCCCCTTCCACCCCACCCTGGAGGACGCCCTGGCGGCGGCGCGGCCGGAGCCTGGAAAATCCTGACGAGTACCCGGGATCGTCACCCTCACACTTTTTTCACGACCTCTTTTTCCGGCGTGTCACAACCCTTCCCACAGCCTTTTGTCGCTGCTCCGCACCTGGGTTAATCTTCGACGGATTTCTCATCGGGCAACTCCGTGGGGTGCGGGATTGTCGCTGGTGAGCGGGCCCTTGACGAGCCCGCCAGGGTTCCGAGTCCCCGGTGCGGGGGCTCTAGGGGAGCGGAACGAGGGTACGCATGACCAGCACGTCGACGGAGGCCCGCGAACAGGCCCCGGGTGAGCAGGAGCTGCGCCAGCTGCTGGCGGGGCTGACGGCCGTGCGCGACGGTGACTTCGGCACGCGGCTGCCGTCCGACGGACAGGGTCTGCTGGGCGACATCGCCACGGTCTTCAACGGCATGGTCGACCAGCTCTCCGTGTTCACGTCCGAGGTCACCCGGGTGGCCCGCGAGGTGGGCACCGAGGGCACGCTGGGCGGCCAGGCGGAGGTGCCGGGGGTCTCGGGCACCTGGGCGGACCTGACCGACTCGGTGAACGCGATGGCGGGAAACCTCACCACCCAGGTCCGTGACATCGCCCAGGTGGCGACGGCGGTGGCCAAGGGCGATCTCTCGCAGAAGATCGACGTGCCCGCGCGCGGTGAGATCCTTCAGCTCAAGGAGACCGTCAACACGATGGTCGACCAGCTCTCCGCCTTCGCCGACGAGGTCACGCGCGTCGCCCGCGAGGTCGGCAGCGAGGGACGCCTCGGCGGCCAGGCGCAGGTGCCCGGGGTGGGCGGGGTCTGGCGCGACCTCACCGATTCGGTCAACTTCATGGCCGGAAACCTCACGTCCCAGGTCCGCAACGTCGCCCAGGTGACGACGGCGGTGGCGCAGGGCGACCTGTCCCAGAAGATCACCGTCGACGCCCGCGGCGAGATCCTCGAACTCAAGAACACCATCAACACGATGGTCGACCAGCTCTCCGCCTTCGCCGACGAGGTCACCCGCGTCGCCCGCGAGGTCGGCACCGAAGGCCGGCTGGGCGGACAGGCCGACGTCAAGGGCGTCAAGGGCACCTGGCGCGACCTCACCGACTCCGTGAACTTCATGGGCGGCAACCTCACCGCGCAGGTCCGCAACGTCGCCCAGGTGGCCACCGCGGTGGCGCAGGGCGACCTGTCCCAGAAGATCACCGTCGACGCCCGCGGCGAGATCCTCGAACTCAAGAACACCATCAACACGATGGTCGACCAG
>NZ_JBIVSV010000009.1:0-145255 GCF_044756385.1 Streptomyces sp. NPDC091972 | reverse complement strand
AGCTCTCCGCCTTCGCCGACGAGGTCACCCGCGTCGCCCGCGAGGTCGGCACCGAGGGCAACCTCGGCGGACAGGCGATCGTCAGGGGCGTGTCGGGGACGTGGAAGGACCTCACCGACAACGTCAACGTGATGGCCTCCAACCTGACCGGGCAGGTCCGCTCGATCGCCCAGGTCGCGACCGCCGTGGCGCGCGGTGACCTCTCGCAGAAGATCACCGTGGAGGCCAAGGGTGAGGTCGCCGCGCTGGCGGACGTCATCAACACCATGGTCGACACCCTGTCCGCGTTCGCCGACGAGGTCACCCGCGTGGCCCGCGAGGTCGGCACCGAGGGACGCCTCGGCGGCCAGGCCCACGTGCCCAACGTGGCCGGCACCTGGAAGGACCTCACCGACAACGTCAACTCCATGGCCAACAACCTCACCGGGCAGGTACGCAACATCGCCCTGGTGACGACCGCGGTGGCCAACGGCGACCTGTCGAAGAAGATCGACGTCGACGCCCGGGGCGAGATCCTGGAGCTGAAGACGACCATCAACACGATGGTCGACCAGCTCTCGTCGTTCGCCGCCGAGGTCACCCGCGTGGCCCGCGAGGTCGGCAGCGAGGGACGGCTCGGCGGTCAGGCCGAGGTCGAGGGCGTCGAGGGCACGTGGAAGCGGCTCACGGAGAACGTCAACGAACTGGCGGGGAACCTCACCCGGCAGGTCCGCGCGATCGCCGAGGTCGCGAGCGCGGTGGCCGAGGGCGACCTGACCCGGTCGATCAACGTGGAGGCCTCCGGCGAGGTCGCCGAGCTCAAGGACAACATCAACTCCATGGTGGAGTCCCTGCGCGAGACCACCCGGGCCAACCAGGAGCAGGACTGGCTCAAGACCAACCTGGCCCGGATCTCCGGCCTGATGCAGGGCCACCGGGACCTGCCCGTGGTCGCCGAGCTCATCATGGACGAGCTGACCCCCCTGGTCTCCGCCCAGTACGGCGCCTTCTACCTGGCCGAGGACACCGAGCGCGGGCACGAACTGCGGCTGGTGGGCTCGTACGGCTATCCCGACGACGCCGAGCGGCCCACCCGCATCCCGGTCGGACGCTCGCTGGTCGGACAGGCCGCGCGCAACCGCCGTACCGTCACGGTCGAGGAGCTGCCCGAGGGGTACGTCACCATCTCGTCCGGTCTCGGACATGCCGCACCCACGGCTCTGGTGGTGCTGCCGATCGTGGTCGAGGAGCAGGTCCTCGGTGTGATCGAGCTGGCCTCCGTCAGCCGCTTCAGGAAGATCCACCAGGACTTCCTGGCGCAGCTCATGCCGACCATCGGCGTCAACCTCAACACCATCGTGGCCAACGTCCGCACCGACGAGCTGCTGGACGAGTCCCAGCGGCTGACCGCCGAACTCCAGGCCCGCTCCGAGGAGTTGCAGGTCCAGCAGGACGAACTCCAGCGCTCCAACGCCGAACTGGAGGAGAAGGCCTCCCTGCTGGCCTCGCAGAACCGCGACATCGAGGCGAAGAACCTCCAGATCGAGCAGGCCCGGCAGGAACTGGAGACCCGCGCGCAGCAGTTGTCGCTGGCCTCCAAGTACAAGTCGGAGTTCCTGGCCAACATGAGCCACGAGCTGCGCACACCGCTCAACAGCCTGCTGATCCTGGCCCAGTTGCTGGCGCAGAACCCCTCCCGCAACCTCACCCCCAAGCAGGTCGAGTACGCGGGCATCATCCACTCGGCGGGCTCGGACCTGCTCCAGCTCATCAACGACATCCTCGACCTGTCCAAGGTCGAGGCGGGCAAGATGGACGTGGCACCCGAGCGGGTCCCGCTGCGCCAGCTCCTGGAGTACGTCGAGGCCACGTTCCGCCCGATGACCACGCAGAAGAGCCTGGACTTCACGGTCGCCACCGCGCCCGGTACCCCGGCCGACCTGCTCACCGACGACTCCCGGCTGCGGCAGATCCTGCGCAACCTGCTGTCGAACGCGGTGAAGTTCACCGAGCAGGGCAGTGTGGAGCTGCGGATCGAGCCCGCCGCCGACCGTGAGGTGCCGCCGGGCGTGCACCGCGGCGGTCCGGTCGTGGCGTTCCGGGTCAAGGACACCGGCATCGGCATTCCGCAGCAGCAACTGGAGACCATCTTCGGGGCGTTCCAGCAGGCCGACGGGACGACCAGCCGCAAGTACGGCGGCACCGGCCTGGGTCTGTCCATCACCCGGGAGATCGCCCATCTGCTGGGCGGCGCGGTCACGGTGGACAGCACTCCCGGTCAGGGCAGCACGTTCACGCTGTACCTGCCCGTGGCGCGCGCCGACTTCGAGGAACTGATGGAGAGCGGCGGACGTCCGGCGGAGCAGCCGCAGGACACCGCCGACGCCCTGGAGGCCGAGGAGCCTCGGATGCTTCCCCCGGCCGCGCCCGCACCGGGCCAGCGCAGGCGCCGGCTGCTGGTCATCGAGGAACGCCCGCGCGGCCTGCTCACGCTGGTCGCCGAGCGGGCCGTCGCGGACCTCGCCGACTCCGACGACCCGCACGGGGCGATCGACATCATCACGGCCGTCGGGGCGCAGGAGGCCGCGAGCATGCTGGCGGCCGACCCCTGCCACTGCGTGGTCCTCGAACTCGGCATGCCGCACGACGAGGGCGCCGACTTCCTGGAGGCCATGGGCGGTGACTCGGCGCTGGCCAGCGTGCCGGTGCTGATCCACACCGGGCACCGCGTGGACCTCGGCCAGGAGCAGGGGCTGCGGGCCCTGGCGGGCGACCGGCCGCTGGACTTCCTGTCCAGCCTGGACGACCTGCGCGAGCGCATCACCCTGCACCTGTCGGCCGAGCAGCCGGGCGACGTGCTGTCGCTGGTGCGTCCCGAGGAGCCGCAGCGGCCCATGGCGCAGGTGGTGGACGACTCCTTCGTCGGCCGGACGGTCCTCGTGGTCGACGACGACGCCCGCAACCTCTTCGCGCTCAGCGGAGTGCTGGAGCTGCACGGCTTCCACGTCCTGCACGCGGACAACGGCCGCAAGGGCATCGAGATGCTGCTGGCCCACCCGGACATCTCGGTGGTCCTCATGGACGTGATGATGCCGGAGATGGACGGTTACGCCGCCACCGCGGAGATCCGCTCGATGCCGCAGTACGCGGAGCTGCCGATCATCGCGGTCACCGCGAAGGCCATGCCGGGCGACCAGGAGAAGAGCCTCGCGTCGGGTGCCAACGACTACGTCACCAAGCCCGTCGACACCAGCGACCTGATCGCCCGCGTCCGGAGGTGGCTGCCGGAGTGAGCACGCGCAGCGCCCCCCAGCCGACCGCGTGACGTCCCCAGCCCAGGAACAGGCCCCCCGTGAGTGATCTCCGCCAGCCGTCCGAGCCCCAGACCGCCCCCGTGGGCCACGAGCCCGCCGTCGAGGGTGGTGACGGTGACGGGCAGGCCTCCCCCGTCGGCAGGCTGGCGGCGACCGTGGAGCGGCTGCGCAGGGAGGTGCGGGCCGCTCAGGCCGAGGCGGACGGGCGCGCCCTGATCGAACTGGCGAAGGGCATCCTGGTCGAGCGGCTGGGCTGCGGGCCGGCGCAGGCCTCCCGTCAGCTCGCCGAGCTGACGGCACAGGCGGGTGTGACACCGCTGGAGTTCGCCGTCGAGGTGATCAACCAGGCCTCGCGCGACCGGCTCTCGGAGGTGACCAGTGCCTTCCTGGCCGCCACCGCCGCCACCGATCCGCCCGACGGGCGCTCCTCCGCGGTACGCCTGCGTGCCGCGGAGAGCGGTGCGCTGGCCGCCGACGACACCCAGGCGGTCGCCGACTCCCTGCTGGAGCACGCGCTCACGCCGCTGGGCGCGGAGGCCGTGGCCATCTGGGCCCTGGGGTCCGACGGATCCCTCGCACTGGCGGGCAGCGCCGGGTTCTCCTCGGCCGAGGCCGGGCGCTGGCGCCATGTGCCGCCGGGTGTGACGACCGTGGCGCGCCGCGGGCTCACCGAACGCGACGGGGAATGGATCCGCAGCCTGTCCGATACCGGCCTGCCGTCCATCGGCCAGCACCACCACCCCGACGGCGGCCGGATCGCCGTACCGGCCGGCACCGGCGGGCGCATCCACGGCGTACTGGAGATCGCCTGGCCCGCGCCGCTGGAGTCGCCTCCGCCGGCCATCGTCCGGCAGATCGAGGCCCTGGCCGAGCTGTGCGCGCACACCTTGGAGACGTACACGCTCCGGCACCCCGACGGCGTCACCGGCCCGCGCGTCCTGCCGGACGTCTCCGAGCTGATGGACCTGGCCGACGGGCTGCACGACCCCGCCCTCGTGCTGGTGCCCCACCTGGGCCCCGACGGGCACCTGGTCGACTTCCGCATCCATCACGTCAACAGCCGCTTCCTCGATCCCGCGGGGCGGCCACGGGGCGCCGTGAACGGTGCGCTGCTGCTGGAGGCGTACCCGATGGCCGCGGGGCACAGCGAGCTGTTCGACCGGATCGAGCGCGTCTACGCCACCGGCGAGCCCTTCCGCACCCACCGCATGCGGCTCACCGCACTCGTCGACGACGTCCAGCTCGCCGCGGTCGCCGACATCAACGTCAGCCGGCACGGCGACAGCGTCCTGCTGATCTGGCGCATCGAGGACGAGACCGCCCGGCTGGCGAGCCTGCTCCAGCACGCCCAGCGTCTCGGCCGCATCGGCGGTTTCGAGGAGAACCTGCTGACCGGCGAGATCACCTGGAACGGCCAGCTCTACCACCTGTACGGCAGGCCCGTGTCCGACTCCCCCGTGCCGCTGGAGGACCTGCCCGCCCACGCCCACCCCGACGACGCCGTCGCCATCGGCCGGTTCCTGCGCACCCTGCTGCACCAGCGCCGCCACGCGTCCGCCGCGTTCCGCCTCCAGCGCCCCGACGGGGTCACCCGGCACATCCGGGTCGTGGCGGAACCGGTCCTCGACTCCGCCGGCCAGCTCTACCTGCTGCGCGGTGCCTACCAGGACATCTCCGCGCACCACTGGACCGAGGTCGCCCTCGCCGCCACCCGGGACCAGCTCGCCCACTCCGAGCAGCAGGCCAGCGAGCGCAACCGGCTGACCCTCCAGTTGCAGCACGCCATCATGCCCCCGACCCAGGCTCCGCTGGAGGTTCCGGGGCTGGACGTGGCGGTGCGCTACCGGCCCGCCGAGACCCAGCACCTGGTCGGCGGCGACTGGTACGACGCGGTCGTGCTGCCGTCCCGGCTGGTACTGCTGTGCGTGGGCGACGTCGCGGGCCACGGCATAGAGGCGGCCACCAGCATGGTGGTGCTGCGCAACGCGCTGCGCGGGCTCGCCGTGACCGGTGCCGGGCCCGGCCAGCTCCTGTCCTGGCTCAACATGGTGGCCCACCATCTGACCGGCGCCGTCACCGCCACCGCGGTGTGCGGACTGTACGACCCCGAGAACAACACGCTGCGCTGGGCACGGGCCGGGCATCTGCCGCCGGTCCTGGTGCGCGGCTCGGAGGCGGCACCGCTGCCCCTGGTCACCGGTCTGCTGCTGGGCGCCGTACCGGAGGCGACGTACGAGGAGCACGAGGTCCAGCTCGCCGTCGACGACACGCTGCTGATGTACACGGACGGGCTGATCGAACGCCGGGACCGGTCCGTGGAGGAGTCCCTGGCGCAGTTCCTGACGGTCGCGCGCGCGGTCCCGCCGACGCTCGACCAGCAGCTGGACCGGCTGCTCACGCACAGCAGGTCCGACACGGACGACGACACCTGCATCGTGGGAATCCGCGTGGCCTGAGGCGGGGTCCGCGCCGGGGCTTGTGTCCGCGCATACGGGGAACGCGGTTGCTCCGAACGAGCGGGGAGAGGTCATGCCGCGAGTCAAGGAGTACACCGTCGCCGCGTCCGGCCAGTGGACCGACGAGGAGGAGGGCCGCCGCCGGCTGCCCGCCGGGGAGGTCCACGCCTGGGTGCCGGGCACCAACCAGACGGTCTGCGGGCTGTCCCTCAGCCGGTCCCGGCTGATCCGGTTCCCGCACGTCACCTGGACGGACACGTTCCCCGAGTCCGGGGGCGCGGCCGACCGGGTGCGGCGCCTGTGCCCGCGCTGTGCCTCGGTGGCGGGACGCCGTGGGAGCGACGCGCGTCCGAAGTGGCAGCGCACCGACCCGCGGCCGTGAGGGGAGACCACATGTCCGACCGGAGGAGTCCCGGCGCCGCCGAGCGCCTGGCACAGGCCGCCGACGAGGTGTTCGGCTGGAGCGAGCTGCGGCCGGGCCAGCTCGCCGCGATGGAAGCGGTCATGCGGGGCCGCGACACCCTGGCCGTCATGCCCACGGGGGCCGGGAAGTCGGCGGTGTACCAGGTGCCGGGGCTGCTGCTGCCGGGGCCCACGGTGGTGGTCTCCCCGCTCATCGCCCTCCAGCGGGACCAGATCGCCGGCCTGCTCGGGCACGCCGGCGCCCCGGACGCCGTCGCGGTCAACTCCGCCCAGGCGGCCGGGGAGACGGAGGCCGCCTGGGACGCGGTCCGGCACGGGGACGCGGAGTTCCTGTTCCTGTCCCCCGAGCAGCTCGCCAAGGACGAGGTGGTCGAGCGACTGGCGCAGGCCGCGCCCTCGCTGTTCGTCGTCGACGAGGCCCAGTGCGTCGCCGCCTGGGGCCACGACTTCCGCCCCGACTACCTGCGACTGGCCCAGGCGGCCCAGCGGGTGGGGAGGCCCCCCGTCCTCGCTCTGACGGCCACGGCGGCGCCGCCGGTGCGCGAGGAGATCGTCGAGCGCCTCGGCATGGCGGAACCGGAACTGGTCGTAGCCGGTTTCGACCGGCCGAACATCGCGCTGGAGGTGCGCCGCTTCCAGGACGACGCCGACAAGCGCCGGGTGGTGGTGGAGCGCGCCGCGGCGGAGCCCAAGCCGGGCATCGTCTACACCGCGACCCGCCGGGACGCCGAGGAGTACGCGGCCGACCTGGCCGCGCTGGGCCTGTCCGCCACCGCCTACCACGCCGGCCTGACGGCCGGTGAGCGTTCACGGGCGCACGACGCCTTCCTGGCAGGCGAGACCGACGTCGTCGTGGCCACCTCAGCCTTCGGCATGGGCATCGACAAGGAGGACGTGCGGTTCGTGCTGCACGCGTCCGTGCCGGGCTCGCTCGACGCCTATTACCAGGAGATCGGCCGCGCGGGCCGCGACGGCGGGCCCGCGGTCGCCGTCCTGCACTACCGGCCGCAGGACAGCGGCCTCCAGCGGCTCTTCGCCACGCGGGCGCCGGACGAGGACACCCTCGGCGCGGTCGCGGAGCGCGTCCACGGAAGCGACGCCCCCCTCGCGCGGGACGACCTCGCGAAGGAGACGGGGCTCTCGCGCAGACGGGTGACGGCGGCCGTCAACCTCCTGGAACAGGCGGGAGCGGTGCGCATCGAGGACGACGGAAGGGTGGGCCCGGTGGCCGGGACGACGGCCGGGGAGGCCACCGCCCGGGCGACGGAGGAGGCCCTGTCGAACAGAAGACTGGAGGAGTCGAGGCTGGCCATGATGCTGGGCTACGCCGAGACCACGGGCTGCCGGCGCCGCTTCCTGCTCGGCTACTTCGGGGAGCCGTACGACGCCCCGTGCGGGGCCTGCGACACGTGCGCGACCCCCTCGGCCGGGGACAGCGTCGTCGAGGGGGTCGGGGACACGGGCGAGGAGTCCCCCGCGCACACGGCCGCCGAGTCCTATCCGGCGGGTACGCGGGTGCGGCACACCGAGTGGGGGGAGGGCACGGTGATGAGCGAGGAGGGCGACCGCATCACCGTGATGTTCGAGTCGATGGGATACCGGACGCTGTCCCTGGCCGCGATCACCGGCAAGGGACTCCTCAGCGCCGCGCCACCACCCGCAGCGTCTTGACCGAGGGGTCGGCGGCGTCCGGGATCAGGACGCCGTGCTCGACCCCGCTGCGCAGGTAGTCGAGAACCTCGTCGGTGATGACCTCGCCCGGAGCGATCGCCGGCACGCCGGGAGGGTACGGGCTGATCATCTCCGCGGCGATGCGGCCCGCGGCCCGTTCGGCGGGGACGTGCTCGACCTCGGCGAAGAAGGCGTCACGGGGCAGCATGGCCTGCTCCAGTTCCAGGGCCGAGGGCTCGGGCAGGCGGACCGGCGGCCTGCGCTCGATGGAGTCGGCCCGCTCGGTGAGCGCACGCAGGGCGTCCAGCAGCGTCTTCTCGGTCTCGTCGTCGTCCGCGTGGGTGATCGACGCGCTGATCCGGCAGGTGTCCGAGCCGCCGACGTCCACGTGAAGCTCGGCGCGCATCCACTCGGCGGCCTGCATGCCGCTGATCCCGAGCTCGCGCACGTCGATCACGATCTTCAGCGGGTCGAAGGCCGCGGCGAGTCCTTCGTCCACGACCTCCTGCCCCATCGGCCGCAGTCCGGGCAGGTCCCCGGCCGCCAGGCGGATCCGTTCCGCCCGGTGCAGCGCGGCGTCCAGGAGGTCGTGGCCCTGCTCGACCATCTGCCGGCGCCAGCCGTCCAGGGTCATGTAGACCAGGGACGAGGCGCTGGTGGTGCCGAGCAGGTCCTCCCGCTGCTTGAGCGCCTCGGGCGAGACCCGGTCGTACTGGAGGTGGAAGACGGAGCTCTGCTCGATCGCCCCGCCCATCTTGTGGACGCTGGTGACCACGAGGTCGGCCTCGGCGTCCATGCCCCAGGCCGGCAGCCCGGGGTGGAAGGGCAGGTGGGCGCCCCACGCCTCGTCGACGATGAGGGGCACGCCGAACTCGTGGCAGACCCGCGCCACGCCCCGGATGTCGGCGCAGGTTCCCCAGTCCGTGGGGGTGATCAGCAGCATGCCCTTGGCGTCCGGGTGCTCCTGGAGGCTGCGGCGCACGTCGTCGGGCTCCGGCGGATGCGCGAGGTGCCGTTCGCGGTCGAACTTGGGGTGGACCCAGATCGGTTCGACGCCGTTGACGACGACGCCCGAGATCACGGACTTGTGCGCGTTGCGCGAGAGCAGCAGCTTCTCCCCCGGGCCGGCCACGGCGAGCATGGCCGTCTTGATCGACAGGGAGCTGCCGCAGGTGGAGAAGAACGCGTGCTCGGCGCCGACGGCGTCCGCCATCAGTTCCTGCGCGTCGCTGAGCACGCCCTGGGACTGACGGCGGTCGTCCAGTCCGTTGAGGGAGAGAACATCCGAGCGGAACACGTCGAGTCCGACGATCTCGGCCACCCGCGGGTCGACCCCCCGGCCCTGCTTGTGGCCGGGCGGTCCGAAGACCGTGTCTCCGCGGCGCCGGAACTCCTCCAGCGCCTCCAGCACGGGTGCCCGCGAGTGGTCCATGGTTCCTCCCAAGTCCGTTCCGCCCCGTTCCAGATCTCGAAGCCGTACGGTCCGCTCGGTCTGCACTCCGTGTAGACCGCAGACGCCTGCCGAAACGCCGGAGCCGGTCAGCCCTGGTCAGGAGGGGTGCAGGTGCCGCTCCATCCAGTCGGCGGCGGCCCGGCGGAACAGGCGCCGGTTGTCGGAGCGCAGGAACCAGTGCCCCTCGTCGCGCAGGACGAGGAGTTCCGCGGGGACCCCGCGTTCCCGTGCGGCCCGCACGAACTGTTCCGACTCCCCCGGTGGCACGTTGGTGTCGTGCTCTCCGTGCACGGCGAGCAGCGGGGCCCGCAGCGCGTCGATCCGGCTCATCGGCGACAGGGCGCGCAGCAGGTCGCGGTCGCGCTCCGGGTGGCCGTACTTGTGCGCCGCCGACTCCGCTATCCACGGCTCGGTCCCGGCGAAGAAGGTCAGGAGGTCGGACATGCCGCAGACGGCGACACCGGTGCGGAAGAGGTCCGGGTGCCACACGAGGGAGGCGAAGGTGAGGTAGCCGCCGTACGAGTGCCCCATCACCGCGAGCCGGGTCGGGTCCGCGGGGCCCGCCGTGACCGCGTGGGCCGCGCAGTCCGCGACGTCGTCCAGGGCGGCGAAGCGGCCGGTGCCCAGGTCGGCGTCGACGAAGGTGCGGCCGTGTCCGCCGGAGCCGCGGACGTCGGGGGCGAAGACGTCCAGTCCGCGCCCGAGCAGCTCGTGGTAGAGCGGGTCGAACACCGGGCGTTCCTGGTCCTCGGGGCCGCCGTGCAGGTGGATCACGCAGGGCGCCGGCTCGTTCGGGGCGCGGCCCGGGGCGCGGTAGTACCAGCCGCTGAGGGGCAGGCCGTCCCGGGCGGTCAGGCGGGTGAGGACAGGGCGCACGGGCGGGCGGCCCGGCGGTACGGCGTCCTCGTCCCGGGAGGACCAGGGGGTGCGCAGCAGGGACACGCCTTCGTGGGCCCACCACACGCCGGGGCGGCGTTGTGAGCCGGACAGTGCCAGCAGCAGCCGTCCCGCCCCGGCGGCGGCGACCCGCGTGACGACCTCGTGGGGCAGCGGCACCGGACGTGCGGGTCCGGCGAGGTCCGGGGCGCCGGGCGCCGGGGAGGTCTCGACGACGTCGAGTTCGCTGGCGCCGCGCGTGTTCCACGCCAGGACGGCCGTGCGGCCGTCGTGCGCCATCGCCAGCAGTTCGAGGTCGCTGTCCTCGCGTTCGGCCACGACGGTCCGGCCGCGCGGGGTGCCGTCGGCGTCGAGAGCGACGGCGAACAGGGCCGCGTACTCCCGGTCGGCGTCGCTGCGCAGCCACAGCGTCCGCCCGTCGGGCGAGAACCGGCCGATCCAGTGGTCACCGTCGGCGACCCGAAGGGCGAAGGTGGTCGTGGCGTCGGACAGGCGCCGGACGAACGCCTCCCGCCGACCGCGGGGACCCCGGCGCAGCAGGGCGAACCGGCCGTCGTGACTGAGGTCGCACACCCGGAGGGTGGGGGCGTCCGGTTCCGTGGCGAGCAGCACCGGCGAGGCCAGGCCGTCGGGGTCGATCAGGTAGGCGGACAGGCCGCCGCCCGCCCGGGTCGCCGGTGTCCCGTCCGGCCCCACGGCGTACTCGGTGGTGCCGAGGAGGGTGGCCCGGCCGTCCCGGGCCGTCCAGTGGCCGTCTCCCGCGGCCGGGGCGGCGAGGGTGACGGCGACGGCCGAGCCGTCGTGGGCCCAGCAGCCGAGGTAGGCGGACGTGTCCGGGTCGGCACCGGCCAGCAGGCGGCGGCCGGTGCCGTCGGGCCGTACGCACAGCACCCGGGTGTGCTCGCCGCCGCCCGGTGCGGTGGTGTACGCGATCCAGCGGCCGTCGGGCGACCAGGACACCTCCTTCACCGGGTCCGGGGAGGCGTCGAGCAGCCGGACGTGCTCCCCGTCCACGGGGCCGGCCCAGAGCTGGGGGACGCCGCCCCGGTCGCAGATGAAGGCCGCCCGGGTGCCGTCGGGATCGGCGGAGGGGTACCAGCAGCCGTGCGCGTGCAGCCGGGTCACGGCGTCCCGGGGGCCCTCCGCCTCGGGCAGCGGCATCGGGGCGGGGGCCACGGTGCGGGCCGGCCCCCGCCCCGATGCGGGCGCCGGGTGCGCGCCCCGGGTGCCGTGCTCGCCGATCACGCGATTCCGTGCGTCTGCAGCCATATCTCCAGAAGGGCGACCTGCCACAGGGCGTTGGCGCCGCGTTTGGTCCGGTGCTCGTCGGGCGCCGCCAGGAGTTCGGCCACGTACGACTCCTGGAAGATGCCCCGTTTCTTCGCCTCGGGCGCCGATAGCGCCTCGCGCACCCGGTCCAGGACGGGACCGGCCATGTGCCGGATGGCGGGGACCGGGAAGTAGCCCTTGGGCCGGTCGACGACCTCCCGCGGCAGGAGCTTGCGGCCGACCTCCTTCAGCACGCCCTTGCCGTCGTCGGCGAGCTTGAGCTCCGGGGGACAGGCCGCGGCGAGCTCCACCAGTTCGTGGTCGAGGAAGGGCACGCGGGCCTCCAGTCCCCAGGCCATGGTCATGTTGTCGACCCGCTTCACCGGGTCGTCAACGAGCATGACGTGCGTGTCCAGGCGCAGGGCCGCGTCCAGGGCGGTCTGGGCGCCGGGACGTGCCATGTGCTCCCTGACGAAGCGGCCCGAGACGTCGTCCCGGGGCAGCATGTGCGGCTGGAGGATGCCCGCCAGGTCGGCGTGGGGGCGGTCGAAGTACGTCTCGGCGTACTGCCGGGGCTCGTCCTCGCGGGCGACCGCGGCGAGCTCGGGGTACCAGTGGTACCCGGCGAACACCTCGTCGGCGCCCTGCCCGCTCTGCACGACCTTCACCTCCTTGGCGACCTGCTCGGACAGCAGGTGGAAGGCGACCACGTCGTGGCTGATCATCGGTTCGCTCATCGCGGCGACGGCGTCGTCCAGGGCGGTCGAGACCCGCTGCGAGGGCACCATCATCCGGCGGTGGTCCGTGCCGAACTCCCGGGCGACCAGGTCCGAGTAGCGGAACTCGTCGCCCTGTTCGCCGCCCTCGGCCTCGAAGCCCACGCTGAACGTCTTCAGGCCGCGCTGGCCCTCCTCGGCGAGCAGCGCGACGATCAGGCTGGAGTCGAGCCCGCCGGAGAGCAGGACGCCGACCGGGACGTCGGAGACCATCCGGCGGCGTACGGCCGTGCGCAGTGCCTCCAGCACCGCGTCCCGCCACTCGTCGGGGCCCATCTCCGCGAACTCGGCCCGCCGGGTGTAGGACGGCTGCCAGTAACGGTGGTCGCGGTGGCTGCCGTCCGGTTCGACGACCCGTACGGTGGCCGGCGGCAGTTTGCGCACGCCGTTGAGGACGGTGTGCGGCGGGGCGACCGTGGCGTGCCAGCTCAGGTACTGGTGGACGGCCACGGGATCGAGGGAGGTGTCCACGTCCCCGGCGGCCAGCAGGGCGGGCAGCGAGGAGGCGAACCGCAGCCGGCCCGGCGCCGGCGCCAGATACAACGGCTTGATTCCCAGCCGGTCGCGGCCCAGCACGACACGGCCGGTGCGGTGCTCCACGAGGGCGAAGGCGAACATGCCGTGGAACCGCTCCACGCACGCGGTTCCCCACTCCCGGTAGGCGTGGAGCACGACCTCGGTGTCGGACGTCGACCGGAAGCGGTGCCCGAGGCGTCCGAGTTCCTCGCGCAGCTCCTGGTAGTTGTAGACGCAGCCGTTGAAGACGCCGGTGATCTCGTCGTCGGCGTCGGTCATCGGCTGGGCGCCGAGGTCCGACAGGTCGATGATCTTCAGGCGCCGGTGTCCCAGCGCCACCGCGCCCCGGCTCCAGATGCCCTGGCCGTCGGGTCCGCGGGCGGCGAGCCGGTCGGTCATGCGCTCGACGGCCGCGAGGTCGGGCCGGTCGCCGTCGAAGCGGATCTCGCCGCTCAGACCGCACATGACGCGCCGCCCCCTTCCCGAGTGCCGTCGGCCGGGAGCCGGGAGGGGTGACCCGGGTCGCGCCTGCCGGTCGCGACCCGGGCGGAATTGCTGGACATGACGGAATCACTCCTTGCGGTTGTGGGGTGAAAGGCAGCGGCAGCGCGGGCCGCCGAACGGGGTCAGCTCCCCAGGACCTCTGGTGCCCCGGAACCGGCCGCGCCCGCGGTGAAGCGCGGGACCTTCCTGCGGGCGACGGGGGCCGGCCTGCGGTGCCGGCGCTCGCCGCGGGTCTCCGCGATCAGCAGGTCGGTGCAGGCCAGCAGGTCCTCTTCGCGCGCCTTGCGGCGGATGCGCTCGGCGGCGCTGCCGTCCGCGATGGCCGCCTCGGCCAGGTCCCTGACGGTCTCCCAGTCGCCGTGGGCCTCGAGCGCGGGTCGCAGCCGGGCGAGCAGCCCGCGTACGACGTCGGCGGCGGGAGCTTCCCGGTGGGTCCGGGGATCGACCAGGGCGCCCTCCAGGCCGGAGCGGGCGGCCCGCCAGGAGGCGCCGCGCAGCCATTCGTGGCGGCCGTCGCACATCGCCGCACCGGTGGCGCGCAGTTCGAGCGCGTCGGTCACCAGGGCCCGGAAGAGGCCGGCGACGAGCACGACGGTCTCCGCGCGCGGGCAGGCGTCGCAGATGCGGAGTTCCAGCGTCTTCTGGTGCGCGGAGGGGCGGACGTCGTAGTAGATCATGCCCGGGTCGCTGATGACCCCGGCCCGGACCAGGTCGTCGACCGCTGCGTCGTAGGCGGCCGCGTCGGTGAAGCAGCCGACGGGGCCCGCGGTCGGCCAGCGCTGCCAGAGCAGGGTGCGCCAGCTGGCGTAGCCGGTGTCGGCCCCCTGCCAGAACGGCGAGCTGGCGGACAGCGCCAGCAGCACGGGCAGCCAGGGCGAGACCGCGCACATCACCTCCACGGCGGTGTCGCGGTCGGGTATGTCCACGTGGACCTGGGCGCCGCAGATGAGCTGCTCGTCGGCCACCTGGCGGTACTCCTCGACCATGTGGCGATAGCGTGCGCCGCCGGTGGGGTGTCCGGAGGCGGCCGGGGCGAGGGGTGCGGTGCCCGCGGCCGCGACCGCCAGCCCCAGGGAGGAGGCGGCCGCGTCGAGCCGCTGTCTGGTTCTGACGAGGTCGGTGTACAGGCCGGTCAGGGAGGCGTGCACCCCGCTGTTCGACTCCACGGTGGACTGGTGCAGTTCCGTGGTGAAGGTGCGCCGGGAAAGCCGGCTCAGGACCGCGTCGGCGCGCGGCACGAGCAGCCCGCTCTCCAGTTCCAGGATGTGGAACTCCTCCTCCACTCCGATACGCATGGCCACAGTCGCTCCTCGAGGTGTTGCCGTCGGTGCCGCCCCTGTCGGGGATGTCCCCCAAGTGCCCACGAGATCGACGGATAAGCGCGGTTTTGCGCGTTTGAAGTAGGTGATTCACAGATGAGCGGGTTTACTGGTCAGTGGTCGGTGGTCTTGTCGACCAGCGCGCTGTAGGCGAGCTGCAGGGCGTCCGCCCCGGCCAGCGCCGTCAGCGCGCCCATCGCGGTGCGGGTCGCGCGGGGCCACAGGAGCCGGCCGGCGGTCAGGGTCGAAGCCACCCAGACGCTCATGCAGAACGGGCAGGTCACCAGCTCGCCCACGGTCTCCTTGCCGGTCTCGTCCCGCGCCTCCTCGTGCAGTTCGGCGGGGCCCTGCGGACCGACGTACGTCGTGAAGGGGGCGCGCAGCGGGCTGGTGACCGACGCCTTGCTGAGCAGCCGGCTGAGCCGGAACGTGGCCACGGAGGTCAGGAGCACGTCCCACGGCTCGGGCCGTTCGGGCAGAGGGCGCCCGCGCAGCCGTACGGCCGTGGCCCAGCTCGCCGTGTACGCGCCGAACGCCGCCATGGCCGCGAGGTAGCCGCGCAGCGGCCGGTCGCCGGTGCCCGCGTAGTCGCGTCCGGTGCGGCGCAGGAACGCCTGCGCCCGGCGTCCGATGCGGTGGTCAGTGGGTGTGGCCATGGGCGGGTCCCCGTCCTGCTGCGTTCTGGTACCTGTCCGGATCCCGGCGGGACCCGGCTCGTTCCTTCTGGCCGTCTTCCCCGTCGTGCCGGACCAGTCGCACGTCGAGCTGTCCGTCGGTGACGCGGGTGTCGAAGGCCGGCTGGGGGGCGGTGGCGGGGCCGCAGACGTTCAGGCCGTCCGAGAGCCGGAAGACGCTGCCGTGCCAGGGGCACCGCACGCATCCGTCCTCCACCGTCCCCTCGGACAGCGGCCCGGCCAGGTGGCTGCACCGGTCGGCCAGCGCGTGGATCGCCCCGTCGCTCTCGCGTACCACGACGACCGGCACGTCGTCCACGGCGCGCCGCACCGGGACCCCGGCCGGGAAGTCGTCCAGGGGTCCGATCCGGTGCCAGCGGTCGGAGACCACATGCGGTACGGCCTCGGCGTGGTTGACGCCGGCGGCCTGCCGGTAGGCCAGGTGGCCGCCCAGCATGCCGCCCGTTCCCACCGCCGTGAGCCCCAGGAAGCCGAGGGTCCGGCCCGCCCGGGCACGGCCGGTGAGCCGGCAGGCGAGGGAAGCCGTGTACAGACCGACGGCCACCGTGTTGGACACCGCGTGCACCAGTCCGACCCGCATCTGCGGGCGCTGCAGTTCCGCCCAGTCCACGGCGCCCGTCAGCGCGGCGGGGACGGCCGCGGCGAGGCCGACACCCACCAGCAGGCCGGCGTCGCGGGGCCGGCCCTTGCGCAGGTCCAGGACCGCGGCGGACAGCCAGCTGCCGATCGGCACCTGCACCATCAGCGGGTGGACAGGATGGCCCAGCCACTTGCCGTGCAGCACGTCCCGGCCGCGGCCCAGGGGCAGGGACTGGATCCCCGCCCGGAGTGAGTCGATCACCGGGTCCTGCCGCTGCTGTCGCTCCAGACGGGCGAGCAGCCGCAGGACCCGGTTCTCCCGTGTACGTGGATGACGTCGTCGCGCGCTCATGGGCAGCCGGGTCTCCCCCTGCACGTGCGGCAAACGAACGGGGTGATCAGGACTTGGACACAGCGTGGCGCTGCGCCCTCCCGGAGAACGCCGCGTGGTGGGCGGGCCGGGCCGCACCGGTGGGCTCCAGGCGGCGCAGCCACCGGGAGGCCATGGCCGACAGTCCCGTGAAGACGGCCAGGAGCAGCACGGACGTCCACATGGGCCGGCCGTCGGGAGAGTCCCGCATCGTCCAGGCCGACGACGCCGTCCACAGGACGACGCCGGCCGCGCAGAAGGACCGAATGCGGCGCAGCTGCCTCGCCGTCCTGCCCGCCGTGGGGTCGTCAGTGTGTGTCATGCCGACCTGTGTCCCCCGAGCAACGCGGTCCACCGGCCGCTGAGTCGAGGGGTGGCGGACCTTCAGCGATCAAGCGGGGGGAGTTCGGCATGACGGCCGACCTACCGGGAGAGCCTCCCGGTTCAGGTCCACGGTGTCGGCCGGAGCGGTCCGCAGCGCGAACCCGCGCCCGCGCACGGACCGTACGGACAGGACCGCGCGTGCGGCACAAGGGCAGAACAAGACAGGTGTCGTGCGTAGTATCACTACGACATAGGCGTGCGGCAGAAGCTGCCACCGCACATCCGGAAGCAGGCGACACGGCACGCCCCGCCCAGGAAGAGGTGCGAGCCCATGTCCGAATCCGCTCCCGACACCACCGAGTTGACCTCCCAGTACAGCACCCAGGTGGCCGGTGACCTCGAACGCAACCTCAAGGAACAGGAGCGCCTCAGCGGCGAGATCGAGGCGCTCCAGGGGCAGTTGGCCGCCCTGCGGCACGATCACACCGTCCTGCTGAACATCCAGCAGGTGCTCGGCACTCCGCCGCCGGCCGTCTCCTCGCCCGCACCGCCCGACGCGGCAGTGCCGGCTCCCCGCAAGAGGAGCACCGGCCGGGACAAGCGGCCCGGCACCCGGAAGGCCGCGGCACCGGCCCGGGAGCGGACGGCGAAGAAAGCGGCCGCGAAGGCGTCGCCCGCCCGCTCGGGTCCCACCCTCGTCGAACTGGTCCGCGAGCACCTGGCTGAGCAGAAGGAGCCCCGCTCGGCGGCCGAGGTCTCCACCGCGCTCGGCCGCCTGCACCCGGACCGCACGATCAAGCCGACCGTCGTGCGCACCACGCTCGAGGGACTCGTGGCACGCAACCAGGCCCAGCGCACCAAGCAGGGGACCTCGGTCTTCTACACCACGCCCGACGCGGACGAAGGCTCCGCGCCCGCCGAGGACGGCTCCCGGCAGTCGGACTGAGCAGCCGTCCCGTGGCGCCCGTTCAGCCGGACCAGCGTGCGGGACGCAGACCGTTCCCCTGCACTCCGGCGGCCGCGAGGACCGCGGCCGCCGCGCCGGTTCCCAGGACGGCACCGGCGATCACGTCGCCCGGGTAGTGCACGCCCGTGTGGATCCGCGAGTAACCCACCGCGCAGGCCAGCAGGCCGAGCGGCACCGTGGCGACGGGGAGCGCGGGTCCGACCGCCGCCGCGAAGGCGACCGCGGACGCCGTGTGCCCGGAGGGGAAGGACGCGGACTCGGGCATCGGCACATGCCGTCCCGGGAACGGCGAGTCCACGGCCCGGTGCGGACGCGGCCGGCGCACCAGGCGCTTGCCGAGCATGTTCGCGCTCGCGGAGGCGACACCGACGGCCGCGACGCCGAGGGCGGCGGCACGCCGCGGCCGGCCGGGCCACAGGGCGAGCAGTCCGGCGATCGTGAACGAGATCTTGGAGTGGTCCGCCGCCGCCGACAGCCGCCGCAGGGCGTGGTCCAGGGCCGGTGTCCGGGTGACCGTGACGGCCTCGTACAGCGCCTGGTCGAGGGCGGCGAGGTCCCTCAACAGCTCCTTGGAGGTGCGCTGTTCGCGCTGCGGTCGGTCAAGCATCGCTCTGCTCCTGGTTCTTGACGGCCGGGAAGGGAGTCCGGTCGAGGGCGAGGCGCACGACACGGCGCCAGTCGACGGACGGGGCAGTGTACGGCGCACCGGGACGGTCTCTCGGTACCCGCACCCGCAGGGCCTTGGGGCGTACGGTGCACACGACCGGCTGGGGCAGCAGCAGTGCTTCCCCGTCGACGGCCACCGGGATCGTCTCCGTGTCGGCCTCGACGGTCACCCGGCGCGAGGTCGACGAGGTGATCCCGCGGGCCCGCTCCCCCAGCAGGGCCAGTTCGGCGGCCTGGGCCGCGCCCTCGATCCGCACGCTGATCACACCGAGCCGGCCCCCGTCGAGGCGGGACCTTCGTCCGACGCCCATCGGGCCGGCCTGCGCGTAGGGGTTGTTGCTCACCAGCAGTGCGTGCGGGGCGTCGAGCAGCCGGCCGTCCGCCGTGGCGGTCAGGTGCGCTCCGGCCCCGCCGACCAGCAGGTCCGGCAGCAGGTCGAGTGTGGTGGACGCTTTGGCGTCGCGGTACTCGGGGCTCTGCACGATCTCCGCGTAGGTGCCGAACGAGACCGTGTTCACGAAGGGCCGGCCCGCCACGTCGCCCAGGTCGACCCGGATCTCCACACCGTGCGTGAGGGCTTCGAGACCGCCGGCCGGATCGTCGCGGTCCAGGCCCAGGTCCATCGCGAAGTGGTTGCGGGTCCCGGCGGCGAGCACCATGAAGGGCACGTCGTGTTCCGCGGCCACCCCGGCCACCAGGGCCTGCGTGCCGTCCCCGCCGGCCACGCCGAGCAGGTCCGCGCCCTCGGCGAGGGCCTGGCGGGCCAGCTCGGCCGGGTCGGGGTCGCCGTCCACGTCGAGGAGGACGACCCGGGCGCCCAACGCCTCGGCCCGCTCGACCAGTGCGTGCTCGCCGACCTTGCCGCCGCCCGACCGCGGGTTCATGATCAGGACCGGTCGGCGCGGCGGCCGGACCGGACGGGAGTGCGTGCCACGCGGAGCGCGCAGCCTGCGCAGCGCGCTGCGGGCGCAGGCCAAAGCCGCCACCCACAGGCCGAGCGCGGACGCGGCGAACGGCCACAGGCCGGACACCGCGAACAGGACCAGGACGGCGACGGGCGAGGCCACCGCCAGCAGGGCCCCGCACAGACGGGCCAGGCCCCGGTGGGCGAGCGCCCACCAGAGGCCCGCGCCGGCCAGGGCGAGGCCCACGAGGCCCAGCAGCAGGGGCAGCCACTGCCCCGCGGCCAGCACGGCCGCGACCACTCCCGCCAGGCAGAGCAGCGCCAGCCGGGCCAGCGTCCGCGCCGCGGTGCCGGAGCCGTACGGCTCCACCTCTGTCATCGTTCGGGTCGCCTCTCACGGATCGGTGGCCCAACGATCTCATGCCGGTGCTCTCGCCGCCGGTGCCGTCCTGGTCCCTCTCGTTGTTCAGCGGGTCACGACGTGCCGCTCGTCCGGCACGCAGTGGGTCATGGTCAGGCCCTCGACGTCACGCGGCGGGTTCTTGCCGAGGTTGGACAGCCGCTTGCGGTCCTCGTCGGTGAGGTCCTGGCTCGCCAGCGGTTCGAGACCGGCCACGTCCTCGGGGCTGATGCCGAGGCCGTCGCCCACCCTCAGTCCGAGGTCGTTCTCGACCAGCAGGAAGTGCCACACCATGCGCTCCTGCACGGGCCGGTCGCACTGGGCGAGCAGGCCGGTGAGGTTCTTCACGAGGTCGTCGCGCTCCCAGTCCTCCAGGAGGAGGTACCGCTGGCCCGCCTGGAGGTAGTCGTTGGTGCGGGGGATGCGCTTGCGGGTGAGCCGGCCGTGGATCTCCGGGCCCTGTTCGTCGTGCGTCGGGTGCTCCCCCTCGCGCAGACCGCCGGTGATGGACGGCTCGTAGTTGACGATCGGGTTCTCGCCGCCGCCGTCCACGTGGTACGTCATCTGGCCGTCGCGCTGGTTCGTGCGCACCTCGGCGTTCTTCGCCTGGTTCACGGGGAGCTGGAGGTAGTTCGGGCCGACCCGGTAGCGCTGGGTGTCGCTGTACGAGAAGGTCCGGCCGACCAGCATCTTGTCGTCGGAGAAGTCCAGTCCGTCGACGAGGACCCCGGTGCCGAAGGAGATCTGCTCGTTCTCCGCGAAGAAGTTCTCCGGCATCCGGTCCAGCACCATCCGGCCCACCGGCTTCGGCGGGAACTCCTGCTCCGGCCAGGTCTTGGTGTCGTCCAGCGGGTCGAAGTCCAGCTCGGGGTGCTCGTGGTCGTCCATCATCTGGACCAGGAGCTCCCACTCCGGGTAGTCGCCGCGGGCGACCGCCTCGTACAGGTCCTTGGTGGCGTGGCCGAGCGAGTCGGCCTGCACGTTGGCGGCGTCCTCCTCGGTCATCGAGCGGACGCCCTGCTTGGGCATCCAGTGGTACTTGACCAGCTTGGTCTCGCCCTCGGCGTTGACCCACTTGTAGGTGTTGACGCCGAAGCCCTGCATATGGCGGTAGTCCGCGGGGATGCCGCGCGGGCTGAACAGGTTGACCAGCATGTGCATCGACTCCGGCGTCTGCGACATGAAGTCGAAGATGCGGCGCGGCTGCTGCTCGAAGGTGACCGGGTCGGGCTTGAGGGCGTGGATGACGTCCGGGAACTTGATCGCGTCCCGGATGAAGAAGACGCCCAGGTTGTTGCCCACCAGGTCCCAGTTGCCGTCCTCGGTGTAGAACTTCACGGCGAAACCACGGGGGTCGCGGGCGGCCTCGGAGGAGTCGCGCCCGCCGATGACGGTGGAGAAGCGGACCGCCAGGTCGGTGCGCTTGCCGCGCTCCTGGAACAGCTTGGCCCGGGTGTACCTGCTGATCGGCTCGTCGCCCCAGGCGCCGTAGGACTCGAAGTACCCGTAGGCGGTCACGCCGCGCGCGTGCACGACGCGCTCGGGGATGCGTTCCCGGTCGAAGTGGCTGATCTTCTCCAGGAACTGGTAGTTCTCCAGGGTCGCGGGCCCGCGGGCGCCGACGGTGCGCTGGTTCTGGTTGTCGTGGACCGGGTGGCCCTGGCGGTTGGTGAGCACCTTGCGGTCGTCCGCCGGAGCGGGGCCGGTACCGGACACGTCCGTCATGATCGAGGGCTCCTTAGGTTCTCGGGTTCACGGCTGGGGGCGGCCCCTGGCACAGCGGGCAGCCTCCGGCCGGTGTTCGGCGGAGCACCCGAGTACCCGATCGGCTGGCACCACTCACGTCACGCGCCCGCCACCAGCGAGTCGTCCTTGGTGGGACGGGCGTGGGAGCCGGACAGCTGACGGCGGGCCGCGGCCAGGGCCGACTCGATGTCGCGGGTGCCCGTGGCGATGCACAGCGTGTAGGACACGTCCTCGAGGCGCTGACGCGCTCCTTCGCTGCCCTCCTCGGCGTGCAGGACGTGCAGCGCCTCGTAGCGCTCGAGCAGGTCGGTGAGAAGGGCGGGGTGGGCCATGAGCATGATTCGCTCCTCCATGTGCGCAGTGGGAGTACGGGCGGTCGCGTCCGCCACGTCACTCGGACTGTTGCGGGAGAGGCCCGTGCGGCACGCACCAGGAGAGCCGCGTTCGGCCGCTTCCGCGGTGGGCCTGTGATCCCAAGCACCTGAACCGCCGAATGCCCTGGCGAATCGAGCTCAAACCAGTCCTGTCATCTTGCACCCTGGGCGGCCGTCGCGCCCGGTGGGAGTCAGTCCCGGCGGGCGTCGACGTCGCCGTTCACCGTGGTCAGCGTCATGGTGTGGGTGCGGTCGGCCTCGCGTACGGGGACGGAGACGGTGGCGCGGCCGTTGTCGGTGGCCGCGGTGACCCGGTAGGGCGGGCTGTCGTGGGGCACGGTGACGTCGACCGAGCCGTTGACGGTCGTGGCGCTGACGCCGGACGGGACCGCGGCGCATCCGACGCCCACGTCACCGTTGGTGGTCGCCGCGTGCACCCGCCGCGCCTCGACGCTGACCGCGCGCACGGAGCCGTTGCGGGTGGACAGCCGCACGTCGGCGTCCTCACGGCCGGAACGGGTCACCGTCACGTCGCCGTTGACGGTGGTGACGTCCAGGGCGGCGGCGACGCCCGCCACGTCGACGCCGGCGTTGCGGGCGGTGGCCGTGACGCGGACGCCGTCGGGGATCTCCACGTACGGGAGCCGCGGACAGCTGCCGTCACTCGTGTTCCGGCACGACAGGTCGAGCGTCCACACCTTCCCGTGGTGGGACCAGTGGGCGTCGACGCGGTCGTCGACGGTGACGCCGCGGCCGTCCGCCGGGCGCAGCCGCAGGCCGTTGTCGGTGGCGATCACCACCTGGTCGCCGGAGCCCGCGACCCGGAGCGCTCCCGCGGCCCCCGGGCCGCCGGACGCCCCGTCGTGATCGTCGCTGCACGCCCCGGCGAGGGGCAGTGCCGCCAGGACCAGCATCAGGCGCGTGAGGCGCCGTGTCGGGATCGCCTTCATACCCCGTCGGATGCCCCGGTTCGCCGTGGGCATGGCAGATGCGTACGGCGGGCGCGGACGGCCGGGGCTACGGCACCGGGACCGTGTCCGTCTCCGTCGCGTCCTCCCTCGCCGCCAGCGCCTTGTTGCGGCGTACGGAGGACCAGAAGGACCAGCCGATCAGGATCACGCCGACCAGGCCGGTGATGATCTCGTTGATCTGGTACTGGATGGTGACCATGAGGATCACGGCGAGGGCGCCGATCGCGTAGTGGGCGCCGTGCTCCAGGTAGACGTAGTCGTCGAGGGTGCCCTGGCGGACCAGATACACGGTGAGCGAGCGGACGTACATCGCGCCGATGCCCAGACCGAGCGCCATCAGCACGATGTCGTTGGTGATGGCGAACGCGCCGATCACGCCGTCGAAGGAGAACGAGGCGTCCAGGACCTCCAGGTACAGGAACATGAAGAACGCCGCCTTGCCGGCCAGTCGGACCGCGGAACCGGTCCCGCCGGAGCGTTCGGCCTCCTTCTCGCGTTCCTCCTCGTCCTCCAGCCGGTCCTCGAAGTAGCCGGAGAGGCCGCCGACCACCATGTAGGTGATCAGACCCGCGATCCCCGAGATCAGCACGGTCTGCGCCTTGTCAGCGTGCGCGCCGCCGTGCTGGTGGGCGTGGGTGGCGAAGGTGAACGCGGTGATCAGCAGGACGACCAGGGCGATGCAGACCGACAGCATGTCGACCTTGCCGAGCTTGGCCAGCGGCCGCTCCAGCCAGGCCAGCCACTTGATGTCCCGGTCCTCGAAGATGAAGTCCAGGAAGATCATCAGCAGGAACATGCCACCGAACGCGGCGATCGCCGGATGCGCGTCGGTCACGAGCTGCTGGTAGCGGTCCTTGTCGGTCACGGCCAGGTGGACCGCATCGTACGGATTGAGCTTCGCGGTGATCGCGACGATGACGACCGGGAAGACCAGCCGCATGCCGAACACGGCGATCAGGACGCCGACCGTGAGGAAGATCTTCTGCCAGAAGGCGTTCATCTTCTTCAGGACTCCGGCGTTGACCACCGCGTTGTCGAAGGACAGGGAGATCTCCAGCACGGCCAGGATCGCCACGATGCCGAACGCGGCCCAGCCGTCGTAGAGCACTCCCGCGGCCAGGCCGAGCGCGGTGACGGCGAACGCCCAGCGGAAGGTCTTCAGAATCACTGGCACCAAGTCCTGTAGTCGGATGGTCGCGGGGGTGGGGAGCGCACATGGCCCGTGGGCCACGGGCGTTGTCTATCACGGTCATGGGCAGCGAGGGCGGCACGGGGTGCCTGCCCGCGGTGGCCGGCCGGTTCACCTTCTGGTGGGGGTTCGTACGGCGAGCAGGGCGACGTCGTCGTCGTTGTGCGCGTGCCGCACCCGGCGCAGCACCTGGTCGGTGAAGGAGGCCAGCGGGCGGTGGGCCAGCGCGGCGGCGTGCCGGCGCAGGTGCTGCAACCCCTCGTCGAGGGGACGGCCGGCCGCCTCGATCAGGCCGTCGGTGTACAGCAGCAGGGTGGAGCCGGGCGGCAGCAGGGTGGTCGCGTCGGTACGGGCGGTGGTCACTCCGGTGCCCAGGAGGATGCCGTGGCCGTCGGTGAGGTAGTGGGCCAGGCCGTCGTGGGAGATCAGCAGGGGCGGCGGGTGACCGGCGTTGGTCCAGCTCAGCTCCCAGTGGCCGTCGTCCCGCTCGTCGACCCTGGCGAAGATCATGGTGGCCATGGTGACGTCGGTGATGTGCATGACCGCCTCGTCGAGCCGGGTGACGATCCGGCTCGGCGGTTCCCTGTGGGACCAGGCGTAGGCGCGGAGCATGTTGCGCAGTTGCGCCATGCCGGCCGCGGCCTCCAGGTCGTGGCCCACGACGTCCCCGACCGCCAGCGCGGTGGCGCCGTCGGAGAGGGTGAAGGCGTCGTACCAGTCGCCGCCGACCTGTGAGGCGTCCGGGGCGGGCAGATAGCGGGCGGTCATCTGCAGGCCGGGCACCCTGGGCATCTGGGGCAGCAGGTGGTTCTGCATGGTCTCGGCGACCTTGCGCTGGCGCTGGTAGAGACGCGCGTTGTCCAAGGCGAGGCCGGCCCGGCGCGCGATGTCCTCGATCAGCGGGAGGTCGGCGGTGGTGAAGTCCACCGGGTCCTTGGCCCGGCCCAGGGTCAGCGCGCCCAGGACGGCACGGGTGCTGCGTATGGGGGCGATGGCGGCGGAGCGGATGCCGGTGGTCTCGAACAGGCGGCGCTGTTCCACCGCGATCCCGGAGTCCGGCTCCTGCCGGTAGGTCTGCGGGCCGGCCAGGGTGGAGGCGACCCCGCGCAGCGCCCTGGACAGGGGCATCGGCGATTCCTCCGGCACCGGCGGCATCGGTCCCTGGAGGTCCTCGTGGCGCACCAGGCTCTCGCCCTCGGCGTGGACGACCGCGGTCCGCCACACCTCGTCGCGCTCGGTGATCAGGTCGACGACGGCCCAGTCCGCCAGCCGGGGGACGACCAGGGCCACCAGCCGCCGCAGCGTCTCCTCGACGTCGAGCGTGGAGGTCAGGCGGGTGGTGGTCTCGGCCAGCAGGGCGAGCCGTTCGAGCTCCGGCATCGGCTCGGCGGCGGGCTGGGGCCGGCTGTCGGTCTCCGGCGGGCGCCGGGCGTGCACGAGCACGAGCGTGCCGACCTCTCGGCCGTCCAGGTCGTACGGCGTGACCAGCCACGACACCGGCAGCAGGGAGCCGTCGCCGCACTCGAAGTGGTCCTCGTCGCCCTGGGCGGTGCGCCCGGAGTGGAACGCCTGCCGCATGCTGCACCGGCTCCGGGGCAGGAGGTGGCCGTGGGCGTCGCGGTGCAGCAGGTCGTGCGCGTCCCGGCCGAGGAACTCCGCGGCGGGCCGGGCCAGCAGCTGTTCGGCGTGGGTGTTCACGGCGATGACATGGCCTTCCTCGTCCACGACGTAGGCCGCGGTCCCTATGGCCTCCAGCGCCCGGGTGCGCTCGGCAGCGGATGCTGCCGGTGGTCGTCTCCCGACGGTCCCCGTGTCCTCCACCCCTGCCATGTCGCCCTCTCCTCGCTGGTCGGACGCCGCGCCGTGCCGGCCCGCGGCATGTTCATCCGGCCGTCCTGCTCCTTCCCCTGTGCCCCGGTGCCCATGTATCCAGCCTCGCGTGTGATCGGGCACGCGCAACCGGTCGGCAGAGAGGACGTGCGCAGCATTCTCGGGGGATGGTGCCGGACCGGCGCAAGGGGTTCTCGTCCGTGCGGTGATCCGTGCCCGGGGAGGCAAAGCGCCAAGGCGCCGTCCAGCGCGCCCCCTGACGCTTCCGTGCGCTGGGTGCCCATGGCCGAATTCCCGCCGCTGTCACGGGACTTGGCCGTCGGCTGGGTATCGGTTGAAGTGACGGATGCGTCCGGGGGCATGAGGAGGGCTGGGGCTGTGGCACGCCTGTCGTGGACGTCCGGCCCCTCCCCGTCACGCCGACCGGGGAACCGGCACGTGGTGCGCGCGCTGCGGGCCGAGGGGCGCTACGGTCCCAGGTTGCGTGACGTGCTGCCCGCCTTCGTCGGTGTCGTGGCGGCCGTGTGCGCGGTGGCCGGCCTGCTCGCCGCGGGGTACCGCGCCGCCGGGATCGTCGTCCCCGTCGCGGGCGTCGCTTTCCTGACGCTGGTCGTCACGGCAGCGGTACGGCACGGGCGTCCTGACGCCCGGCGGCGCCTGGGCTACTACACCCCGGACGAGCTGATCGAACTGGACACCCAGGAACTCGCGCTGGCGGTGGCGCGGATGCTGCGCCGGGACGGGTGGCGGGTGCGCCTGGTGCCGGCGCCGGACCGGCCGCGCCTGTGCGCCCGGGACGCGGCCGGACGCCGGATCGACGTGGCCTTCCGGCCGGTGGCGGAGCCACTGCCCGACGAGGACGCACCGCATCCCCATGCGCACCGCGGGAGCCAGGTGTCGCCTCTGCGTCTGGTCGTGCACCGGGGGGTCTTCACCGCGCGCGACATCCGCTGGGCCCGCAGGGAGCGGACGATCCGTCTGCTCGACGGTTCCGCTCTGCGGCGGTGGGCTGCGGGGGCCCGTCTCGACGACCTGCTGTCGCAGGACCGGTGACACGACGTCGGCAGGCCCCCGCCGCGAGGGTGTGACTCCCGGCCCGCCTGTCCCCCGTCAGATCCGGCCGCCGGTCAGGCGGGTGATCGGCCCGTGCGTGTGACGTGCCGCACGTCGGCCCGCCGCGTACGACGTGGCGGTCAGCGCGGTCAGCCCCGCGCCCACGCCCGCGGCGATGAGCTTGCGCTGGGCGATCACCGTCCAGGCCGTCTTGGCGACGGCCGCGGCCTGCCCCGAGGCGGCGATGACGGTCTGGCGTCCGGCCTCGACGCTCTTGGCCGCGGTCTGCGCGGCGCCTGCCGCCGTCTTCGCCGTCCGCTCCGTCGCCTTGGTGCCCGCTGACGCGGCGTCACCCGCCTTGTCGGCGGCCTTGTTCGCCGCCTTCGTGGCCGGGGCGGTGGCCTTGGCCGTGGTGCGCCGCGCCTTCGCCGCGGTCCGGGTGGTCGCGGAATCTTGGTTCGTCTGCTCGTTCGATTCACTCATGGACATCGCGTTACCGCTCGCTTCGACGGCAAACACCTTCCGTCGGGGGCGTTTTCACGACCGGGCACCACCGGCGCGCACACCGACGGCCCGGTGCCGTCACGCACCGGGCCGTCGTCCGTGGCCGGTCAGCCGATGTGGTAACTGTCCCCGTAGACCTTCCAGTCGAGGGGCGGGTTCAGGTCGAGGTTGCCCTGGCGCAGGAAGACGCGTTGAGCGGTGTCGACGCGGCTGGTGTCGCTGTGCGCCTCCTCCTGTTTCATCGCCCACACGCGTGCGTCGAGGAACGCGTTCAGGTAGGTCGTCTCGTTGCCGCCCTGGGCCGGGGGCCTGGCCTGGCGCAAGGCGCGGCTGCGGATGCTGCTGAAGCTGGTCGCGTCGCCGCCGTCGCCGTGCATGACGATGGCGTCGTAGTAGGCGAACTGGCCGAGCGCGCGCAGCCCGTCCGCCTTGCCCTGGCGGACGGCGGGGTTGAAGTAGACGCGGTCGCGTTCGTCGTTCTGCGCCTGCTGGAAGACCGTGTCCCGGGCGGCCCTTCGCCAGTCGGCGGGGAAGTTCGGGTCCAGGCCGTCGTGGGAGTCGGTGCCGTCGACGCGGCGCAGGGCCGGCAGGTACGGGGCGAGGACGTTGCCGGGCTTGCGGTCGGCGTAGAGCTGGACGAGGTCGAGCATGTCTCCGGTGCCGGAGCAGAAGCCGATGATGCCGGCGGTGTACCCGCGGCCGTCACCTATGTCCTCGATGTATCCGTACTGCGCCTTCCAGTCGAGCGAGGAGTTCTCCGCGCTCGACACCAGCTTCATGGCGATCTCCTTCTTCGCCGGGTCGTCGAGGCCCGGTGCGGCCGCGGGAGCCGCTGTCGCGGCCCCGGAGCCGAGGACGCCGACGCAGGTCGCCGCCCCCATGAGAGCGAGGAGGGTGCGGCGGGACGGGTGGGTGGTCGCGGGCACTGTGTCAGGTTCCACGGGGACTCCAAGTGGAGGTGGGGGGTGGAAAGTTGGTCCAGACCTAATTGTTAGGAACGTTTCCTACCAGTGCGGGACGCGATCAGTAACCCAACGCGCGGAAGTTCGTAGGTTCGAACGAATACCGGTCGCCACTACGTCAGTTCGACCGGTCGGGTGACGGGACGGCTAGTTCCGCGTGACGTCCTTGACGAACACGAGCCCGTCGACGCCCGCCAGTTGGACCGGGTCGAGCGGGGCGTACCCGAACCACGGGGACACGCGGGGCGCGGGCGGGGTGTCGCCGAGTGCGGTGGCCAGGCGCCGGGGGTCGATGAGGCTGGGATCCCCCGGGAGGTCGTACAGAAGTCCCTCCACGGTGTCCTGCGGCGGTGTGTCCACTCCCTGGTGCCTGATCGTGCCGAGGGCGGTGGCGACGAAGGCGTACGCCTCCCCGAGCCGGGCGCCGGCCAGGGCGCCGGCGCTCCACCACTCCACCGGTCCCTCCCACATCCGCATCGAGCTCTTCTCCCGCTGCAGATGGGAGTTGTGGGCACTCACCAGCACCGGTCCCCGGGCGGCCACGGCGAGGAGGTTGTGGGCCATCATCGAGTCGCGCAGCGCGCACAGGCGCGTCATGCGGGCCGGTGAGGCGTCCGCCATGGCGTGGTGGTAACGCAGCAGCCCGGTGGCCGTGCGCCCGTACAGGCACGCCCGGGCCCAGTCGTCCCGCGAGGTCGCCGTGAGCAGGTGCGGTGCCTGGACGTCGAGCTGCGTCACCAGTTCGTCCGCGAGCAGCCGCAGCCGGTCCGCCTCGGCCGACCGGCCGACCGACCGGGCCGGGTCCGTCATCGCGGCGGGCTCGGTCCACCGGTCGTCCGCGCCGAGCAGACGGTCGAGCGTCCGCGCGGTGCACGGGAGCAGGCTCGCGTCGATGTGGGCCGCGAGGTAGCCGTGGAGGGCGGTGAGGGCCTTGCGGGGGCCGGCGGCGGCGGTGATCTCCAGTGGGCCGTCGAGGCCGGCGAAGCGGACCCGTTCGGACGGGGGCCGGCCGTCGTTGTGGGCGCGCATCCACCGCACGAGTGCGCGGTTGGCCGCGAAGGCGCCCCAGCCGTGGCTGAATCCGTGCTCCATGACCTCGTCGAGGGTGCCGGTGCCCGAGGTGACGTAGTCGTCCACCATCAGACCCGCCAGGCAGTCGCTCTCGATCGCGATCGTCCGGAAGCCCTCCTGCTCGACGAGCTGCCGGAACAGCTCGTTGCGCAGTTCCAGCAGGGTGTCCGCACCGTGGGTGGGCTCGCCCAGGGCGAGCACCCGGGGCCGGGCCGGGAGCAGTCCCATGAGGGCGGCAGCGTCGACGGCACGGGCGGTTTCCTTGATGTCAGTCGCCATGCCTTCAACGCTATCGTTGAACCCTCGGTTGAGACTTTCCCGCGATAGGGTCGCTGACGTGCGAAGAAAGCTTCAAAACGAGGGGCACCTCAGACCGGTCGACCTGGCACGCGGGCACGGCCTGTCGACACAGGCGGTCCGGAACTACGAGGAGGCCGGCATCCTTCCGGCCGCCGACCGCACGCCCCACGGCTACCGCGTCTACACCGCGCTGCACGCCCGTGCCCTGCGGGCCTTCCTCGCCCTCCTGCCCGGCCACGGCCACCGGACGGCGTCGGCGATCATGCGGGCGGTAAACCAGGACCGCGCCGAGGACGCGTTCCGTCTCCTGGACGAGAGCCACGCCGAGCTCCTCGACGACCGGCGGACCCTCCAGGCCGTGGAGCGGGCACTGCGCGACCTGGACGCCGCCGCCACTGCGTCAGAGCCCGCCGCGCAGGCGAGACCGGGGTCCGGGGCGGGGTCCGGATCAGGGTCCGGGGGGATGTTCATCGGTACGCTGGCCGGCCGGCTCGGGGTGCGGCCGGCGACCCTTCGCAAGTGGGAGCGTGCCGGGCTGGTCAGGCCGCACCGGGACGCGGTGACCGGATACCGCGTCTACGACGAGGCGGCCGTACGGGACGCCCGGCTGACCCACCAGCTCCGGCGGGGCGGCCATCTGCTGGAGCAGATCGCGCCACTGATCACCCGGGTGCGGGAGGCCGGCGGCCTGGAGCCGCTAGGGGGCGCGCTGCGCGACTGGCACGGCCGGCTGTCCGCCCGCGGCCGGGCGATGCTCGCCGGGGCCGCGGAGCTGGAGGCGTACCTCCGCGAGCGCGAATGACCGCAGGGGTACCGACCGGGCGGTCAGGGGCGGCCAAGGACCGCCCCCTGTCGGGCGGTTGCCTCAGAAGTGGCGCGGCAGCCGGACGACCTGGACGAAGAAGTCGTCGATCTGGCGGACCGCGGCGATGAACTGGTCCAGGTCGACGGGCTTGGTGACGTACGCGTTGGCGTGGAGCTTGTAGCTGCGCAGGATGTCCTCCTCGGCCGCCGAGGTGGTGAGGACCACGACGGGGATGTGCGACAGCTCCGGGTCGGACTTGATCTTCTCCAGCACCTGACGGCCGTCGTACTTGGGGAGGTTGAGGTCGAGCAGGATGAGGTCGGGCTGCGGCGCCTCCGTGTGGTCGCCGCGGCGGTACAGGAAGTCCAGCGCCTCCTCGCCGTCCCGGACCACGTGGAGGGTGTTGCCGATCTTGTTGTCCTCGAACGCCTCACGGGTCATCAACTCGTCGCCGGGGTCGTCCTCGACGAGGAGCACGTCTATGGGGTTGGCGGCGGGGGTGGTCATGTCAGAACCTTCTCCTCGGTGCCGATTCCGGACGCCTCCGGGTGCTCGGCGATGGACGGGAGGGTGAAGCAGAAGCGCGTGCCGTCCGTGTGCGTGGTGTCGATCCAGATCTTGCCACCATGCTGCTCCACGATCTTCTTGCACAGAGCCAGACCGATGCCGGTACCACCGTAGGCGTCCCGGCCGTGCAGTCGCTGGAAGATGACGAAGACCTTCTCCGTGAACTGCTCGGGGATGCCGATGCCGTTGTCCGTGACGCACAGGAGCAGGCTGTCGGGCTCGTCCGGGTCCGTTCCGCAGGTGATGGAGACGTGCGGAGTGCGGTCGGGGTGGCGGAACTTGAGGGCGTTGCCGATCAGGTTCTGCCAGAGCATGGCGAAGAGGGTCGGGTCCCCGACGACCTCGGGCAGGTGCTCCGGGCGGTCGATCCGGGCGCCGGACTCCTCGACGGCCGCCCCCAGGTTGGCCAGCGCCTTGTCCAGGGCCTGGTCGAGACCGACGGGCACCCGGGCGTCGTTGACCCGTCCGACCCGGGAGAAGGTCAGCAGGTCGTTGATGAGGACCTGCATGCGCCGCGCCCCGTCGACGGCGAAGTCGACGTACTGGCGGCCGCGGTCGTCGAGGACGTCGCCGTAACGCTTCTCCAGGAGCTGGCAGAAGGAGGCGACCTTGCGCAGCGGCTCCTGAAGATCGTGGGAGGCGACGTAGGCGAACTGCTCCAGTTCCGCGTTGGAGCGGCGCAGTTCCTCGGCCTGGGCGTCCAGGTCGGCGGCCTGCCTGCTCAGTTCCTGCTCCTGCGCGCGGGATGCCTCGAGTTCGGCCACGACATGCCAGCGCATGCCCTCGACGGCGTTGGCCACCGCGGTCAGGTCGGCGGGGCCGCCGCCGGTGATGACGTACGAGAAGTCGCCGCCCGCCACCCGCCTGGACGCCGTGCCCAGCGCCTCCAGCGGGCGGGTCACCAGAACCCGGACCAGGACGGCGCAGGCGACACCGGCCAGCAGGAAGACGGCGACCATGCCGATCAGGACCGAGTCGCGCAGGTGGCGTTCGTGGGCGAGGTGGGAACGGCCCTCCGCCACCGCCTGCGCCAGGTCGGTGTTCTGCCTGGCCCACAGGGCGCGCAGCCGGTCGAACTCCTTCTTGCCCTGGTCGGCCTTCTGCTGGTCCACCGGCTTCGGACGGCCGGGCGTGACCGAGGCCGCGAGCGGTTCGGCGTAGGTGCGGCGCCAGTCGGCCGCCTGGGTCTCGATCGCGTTCAGGTCCGCCCTCAGTTCGGGCCGGTCGCCGATGTACTCGCGCAGTCGGGCCGCCGAGGCCGCCTCGTCCCGCTTGCCCTGGGTGTACGGGGCGAGGAACTGCCGGTCGGCGGAGATCGCGTAACCGCGGATGCCCGACTCCTGGTTGGCGAGCGCCGCCTGCAACCGGTACGCCTCGGTCTGGGCGGGCTGGACGTGGCGCAGCAGCCGGTCGCTGACCTCCGCGGTCCGGCCGAGCAGACCGGCGCCGACCACGCTGCCGACCACCACCAGCAGCGTCATGACGGCCAGCAGCAGGTAGAACCACCCCTGCACCGTCAGCCGGCGCCCCCTGCGCACCGCGCCCATAACCCGTCTCACCTTGTGGTCCGACACCGTGCTCCCACTCACTCAGTTCCAGTTCAGGTGGACGACGGCCACATCGTCCGCCAGGCCGCCCCGCGCCTCGGCGAGGCTCTCGGCCCGCTCTATCAGCCGGTCCACGAAGGCCTCCGGCTCCAGGCCGGCCTCCTCCCGGGCGAGGGCCAGCAGGCCCTCCTCGCCGAGACGTTCCGTGCCACGGCTCACGTGCCCCTCGAAGAGGCCGTCGGTGAAGAGCACCACCGACGTGCCCGCCGGGACCGCCAGTTCCGCGGTCGGCCACCACGCGCCGCCGGGGACCATGCCCAGCGCCGGTCCGCCGGGCACCTCCACCCAGTCCACGTCCGTCCCGGTGCGCCGGAGCAGGCCGTGGTGCCCGGCGCGTACGACGTGGGCCCGCTGCTCCCCCGGGACGGCCGCCAGGCTCACCAGGGTCGCGAAGACCTCGTCGCGGGCCCGCTCGGCCATCAGCAGTTCCTCCAGGCGGGCCATCTGCTGGGCGCCGGTGATGCCGCTGAGGACGAGGGTGCGCCAGGCGATCCGCAGGGCGACTCCCAGGGCGGCTTCGTCCGGCCCGTGCCCGGAGACGTCCCCGATGAGGGCGTGGAGGGTGCCGTCGGCGCTCTGGACGATGTCGTAGAAGTCCCCGCCCAGCAGGGTCTGCGCGCGTCCGGGCCGGTAACGGGCCACGACCTGGACGCCTTCGGCGCGCAGGAGCGGGCGGGGCAGCAGGCCACGCTCCAGGCGGGCGTTCTCCTGTGCCTGGAGGGCGCCGGCCTGGAGGGCCACCGCCGCCCGCTCGGTCTGCTTGCGCTGGATCGCGTAGCGCACCGCCCGACCGAACAGCTCGGGCTCCACCCGGCCCTTGACCAAGTAGTCCTGTGCGCCGGCCGCGACCGCGGCGAGACCGGTCTGCTCCTCGGCGAGCCCGGTGAGGACCACGATGGCGACCTCTTCGGCCAGCCCCTTGACCAGGGAGACCGCCTCGAGTCCGTGGGCGTCCGGCAGGTGCAGGTCGAGCAGGACGCAGTCGGGGGTCTCGGTGGCGAGCACCTCGGCGGCCTCGGTCATCGACCGCACCCATCGCAGCCCCATCTTCACGGCGCCGTCGACGACGAGTTCCTCCACGAGCAACGCGTCACCGGGATCGTCCTCCACCAGGAGAACCGACGGCTCCCGGTGCTCCCACGCCGTCTCGGCACCGGCTGCCGTCGCCGACACCAATGCGGCAGCCTCAGTCCCCGAGATCACTCTCGTCCCGGCCTCCCCACTCCATGCATGTCGCCTGCCACCGGCCGTTGCCCAGGACAACGACGGGAACGCGGTCAGCGCGACGATCCGATCTTCACCCGCCGCCCACGGCCGTGGACTGCGCGTCCACCCGTGGGCCGGTGCTCAGGCGGTCCGGTGGCCGCCCCGGCAGTCCTGATCCTCGTGGCCGATGTCACTCCTCGGTCAGATCCTCGCGAGGTGCAGGGGGACGGGCGGGCGGGCGTCGGCACCACGCGGAGCGTGTCCGGGCCCGCTGCCGCCCCGTGCGGGGTCGGCCGCCTTCGGCCCTGCCGTAGCTGTGCCAGTCGTCACTGACGTCGTCATCGTCCGCCCATCCCGAGATTCCGGTGTTCTGGCCGCGCTTACCCCGGACCGGCGCGACCATGCCGGGAACGTTCCAGAAAACCACCCGGGACCACACGTCTCCTCCACAACCGGAGTCCTGCCGCCCCTCGGTTCCGATCGGTGTCACGGGGAACCGGGTAGGACGTCAGAAAGGAGTCCCCGTGACCACCTACGTCATCACCGTCCCCGGTACGTTCCTGCGGGAGGTGCCCGACAGCGTCCGCTCGGACATCGGACGGAGGCTGCGGCCTCAGGACCCCAGGAACACGGACCTCGGGGAGAGCGAGGAACTGAGCGTGCTGACCCTGGAGGACGACGGCATGTTCGCCGCCCGGGTCGAGGTGGAGGCCCCCGACCGCTTGCAGGCCGAGGCCGAAGCGGTACGGCTGGTCTCCCGGGCCCTGCGTGACAGCGGGCTGGCGGAGCAGGACGCCCCGTTGGGCCCCGCCGTCGTGACCGGCATCGACAGCGAGTTCTGAGGCCGGCGCCGAAGCGGGCCTTCCGGTTCGCGGCCCGTCCGGGGGATGGCGCCGTGGAAGGCGGCGGGCGAGGATGTTCCCTCGCGAAGTGCGGTCCGCTCCGCCGCGGTTCACGGCGTCTTCGGTGCCCGGCGCGGCAGGGCGGACGGCGTCCGCCGCCTGAAGGAGCCTCGGGATGGGTTCACACGCAGCGCCGCACCACCGCAAGCGCGTCCTGGTGACGGCCGCGAGCCTGCTGCTCGTCGGCGGCGGCCTCCTCGGCCTCCCCCGGGCCGACGGGGCCCCCGCCGCGGCCGACGCCTGCCGCAGCACTTCCACGCGCCTGCCCCGCGGTGACTGCGGGCCGTTCTGGCAGGTCCTCGCCGAGGACTTCAACGGCGACCGGGTGCCGCTGGGGTCGTTCAGCGACTGCGAGCACGACGTGGACACCTCCGCGGCCCACTGCGGCGGCCTGACGGGGAAGTACCGCGACAACTGGTGGGCATATCCCACGGGTTGGCCCGACACGGCCGTCAGCCGGGGGCGGGACGTGACGGGTGTCTACCACCCGGAGGACACCGTGAGCGTCGGCCCCGCAGCCGACGGTGACGGGCGGATGTCCATCCAGATGTGGCGGCCCGCGGACGGCGGCCCCGTGCACGCTGCCGCGCTGGTGCCGCGTGCGGTGATGGAGATGAAGTACGGCAAGTACAGCGCGCGCGTCAAGGTCACGAAAGTGGCTCCCGGCTACAAGTCCGCGTGGCTGCACTACGGCGGGGGCTGCGAGATGGACCACCCCGAGGGCGAGTGGACCGGCTCCCTCAGCTCCTTCCACCACCCCTGCGGCGGCGGTGAGCAGGGCTGGTTCCCGGGGAGCGACGACTGGACGCGATGGCACACGGTCTCCACCGAGTGGACGCCGGGTCACGTCCGGTTCTTCGTCGACGGCCGGCAGACCGGTCATGACACCCGTGGCGTGCCGGACCGGCCCCTGTCCTGGGTGCTCCAGAACGAGAGCGCCCTGGAGGGGCCGGGGGCGGCGCCGGGGAGCAGCGCGCAGCTCGACGTCACCTGGGTGGCGGCGTACGCGTACGGCTGGAAGTGACCGGTCGCAGCGAGGGGCCGACGAGTTCGTCGGCGACCCATTGGGCCACGTGGACGGGGTAGGGCGACGGCAGTCCGAGGACGATGTGGGTGAAGCCCGCGTCGGTCGCCTCCGTGATCGCCTCACGGGTGGCGCCCGGACGGTCGTAGGAGACCGGCAGGTGGATCGAGCGGGTGATCTCGGCGGGGTCGCGGCCGATCTCCGCGCAGTAGCGGTCCAGCAGGGCGCTGCGGCGGATCACGTCGTCGATGTCGCCGCCGGGGATGTTCCACAGGTCTGCGTGCCGGGCGACGATGCGCAGTGTCGCGGAGGAACGGCCTCCTATGAGGATCGGCGGGTGGGGGCGCTGGACGGGCTTGGGGTTGGCGAAGGCGCCCGAGAGGTGATGGTGGGTGCCGTGGTGGTCGAAGGGCCTCTCCTCGGTCCACAGGCGCCTGATGAGCCCGCAGGCCTCGGCGAGGCTCTCCACGGCGTGCGCGGAGTCGTGGAAGGGCAGGCCGTGGGCCTCGTACTCGCGCCTGGCCAGGGGATGGTCGGGTCGTGAGCCGACACCGATGCCGAAGTCGAGCCGGCCGCCGGAGACGATGTCGACGGTCGTGGCGATCTTGGCCAGCATCGCGGGCGGCCGGAAGCGGTTGCTGGTCACCATGACGCCAAGGCGCAGACGTCGGGTCTGGGCGGCCAGCGCGGAGAGCAGGGTCCACCCTTCGAGAGCCGGCCCGTCGGGGTCGCCGCCGATCGGCATGAGGTGGTCGAAGAGCCAGGCGTGCTCGATCACGGGCAGGGCGTCCGCCTCGCGCCAGACGCGCAGGACGTCGTGGTAGTCGACCTGCATGGGGGCGGTCATGATGCCGAAGGTGGGTGTGGATGCGGGTGGGGGGTGGGGTGACATGGGTGGTGGGTGCCTTTCAGGTCAGCGGCGGGGGTGGGAGGGCGTCGCGGTTTGCCGCGGTGCAGGTCGGTGCCAGGGAGTGCCTGGGACCTCGATCGCGTGGAGCACGGCTGTGACCAGCGGCGGGACGGCTTGCACGGGGGCCGTCCCCGGCGGAGCCGCCGAGGGGCCGGCCATGGAGGGATAGGTGAAGCGCGCTTCACCTGCGGGGATGGGAGAGGGCAGGGGGTGACCGGGTCGTCGAGGGCGGTCACGGTCACGACGGTGCCACGGGGGCGGGCAGGGGCGGTCCCTCCCAGCGGTCAGGGCAGGCGCAGCGGCGGGGCGAGGAGCGCTGGCGGGGTGTCGTGGATCTGCTGTCGGGCCGGTCGGGTCGGTGCCCGGGTTACCGGATCGTCGAACGCGTCGTGCACTGGCGCGACCGCAAGGTGTCCGGGGGCTTGGGGGCGCCCCTCCCCCAGCGGTCAGCGGCGGCGCAGGGACGGGTTCTGGAGCGCGGGCGGGGTGTCGTGGATCTCCTGTCGGGCCGGCCGGGTCAGTGCCCCGAGCTCGTCGATCGGGGCGAGCAGGGACACGGTGACGGCGGTGTCCGGAGGCCCCAGGGCCCCCTCCCCCAAGCCGTCAGCGGCGGCGCAGGGACGGGTCCAGAAGGGCGGGCGGAGTGTCGTGGTTCTCCTGCGGGGCCAAGTCGGTGCCAGGAGCGACGATCTCGTCGATCGCGTCCAGGACGTCGGCGCTCAGGACGGTGTCGGCTGCGGCGAGTTGAGCGTGCAGGTGGTCGAGCGTACGAGGGCCGACCAGGGCACTGGTGACACCGGGGTGTGCGGTCACGAAACCGAGCGCGAGCTGGATGAGGGTGAGGCCCGCCTCCTCGGCGACCACGTTCAGTCGCTCCACGGCGTCGAGCCTGACCCGGTTGGCCGGGACGGTCAGGTCGAACCGTTCGGGCAGGAACGCCGAGCGGTGGGTGGTGATGTCCCGGCCCGCGCGGACCGCGCCCGACAGCCAGCCCGAGGCGAGCGGGCTCCACACCAGCACGCCGAGGCCGTACTCCTGGGTGACGGGCAGGACATGGGCCTCGATGCCGCGCTGGAGAACGGAGTAGCTGGGCTGTTCGGTGACGTAGCGGCTCAACCGGTGCTCGCGGGCGGACCACTGGGCCTGCACGATGCGGTGGGCGGGGAGGGTGGAGGAGCCGAAGTAGCGGATCTTCCCGGCGCGTTGCAGGTCGGTCAGGGCCGACAGCGTCTCCTCGTCGCCGGTGTTCGGGTCCCAGCGGTGGATCTGGTACAGGTCGACGTGGTCGACGCCGAGCCGGCGCAGGCTCGCCTCCAGCTCGGTGACCAGCCAACGGCGCGAACTGCCACGGTGGTTGGGTTCGTCGCCCATGGGCAGGCCGGCCTTGGTGGCCAGCACGATGTCGTCGCGGCGACCCGCGATGGCCTTGCCGACCATCTCCTCCGACTCACCGTCGCCGTACATGTCGGCGGTGTCGATGACGTTGACGCCGGCCTCGAGAGCCGCGTCGACGATCGCGGTGGCCTCGTCCTGGGTGGTGCGTCCGATCCGGCCGAAGTTCATCGCGCCGAGCGCGAGGGAGCTGACCTGTACACCGGTGCGGCCCAAGGTGCGGTACTGCATGAGCGTCTTCCTCCAGGAGGTGGCGCCGTGTCTCGGGGCACGGCGGGGTTGCGGGGTCCGCTCCGTCGACAACGAAAAAACGGAACCTCGTTCCGTCAACAATACGGAACGCGGTTCCGCTTCTGCAAGGTGCGGTTCACCACGACGCCTCGCTGACGGCCCCCACGGCTCTCACGACTCCACGACTCTCACGGCTGAGGCCCGCCACGACCCTTCGGCGCCCCACGCCGGACGCCCGCCCAGGAGCCCGGCAGCACCGCCCGCCCCGCCGCCCGGTGCTCGTCCGCGGCCGTCGGGTCCGTGGCGTCTAGCACGGCCGCGATGCCCTCGTGGGCCTGGGCCTCCGCGTGGCGGTAGCCGAGCTTCGGGGCCAGCCCCAGGGCCTGGCGGTGGAGGCGCAGGGCCTGGTCGGGCAGGCCCGCGAGGCGGCAGGTCTCGCCGTAGGCGCTGAGGAAGTGGATCTTCCAGTGCTCCTCGAACAGCTCGTCCAGCAGCGCGAACGCCTGCTCGTGGCTCGCCAGCGCCTCCTCGTGGCGGCCCGTCTGGCGCAGGACGACGCCGAGGCAGTTCAGTCACCACGCCTCGTTGTGCTTGTGACCGTCCTCCCGGGCCAGCGCGAGCGCCCGGTGCAGGTGCGCCACGGCCGCGTCGGGGTCCTCGTGGGCGACGGCCACGCCCAGCGTGATCAGCGCCGTCAGGGTGGGCGGCCGCGTCCCGTCGGCATGCGGGATCTCCAGCGCCGTACGGGCCAACTGCGCGGCTTCGTCGCGGTGCCCGAGTTGCAGCAGCGCCCAGGCCTCGCACGCGGTCGCGTGTGCCGTGCCCATGGGGCAGTCGGCGTCCGCGTACAGCTTCCCGGCCAGCCGGAACAGGCCGAGCGGCTCCTCGACATGACCTTGGTCCCAGCTCAAGTACCCCCGCCGCATGGTCAGTTCGGCCTCCGCGCGCAGGTCACCCGCCCGCAGGACCAGCGGTGCCGCCGCCTCGTACGCGGCACCGGCCTCCGCCATGCGGCCCGCGTTGTACCGGGCGAAGCCCAAGTCGCTGTGAGCTTGCGCGAGTTGGAGGGGATCGTCGAGGCGTTGCGCGGCGGCCAGGGATCGTTCGAAGAGGCCGTTGAGCATGGTGGTGCCGCAGCGCCGCGCGAAGTACGCCCGCATGAAGCGCGGCAGTTCGCACAGATGGCGGTCGGCTCCGGCGTCCTCCGCCGCCTCGAACGCGGCCAGCAGGTTCAGGTACTCGGTGCCGAACCAGACGAGGGCCGCGATCTTGTCGTGGAATACAGAACCCCACCGTCGTACTGTCCGACGCGATGCAGCCCATCCAGCAGCTCATGAAGACCGTGCACTCCGGTGGGGTCGACGCGCAGACGCTGGAGCTGGTGCATCTGCGGGTCAGTCAGATCAACGGGTGCAGCGCGTGTGTCGACGGCGGTGCCCGGACGGCCCGCAAGACAGGGGTGAGCGAGGAGCGGCTGGCCACGGTCGCCGCGTGGCGGGAGGCCCCCTACTTTTCCGAGGAGGAGCGGGCGGCGCTCGCGCTGGCCGAGGCGGCGACCCGCCTCGCCGACCGTCCCGACGCGGTGGGCGACGAGGTGTGGGACACGGCCGCCACCTACTTCGACGAGAAGCAGCTCGCCGCGCTCGTCCTGATGGTGGGCGTCACGAACCTGTTCAACCGGCTCAACGCCACGACCCGGCAGATCGCCGGCGCCTGGGGGTGAACACCCCGGCCCGGGCCGCTTGCGCGAGACTGCGGACAGGGAGCAGGGGCGCGGGCCAATGGCCCGGGGGCCGGGGCCTAGTGGCCGGGGGCCAAGGGCCGGGGCAGCGGCAGGGAGCCAGGGGCCCGGGAGCCGGGGGGCCGGGGGGCCGGGGGGGCCGGGGCCGGGGAGCCGAGACCCGGGGCCAGGCACCAGGAGTCGGAGCCCGGGAGCCAAGGGTCGTAGCCCGGGAGCTAGGGGCCGGGGAGCCAAGGGTCGTACCCCGGGAGCCGGGGTACGGAGCCGGGAGCTAGGGGCCGGGGAGCCGGGGCCAGGAGCCGAGGCCCAGGGGCCAGGCCACAGGGGCCGATAACGCTGCCGCACCCCCACCACTCGATGAAGATGTATCCATCCGCTCGTGGACCAGGAGGAACCGTCATGAAGGACACCCAGAGGACCGCCCGGCGTGCGACCGCGGCCGCCAAGAGGACCGAGACGTTCACCGACGAGGAGCGCGCCGCGATGAAGGAGCGCGCCCAGGAGGTCAAGGCGTCGGCGCGGCGCGGCTCGCGTGCCGACAAGGCGGCGGAGGACGAGGCCGCCGTGGTCGCGAAGATCGCCGAGATGCAGGACACGGACCGGGTCATGGCCGAGCGGATCCACGCCGTCGTCAAGGCGAGCGCCCCGGACCTGGCGCCCAAGCTCTGGTACGGGATGCCCGCCTACGCCAAGGACGGCAAGGTCGTCTGCTTCTTCCAGAGTGCCCAGAAGTTCAACGCGCGGTACGCGACCTTCGGCTTCGACGACAAGGCGAACCTCGACGAGGGCACGATGTGGCCGACCGCCTTCGCGCTCACGAAGCTGACCGCGGCCGACGAGGAGCGGATCGGCGAGCTGCTGAAGAGGGCGGCGGGCTGAGACGCCGAGGGCCGCGAGCGGGAAGGGGTGACAGAGGGTGAAGCCGACGAACAGCCGACGTCCTGGAGGGCTGTTCGTCGGCCTGTGCACGCTCGACGTCGTCCAGCTCGTGGATCACGTACCGTGCGCCGACGGGAAGTTGACGGCTCGTCAGCAGGTGGTGGCGGCGGGCGGCCCGGCGGCGAACGCGGCCGTGACCTTCAGCCACCTGGGTGGCACGGCAAGGCTGCTGACCGGGATCGGCTCCCATCCGCTGGGAGTCGCAGCCGCGGCCGATCTGCGCGAACTGGGCGTGGAAATCTGGGACTTGGCGGCCGGCCGCGTCGCACCGCCCGCCGTGTCGTCCATCCTCGTCACCGAGTCGACCGGGGACCGTGCCGTCGCGTCGACCAACGCGAGCGGGCACCGGCTCACGCCACCGGACGACCTCGGCGCGCTGGTGGCCGCCTGCGACATCGTCGAGTTCGACGGCCACCACATGGAGCTGGCGACGGCGACCGCCGCCCTCGCCCGTGCCGCCGGCCGGCGGACCGTTCTGGACGGGGGCAGTTGGAAGGCCGGAACGGAGCGACTGCTGCCCCTGGTCGACGTGGCCGTCTGCTCGGACGCTTTCCGGCCGCCCGGCACCCGGACCCCGGCCGATGTCCTGCGGTTCCTCGCGGACCACGGGGTGGTGTGGTCGGCGGTCAGTCGCGGAGGGCAGCCCATCGAGTGGGCGGGCCCGGGCGGCGGAGGCTCCGTGGACGTACCCCCGGTCCGGGTCGCGGACACGCTGGGCGCGGGCGACGTGCTCCACGGGGCACTCGCCCATCACCTCGCCGCACAGGGGCCTTTGAGCCCTCGCTGCTTCGCGGAGGCCCTGCGCGCCGCGGCCGCGGTGGCCTCACGGGCGTGTGCCTCGTTCGGCACCCGGGCCTGGCTTAAGGGCCCGTGACACACATCCGGTTCCTCGGTCCGGTCGCGCCCGCACGCCGGAACGGGGCGGCCCCTCGCCGGAGGCCGCCCCGTTTCTGACAAGGCTCACGACCTGCGGCCCCGCACGTTCCACCCGCTGCCGATGCCGGCCAGGTGCAGCGCGAGCACCATCAGGCCGAGCAGCATGATGTTCGTCGACGTGAAGGTGTCATTGGTCGATATGTCCGCCGCGTTGATCAGAAAGGAGATGAAGAACAGGACCGCGGAGATGATGGCCAGCATGGGTGTCCATCCCTTCGGATGACTGTGGTCATTGACGCCCCGTGCCCCTCGAATGCCCCCAACTTGTCGGAGCATGCCGACCGTTGAGAAGGCGGAAGCCACGCGTTCGACTGGTCGGTCATCGTTCGAAACCTCTTGACGATGCCACGGGACCCGGCTGACACTCTCGCAACACGACGTCACACGGCCGAAACGGCAGGGTGCCCAAGGCCGAGGCCCCGCCACACCTCGCACCCCCCACGCTTCACGCCTCCACGCCTCCACGCCTCCACGCCTCCACGCCTCCACGCCTCCACGCCTCAGCAGGGAACCCCACATGACGTATCTCGCACGTCCGCGCGCCCGCGCGAGACGCCGGGCGGGCCGCTTCGCCGCTCTGACCACCGCGTCACTGCTCCTGGGCCTCGCCGCACCCCTGGTCCCCGCCCAGGCGGCGGGGACGGCCGACCTCACCGACGGACTGGCCCTCTGGTACAAGCTGGACGGCGCCTCCGGCACCACCGTCACCGACGCCTCCGGTCACGGCCGCGACGGCACGGTGAACGGCACCGCCGACTGGTCGGACCCCGCACGCGGGCTCGCCTTCAACGGCTCCGACACCTACATCGAGGTGCCGGACGACGTGATGAAGGGCATGGCCTCCATCACGGTCTCCACGGACGTGCTGATCGACTCCACCCAGAGCACGCCCTACTTCCTCTACGGCTTCGGCAACTCCAGCGGCGGCAACGGCAACGGATACCTCTTCGCCACCGGCAGCCCCCTGCGCACCTCGATCGCGAGCGGCAACTGGTCCACCGAGCAGACCACCAAGCCCTCCGACGCGCACAACCTCACGCGCGCGGTGTGGAAGCAGCTCACCTACACCCAGACCGGCACCACCGGTGTCCTGTACGAGGACGGCGTCGAGGTCGGCCGCAACACGGCGGTCACCCTCACACCCGGCTCCATCGGGTCCGGCACCACCACCGCCAACTACATCGGCAGGTCCGTGTACTCCGGCGACAAGCTCTTCAAGGGCCGCATCCGCGACTTCCGCGTATACGACCGGGCCCTCGCCGCCTCCGAGGTCGAGCAGCTCTCCCTCCCCGTCGCCGTCCAGGGCGTCGCCGACGACAGGGCCGCACTGAGCCTCGGCGACACCGGCGCGGTCACGGCCGATCTGGACCTGCCGAGGACCGGAGCGGCGGGCGGGTCCACCATCACCTGGGCCAGCGACAACACGGACGTGGTGAGCGGCGCCGGCAAGGTGACCCGCCCCGCCGCCGGTCAGCCGGAGGGCCACGCCACGCTCACGGCGACCCTCAAGAAGGGTCCGGTGACCGACACCAAGAGCTTCGAGGTCACGGTCCTGCCGGACTTCGACGACGAGTCGGCCGTCCGGCAGGCCGCCCGGGCGCTCGGCGTCCACAACCTCGACGACGTACGCGGCAATCTCACCCTCCCCACCGAGGGCGACCACGGCACCGCCGTCTCCTGGTCCTCCGCCGACGAGCAGGTCATCGGGGACGACGGCGTGGTCCACCGCCCCGCGCACGGTGCCGGCACCACCACCGTCGAGCTGACCGCCACGGTCACCAAGGGCGACGCGAAGGCCACCCGCGTCCTCACCGCGAAGGTCCCCGAACTCCCCGCGGACCAGGCCCTCAAGGGCTACATGTTCAGCTACTTCACCGGCGAGGGCACCTCGGACGGTGAGCAGCTCTACGCGGCGCTCAGCAAGGGCGACGACCCCCTGAAGTGGCGGGAGCTGAACGACGGCAAGCCAGTCCTGACCTCCACGCTCGGCGAGAAGGGCCTGCGGGACCCGTTCATCATCCGCTCCCCCGAGGGCGACAAGTTCTACCAGATCGCCACCGACCTGAGGATCTACGGCAACGGCGACTGGGACGCGTCCCAGCGCACCGGCAGCAAGTCCATCATGGTCTGGGAGTCCACCGACCTGGTGCACTGGACGAACCAGCGGCTGGTCAAGGTCTCCCCCGACAGCGCGGGCAACACCTGGGCGCCGGAAGCGTTCTACGACGCGGAACTGGGCGAGTACGTGGTCTTCTGGGCGTCGAAGCTGTACGACAACGACGCGCACTCGGGCGACACGTACAACCGCATGATGTACGCGACCACCCGCGACTTCTACACCTTCAGCGAGCCCAGGGTGTGGGTCGACCGCGGCTACTCGGTCATCGACTCCACGATGATCCAGCACGACGGCACCTACTACCGGCTGTCGAAGGACGAGCGGAACAACACCTCCTCCACGCCCAACAGCAAGTTCATCTTCGAGGAGAAGAGCGACTCGATCCTGGGATCGTGGACCCCGGTCGCCGAGGGCATCGGCAAGGGCGCGATGAGCGCCGCCGAGGGGCCGCTGGTCTTCAAGTCGAACACCGAGGACAAGTGGTACGCCTTCCTCGACGAGTTCGGCGGCCGCGGCTACCTCCCCTTCGAGACGACCGACCTCGACTCCGGCGACTGGACCCCGGTCGCCGACTACGACCTGCCGGCCAGGCCCCGCCACGGCACCGTGCTGCCGGTCACCCAGGCCGAGTACGACCGGCTGCTGCGGGCCTACCAGCCCGACCAACTCGTGCAGGGCGTCGAGGGCATCGAGGTGAAGACGCGGATCGGTCAGGCACCGGTTCTGCCGGCCACGGTGATCGCCACCTACGCCGACGGCATCAGGCGTCCCGTCGCCGTCACCTGGGAGGACGTCCCGGCGTCGCAGTACGCCCAGGCGGGCACCTTCCAGGTCACCGGCAGCCTGCCGGACGGCGCCGCGATCCCGGTCCGGGCCGAGGTCACGGTCTCCGAGGAGGGCCCCGACGTCCCGGTCGACCTGCTCTTGCACTACGGCTTCGACGAGTCGGGCGGCAGCATCGCGGTCGACTCCAGCGGCCACGGCCACCACGGCACCTATGCCGGTACGCCGGCCTTCGGCACCGGCGTGCGGGGCGGCTCCTTCGCGATGTCGGGAGACGCGACCGGATCGCCGTACGTCAGGATCCCGAACGGTGTGCTGAAGGGCGCCGACAGCGTGACGGTGTCGACCTTCGCCAAGTGGAAGGGCGGCAGCAGCTTCCAGTGGCTGTTCGGGCTCGGTCCGGACAGTGACAGGTATCTGTTCGCCACTCCCTCCAACGGCGGCAACAGCCTCTACTCGGCCATCACCAAGGCGAGTTGGTCGGCGGAGTCGAAGCTGACGGCCGGATCGCGGCTCACGCCCGGCGAGTGGCGGCACGTCACCGTCACCCTCGACGGGGCGACCGGCACGCTGGTCCTCTACGTCGACGGCGTCGAGGCGGCCCGTACGACGACCGGCGTCAAGCCGTCCGAGCTGTACGACGCGCACAAGGACTACAGCGGCTACATCGGCAGGTCCCTGTACTCGGCCGACCCGTACTTCGGCGGTGAGGTCGACGACTTCCGCGTCTACGGCCGGGCCCTCACGGCCGCGGAGGTCATGGAACTCAGCGGCAACACCGCGGGCATCGCCAAGGCCGCGCACCCGGAGCTGAAGGTCGACGCCCTCGTCGACAACGCGGCCGGCAAGGTCACTCTGCCGATGAAGGAGGGCACCGATCTCACCGCGCTGGCACCGGAGTTCACCCTCGCGCACGGGGCGGCGATCAGCCCCGCCTCCGGCAGCGTGCAGGACTTCAGCAAGCCGGTGACGTACGAGGTGACCGGGTCCGACGGCAAGAAGCGCACCTGGACGGTCTCGGCACTGATCATGAGGAGCCCGGTGCTGCCGGGCCTCAACGCCGACCCGAACATCGTGCGCTTCGGCGACACCTTCTACCTCTATCCGACGACCGACGGCTTCGAGGGCTGGAGCGGCACGCGGTTCACGGCGTACTCCTCCACCGACCTGGTCCACTGGAAGGACCACGGCGTCATCCTCGACCTCGGTCCCGACGTCTCGTGGGCGGACAGCAGGGCCTGGGCGCCGACGATCGCCGAGAAGGACGGGAAGTACTACTTCTACTTCTGCGCCGACGCCAACATCGGTGTCGCGGTGTCGGACTCGCCGACCGGTCCGTTCAAGGACGCGTTGGGTCAACCACTGGTGAAAGCGGGCCTGTTCAGCGGCCAGATGATCGACCCGGCCGTGTTCACCGACGACGACGGGCAGTCGTATCTCTACTGGGGCAACGGGCACGCGTACGTGGCACCCCTGAACGCCGACATGACCTCCGTCGACCTCACGAGGACGAAGGACATCACACCCAGCGGCTACAACGAGGGCTCGTTCGTCATCAAGCGGGCCGGCACCTACTACCTCATGTGGTCGGAGAACGACACCCGCGACGAGAACTACCGCGTCGCCTACGCCACCGGCCGCTCCCCCACCGGACCGTGGACCGAGCGGGGCGTGATCCTGGAGAAGGACCTCTCGCTCGGCATCAAGGGGACCGGGCACCACTCGGTCGTCCAGGTGCCGGACACCGACGACTGGTACATCGCCTACCACCGGTTCGCGGTCCCCGGCGGGGACGGCACCCACCGTGAAACCACCGTCGACAGGCTGGAGTTCGGCTCGGACGGTCTGATCAAGAAGGTCGTGCCCACCCTGACCGGCATCGACCCGGTGACCGTCGTCCGCGCCGGTCCGGACGGCAGCGGCAAGGAAGGCGACCCGATCGAGCTGAACGGCACGATCTCCGGTGCGGGCACGCCGAGTTGGACCGTCGAGGAGGGAGCGCCCTGCGCCTTCGCCGACGCCGGGGCCGCGAAGACCACGCTCACCTGCACCGACGACGGCACCTACACGGTCACCCTCACAGGGGGCCGCAGCAGGGACAGGGCGACGGTGACGGTGGCCAACGCGGCGCCCGCCCTGGTCTCGGCCGCGGGACCACGGTCCCCGCTGCCGGCAGGCGGGCGCGCGGTCGTCACCGCCGAGTTCACCGACCCGGGCGCGCGCGACACCCACACCTGCGTGGTCGACTGGAAGGACGGCAGCCCGCCGCGGTCCGGCACGGTCACCACCTCCGGCTGCCGCGCCGAGCACACCTACGCCGAGGCGGGCATCCGCCGTCCGGTGATCACGGTGACGGACGACGACGGCGCCTCGGACGGCAGGACGCTTCCCGAACTGATCGTCCACGACCGCTCCGCCGGTCCCGCGCTCGGTGCCGGTGTCCTCACCTCCCGGGCCGGCTCCTACCCCGCCGAGTCGGACCTGACGGGCAAGGCCGCGTTCTCCTTCGCCGCGGCCTACCTGCCCGGAGCGGTCGCGCCCGTCGGTCAGGTCTCCTTCGACTTCGGCAGGGCCGGGCTGAAGTTCCGTTCCACCGGCTCCGACTGGCTCGTGGTCAACGGCTCGCAGGCCGTGCACCAGGGCTCCGGCACGGTCAACGGCGGGAGCGGATACGGCTTCCGCCTCACCGCCACCGATGATCCGGACACCTTCCACCTCCGGATCTGGAAGAAGTCCGGCGGCGAGGTCGTCTACGACAACGCCACCGGCTCGAAGGTCACCGGGTTCATCTCCGTCGGCGGCAGCCGCCGCTAGTTCACCCCACCGGGCCCCGTCGACAAGCACCGTGTCGGCGGGGCTTCCCGTGTGCACTGTTTCAGGGACATCACCCAGCAATCCCTGCCCGACCTCTTTCGCGCGCCACGACCTCATGGCATTCTCACCGCTCGACGCACTCATGAACGATGTTCTCATCCATGAACACCCACGGGAAGGGTGATCCGCCATGAAGGACCCGAATGTCATGCGCATGAGTAGACGCTCCCTGCTGGGAGGCGCCGTCGCCGTCGCAGTGGGCGCCGGCCCGGCATCGGCGGTCGAGGCGGCACCGCTGTGGCGGGAGTTCCGCCGCACCCCCTTCACCCATCCGCAGATCCCGTACGTCGGCCGCGCCGGCTGCCACAGCGGAGCGGCACGCCTGCCACGCCGCCGAGTCGTCGCCGACGTACGCGACTTCGGAGCCGTGGCGGACGGGACGACCGACTCCGCCCCCGCGATCAACCGTGCCGTCGCCGCTGCCGGAAGGGCCGGCGGCGGCACGGTCACCATCCCGCCGGGCACGTTCCGCATCGACGACGTGATCCGCGTGGACCACTCGAACGTCGTCCTCAAGGGCGCCGGCAGCGGTCGTACGACCTTGTACGCGCCCAGGAACCTCACCGAGCTCATCGGGCCGTACGGCTCGCGCTACGGCGGGGACAAGTCGTCGTGGTCCTGGGCCGGCGGCCTCATCTGGCTTGCGCCCCGGGCCCGTTGGGAGTCGCTCGTCGCAGCGATCCGGACCAGGGCGTGGCCGTTCGAGGGGTGGACGGGCAACCGGCGCGACGAGTGGCGGCCGCTCACCGCGGTCGCCCCCGCACGGCAGGGCGCCTGGACGGTGACGGTCGCCGACGCCTCCTCGCTGCGTCCCGGCTCCCTGGTCCTCCTCCGCCTCTCGGACGACGCGGACCACACCCTCCTGGAGCACATGTGCGGCGGCGGTCCCGGGCCCGAGGCCTACTTCTGGGACGACAAGACGAAGCTGACGTCGTACGTGCCCTACGAGTGGCCCGTCCGCGTCACCCGCGTCCACGGCCGGAAGGTCACCCTGGAACGCCCCCTCCCGCTCGACCTGCGCCCCGAGTGGTCCCCGCAACTGACCACACACGTCCAGGAGTTGACCGGTTCGGGCGTCGAGGGCCTGACCCTGGAGGCGCCCGACGTCCCGCAGCAGCCGCACCTGCTCGACCGGGGCCACAACGGCGTCGTGCTCCAGTGCGCCTACGACTGCTGGGTGGACGACGTGACGGTCCGTCATGTCGACAACGGCTTCGGCCTGGTGGCCGCGTCCGCGTGCACCCTGCGCCGCACCCGCGTGGCGGGCCGCGGCTCCCACCACCCCTACTTCTGCCGCGAGGGCTCGCACGACAACCTCGTCGAGGACTTCACGATCGAGGAGCGCACCAGCCCCGCGCCCGCGGGCACCCAACTGCACGGCATCAACGTCGAGGGACTGTCGTCGTACAACGTCTGGTCGCGCGGCGACATGCGGATGGGCACCTTCGACAGCCACCGCGGCCTGCCCTTCGCCAACGTCCGCACCGACATCACCGTCGACAACAACGGCCGCCACGGCGGAGACGCCAGTGCGGGGCCCCTGTTCGGCGCCCGGTTCACCCACTGGAACATCCGCGTCACCAACGGCCGTGCGGGGCTGGTGCGGATCGACGGGCTGGCGCCGTACTCCGCGACCGTCGGGATCGACGAGGTCAGGGAGTTCGACCAGACCGACGTCCCGGACTTCACCGGCGACCTGCACACGCGCCTGGAGCTGTACGGCAGTCCGGGCGCGGTGCGCCCACGGAACCTGTACGAGGCCCAGCGCCGGCTGAACGGAGTGGACCGATGAGCGCGCGCCGCCGCCGGCCCCTCGTCCTGTTGACCGTTCTCGCCGCGTTTCTCGCCGCGTTCGCCACCGGGCTCAGCGCCCCTGCGTCGGCACGGACCGCGCCCCCGCACACCACCGTCCTGGACGGCATCCGGATGCAGCAGACAAAAGCCCGGCTCGATCGCGGTGACCGGCAACTCCGAGATGCTGTGCGGACGTTGACGGCCCGCGCCGACAAGTGGCTGGACCAGGGCCCCTGGACCGTCGTCGACAAGCCGCGCCCTGCTCCCGGCGGCGACGTCCACGACTACCTCAGCCAGGCCCCGTACTGGTGGCCCTCCCGGAGCCCCACCGCCGACAACCCGTGGGGCTGCCCGTACGTCCAGCGGGACGGCGAGCGCAACCCCGAGGTCGACTCCGGCACGGACCGCCAGGACGTCGAGAAGACCTTCGACTCCGCCTACGACCTCTCCCTCGCCTGGTACTACACCGGCGAGCAGCGGTACGCGCGCAAGGCCGGGCAGGTGCTGCGCACATGGTTCCTCGACCCGGCCACGCGCATGAACCCCAACCTGGACCACGCGCAGTTCATCCCGTGCAAGTACGACGGCCGGGCCATCGGCATCATCGACTTCTCCCAGTCGTACACCAGCGTCCTGGACGCGCTCGCCCTGCTGGACACCGGCGCTCCGGGATGGACCGGGAAGGACCGCACCGGCATGGCACGCTGGAACAGCGCCTTCCTCGACTGGCTCGTGGACAGCGACTTCGGCAAGCAGGAAAGCGCCGCCACCAACAACCACGGCACCTTCTACGACCTGTTGCTCGCCGGCCTGGCCCACGCGACCGGTGACCGGGCCCTGGCTCGCCGCACGGTCCTGGACGCCCGGAGCAGGCGCATCGCACCGCAGATCGCGGCCGACGGCAGCCAGCCCCAGGAGCTGACCCGCACCCGGAGCTGGCACTACTCCACCTTCGACCTGGTCGCCTACACCAGGCTCGCCGCCATCGGGCGACACGTCGGTGTCGATCTGTGGGCCTGGCAGGGGCCGGACGGGCAGAGCGTGTTCAAGGCCGTGGACTACCTGCTGCCCGCCGCGACCGGGGCGGCCGCGTGGCCGCATCCGGAGCTGGAGTTCCACCGGTACGCGGCGACCGACGTCGTGCACGCGGCCGCGGACGCGGGGGACGCGCAGGCGCGGAGGGCCGTTCCGTCGCTGGAGGCGCCGCCGGGTGGTGACCTGTGGGCGCTGCGTCCGGCGGCGGAACAGCTCGACTCCATCGCGGGGTGAGGGCCGCCGTCAGGGGGTCGTGGGCAGCATGGACAGGTCGATCGCCCGGTCGACGTCCTGCGGCAGCAGTACCCGCAGGATGCCCTCGAGCAGGTAGTAGTCGGCGTACGGCAGCGAGATCTCGATGCCGTCCTCGGCGGGCCGGTTACGGGTGCAGCGGGCGACGACCGCGTCCGCCCGGGCCGAGTTCCTGGTCAGGCAGGTCTCCGCCAGCGCGGTGAGCAGCCGTAGCGCCACGGTCCGGTACGCGCTCCTGCCACTGGCCGCGGCCAGGTCGAGCAGACCGCAGGCCAGGATGGCGCCGGCCGACGCGTCCTTGATGTCGTACGGCTGCTGCGGCGCCCGGTAGTCCCACACCGGGACGTGGTCCGGGCCGAGCGCCCGCACCGCGAAGTCGGCGAGTCTGCGGGCGGTGTCCAGGAACTGCGGGTCGCCGGTGCGCCGGTACATGGTGGTGAAGCCGTAGACGCCCCAGGCCTGGCCGCGCGACCAGCAGGAGGTGGGGCTGTAGCCCTGGACCGTGGCCGGGCCTACGGGGGCACCGCTGTCCGGGTCGAAGTCGTAGACGTGCGGGGTCGAGCCGTCGGGGCGCGGGAAGACCCGGCGGGCGGTCCTCGCGTGCTCCACGGCGATGTCCAGGTACGTGGACTCGCCCGTCTCGCGGCTCGCGAAGGCCAGCAGGTCGAGGTTCATCATCGTGTCGATGATGACGCGGCCCGCGTTGTTCGGATCGTCCAGCGCACCCCAGGCGCGCAGGAAGCGCCCGCGCGGGTTGTAGCGCCGGATGAGGGAGTCGGCCGCCTCCACGGCGCCCGCGCGCCAGCTGTCGTCCCCGGTCAGCCGCCAGGCGGTGACCCAGGACGGGTAGAAGAGGAAACCGAGGTCGTGGGTGCCGGTGTCGAAGCGGCGCGGGGCCAGCTTCCGCGCGGAGGCCAGAGCCAGGGTGCGGAAGTCGTCGTCCTTGCTGTACAGCCATGCCATCCACAGGGTGCCGGGCCAGAACCCGCCGACCCAGTCGCCGTTCTGCGAGTAGGTCCACTTCTCGAACTTCGTCCCGACGGGGAAGGCGGTCACGGTCGGCGCGACCGTGCGGAGCTTCTCGACGGCGTAGTCGGCGGCCTCGCGGAGGATGCGCAGGTTCGGTGCGGCCACGGCAGGGGCCGCGGCGCCGCCGGTCACCGCGACTCCGGTCGCCGTGGCCAACACGGTACGGCGGGAAACAGTCATGCTCGCGCCTCCAACTCGATTACAAGGCAAGGGAGTTGACCGAGCGTGACACAGCGGTGGCATGGCTGTACACCCACGTGAGCAATGTTCAAGAGTGTGAACAATGTGCGGCCGCAGGCGGCACCGGCAAACGCCTGGTCCTGCTCGACCGCTTCATCACGGACAACGGCGGCAGCCGACTGGACGCGGGCGAGATCAACACCCGCCGGTACATGCTGGATTGCGCCCACCGGGGTGGACGTGAGCGCGACCGTCCGGTCAGCTTCGTCGCCGTCGACCCCGCGACGATCGGGGACGTCCGCTGAACGTGCCGTCGGGACGCTGCCGTGCCGTCAGTGCCCCCGTCAGCCGCTCTTGCGGCCGACGCCCGCGTACACCCAGTACTCCGACGGGTTCTCCGGGACGTCCTCACCCTCGTCCGGGCGCCACAACGGGACGTGGACCAGGCCGGGTTCCGCCAGGTCGAACCCGGCGAACAGAGCCTGGATCTCGTCGTGGGTGCGGGCCGTGACGGGTGAGGTGGCCCGGGAGCGGTAGAGCTGGGTGACCGCGGCGGCCGTGTCGGGGCGGTGCTGGTTGGTGGCGTGGGACAGGGCCAGCCAGCTTCCCTCGGGCAGGGCGTCGCGGAAGGCGGCGACGATGCCGGCCGGGTTCTCCTCGGGTGTGACGAAGTGCAGGATCGCGACCATGAGCACGGCGACCGGCTGGTCGAAGTCGATCAGCTTGCGCACCTGCGGTGCGGACAGGACGTCGGCCGGCCGCCGGATGTCGGCGTCGACGATGTCGGCGCGCGGGTTGTCGGCGAGCAGGGTGGTGCTGTGGGCGACGGCCACCGGGTCCTTGTCGACGTAGACCACCCGGGACTCCGGATGCGCGGACTGGGCCACCTCGTGGACGTTGCCCTGCGTCGGGATCCCCGAGCCCAGGTCGATGAACTGGCGCACCCCGGCATCGGCCAGGAACCGGACGGCCCGGCCGAGGAAGGCGCGGTTGGCCCGGGCCAGCGCCCGCACCTGGGGGTCGATGGCCGTGACGGCCGCGACCGCCTCCCGGTCGATGGCGAAGTTGTGCTCCCCGCCCAGCAGGGCGTCGTACATCCGGGCTACGCTCGCCTTGTCCGGATCGGTCCCGGGCGGCAGAGCATCCCTGTCGGTCACCAGAACGTCCCTTCCCACCAAGCTACTTGACGCTCCATCATATAGTTGCCCTGCGAGCTTCGGCGATCCATCGCGCCGGGCGCCCGGACCCCCACCCGGAAAGGCATCACGACCCTGCGGAACAAACCGCACAGCCGCTCCGACGACACCCCCACCGTCATGCCCCAGCCCCGCCGCTCGGTCTTCTCCCCCGCCGCCGACGTCATCGGCTCCGAGCTCGACCTGGGACTGACCGGCAGCCATGTCGTGCACGCGCTGACGCCCGGCTTCTGCGACGCGGCGTCGCTGTACCTGCTGGAGCGGTGGCGCCGCGAGGAGACCACGTACGCCGGCGGGGACCCCGCCCAGGTCGAGGCGCGCCGGCTGGCCCTGCGCGTGGGCACGGACGCGCCCGAGTCGTGGGAACGCACCCTGCCGGTCGGCGAGGTGCTCGTCTTTCCCCGCGAGACGCCGTACGCCCGCGCGCTGGTCGACGGGCACGCCCAGTTGCTGGACGCGGTCGACGACCACACCGCCGAGCGGCTCGCCGCCTCCGCCGACGAGGACGCGCGCATCGGCGAACTCCTCAAGACCCGCTCCTTCCTCGTGGTGCCGCTGCGGCTGCGGGGCGGGGCGATCGGCTTCGTGGCCTGCTCCCGCGGACCGGACCGCGGGCCGTTCCTGACCGCCGAGGTCGCGGCGGTGGAGTCGCTGGCCGCGCGGGCCTCGGTCGCCCTGGACAACGCACGCCGCTACGAGCACGAGCGGCGCACCGCCCTGGCCATCCGCAACAGCCTGCTGCCGGGCACGATCCAGGAGGGCGCGGGCTGCCGCATCGCCCACGGCTCGCTGCCCGCCGGACAGGGCTCGATCATCGGCGGTGACTGGTTCGACGTGCTGAGACGGCCGGACGACCGGGTCAGCCTGATCGTCGGGGACGCCATGGGGCACGGCCCGGAGTCCGCCGTGGCGATGATCCAGCTGCGTACCGCCGTCCGCACGCTGGCCGGCCTCGACATCCCGGCGGCCGATCTCGTACGACGGCTCGACGCGCTCGCCAGCGACACCCCGGGCGCCTCCTTCGCGACCTGCATCTACGCCGAGTGGGACCCCCGGCACCGCACCTGCACCCTGGTGGGCGCCGGACATCCGCCCCCGCTGCTGCGCGGGCCGGACGGGCGCACCGCTCCGGTGACGCTGGCCGGTGCGGGCCTGCCGCTCGGCCTCGCCGCGGGCACCTACGAGCCGACCGTGCTGCACATCGACGACCCGGCGCTGCTCGTGCTCTACAGCGACGGCCTGGTCGAGTCCCGGGACGCCGACATAGACCACGAGATCGCCCGTCTCGCCCAGGCCCTCGACACGGCGGCCGTCGACCACGATCCGCTCCCCTCCCTGTGCCGGCGGCTGCTGCACGCCCCCTCCGATCCGGCCGGCGCGGACGACCGGACCCTTCTGCTCGCCGAACTCACTCCGTACAAGGACTAGTTCAGGCCATCAGGTTCGCCCAGACGGCGTTGCCGCCGGTGAGTCTCGACCGGTCCACCCCCCAGGTGTCGGCGAGTTCCTCCACCAGGAACAGTCCGCGTCCGCCCTCGTCGTCGAGGCCCGCCCGGCAGCGGCGGAGTGTGGGACCCGAACGGTCGTGGTCGTGCACCTCCAGCCGCAGGATGCCGTCGGTGACCAGTCCGATGCCGCACAGGATGCGGGCGCTGAGGGTGTGGCACACGGCGTTGGTGGCCAGTTCGGACAGCAGCAGGACGGCGTCCGAGCGCAGTTCGCCCGGCAGGCTCCAGGACTTGAGCCGGTTTCCGACGGAGCGGCGGGCGACCCCGACGCTGGAGCGGTGCGCGGGGAGTTCGATCCAGTGGGTTCGTTCCTGGTCCACGGCGTCTAACAACTGAGGGGACGAGGTCGTGTGGGGGGACACGGTGTTGGCCTTCCGTGGGGGCGGCGGCGCGGCCGGGCGAGACGCTTCGGGGGCAAGGGCTTGCCAACCTGCCCGAGGATAGGGGCGGTTGACGTCACTGTGCGCGCGTTCGGCGGCACGGTTCACACAAGTAACTATGCTCGCACCCAAGTTCAACCTGCAACCAGCTCCCTGATAATTTCAGAAAGCCGATATCCAACTGGTCGCGTCAGCAAGTCGCTGTCAGACTCGTGGCGGTGACAGCCCCTCAGGAGGTCAGGACGTGAGCGAAGGCCGTACGGGCACCGGTGGCACCAGTGCCCCCACCGTGCTGCGCATGATCCTGGGCCGGCGGTTGCAGGAGCGCCGGCAGGGCGCGGGGGCCTCGCTGGAGGACGCCGCCAAGGCGCTCCGGGTGACGTCCCTGACCATCCGCCGCCTGGAGAAGGCCGAGGTCGCCCTCAAGCCGCTCTATGTGGAGAAGCTGCTGGAGACCTACGGGGCCGACCGGCAGGAGATCGACGAGTTCGTCGTCCTCGCCGAGCGGGCCAACGAGCCCGGCTGGTGGCACACCTACCGGGACGTCCTGCCGAACTGGTTCAGCGCCTACGTCAGCCTGGAGGCCGGCGCCAGGACCTTGCGCACCTACGAACCCCACTACGTCACGGGGCTGTTGCAGACCCACGCCTACGCCCGCGGAGTCCTGCGCGGCGGTTTCCCCCACGAGGCCGACGAGGACCTCTCCCGGCGGGTGGACCTGCGGCTGCGCCGCCAGAGCCTGCTGGAGAGACCCGACGCGCCCACGCTGTGGGTGGTGATGGAAGAGGCCGTACTGCACCGGGTGGTCGGCGGCCCCGAGGTCATGCGGGAGCAGATCGAACGGCTCCTGGAGGTCTCGGAGCTGGAGCACGTCAGCGTCGACGTCGTGCCGTTCACGGCAGGCGCCCACGTGGGCGCGTGCGCCCCGTTCACCTACTTCCGCTTCGAGGAGCCGGAGCTGCCGGACATCGTCTACACCGAGGTCCTCTCCGGCGCGATGTACCTGGACCAGCGCTCCGACGTGGCGGCGCACCTGGAGGCGCACAACCGCATGTCCCTGCTGACCTCGGACGCGGACAGCAAGACACTCCTGAACCGCATGCGCAAGGAGTACTCATGACCAGCACCGACTGTCACGTCTACAACGGGATGCCGGCCGCCGAACTCGGCGAGCAGGGCTGGGAGTCCCCGTGGAGCGGACCCAACGGCGGCCAGTGCGTGCAGACCAAGCTCCTGGCCGACGGCCGGGTGGCGCTGCGGCAGTCGACCGACCCGGCCGGGCCCGCGCTGATCTACACCCCGCAGGAGATCGCCGCGTTCGTTGCGGGCGTCAAGCGGGGTCTCGCCGACCACCTCACGGCCGGCTGAACCACGACCCGAGCCGGACCTGCCCCGGCAGCGACCTGCCCGACACCCCCACGCACACCACCTGAAAGGGACAGGATGACCAACTCCCACGCCGCGCGGGAGATCGACACCAGCCGGCCGCACTCCGCCCGCATGTACGACTACTACCTCGGCGGCAAGGACCACTTCGACGTCGACAAGCAGGCGGCCGAGACCGTCGCGTCCACCTACCCCGGCATCTTCACGTGCGCCCGTGAGATCCGCTCCTTCATGCACCGGGCCACCCGGGTCCTGGCGCGGGAGTACGGCGTCCGCCAGTGGCTGGACATCGGCACCGGCATCCCCACCGAGCCGAACCTGCACCAGGTCGCGCAGTCCGTGGCGCCCGAGGCCCGGGTGGTCTACGCCGACAACGACCCCCTGGTGCTCAAGTACGCCGAGCGCCTGATGCGCAACACGCCCGAGGGCCGCACGGCGTACGTCCAGGGCGACTTCACCGACCCCGAGGCGATCCTCAGCTCCCCCGAACTGGCCAGGACCCTCGACCTGGACCGGCCCGTGGCCCTGTCTCTCAACGCCATCCTGCACTTCGTGCCGGACGACTGGGACCCGTACGGCATCGTCTCCCGCCTCATGGACGCCCTGCCGTCGGGCAGCGCGCTGGCCGTGAGCCACTGCACGGGCGACTTCGCCCCGGAGCTGTGGGAGAAGCTCGTCGGCATCTACGCCGCCGCCGGCACCCGGGCCCAGGTCCGCAGCCAGACGGAGGTCGCCCGCTTCTTCAAAGGGCTCGACCTGCTCGAGCCCGGCATCTCCCTGACCCACCGCTGGCGCCCCGACGACCCCCAGGGCACGGGCCCGGAGCTCACCGACGCCGAGGTCAGCGCGTGGGCCGGGGTGGGCATCAAGCCGTGACGCGGCGCCGGCCGCGCGGGAGCCGGGGTGCACCCGCACGGCCGGACGGCCCGGGCGGTCGGCGGCCGTCAGCGGATCAGCAGGTCGATCACACCCGTCAGGTCCTCCTCCCCGCTGCCCTCGGCCAGCCGACGGCGCATCAACGCGAAGTAGGGGCTGAGGAGTTCCGGGCTGACGCCCTGCTGCTCGGCGGTGCTCAGGAAGGTCGGCGTCCCGGCCACCTGCATGGCGAGGCTGGAGACGACACCCTGGGTGTAGTCGCCGCTCCGGAGCTGGTCGGCGGTCCGGTGCACGGCCGGGGTCATCGCGGCGAGCCAGTCGGCCAGCAGCGGGGCGAAGGACGCGGGGTCGATGTCCTCCTTGCGGATCAGGGCGAAGGCGTGTGCGGCTCCGGCGAACATGCCGTACATGGCGCTGAGCAGGGCCACGTCGTGCAGCGCCGCGAAGCCCGCGTCCCGGCCGACGTACACGGTGCCGGCCGGCACCCCCAGCGTCTCCCGGTGCCGGTCGAACAGGTCCTGGGAGCCGCTGTAGAGGACGTAGCCGCCCGCCTCCGGGACTCCGATCATCGGCGGGACGGCCATGATCCCGCCGTCCAGGTAGCGGGCGCCGCGCTCCTCGGCCCACGCCGCGCGGGCGCGGGCCTGGGCGGGGGTGCCCGTGGTGAGATTGACCAGGTCCCGGCCGGCCAGGTCGGTACCGGCCAGCGCCTCCTCGACCGAGGCGTCGTCCAACAGACAGACGACGACCAGGGAGTTCGCGGCGACGGCTTCGGCGGCGCTGTCCGCGACCTTCGCGCCCTCGTCGGCAAGTGGCGTGCTGCGGGCCGGAGTTCGGTTCCAGACGGTGAGGGGATGGCCGGCGGCCAGCCAGGCACGGGCCAGTGCGGTGCCCATCGCGCCGAGGCCCAGCAGGGAGGCGGAGGTCTTCTCGAGGGTGTTCTGTGTCATGCCGATCAGGCTGGTCACAGCCGGGTGGGTGATCAAGTACGCACTTCGGAGTGGGTGGTTACCCCGGGGTGAGCGAGCAGGTCGGAGGGGTGGGGCATGGCGACGCTGAACCGGCCCGGTGCGCCGGACGGACACATCTGCGGGATCGACACCGCGATGGAGGTGATCGGCGGCAAGTGGAAGGTGCTGATCCTCTGGGCGCTGCACGAGCAACCTTGCCGCCGCTTCGGCGAGCTGCGCCGGCTGCTTCCGGGGATCACCGAGAAGGTGCTCGCCTCCCATCTGCGCGAGCTGGAGTCGGACGGCGTGGTGCACCGCGTCTCCTACGACGAGGTGCCGCCCCGCGTCGAGTACTCGCTGACCGAGGACGGCGAACGCCTCAACGACGCGCTCCAGCCGCTGGCCGCCTGGGGACGCGGACGGTCGGCCTGACCCCAGGACGGTCCACGGGCGGGTCGTGACACGATCCACTGTCATGAACATCGAAGCGGGAGACCGGCCCGTCGCCCTGGTCACCGGGTCCACGTCGGGGATCGGCGAGGCCGTCGCACGGCGGCTCGCGGCGGACGGGACCCGGGTCGTCGTGCACTCGCGGCGCAGCGCGGAGGCCGGACGGGCGCTGGCGGAGGAGCTCGGCGGCCACTATCTCCAGGCGGATCTCGGCGTCGAGGAGGAGGCCCGGGAACTGGTCGGAAGGGCACTGGACCACTTCGGGCGGCTGGACGTGCTGGTGAACAACGCGGGCATCAGCTGGCCGATCCCGCACGCGGACCTCGCCGCGGCCACCGCGGAGGACTGGCGGCGGCTGCTGGAGGTCAACCTCATCGCGCCCTGGGTGCTGTGCACGGCGGCCCTCCCGGCGCTGCGGCGGTCCCCGGGAGGCGGCTGCATCGTCAACATCACCAGCCACGCCGGCGTACGGCCCAAGGGGTCCTCGGTGCCGTACGCGGCGAGCAAGGCGGCGCTGAACCACGTGACCCGGCTGCTCGCGGCCGCGCTCGGGCCCGATGTCCGGGTGAACGCGGTGGCCCCCGGCCTCGTTGACACGCCGATGACGAAGGACTGGGCGCAGGCGCACGAACTGTGGCGGGACCGCGCGCCGATGCGCCGCCCGGCCCGGCCCGCCGACGTGGCCGACCTGGTGGCGTCGGTGATCGGCAGCGGCTATCTGACCGGCGAGGTGATCGTGCTCGACGGTGGCCTGAACCTGACCTGAGCACCTGCTCGCGGGGTCACGCGATCCAGCCCGGTCAGGCAGCGTGCGGTACTACGGCCGGTGGTCGGTGCCGCCGCCGGGAGCGGCCTGGACCAGGCCCGTGCGGTAGGCGATGACGACGAGTTGGGCCCGGTCACGGGCGTCGAGTTTCGTCATGGCGCGCTGCACGTGGGCGCGGACGGTGAAGGGGCTGAGGAACATCCGCTCGGCGATCTCCTGGTTGGACAGGCCGGTCGCGACCAGGGCCACCATCTCGCGTTCGCGCGGGGTGAGCACGGCGAGCCGTTCCGGGTGGTGCGAGGGGACGTCCTCGGGTGTGGCGAGGAAGCGGGCGACCAGGGAGCGGGTCGCTGCGGGCGACAGCAGGGTGTCGCCGTCGGCGATCGTCCGTACGGCGGTGAGCAGGTCCTCGGCGCCGATGCCCTTGCCGATGAAGCCGCCGGCCCCGGCGCGAAGGGCTTGGGCGACGTACTCGTCGGTCTCGTACGTGGTCAGGATCAGGATGCGGCTGGCCCGCAGTTCGGGGTCCGCGCAGATCTGTGACGTGGCGGTGAGGCCGTCCACCTCGGGCATGCGGATGTCCATGACCACCACGTCCGGGCGCAGTTCCCGGGTGAGCCGCACCGCCTCCCGTCCGTCGGCGGCCTCACCGACCACGGTGATGTCGTCGGCGGAGTCGAGAAGCATCCGGAAGGCGCTGCGCAGCAGCGCCTGGTCGTCGGCGAGCAGCACCCTGAGCGTCACCGCGCCTCCTCCGTCCTTCCGTCGTCGCTGACCTCGTGGGGCGTCCGCCCCTGGACGGCCGTTGCCGCTTCTTCCGTGGGCGGGGTGTCCTTGGCGGGCGGGAGGGGCAGCCGGGCGGAGACGAGGAAGCCGCCTTCCGGGCGCCTGCCCGCGGAGAGGTGTCCCCCGACCGCGGTGGCGCGTTCCCGCATCCCGATCAGACCGTAGCCGGGCGACCGGTCGGCCACCGTGGACCCGGTCCGGCCGGCAGCCGCAGTGGACGCCGCCCCCGTCGTGCGGGCGCCTCCTCCGTCGTCGGCGACGGTGATCGTCAGCCAGTCATGGCTCCAGACGAGGCCCACCCGCGCGGTGCCGGTCCCTGCATGCTTGGTCACGTTGGTCAGGGCCTCCTGGAGGATGCGGTAGGCGGTGAGGTCCGCACCCGGCGGCAGCGGCCTGGCCGTGCCCTCCTCACCGACCGACACCTCCAGACCCGCACGGCGGAAGGATTCCAGGAGGGTGGGCAGCCGGGACAGCCCGGGCGCCGGTTCGGCGGGCGCGGCCGTGTCCCCGGACTGGCGGAGCAGCCCGACGGTGGCCCGCAGGTCGTCGAGGGCGTCGCTGGTGGTCGCGACGAGTTCGTGGAGGCTCTTGCGGGTCTGCTCCGGGCGGGTGTCGAAGAGGTGGGCGGCGACCGTGGCCTGCGCGTTGGCCAGGGTGATCTGATGGGCCACCAGGTCGTGCAGTTCCCGGGCGATGCGCACCCGTTCCTCGGCCACCCTGCGACGCGCCTCGCTGTCCCGGCTCTGCTCCGCCCGCAGGGCCCGCTCCTCCATGGCCGCCAGGTAGGCCCGCCGGTTCTGCACCGAGCGCCCCAGTACGCCGGCCACCAGAGGGAACGCCGCCACCGCACCCACCCTGCTCGCGTCCCGCCACGACAGGGCCCCGAACAAGGGGGTCGAGGCGGCCAGCAGCGCCGCGGAGATGAGCGCCACCGCGGTCACCGCGCGCCGTTCGGTGCGCGCGGTGAGCGAGTAGGAGTAGGCGGTGATCACGGCGGGGGCCGCGATGAGGGGGCTGAGCAGCAGGCCGAGGAACGGCCCCAGTACGGCGCTCCCGGTGGTGACCGCCATGGCCGTGCGGGGCGCCCGGTGCCGTACCGGAAGCACGGCACAGGACACCACGGCGACGAGATAGGCGGCGGCGGACGGCGGTGACAGCGTGCTGCCGTCTTCCTGCACGACTCCCCCGAACAGACAGATCGCGAACGCCGCCGCCGTGACCGCTCCCTCCCGCCACCGCCTGCCGCGTGGTCGCGGGCCACCGCCACCCGTGTGCGTCATGGCCGGCTCAGTCCCGGCCGACGGGAAGTCGCCGTACCCCGCCCTCGGGTCCGGCCGCTGAGGCCGCGGGGGCCGGGACGCGCCCGCTCAGTGCCTCACCCTCGATGTCCACGTTCGGCAGCACGCGGTTCAGGATACGGGGCAGCCACCAGGCCCGGCGGCCGAGCAGGGCCAGGACCGCGGGGGCGATCGCCATCCGGACCACGAAGGCGTCGAAGGCGACGGCGGCGGCCAGGCCGACTCCCATGGTCTGGATGGTCGGGTTGTGCATCCCGATGAACCCGGCGAACACGCTCACCATGATGATCGCCGCCGCTGCCACCACCCGTCCGCTGTGCCGGAACCCGTGGACGATGGCTTCGCCGGAGGACGCGCCGTGCACGTAGGCCTCCCGCACGCGGGTGAACAGGAAGACCTCGTAGTCCATGGCGAGGCCGAACACGATGCCGATGATGAGGATCGGCATCAGGGACATGACGGGTCCGGTCTGTTCGATGCCGATCAGGTCCGCCGCCCAGCCCCACTGGAAGACGGCGACGAGGACGCCGAAGGCCGCGCCCACCGACAGCAGGAAGCCGAGGGCCGCCTTGACCGGGACCAGGAACGAACGGAAGACCACCGTCAGCAGGAGCACCGCGAGACCGATGACCACGCTCAGATAGGGGACGAGGGCGTCGGACATGGCCTCGGAGATGTCGATGTTCAGCGCGGTGGTGCCGGTCACGAAGACGGCCGCGCCCGTGGTGGCCTCGACGCCCGGGACCGCGCCCCTGATCGCGTGCACCAGGTCCTTCGTCTCAGCGCTGTTCGGCGCGGTCCGCGGGACGGCGGTGAGTACGGCGGTGTCCTTCGCCCGGTCGAGCACCGGCTCGCCGACGGACGCCACCCCGTCCACCGACCCTACGGTCCGGGTGACCAGGTCCGTGGTGGACCGGGGGTCCTTGGCCTTCGACATGTCGACGACCACGGTCAACGGGCCGTTGAAGCCGGGGCCGAACCCTTCCGACAGCAGGTCGTAGGCGCGGCGCTGGGTGGTCTCCACCGACTTGGACTCGTCTCCGGGCAGCCCGAGTTCGAGGCTCAGCGCCGGCAGGGCCACCGCGCCGAGTCCGAGCCCGGCGACCATCAGCACGGCCACCGGCCGGCGCAGCACGAACCGCGCCCAGCGGGTGCCGAGCCCGGCCCGAGCGGTCGTGTCGGGCACCGGGGGCGTACCGCCGCGCCGACCCGCCTTCCGGACCGTGCGGGAGAGCACCCTGCGGCCGAAGAAGCCGAACAGCGCGGGGACCAGGGTCAGGGCGACGAGTACGGCGAGGGCCACGGCACCGGCGCCGCCCAGGCCCATCTTGGTGAGCTCGGGGATGCCGACGACCCCCAGGCCGACCAGGGCGATGACGACGGTCGCGCCGGCGAAGACCACCGCCGATCCGGCCGTGCCCACCGCCCGGCCGGCGGCCTCCTCCGGTTCGCTGCCCCGGGCCCGCTCGTCACGGAAGCGGGAGGTGATGAAGAGCGCGTAGTCGATGCCGACCGCCAGCCCCAGCATCAGGGTCAGGATGGCGACCGTGGACGTCAGGCCCAGCGGCACGGTCAGCGCGGAGACCAGGCCGAAGGCGATGGCCACGCCCACGAACGCGGTCAGCAGCGAGAGCCCGGCGGCGACCAGCGAGCCGAGGGCGAGGACCAGCACCACGGCCGCCACCGAAACGCCGATGAGCTCGGTCGTCCCGCCCAGCTCCTCCTCCGCGTCCAGGGCGGAGCCGCCGATCTCCACGGTCAGCCCCGCGTCCCGGGCCCGGTCGGCGGCGTCCTCGAGGGCGCTCTTCGTGGGCGCGGTCAGATCGACGGCGTCCGCGGTGTAGGTGATCGTGGAGTAGGCGATGGTGCCGTCCTCGCTGACGGCACCGGTCGTGTAGGGATCGGTGGCCGACTCCACCTGCCGGCCCTGGTCGAGCGTGTCCACGGCGTCCTCCACGGCCGCCTTGTTCGCCTCGGCCGTCACCCGCTGTCCGGCCGGGGCCCGGAACACCAGGCGGGCTTCGGCGCCTTGGGCGTTGCTCTGCGGGAAGCGCTCGTCCAGCAGGTCGAACGCCTGCTGCGACTCGGTACCGGGCATGGCGAGGTCCTCGTCCTCGCCGGCCGGCGCCAGGGCGGCCGCGGCGACGGCCAGCAGCAGGGCACCGAGCCACAGACCGCCCACGAGCCGGCGTCGCCGGAAGGCCCACCGTCCGATCCGGTAGAGATAAGTAGCCACCTGTCGATCACTCCAGACGCCGCTAGGCAAGGGAAACGTGCGGGATCCGCACGTCTGCAACCCTTCCTTCCGGCGCCCCGCCGGACATCGTCCTGCGTCGCCGACCCGCCCTGGTTCCCCCGGACCAGCCGCCCACGGGTCCTGGTGCGTACGCACCAGACGGCGCCGCGAGCCCGCGGGCGCGGCGAGTTCCAAGGGCGGCATAGCATTTCCGCGTAGCCGGCGTCGCTCCGAGAAAGGCACAGCACGATGACGAGCGGGGATGCGGCCGTACTCGACGATCCGGTGGGGTCGTCCCTGCGGGGGCGGCATACGGGCCTGGCCCGCCGGCACGGTCGTGCCGCCGCCTATCTGCCGGACGTCGCGACCTTCGCCGCCGTGTCCCCCGTTCCGCAGGCGGCGGACTGGGACGACCTGGCACGGCTGCTGGGCCCGGGTGCCTTCGCCGACCTGTTCAGCGGCGAGGGCACCCCGCCGCCGGACTGGGCGCCGGTTTTCACCCTCGAAGGACGTCAGATGATCCGGTCCGGCACCGGCCTCTTGGGCCTCTCCGACCCCGCCCGCACCGGTGTGGTGGAACTGGGCGAAGCCGACGTGCCCGAGATGCTCGACCTCGTCGAGCGGACCCGGCCGGGGCCGTTCCTGCCGCGCACCCATGAACTCGGCACCTACCTGGGCATCCGCGCCGGCGGCAGGCTCGTCGCCATGGCGGGCGAACGGCTCCGGCCGCCCGGCTGGGCCGAGATCAGCGCCGTCTGCACGGCCCCCGAGGCACGCGGACAGGGCCACGCCGCCCGCCTGCTGAACGTGCTCACCGCACGCATCCTGGCCCGCGGCGAACGCCCCTTCCTGCACGTGGCCGAGGAGAACACCGCCGCGATCGCGCTCTACGGACGGCTCGGCTTCGAGACCCGCAGGCATGTGACCTTCCGCGGCTTCCGCACGCCCTGAGGCTCACCGGGCTGACGGCCAGGGGCCCGTACACGGTCGTCCCCGCGCCGCCCCGGGCCTGCACCCGAAACGGATCACGGCGTCCCCGGCAACCGTTTCACCCTCACGGCTCGTCCTTCCCACCGACCTCATCACGCGGGCCGGTGCACGCCCCGCGCCGAGCACTTCAGGGGGAAACCACCATGCCGATCCGCGCTGCCAGAAAATTCCGTTCCGGAAGGCGCACGGCGGCCGTCGCCACCACCGCCGTGCTCGCCGCGGCCGCGCTCTGGTCCACCGCCGCGCCCGCCTCAGCCGTCAAGGGCGGCCGCCCGGCCACCACGGCGGCCCGGCCGTACGCCATGCTGATCGAGTTCGAGGGCAGCCAGTTCTGCGGCGGCACGCTCATCGCGCCCACCGAGGTGCTCACGGCCGCCCATTGCGTGCAGACCGCCGGCGACGTGTCCACGCTGACGGTCATCGGCGGCCGCACCCGGGTGGACGGCACCGACGGGACGGAGCGGCAGGTCACCTCGGCCCGGCTGGACTCGCGGTACGGCGGGCCCGGTACCGCCTACGACGCCGCGGTCCTGACCCTGGACGGGCCGATGCCGTACCGGACGATCCCGGTGGCCGGCCCCCGGGACGGCAAGCTGGTGGCCGACGGCCGCAGGGCCACCGTGCTCGGCTGGGGACGCACCGGGCCAGGCGTCAAGGGGACCGTTCTCAAGCAGACGAAGCTCGTCCTCTCACCCCTCCCCGACTGCCGGCCGTACACCGAGCCCGACACCGACCCCGCCGCGATGCTGTGCGGCATGCCGCGCCCCGGCACCACCGACAGCATCTGCCCCGGCGACTCCGGCGGACCGCTGATCAGCGGCGGCAAAGTGGTCGGCATCGTGTCGTCCGGCAACAAGTACTGCGACGAGCAGTACCCGGTGTCGGTGTTCGTCCGCGCGGACTCGGTCGCCGGGGATCTCGGCATCCCCACCCGCTGACGGCGACGTCGTCGCCCGCGGCCACGCCCGTACGACGCGGCCCCACTGACGGACGTTCAGGGTGCCTTGCTCCACGGCCCGTTGACGGGGACGGGGCACCCGGCTCCCGCCACGGCGGCGGCGATCGGGTCCGGGGTGCCGGCCGCCTGTACCCGGCGGCCGACGGGTACGACCTTCACCTCGCGCGGGGCCGCCCTCGTGGGCTGGGGCCTCGGCGAGGTCTCGCCGGTTCCGCAGTCCGCGGGGTCCAGCTGCTGGGGGAAGCCCTCGACCTGGTGACGGGCCGGGCGACCGCACAGGGCGCAGGGGCGCGGCTCGGACAGCGCGTCCTCGTCGAGGCCGGTCCCCTCCTAGGCGGCCGGCTTGGTCAGTGCCCCCTCCAGGAAGTACGCGTACTTCTCCCGCACTCGCCGCGTCCCGAGGGGAGGGCTGTGTACGTACACAGACGAACCCGCTCAGGAAGCACGGCTTCCACCTCACGAAATGCTGCGGACACATGTATTTACAGCTCTGAACTCACTCCCTACTGTGAACGTTCACGGAGTCTTATCCACATGGTCATGTCAGACAAGGAGGTCGGGATGACCGTCAAAGGTCCGCGTCGCCTGATGAGGGCCGCCATGCTCCTGGTGGCCCTCGCCCTGCCCGCATCCCTGCTCACCACGTCCACCAGCGCCTCCGCGGCCGGGACGCTCACCATGCGCGGCGCCGACGTGTCGACCGCCCAGCGCGCCCTCGACCTCGGTGCCAAGTACTACGACGCGAGCGGCACCGCCCGGGACCCGCTGGACATCCTCAAGGGCCTCGGCGTCAACTACGTCCGCCTGCGGGTCTGGAACAACCCGGCCAGCGGCTACAACAACAAGGCCAAGGTGCTGTCGTACGCGAAGCAGGTGAAGGCCAAGGGGCTGCAACTGCTGGTCGACTTCCACTACTCCGACACCTGGGCGGACCCGGGCAACCAGAACAAGCCCGCGGCGTGGGCCGGGCACACCATCAGCCAGTTGCAGACCGACGTCTACAACTACACGTACGACGTCTGCAACAGCCTCAAGTCGCAGGGCACCACCCCGGACAGCGTGCAGATCGGCAACGAGATCAACGTCGGCATGCTGTGGAACGAGGGCAAGGTCGTCAACAACGACTTCACCAACCTCAGTCTGCTGCTCAAGTCGGGCTACAACGCGACCAAGGCGTGCAACAGCGGCACCCGGGTCGTCATCCACACCGCGGACGCCGACAGCGACGCCAACGCCCGCTGGTTCTACGACGGCATCAAGGCCAAGGGCGTCAACTGGGACATCACCGGGCTGTCCTACTACTGCCCGTGGCACGGCACGATCGCCAACATGGGCAGCGTCGTGGCCGACATGAAGTCCCGGTACGGCAAGGACGTCGTCATCGCCGAGACGGCCTACCCGTTCACCTCGGCCGACGCCGACGGCACCGCCAACTCCATCACGACCGGCTGCTCGGGCTACCCGCTCACCTGGCAGGGCCAGGCGGACAACTTCACCGCCGTGCAGAACGCGGCCCGCAGCAACGGCGCGATCGGGGTCTTCTACTGGGAGCCCACCTGGTACGCGGTGACCGGCAACGGCTGGGACCCGGCCGACATCGCCAACAGCGGCAACGGCTGGGACAACATGGCCGTCTTCAACTGGACCGGCAAGGTGAACCCGAACGTCAAGTGGACCCCGTAGCAGCCGACTTGGGGCAGCGGCGGCACCGTCCCCGGGCGGTGCCGTTCGCCGTTGGCCGGCTTCCCGGAGCGCCGGGTCGGTAATCACCCCCCGCCATGGAGGCAGCGCGGGGGGTCACATTACCCTGGCGTAGCGCCTGAGCGAGGAAAGGAAGCCATGGGGGTTCAACTGAACAGTGGATCGGCGGCCGGCCACGAGTCGCTGGAGTCGATGAGCCTCGAACCGCTCATGACCCGCGACTACGAACGGGATCCGGCGATCGTGTACGAGCGGCTGCGCCGGGCGCACGGTCCGGTCGCGCCGGTCGACCTGCTGGGGGTCCCCGTCTGGCTCGTGCTGGGCTACGAGGAGGCGTACGAGGTCCTCCGCGACGACCACGCCTGGCCGAAGGGGCTGGAGAACTGGCGGGCGCGGCGGGAGGGGCGGCTGCCCGAGGACTGGCCGCTCGCGCCGTCGCTGGACGTCAACCATGTCCTGATCCAGGGCGGTGAGGGCTACCGCGGGCTGAAGGTGGCCTGGGACACCGCGCTACGGCCCTTCCAGGACCCCCGGCATCCGGTGGCCAAGCGGCTGAAGGCCCAGATCACCAGGGACGCCGACGAACTGATCTCACTGTTCACCCAGGGCGGCCGCACCGGCTGGGCGGACCTGTCCGCGCAGTTCTCCCGGCCGCTGCCGCTCATGGTCGCCAGTCATCTGCTCGGCTTCCCGGGCTCCCAGCACGACGACGCGCTGATGGACATGTGGCGGGTGCTGGACGCCGGACCGGACGCGGGGCCGGCCCTGGAGCGGCTGCTGGCCACGCTGTCGGAGCTCGGCGCCTCGAAGATGAAGGAGCCCGGCGACGACTTCCCCTCCTATCTGCTCGCCTCCCATCCCGGCCTGAGCGTCGAGGAGTTGTCGCGCGAGCTGATGATGCTGCTCGGGATGACCTCGGACCACGTCGGCATCCTGATCTCCAACACGGTCGTCGAGGTCATCACCGGGAACCTCCCCGCGAGCGCCAGCCTGTCGGCGGGTCTGATCAGGGAGACCATGAACCGGGTGGTGATGCAGAAGCCGCCGCTGATCAACTTCGTGCCCCGCTTCCCGGTGAAGGACATGCGGCTCGGCGACTACACCATCACGGCGGGCGATCCGGTGTGGGTGTCGGTCGGTGCCGCGCACGCCGACCCGGCCTTCGCGGGGAAGGTGTGCCCCGAGTCGACCATCAGCACGCGGGCCCATCTGTCCTGGGGCGCCGGTCCGCGGCAGTGCCCGGCCCGGGAGCTGGCCGGGGGCGCGGCGGCGATCGGAGTGAGCAGGCTCTTCGAGCGGCTGTCCGGGCTGGAGTTGTCGCTGCCGGTCGACCAACTGCCCTGGCGTTCCTCGCCGTTCATGCGCGGGCTGCGGTCGCTTCCGGTGCGGTACACGCTCTCGGGCACGCCCGCCCAGCCGGTGCCCCCGCTCCCGCCGCTGCCCGCCGCGGCCGGGGCCGGTCCGGCCGACGAGGCCGGCACCGTACGGCCGCGCTCCTCCCTGTGGCGTTATCTGGCCGGGCTGGTGCGCGGACGCTGACACCCCGCGCAACGGTGGAGCGGGCCACGGACTCGGATAAGTCCGTGGCCCGCTCCACGTGCGTGGCGGGTGCCGGTCAGCCGACCGGAGGGGTGCGGATCGCGGCGATGTCGAACTGGAGGCGTACCTTCTCGCTGACCATGGCACCGCCCTCGGCGAGCTTCGTGCTGTAGGTCAGGCCCCACTCGGAGCGGTTGATGGTGGTGGTCCCGTCGAACCCGGCCCGCTGGTAGCCGAAGGGGTCGGTGACATGGCCGATGTAGGTGAGTTCCAGGACCACCGGGCGGGTGGTCGCCTTGATGGTGAGGTCGCCGGTCATCCGGTACACGTCCGGACCGACGGGCTCCACGGCGGTGCTGACGAACCGCATGCGCGGGTAGGTCGAGGCGTCCAGGAAGTCCCTTCCCACCAGGTGGCCGTCGCGCTGCTCCACCCCGGTGTCGACGCTGCCGGTGGAGATGATGATCTCCGCCTTCGAACGGGACGGGTCGCGGCCGTCGAAGTACAGGCGGCTCTGGTACTCCGTGAACGCCCCGCGCACGGTGGTCACCATGGCGTGGCGTACGGAGAAGCCGATCCTGCTGTGTGCGGGGTCGATGGCCCATTCCCCGGTCAGGGCCGCCAGTCGCGGGTCGGAAAGGACGGCTGTGGCAGTGGCCGACGACCCGGTGGGGGGCTGGGAATCGTCGGCGGCTTCCGCGCGGTCCGTGCGACGGAACATGGTGCCACGGTTGAACAAGTTCATACATCACCTAATTACTGCACGGGAGTTGTCGCCGCAAGCCGTGCTCCGCTGTCGACGAAATATCCACGTGTTCGCCACACGGTTCCCCGAAAAGTCGGCGGAAATCGGCTAGTCGGCTCCGACGAGGGTGTGCACTTCGAAGTCCTCGTATGTCTCCTTTGCTTCGGGACGACTGAGCACCGAACCCAGCCAACCGAGGAGGAAGCCGGCCGGGATGGAGACGATTCCGGGATTCTGCAAGGGAAACCAGGCGAAATCGGCGTCCGGGTAGAGCGAGGCGGGGACGGAGGAGACGACCGGGGAGAAGACGACCAGGAGCACCGAGGTGAGCAGCCCCCCGCACAGACTCAGCAGAGCTCCCTGCGCGGTGAAGCGGTGCCAGAAGAGGGTGAAGACGAGGGTCGGCAGGAGGGCGGACGCGGCGATGGCGAAGGCGAGGAAGGCGAGGGTCGCGGAGTTGGCGCCCCAGGAGATCAGCGCGAGCAGCATGCCGAGCACGCCGATGACGGCCGCCGCGAGCCGGGCCACGGCCAGTTCCTCCGTCTGCGTGGCCCGGCCCTTGCGGATCACCTCCCCGTAGAGGTCGTGGGCGAGCGAGGAGGCGGCGGCCAGGGTGAGGCCCGCGGCGACCGCGAGGAGGGTGACGAAGGCGAGGCAGGACAGCAGGGCGGTCAGGACGGCGCCGCCGAGTTCGTGGGCCAGCAGCAGGACGGCCGCGTTCCCCGTGCGGTCGTTCTCCTCGATGGTGTCGCCGGTCAGCACCGCGGTGGCGCCGAGGCCGAGGACGCCGGCCGCCAGGCAGACGAAGCTGACCAGGCCCATAGCCCACACCACCGAGGTGCGCAGCACGTCGGCCGACTTCGGGGCGAGCAGGCGCATCATGACGTGCGGGAGGGCGGCGAGGCCGAGCACGATGGCCAACTGGAGGCTGAAGAAGTCGAGTTTGCTGGTGGTGCTGGCGCCGTAGCGCAGTCCGGGTTCCAGGAACCGCTCGCCCTGCCCGCTGTTGTCCGCGGCCGCGGCGAGCAGGTTCTCGAAGTTCCAGTCGAAGCGGTGCAGCACCATCACCACGGTCACGCTGACCCCGCAGATGAGCATGACCGCCTTGACGACCTGGATGAAGGTGGCGCCGGGCATGCCCCCGATGGCGGCGTAGACGATGACGACGGTGCCGATGACGACGACGCACAGGGTGCGGGTGGCCGTGCTGGGCTCACCCGTGAACTGAGTCAACAGGGCTACGCTGCCGACGAGTTGGGCCACCAGATAGAGGGTGGCGATGGCCAGCGTGCACAGGGCCAGGGCGAGGCGGACCGGTCGCTGCATGCGGGACAGGCGCAGCGCCAGGGTGTCGCCGAGGGTGAACCTGCCGGTGTTGCGCAGGGGTTCGGCGATCAGCAGCAGGACCATCATCCAGGCGACCGCGGTGCCGCACAGGTAGAGCAGTCCGTCGTAGCCGGTCAGGGCGACCAGTCCGGTGCTGCCGAGGAGGGTTGCGGCCGACAGATAGTCGCCGCACATGGCCAGCCCGTTGCGCAGCGGGGACATGGCCCGGTTGCCCAGGTAGAACTCCCCGATCTCGTCGCGCTGGGGTGCGGTCAGCAACGCGGTGAACAGGGTCACGACGACCACGGACAGGAAGAGCACGAGCGTCAGTTGGAGGCTGAGGCGGTCCACGACGGAGGCGCCGGTCGTCACCATGGGCGGAACTCCTCCTCACGGGGGGCCGTGCGCGCCTCGAAGGCCGCCCGTTCGCGTTCCGCGCTCGCCTGGTGGCGGACCAGACCGCGCAGCCCGCGGACCACGGGGGTGACGCGGGTGCGCATGTGCACGAGGTAGCGCCACACGATCAGGCCCATCAGCGCGAACTGGCCGAGGCCCAGCGCCAGTCCGACCGTGAGGTGGCCGCTGGCGGGGGTGTTCATCAGGCCGGGCGCGAAGCTGGACAGCAGGACGTACAGCAGGAAACCGCCGACGGCGACAGCTGTGGCCCGGACGCCGAAGCGCCGGTGGCGGCGGCGCAGCGACTGGTAGGCGGGCTGGCGGGACACCGAGGACCGGTGGGACACCGAGGGCCGCCGGGCCGGTCCGGGGCCCGCTTCGAAGGGGTTCGGCGGCCCGCCGAGCCCCGGGGTGGAGTGCCGTGACACATGCACCTTCTTTACTGCCGCGCCGGTCGTCGCTTCGAAGGCACGCCGGAGTCATGCATTGTGCGGACTGTGGGGGAATGGTGAATCTGGAATTCACGCGCTTCGAATTGCGCGCTTTACGACAAGCCTTGTCAGGCGGTCGGGCCGGGGAGTCGGGGGGTGGCGACGAGGCCAGGACCGGGATTGTTGCAGCGCCCCCGTTGAACTATCAACCGGGAGGTCGAACCGAATCGGAAAACTGACTCATTCACGTGGTTCGATTCACGCACACGGCTTCTCACGGCCTGCGAAAAGGCGGACCTCCGGAATAGGTCTGCACCTTCCCGCCGACCAGGTTGTCTCAAATGCAGCGCACAGGGCGTGCCCTCGCCGTGCACCTGCCCTTGTCACCGACGGAGCAAGGCCGGCCTCCCGGGACTCACCTCGCGCAAACAGAACGGCCCGGGGCTCGGCCCGCGCCGGGGGCGCTGCCATATTCGAAGGCCACTTCGGAGGTGGCTGTGACACTAGAGGTGACGACGACACGTCTGCCCGACCGCACCGCCGACCGCGTCCTCGCGCTCGAAGCCCGCCGGGCGCAGGCCGTGGCCGGGAACAGGCCGAGAAGACGCGGCAAGTTCGGCGCCCGGGAGCGGATCGACCTGCTGCTGGATTCCGGCTCGTTCACCGAGACCGGTCTGTTCGTGCGGGCCCGGCCCACCGGGGACGACGCCGACCGCCCGTACGGGGACGGTGTGATCACCGGCTACGGCACGGTCGACGGGCGGCCCGTCTGCGTCTTCTCGCAGGACTCCACGGTCTTCGGCGGCAGCATGGGCGAGGCCTTCGGCGAGAAGACCGTGGCGCTGATGGACCTCGCCCTCAGGACCGGCTGCCCGGTCATCGGCCTCAACGACGGCGGCGGCGCCCGCATCCAGGAAGGCGTCGTCTCCCTCGCCCTCTACGCCGAGCTGGTGCGCCGCAACGTCCAGGCGTCCGGGGTCGTCCCGCAGATCTCCGTCGTCCTCGGCCCGTGCGCCGGCGGGGCCGCCTACTCCCCCGCCATCACCGACTTCACCGTGATGGTGGACGGCGCCTCGCACATGTTCGTCACCGGGCCCGACGTCATCGAGGCGGTCACCGGGGAGCGCACCAGCGCCGAGGAACTGGGCGGCGCCCGCACCAGCAACTCCCTGAGCGGCAACGCCCACTTCCTCGCGGCCGACGAGATCGAGGCCCTGGACACCGTACGGGAGCTGCTGTCGTACCTGCCCGTCAACAACCTGGAGCGGCCGCCGCAGTACGCCCCGCTGCCGCCCCCCGCCGACGTGCCGCTCGACGAGATCGTGCCGGACCGGCTCGGGCAGGCCTACGACATGCGGGACATCCTGCGGGCGGTCGTCGACGACGGTGAACTCCTGGAGGTCCAGGAGCTGTTCGCGCCGAACATCATCTGTGCGCTGGCCCTCGTCGAGGGCACGTCCGTCGGTGTCGTCGCCAATCAGCCGCTGCACGCGGCCGGGGTGCTGGACATCGACGCCTCCGAGAAGGCCGCGCGGTTCGTGCGGTTCTGCGACGCGTTCGGCATTCCGCTGCTGACCTTCGCCGATGTGCCGGGCTATCTCTCCGGGGTGCGGCAGGAGCAGGCCGGGATCATCCGGCGCGGCGCCAAACTGCTGTACGCGTACGCCGAGGCGACCGTGCCGAAGGTGACGGTGGTGGTGCGCAAGGCGTACGGCGGCGGATACGCGGTGATGGGTTCCAAGCACCTGGGCGCCGACGTCAACCTAGCCTGGCCCACCGCCCGGATCGCGGTGATGGGCGCCGAGGGCGCGGTGGGCGTCCTGCACCGGCGTGAACTGGCCGCCTCCGACGAGCCCGAGGCGTTGCGGGCCCGTCTCGTGGACGCGTACGAGAACACCCACGGGACGCCCTATCCGGCCGCCGAGCGCGGCTACGTCGACGCCGTCATCGCCCCGCGCGACACCCGCGCCCACATCTGCCGTGCCCTGCGTGCGCTGCGCGGCAAGCGCGCCCCGATGCCGGAACGCCGGCACGGCAACATCCCGCTCTGACCTGCCCCGCGAGGAGACCTGCCCGATGGACATCCGCCGTCCCCCGCTCGCCCCCGCGTTCCGGAGTCTGCCGGAGTACGTGCACCACTGGGCCCGCACCACCCCGGACCGCCGGGCGTTCACCTTCGTCGACCACCCCGCCCCGCACTCCCGTGGTGTCCACCGCACCCTGACCTGGCGCCGGCTCGACGTGCGCGTACGGGCGGTGGCCGCCCGGCTCGCCGAGGAGGCCGAGCCGGGGGCACGGGTCGCGGTGCTGTGCCCCCAGGGTCTGGAGTACGTCACCGGGTTCCTCGGAGCGCTCGCGGCCGGCATGGTCGCCGTACCGATGTATCCGCCCGGCCTGCCCGGCCACGGTGACCGGCTGGCGGCCGTCCTGGCCGACGCGAGCCCCGCAGTGGTGCTGACGACAGGTCAGGTCCAGCAGGCGGCGCGGGACCTGTGCGAGGGAACGACCGCCCGGGTCGTCGCCGTGGACGGGGTGCCGGACGCCGCCGCGCGGGAACTCCCGCCCCCCGAAGGGGAGATCGCCTACCTCCAGTACACCTCCGGGTCGACGCGCACCCCGGCCGGGGTGGAGATCGGCCACGCCAACGTCGTCGCCAACGCCCGGCAGGCACTGGGCGCTTACGGGGCCGACGCCCAGCAGGTGACCTTTGTGGGCTGGCTGCCGCTCTACCACGACATGGGGCTCGTCCTCAGTGTCGCCGCCCCGGTCGTGCGCGGGCTGCTGTCGGTGCTCATGGACCCGGTCGCCTTCCTGCACGAACCCGCGCGCTGGCTGCGGCTGTTGTCCGCCCACCCGAGGGCGTTGAGCGCGGCGCCCAACTTCGCCTACGACTACTGCGCCTCGACGGTGACCGAGGACCAGAAGGCGGACCTGCGGCTGGACGGGGTCGTCGCGCTGATCAACGGCAGCGAACCGGTCCGGCCCACCACGGCCGAGCGGTTCCGGGCCGCGTTCGCCGGACAGGGGCTCTCGGCCACGACGCACTGCCCGTCGTACGGGCTCGCCGAGGCGACCGTCTTCGTCAGCGCCGCCCGGCCCGGGGAGCCGGTGCGGCGGTTCGCCCTCGACCGGGACGCGCTCGCCGAGGGCAAGGCGCTGCCCGCGCGGCCCGACGATCCCCGCGCCGTGCTGCTGGCGGGCTGCGGGACCCCGGTGGGCCAGGAGGTCTCCGTCGTCGACCCGGTCTCCGGCGCCCCTCTGTCCGAGGGCGAGGTCGGCGAGATACAGGTGCGCGGACCCAACGTGGGCCGCGGCTACTGGAACCGGGAGGAGCAGACCCGGCGCGTCTTCGGCACGGACGGCCGGCTGCGCACCGGTGACCTGGGGACGGTCCTGGAGGGGCAGTTGATCGTCACCGGCCGGCTGAAGGACCTCATCGTCGTCGACGGGCGCAACCACTATCCGCAGGACCTGGAGGCCACCGTCCAGGAGACGCACCCGGCGGTACGGCGCGACCGGCTCGCCGCGTTCGGGGTGGCCGGAGCCTGCGGTGAACGGGTCGTCGTGGTGGCCGAGCACGCGCGGACCACGAGCCTCGCGGAGATCGACGTACCCGCTCTGGTCCGGGACGTGCGGGCGGCCGTGTCCGGGCGGCACGGCGTGCGGCTCGCCGAGGTGCTGGTCGTCCCGCCGGGGACGGTGCCGCGGACGTCGAGCGGCAAGGTGTCGCGGGCGCTGACACGTGAGCGGTACCTGGCGGGTGCCTACGGGGCGGGCGGCGCCGCGTGAGGGCCGTGGACGCGGACGCGGTGCGCCGGCTGGTCGCGGAGCGGGTCGCCGGGTGGACCGGCACGGCCGTCGCGGACGTTCCGATGGACCGGCCGCTGGCGGACCTCGGCATGTCCTCGCGGGAGGCGGTCGTGCTGGCCGGGGACCTCTCCCGGGTCACCGGAGGGGAACTCCCGCCGACGCTGCTGTGGGAGGCGCCCACCGGGGAGGCGCTGGTGGCGCACCTGTGCCGTACACCGTCGGAGATCCCACCGCCCGTCCCGGCCACGGCGGCTCCCGCCGCGGAGCCCGTCGCCGTCGTCGGCCTCGGCTGCCGTCTGCCCGGCGGGGTGCACGGCCCCGTGGACTACTGGCGGCTGCTGACCGACGGCGTGGACGCGATCAGACGGGTCCCGGCGGACCGCTGGCGCGACTTCACCCCCTTTCCGCCCGAGGACGCGCCCCCGTACGGCGGTTACCTCGACGACATCGCCGGGTTCGACGCGGCCTTCTTCGGCATCACCCCGCGCGAAGCCGCCGTCATGGATCCGCAGCAGCGCATCCTGCTGGAGGTCGTCCACGAGACCCTCGCCCACGCCGCCGTCCCGGCCGCCTCCCTCGCGGGCACCGCGACCGGCGTCTTCGTCGGGGTCTCCGCCCCCGAGTACGGCTCCCTCACCGGCGCCGACCCGGCGGCCGTCGACCCCTGGGCCCCGGCGGGCGGCGCATTGAGCGTGACCGCGGGACGGCTGGCGTACGTGCTGGACACCCGTGGGCCGAGCATGGCCGTGGACACCGCCTGCTCCTCCTCGCTGGTCGCCGTGCACCACGCCTGCGTGAGCCTGCGCACCGGCGAGAGCGACACGGCGATCGCCGCGGGCGTCAACCTGCTGCTGTCCCCCGCCGTCTCCGTGGCGTTCCGGCGGGCGGGTGCCCTCGCCCCGGACGGACGGTGCAAACCGTTCGCGCCGGACGCCGACGGCATCGGACGCGGTGAGGGCTGCGCGGCCGTGCTCCTGAAGCGGCTGTCCGACGCCGAGCGGGACGGCGACCGGGTGCTCGCCGTCATCCGCGCCACGGCCGTCAACTCCGACGGCCGCTCCAACGGCCTCCTCGCCCCCAACCCGGCCGCCCAGCAGTCCCTGTTGGCCACCGCGTACACCCGGGCAGGACTCGCCCCCGCCCAGGTCGACCACGTGGAGGCGCACGGCACCGGCACCCCCCTCGGCGACCCCATCGAGGCGGGCGCGCTCGGCGCGGTGCTCGGCGCGGGCCGCGACCCCGACCAGCCGCTGCTGCTCGGCTCCGTGAAGTCGAACCTGGGACACCTGGAGGCCGCCGCGGGCATCGCCGGGCTGGTCAAGACCGTGCTGGCGCTGCACCACGACGTCGTCCCGCCGTCCCTGCACTGCGCCGAGGGCAGCGCCCTGGACGACGAACGGCTGCGCGTGGTCACCGAGGGCGAGCCCTGGCCGCGCTACGGCGGTACGGCCGTCGCCGGGGTCTCCGGGTTCGGGTTCGGCGGCACCAACGCGCATGCCGTGCTGGAGGAATGGCGGCCCGGCGTCCTGCCGCCGCGCCCGGCCGGGGAACCCGGCGCCCGTCTCCACGTCCTGTCCGACGTGGACGAGGAGCGGCTGCGGGACACCGCGGCCCGGCTCGCCGACTGGGTCCGGACCGCGGCCGCGCACCCGGCCGACGTGGCCCGCACCCTGGCGGGCAGGGCGGGTCGCGGCGCAGTGCGCGCGGCGGTCGTCGCCCGGGACCGGGACGAACTCGCGGACGGGCTGCGCGCGTTGGCACAGGGCCGCCCGCACGGCCGGGTGGTGACCGGTGAGCGCGATCTCGTAGGGCCCGGCCCGGTGTGGGTCTTCTCCGGGTACGGCAGCCAATGGGCCGGCATGGGACGCCGGTTGCTGGCCGAGGAGCCCGCCTTCGCCGCCGCCGTGGAGAAGCTCGACGCGGAGTGCGGACTGTCCCTGTCCGACCGGCTCGCGTCCGGGAGCGGGCTGGACCGGCTGGAGGTGGCCCAGCCGGTGCTGTTCGGTCTCCAGGTGGCGCTCGCCGAGCTGTGGCGCTCCTACGGCGTCGAACCCGCAGCCGTCATCGGCCACTCGCTGGGCGAGGTGGCCGCGGCGGTCTGCGCGGGCGCCCTGGACCCCGCGGAGGGCGCCCGGATCGTCTCCGTCAGGGCGGCGCTGCTCGGCCGGCTGAGGGGCGGGGCGATGGCGGTCGTCGACCTTGCCGACGGTGAACTCGACGTGATGGCACGGGACTTCCCCGGTGTACATGTCGCCGTCCACTCCTCGCCCGGGCAGAAGGTCGTCACCGGCGAGGAACCGGCGGTGGCGGGTCTGGTGCGGTGGCTGGAGGGGCAGGGGCGCACCGCACGGTCCATGCGGGTCGTCGGTGCGGGTCATTCGCCCCAAGTGGAGCCACTGCTAGGCGAGTTGACCGAGGCATTGGCCGACGTGGGCGGCAGGGCGCCCCGGGTGCCCGTGTACTCCACCGTCCTGGACGACCCGCGCGGCGACTGCGTCTTCGACGCCGCGCACTGGGCCGCGAACCTGCGTAGGCCCGTACGGCTGGACCGGGCCGTCGCCGCGGCCGCCGCCGACGGCCACACCGCCTTCGTGGAGATCTCCCCGCACCCGGTCCTGAGCCGTGCCGTCACCGAGAACGCGCCCGGCGCCCTCGCGATCGGCACACTGCGGCGGGACGCCGACGGATGCGCCGACTTCCTCACGCAGGTGGGCGCCCTGTACTGCGCGGGCGCGCGGCTGCCCCTGCCCGCCGGGCGGGTCGTCGACCTGCCCCTGCCGCGCTGGAGGCACGTGCGGCACTGGTGGACGGACGGACGCGGCGCCTCACCGGCCCGCACGCCCGCCTTGCCGCAGGCACCGGCCGAGGAGGCGCCGGCCGGGCAGGACACCTCCGTCGCCGCTCGCCTGTGCCACCACATCGCGGCCGTCACCGGGCACCCCGCCGGCCGGATCACCCCCGCCACCGAGCTGGCCGGTCTCGGGCTGGACTCGCTGATGGCGGTCCGCGTCCGCACCGCCCTGGAGCGGGAGTTCGGCGTCGGACTGCCGCTGCGCGACCTGCTGGGTGCCACCACGGTCCAGGAGGCGGCCGACCGGATCCGGACCGGCCCGGTGCGCCCGCTGCGCCTCACCGGCACCCGGCCGCCGCTCTTCCTCGTGCACGCGGCCGGCGGAACGACCGACGTCTACCGGACCCTCGCCGCACGCCTGGGCGACGACCGGCCCGTGTACGGACTCGAACGCCTGGAGGACGCCCTCACGGTGACCGGGAAGGCCCGCCGCTACGCCGAAGCCGTCATGGCCCTGAACCCCGACGGGCCCTGCCTGCTGGGCGGTTGGTCCTTCGGCGGGTTCGTCGCCCAGGAGACCGCACGGCACCTCACCGCCGCGGGCCGGGAGGTGGATCTCGTGGTCCTCATCGACTCCGTACGGCCCCTGTCCCGGCCCGGCCGCACGCCCGCCGACCGGCTCCGCGCCCACTTCGAGGGCTTCGCCCGTCACGTCCGGGACACCTACGGGGTCGCGCTGGACCTGCCGTACGACGACCTCGTCGCCATGGACGACGACGGCGAGCGCATCGACACCGTGCTGGATGTCCTGCGCGCGGCCGCCGACGTACCGCCCGCCGTCCTGGAGCACCAGCGCTCCTCCTACCTGGACCTGAGGATCGGCGAGGCCCACGCGCCGGGCCGCCACGACGGGCCGGTGGTCCTGTACCGGGCCACCGAACCCGCTCCGCACACCGTGCGCGACCCCGCCTACGAGCGCGACGACCCGGCCCTGGGCTGGGACGAGGTGTGCCCGCGCCTGACCGTCGTACCGGTCACGGGACACCATCTGTCGCTGCTCGACCCGCCGCACGTCGACGAGATCGCCGCCCATCTGGGGCGCGAGCTCGCCGCAGGGACCCGCCGAACGTGACCCGAGGAGAACCGCCATGCACCGACGCACCACCGGAGTGTCCCGACGCACCGTCACCAAGGCCGCGGCCGGCGCCGGTCTGGCCGCCCTGTTCGGCGCCGGGACCGCCTCCGCGCTCGGGTCACGCACCAGGGACGTGTCCGTGCCCTCCGCCGCCCTGGGCCGCAGCGCCCCGGTGCGGCTGATCCTGCCGTCCGGGTTCGAGGCGCAGCCCACCCGCACCTACCCGGTGCTGTACCTGCTGCACGGCGCCCACGACGACTACACGTCCTGGACCCGGGAGACGGACATCGAGGCGTTCACCGAGGGCCGGGACCTGATCGTGGCCATGCCCGACGCGGGCCCCACGGGCATCCCCACCGCCTGGCGCGGCGGGCCCGACTACGAGACCTTCCAGCTCAAGGAGGTCCATGCGCTGCTCACCCGCGACTACCGGGCCTCCGGAACACGGGTCGTCGCGGGGGTGTCCACCGGCGGCTACGGCGCGATGGCGCACGCGGCCCGCCACCCGGGCACCTTCACCGCCGCGGCCTCCTACAGCGGCATCCTCGACACCATGGCGCCGGGTGTGCCCGCCCTCGTGGACGCCATCGTGGCCCGCGAGAACCTGGCGCCCGCGTCCCTGTGGGGCAACCCCTTCCTGAACCTGCTCACCTGGCGCGACTTCAACCCGCGGGACAGGGCGACAGGGCTGCGCGGCACCGCCCTGTACGTCTCCTGCGGCAGCGGGCTCGCGGGCGGCACGGGCGACTGGCTGCCCGAGGCTCTGGAGAGCGCCCTGTGGCCGTCCGCGCACGGCTTCACCGACAAGCTGGCGCTGCTGCGCATCCCGGTCACCACGCACTTCTACGCGGGAGGCGGACATGACTGGGCCTACTGGAAGCGGGAGTTCACCGCCTCGTGGCCGATGCTCGCCCGTGGGCTGGGGGTGCCGGAGTGAAGTCGCTGCCGTCGGGGCACGGAACGCAACGCGGGGGCCGTCCGTCCAACACAGGACTCACCCCCCGCCCCACGGGCAACAGTCCGCGGGTGAGCCGCTTCCGGGTGAAAGGAGGGCCCGCCTTGGCCACCCCCGTGCCGCACGGTGCTCCGGAGAACCTCGGTGCCGCCCCGGTACCGCCCGATCTCGCCGACCTGCTGCGCTCCCGGCTGGAGGACGTCGCCGACGAGGTCGAGGAGGCGGTCCGCCGGCAAGTGCCGGAGTACGCGCGCCCGGCCGACGGGACCTACCGGGAGAACCTCAGAGCCGGTGTGGTGCAGGCGCTGACCCTGTTCGTCGACCACATCGCCGACCCGCGCGGCCGCGGGGACGCGATCGCGGCGACGTACTACGAACTCGGGCGCGGCGAGGCCCTGGAGGGGCGCAGTCTGGACGCCCTGCAGTGCGCGCTGCGGGTCGGGGGGCTGCACGCCTGGCGGCTGATGGGCCGTACGGCGGAGGAACTCGGCCTCGACTCCGCCGTGGTCACCACCCTGGGCGAGCTCGCCTTCCGCACGGTCCACGAGGTCGCGGAGGCGGCGGCGGCCGGGTACTCCGAGACCCGCGCGCACAACACCGACGAGCTGGAACGGCGGCGCAGACGCCTGCTGGGCCTGCTGCTCGACGAGGGGCCGGTCGCCGCGGCGGCGGTGCAGGACCTGGCGCACGGCGCCCGGTGGCCGGTGCCGAGGCAGGTCGCGGTCGTCGCGCTCGCGGCCACCCCGGACCAGCGGGAGGAGGACCGGCCGCTGGCCGCGGCGGGGGCGCTGGTGGACATGGAGTCGCGGCCGCCGCGGATGCTGATCCCCGACCCGGACGGCTCCGGGCGTTTCGGCGGGCGGGCCTTCAGCCTCGCACTGCGCGGGAGGCCGGCCGCGATCGGGCCCACGGTGCCGCTCGCCGAGGCCGCGCAGTCACTGCGCTGGGCCACCCGGGCGCTGGGGCTGATGGGTCGCGGGATCCTTCCCCGGCAGGGCGTGGTGCGCTGTGCGGACCACCTGTCGACCCTGCTGCTGCACAGCGACGAACCGATGCTCGACCAGCTCCGGGGGCGGGTCCTCGCTCCGCTCGGCACGGTGTCGGAGGGGCAACGGGAGCGGCTCGCCGAGACGCTGCTGGCCTGGCTGCTCAGCGGCAGCAATGTGCCCGACGTCGCCGCCCGCCTCCATGTGCATCCGCAGACCGTGCGTTATCGGCTGCGTCAGCTGGAGAAGGTTTTCGGGGACGCGCTGCACGATCCCGGTTCGCGTCTCGATCTCATCTTGGCACTCACCACCGCACAAAAAGACGAGGAATTCCTGAATTCCCGTCCATAACACCGGAGATGGTCCAGCGAATACGTTCGGGACATCCTTTCCACAGGCGTTTCACACGCCCCACCCTCAAAGGATCCCCCCATGCGTATTCGCTTGTGTCTGGCCGCGCTCTCGCTGGTCGGCGGGGCCTGCGTGGCCACCCTCCCGGCATCGCCGGCGGCTGCCGCGGCCTGCTCGGACATCGACGTCGTGGCCGCTCGCGGCACGTTCGAGCCCGGCGGCCTCGGACTGATCGTCGGCGACCCGGTCTACTCCGCACTGCAACGGAAAATCAGCGGCCGCAGCCTGAGCAGCTACAAGGTGAACTATCCCGCGGACCTCTCCCTCACCTCGGCCGCGCAGGGCAACGCGGATCTGGTGAACCACGTGACCAGCCAGGCGGCCGCCTGTCCGAACCAGCGCTTCGTTCTGGTCGGCTATTCGCAGGGCGCGAACGTCGTCGACAACTCCATCGGCATCAGCAGCGCGGGCGCGGTGGTCGGAAGTCCCATCGTGGCCACCATTCCCGCCGCACTGGAGTCACGGGTGGCCGCGGTGCTGCTGTTCGGCAACCCGATCCGGGCGATCGGCAAGAGCGTCACCGGCACGTACCAGAGCCGCACCGTCGATTTCTGTGCCAAGGGCGACCCCGTCTGCGAGGCGGGCGGGAACGACACGCTCGCCCACCTCGGCTACACGGCGAACGCCGACGCGGCGGCGACCTTCGCCGCGGGCAAGGTCTGAGCGGGTCGACCGCGCGGAGGGGCCCGGGAGGACAACTCCTCCCGGGCCCTTCCACGTGCGGAGGTCAGCGGGGCGAACGGGCGAACTCCGTCAGCGCGGTGGACACCGGCTCGGGCCGGCCGTTGTTCTGCACCGGCGCGGCCGTCAGCACGTCGAGGTGCTGGTAGCCGTCCGCGACCACGGGGTGCAGGCCGGCGGGGACCCGGCCGGCGAGCAGTCCGTCGCCGGCGAGGACCGTGAGCGTCGGGTTGGCGGTGAGCCCGTCCGGGTGCACGACGAGCCGCTTCACCTGCGGTGAGGTGGACAGTTCGAGGTCGGTGACGAGCTTGGTCGGGAAGTACTGCTCGGTGAAGTCCAGCGGTTGCGCGGCCATGCTGCGGGCCAGCTCCTGGATGTCGGTGACCTCCTTGCCGACGTCGGTGAACGGCGTCCCGTCCGACGACAGGTACCCGGGGTCGTCCGGATCGCCGACACGGTCGTAGGTGCGCCAGGTGTAGAGCGGACCGTGGGGCACGGCGGGAATGGCCTTGTACTCGGTGCCGAAGAGGCCGGGCTGCGACGAACTCCCGTTGGCCGCAGGGAAGTTCTTGTCGGTGACCGGTCCGCCGTCGAAGAAGCCGACGCTGCTCTGGAGGAAGGCGAGCGGTACGGACTGGTCGTCCATGAGGGCGCCCAGCACGGCTTGGGTGGTGAGCCGGAAGTCCTTCACGCCGGGTGAGCCGGTGAGGAAGGCGGCGATGTCCTTGGAGAACAGGAAGCGGTTGGTGGCCTCGATGTTGGTATTGGCGGGCAGATAGGACGGCAGGTCGGCCTCGCCGCCGGGGTCCTGCAGGGCGCCCACGCCCGCGATGGTGAGCAGGGTCATGGTCTCGGGGTTGAGCAGGACGGGCGCGGACAGCGAGCGCGGGAACAGTCCGCTGTCGAGTCCGGCCTGCACGACGCCGTAACCGAGGCCCACGTCGGGCAGGTCGGCGTCGTCCGGGATGCTGCCGCTCAGATCGCCGAGCGAGGTGGAGACGGTGGTGTCGAGGGCGAACCAGCCGGCGCACTGGTTGTGTCCGGCGTCGGCGGTGGTGGCCCGGTCGCCGTCGAAGTCGGCGGTGGCGAAGTAGCCGGTGACGACTCCGCCGAGGGAGTGGCCGCCGCACAGCACCTTGTCCTGGCGGACGCCCGGGTCGGGCAGTTCGGCGGTGAGCAGGTCGTACTCGTCGCGCACGGTCTGCTCGATGCCGAGCCTCGCCATCCATCCGAGCTCGTCGTTGCCGGCGAACCCGGCGAAGGTGCGGCCCTGGACCTGTTTGCCGCGGTAGTAGTAGTCGACGGCGGTGTGCTGGTCGCCGGAGGCGATGCCGGTGCGGTCCTCCAGGCAGTTGGAGCGCCGGTCCAGGGCCCAGAACTCGATGTGCCGGCCCTGCTCGGCGGCGCGGGCCACGGTGTTGCGGGCGACGCTGTCGAAGGCTCCCGCACCCTCCAGGATGCCCGGCTGGGCGATCAGGACCCGGTCGGCGGCGGCCGGTGCCGCGGGGCCGTCGGCGGACCGGTAGCGCAGGTACGACAGCCAGTCGCACGCCGCGGGCCGGGCGCCGAAGGACGCGGGCAGCGGGAGCTTCACCCGCACCAGGGTCTCGGTGACGCCGCCGCTCGTGGCCACGGCCGTCTCGGTTCTCGCGCTGTCTCCCTGGGCGGTCGGCGACGACACGGTGAACGCCCCGGTGGTCAGCAGCACCGCCAGCGCTGCGGTGCGCCACCTGTTTCCTCTGCTGCGACTCGTGTTCATGCGGGGACCGTAGGGCGGCGCGGGCCGCACCCTCCGGAGTTGCTCACAAGAACGCAGGAGCCGGTGGACGCTTTGTCACCAGCGGCGGAGAGGTCTCAGTCCTCGCGCAGGGTAAGGCGCGGTGAGCGGTCGTAGGTGTCCCGGTACAGGGTGGCGAAGCGGCCCGGGTGGTAGAAGCCCCAGCGGGCGGCGATGCCGGTGACCGTGGACCCGTTCTCGGGGTCGGCCGCCGCCAGCTCGTCGTGGGCGTGGGCCAGGCGGACCTGGCGGAGGTACGCGAGCGGGGTGGTGTCCAGGTGCCGGCGGAAGGCGTACTGGAGCGCGCGGACGCTGATGTGGGCCGCCTCGGCGATCTGGACGACCGTGAGGGGCCGGTCGGCGTGGTCGTCGATGTAGGCGAGGGCGCGGCGCAGGGCGGCGGGACGGGCGTCCTGGCGGTCGGGGCCGGTGGGGTCGGTGACCGCGGTGTTGGGGAAGGTGGCCAGGACGGCCGCGGCCAGATGCTGGGCGGCGGTGGAGGCCACCAGCGGCTGGTCGGCGACCGCGGCGTCCGCCAGGACGTGGTCCTGCACATAGCGGATGGTCGCCCGCAGCCGCTCGCCCGCGGCGGGGGTGAGCGGCCGGTGCCCGGTCAGCCGGACCGGTTCCGTACGCCGGGGGTCGGCGGTGGCCGCGACCTGGCCGAGCAGGTCCGGGTCCAGCATGGTGATGTTGTAGCGGGCCGCGTGGATGCGGCCGGCGTAGGACAGCTCCGGCGGGGCGAAGGACACCACGTCGCCGGGGCCGAAGGAGTCCGAGACCCCCTGGTACACGTGGTCCTCGATAGTGCCCTCGTGGACCACGCACAGGCAGATCCGGCCCAATGGCGTGACCGCGTAGCTCATGTCGAAGTCCAGGTCGAGCTCGTCGACGCTGACCGAGTCGATGGCGTTGCGGTGGATCCGCGCCCGGCTGCTGTCCGGGCTGCCGTTGCCGATGCGCATCTTCGCGTACGCCTGGCTGAGGAACTCCTCGGTACGGTCCAGATCGTCGCTGTCGAACGTCAGCGTCTCCATCGCGGCGACGGCCTCCTCTTGTCTTCTCCTCACTCGCACATACCCGCGAACGTCGCGAAGCTGCGGACCGGTTTCGTTTTCTGTCCTGGCAGGTCACAAGGTGTGCGTCCGCTGGCTCGTCACCTTTGGCACGGGCGGGCAGGCTGGACGGGGCGGCGACCGTCGGAGTCGCCGGGCGACAGGGGGAGAGGGCGACAGGCAGGGCATGACGCAACACGAAGAGCTGGCCGCGAAGGTCGAGGAACTACAGACGGAAGTCGCCCAGCTCCGGCAGGCCCTCGTCTCGCACGCCGTGGTCGACCAGGCCATCGGGGTCGTCGTCGCCCTCAGCGGTCTCCGCCCCGAGCACGGGTGGGAGGTCCTGAAGACCGTCTCCCAGCGCACCAACACCAAGCTGCGGGACGTGGCCCGGCATGTCGTGCGCTGGCCCGACGCGGGCAGCCTGCCCGCGGACATCCGCCGGGCGCTGCGGGTCGCGCTGCTCGAGGCGCACGCGGCGCACGGGGGCCGGCCGCTGGTGCGGCCGCCGCAGCGGCGCAGGGGCTACGACGGCGCCTTCTCCGGGAAAACCGAGTGACGGGCGGGGACGGCCGTGCGTACCGTTGAACGCATGGAGACCGTCAGCCGTACCACCCTCGCAGCCGCGCGAGCGACCAGCTCGCCGGCTGCCGACGCCTGACCTCCCCCTCTCCCCCGGCGGCCGGAAACGGACCGCCGGTGCGGGACTTTCCGTCGCGCTGTTCCCGTGGTCGTTTCCGGTCCCACGAGACCGAAGGACCACACCATGGACACCGACCGCACCCTCCGCGTCTTCACCGACTTCTACCGTGAGCGCGGGCACCACCTGATCACGGGCAGCACGCTGCTCCCCCCGCCCGGCGACCCGGTGCTGTTCACCACCTCGGGCATGCATCCGCTCACCCCTTACCTGGAGGGCCGCCCGCATCCGGGGGGCCGCCGCCTCGTCAACGTGCAGCGCTGTCTGCGGACGACCGATCTCGACGAGGTCGGCGACTCCACGCACCTGACGGTGTTCGAGATGCTCGGCTCGTGGTCGCTCGGCGACTACGGCCACCCGCAGAGCCTTCGTTGGGGCTACGAACTGCTCCGCGACGGTTTCGGCATCCCCCGCGACCGGCTCCACGTCACCGTCTTCGGCGGCGACGGGCAGGTGGGCCCCGACCTCGACTCCCTGCGCACCTGGGAGGAGCTGGAGATCCCCGTGGAGCTCACCGGGGAGGACAACTGGTGGTCCAACGGCCCGGTCGGCCCGTGCGGCCCGGACTCGGAGATCTTCGTGTGGACCGGCCGCACCCCGCCCCGGGGGACCCCCACCACCGATCCGCGCTGGGTGGAGATCTGGAACCACGTCGGCATGCGCTACCGGCGCCACCGGGACGGCTCGCTCCAGCCGCTGGAGCGCCCCGGCATCGACACCGGCATGGGCCTGGAACGCCTGGTCACCGTCCTCCAGGGCCGCGACTCGGTGTACGAGACCGATCTGTTCGAGCCCTGGACGCGGCTGCTGCCGCCCCTGTGGCCGCTCGACGTGCCGTCGCTGCGGCTGGTCTGCGACCACCTGCGCTCCGCCGTCGTCGTGATCGGCGACGGGGTGCGGCCGTCCCACACCGGCCGCGGATACGTCCTGCGCCGCCTGGTGCGCCGGCTGCTCACCACCCTGCGGCGCGACGATCCGTCCCGCACCCTCTCCGACCTGCCGGCCGAGCTCCTCCAGCACACGCTGGACCACTTCCGCACGGACCCGGGGACGGGTCCGGTGCGGGACGTGCTGCTGGAGGAGGAACGCCGGTTCGACAGGTTGTTGGAGCGCGGCCGGCGGCTGCTGTCCGGGCCGCGGTACCGGGGGCCGCTGAGCGAGGAGGACTACGACTACCTCCACGACACCCACGGCCTGCCCCGCGACGTGGTGCTGAGCCTGCGTGGGGAGGGGTGACGGCTACTCCGTGCGCAGTGCCGTCGCCGTCCGGGACCCCGCCGCCCACACCGCCGGGAGCAGTGCGCCGAGCAGGGCGATGACGAGTCCGGCCAGGCCCAGCAGGACCAGTTGGGGGGTGTCGTAGACATCGAGGACGGACCTGGGCAGTTCGGTGCCCGCCGCGTGTCCCATCACCGGGAGCACGAAACCGTGCAGCGCGTAGCCGGCGGGGACGCCGACGAGCCCGCCGAGCACGCCGATGCCGGCCACCGAGGCGAGGACGAGGCTCACGGTCTGCCGGGGCGACATGCCGAGCGCCTTGAACACGCCCAGGTCGTGGACGCGCTCGCGGGTGTCCAGGACGACGGAGTTGAGGACGCCCAGGCCCGCGACACAGACGAGCATCAGGGTCAGCAGGACGGCCATCGTGTTCAGGATGAACACGAAGTTGTCCTGCCGGGAAGGGGAGTTGACCCGGGCGTCGGCGCCGAGGGGCTCGACCCGCTCGGCGAGTTCCTCGGCGTACGCGGCCGCGGTGACACCCGGTTCCAGGTCGACGAGGAAGACCTGGGGCTTCGTCGCGGGGAAGTCGGCCTGGTCCACCTGGATCTCCAAGGGGTCGTCCGAGGTGCCGAAGGCCTCCCCGACGATCCTCAGGGCGACCGTCTCCTTGCCGACGGTCACGCGCACGGTGTCGCCGATCTCGGTGCCGGTGCTGTCGAGGAACCGGCCGGGCACCACGACCTGGCCGGCGCCGGTGAGCCAGTGCCCGGAGATCATGGCGTAGCCGCCACGCGCGGAGTCGCCCTGGTACAGGCGGGCCCGGACGGTTCCGGACACCCCGGCCACGGTGGCGTCCTGCTGGCCGAGCCCGTAGGAGGAGGCGGTGCCCGGCTGCGCCTTGATGGCGGCGCTCACCTTCGCCGGGTCGGCCGGCTCGGGCTCCGGGGTGCCCGGCGCCGGGACGTGCTCGCCGCCGGCGACGCCCGGACCGCCGGTGAACACGGTGACCGCGGAACGGTCCTCGGGGTCCTGCACCGCGCTGACCTCGTTCAGTGAGGAGGTGAGTCCGACGGCGAAGGTCGCCGCGATCGTGCCGAAGGCCACGGCGAGGAGCATGGCGAGGGCGCGGACCGGATGCGCGAAGGGACCGGCGAGGCCGTAGGTCACCGCTCGGGGCAGCGGCAGCCGGCCCGCCGCGCGGTACGCCCTCTGGCCTCGTCCGGTGCGTGGGGCCCTGCCGACGGCGATGGCCTCGACCGTGCGCAGCCTCCCGGCGCGCAGCGCGGGGACGAAGGCGGCGAGCCCGACGACCAGGAGCGCCCCGGCGGGGACCACGACGTCCACCCACCAGGCGACGGACAGGGAGGCGGTGCCGTACGCCTGCTCGGTGTCGTCGAGGAGCGGTACGGCCAGCAGGTTGCCGAGGACGACTCCGAGCGCGATGCCCGCGGTCGCCGGGACGAGGGCCTGGGCCAGGTAGGCGCGGACCACTTCGCGCGGGGTGAAGCCGATGGCCTTGAGGATCCCGATCCTGCGCAGGCCGGTGCCGACCGCGCCGCTGATCACGCTGCCGACGATGATCACCGACATGACGATGCCGAGGACCCCGAAGGCGACGAGGAACGGGATGGTGGGGGCGGCCCCCTGGTCGGCGGCACGCTTGGTGTCGAGGTAGGACTGGGTGCCGAGGAGCGCCCCGGACGGCACGGCGGCGAGGAGCTTCCTGCGGTCCGCGGCGATCTCGTCCTTCGAGCCCGCCGAGTCGAAGCGGTAGAGCATCTGGCTGCTGACCGGACCGTCCTTCGCGGCGAGTGCCCGCACCTGTGCGGGAGTCGCCCACGCGTCGGCGGTCCTGCTGGCGGACGTGGCGAAGCCGACGACTGTGAGCGTGGTGCCGGAGGCGGTCAGGGTGTCGCCCACCTGGAACGCGGGCCCCTGGTAGGCGGAGCCGAGGACGACTTCGCCCGTTCTTCTCGCCCACCGGCCGGCCGTGAGGTCGAGGTCGTCCACGGCGGCCCGCGGGCCGGTGCGGCCGACCAGGGTCATGGCCGGGGGCTGCCGGCCCGCGGAGTCGGCCGCCCGCAGGATCGTGGTGGGGTACGGTCCCGCGCTCGCCGTGACACCGGCCAGCTTCCCGGTGGCCGCGATCCGCGCGGCGCCGGCCTTGTCCGGGTCGAACTCGGCGGTGAGGTGGGCGCCGTTCTGCGCGGCGAAGGCGTGGTCGAAGGGCGCGTTCGAGACGACCATGAGGGAACCGGCGACCACGGCCGCCGCCACGGCCATCATCGTGGCGACGGCGACGGCGACGGTCTGCACCCGGCGCCGGCCCACCCCGGCGCGTACGACGCGGACGAGGGGGCCGGTCATCGCACGGCCTCCGTACGGGAGTCGAGGGCGACATGGCCGTCGACGAGGTGGACCGTGCGGCTCGCGCAGGCCTCGGCCAGGGCCGGGTCGTGCGTGACCAGCACGATGGTCTGTCCGCCGCGGTGCAGGTCGACGAGGAGTTCCCGGACGTCCTGGCCGGAGGCGCTGTCGAGGGCGCCGGTCGGTTCGTCGGCGAGCAGCAGCGCGGGCCGGTTCACCAACGCCCGTGCGACGGCGACGCGTTGGCGTTCGCCGCCGGAGAGTCGGCCGGGGTGGGCGCGGGCGTGCTTCTCGATGCCCAGGACCGCCATGAGCTCCTGGGCCCGTGCCTCGGTCCTGCGCCGGGAGGTCCCGGTGAGCTGGGCGGGAAGCCGGATGTTGTCGAGGACGGTGAGGTCGTCCAGGAGGTTGAAGAACTGGAAGACCATGCCGATCCGTTCACGGCGGAACCGGGCCAGGGCGTGCTCGCCGAGCCGGTCGACCCGCTGCCCGGCGACGGTCACGGTGCCCTCGGTCGGCTTGTCGAGGCCCGCGACGAGGTTCAGCAGCGTGGACTTGCCGCTGCCGGAAGGGCCGGTCACGGCGAGGGCCTCGCCCTCGGCGACGGAGAGGTCGAGCGGTCCGAGCGCGGGTGCGCCGGCCTGGTCGTAGCGCTTGGCCACGCCCTTCAGTTCGATCACTGCGGTCATGGGAGGTGCCCGTCCTGTCGGTCGTCGAGTCGTGTCCTTGCCGGCCTGGTGAAGGTAGGGAGGAACGGGCCCCGGGCGCGTCGGCCGCGGCACCGAGACGGGCCCCTCCGTGCGGAGGACCGGCGGGCGGGGTCATCCCTGCGAAGTACGCCCGGCGGAGGGGGCGTTGGTCGCGCGGGCGGACGCGCCGGGGCGCCGGGGGCGGCGAGAATGGGCGCATGGAGACGGAGTACCTGCGGGGATGGCGTCGGCAGGTGCGTCTCGCGCTGCGGCCGGAGGCGAGGGGCGCCGCGCTGTCACGGCGGTCGGTGTGGTTCGACGTGCTGCTGGCCGTGCTGCTGACGGTGGTCGCGCTGGTGGTGGCGTCGCGCTATCCCGGCGACGGGCCGGTGCGGATGTCGAGGTTCGAGAACGGCGTGCCGGTGCCGCCCGTGCCTCCCGAGATCCCGGGCGCGGGGATCGAGGACCCGGCCGCCGCACCGCCCTGGGTCCTGGTGGTGCTGTCGGCGCTGCCGCTGGCCGCGCGTCGGCGGTTTCCGCTGACCGTGTTCGCGGTGGTGCTCTGCGCGGGGCTGGCCATCGGCGACGACGCCTCCTGGATCAACGTCCTGACCTGCGTCATCGGCACGTACAGCGCGGTGATGCACAGCCGGCACCGGGTGGGGGCGATGGCCGGGCTGGTCGTCGCCGCCGTCCTCGCCGGTGTGGCCTTCCGGTCGACGCAGCCGGTGCTGCCGGGCTGGTCGAGTCCCGGGGTGGTGCTGCTGGTGGCGGGGGTGCTGGCCAGCGTGGTCCGCCTCGGGCGGCGGCGCCTCGCGACGAGCCGGGACCGGTTCGCCGCGCTGGAGCGGACGCACCAGGAGGCGACCCGCCGGGCCGTGGAGGAGGAACGGGCCCGGATCGCCGCGGAGTTGCACGACGTCGTGACCCACAATGTGAGCGTGATGGTCATCCAGGCGGGCGCCGCCCGCAAGGTCATGGACGTGGCTCCCGAGCGGTCCAAGGAGGCGCTGCTCGCGGTCGAGGCCGGGGGCCGGGCCGCGATGGCCGAACTCCGCCACGTGATGGGCCTGTTGGCCGCGCCGGACACCGGACGTGCGGACTCCCCCGCCGACGGCCTCGAACCGCAGCCGGGACTGGGGCGGTTGGACGCCCTGGTCGACCGGGTGCGGGCCGCCGGGACACCGGTCGGCGTGGCGGTCTCGCTGCCCCCTGAGCCGCTGCCGCCCGGTGTGGACCTCACGGCGTACCGGGTGGTCCAGGAGGCGCTGACCAACACCCTCAAGCACGCTCCCGGTGCCGAGGCCGTCGTCACCGTCGGCTGGTCGGACGACATGCTGGAGATCGAGGTCGTGGACACCGGCGCCGTCCGCGAGGGGGCGCCCGCGGACGGGAACGGCCGCGGGCTGATCGGCCTGCGCGAGCGTCTCGCGGTCTACGGCGGCGAGCTGACGGCGGGTCCGACCCCGGCCGGCGGTTTCCGCATCAGAGCGGAGGTGCCGTGGCGAACGGTGTGAACGAGGTGGGCGGCGACCGGCTGCGGGCCGTCATCGCCGACGACCAGGCCCTCGTACGGACGGGGTTCGGGATGATCCTCACCGCGGACGGCATCGAGGTGACGGCGGAGGCGGCGGACGGGGCGGAGGCGGTCGCCGCCGTCCGGCGGACCCGCCCCGACGTCGTCCTCATGGACATCCGGATGCCGGGCATGGACGGCATCGAGGCCACCCGGCGCGTCCTCGCCGAGGACACCGCGGGCGAGGTCCGCGTGATCATCCTGACCACGTACGACCTCGATCACTACGTCTACGCCGCGCTCACCGCCGGGGCCAGCGGTTTCCTCCTCAAGGACGTCACGCCCGAGCACCTGGTGGCCGCCGTACGGCTGGTGCGGTCGGGAGACGCCCTGCTGGCACCCGCGATCACCCGCCGGCTGATCGAGCGCTTCGCCCAGCGGGAGGAGGCGACTCCTTCGGCCGGCCTGCACCGGGACCTGTCCGGGCTCACCCCGCGCGAGCTGGAGGTGCTGCGGCTGCTGGCGACGGGGCTCAGCAACGCCGAGCTCGCGGAGCGGCTGTTCCTCAGCCCGACGACGGTGAAGACGCACATCGGGCGGATCCTGTCGAAGCTGGACCTGCGCGACCGCGTCCAGGCGGTCGTCCTGGCCTACGAGAGCGGCCTCGTCACCCCGGGCGGCGGCGCGGAGACCGCCCTCTAGGACATCAGCCCGGCCGCGACGGTGGCCCCCAGCTCCCAGCACGCCTCGATGTCGGCCTTGCCCGGCTCTCCGGTGACAGTCACCGGATCGGTGGCACGCCGCCAGCCGAGCCCCGTGGTGATCGACTCGATGCCGCGCAGGGCACCGGTGACGTCGTTGCCTCCGTGCACGTAGGCGCCGAACGGGCGGCCGCGCGTCTCGTCGAGGCACGGGTAGTAGACCTGGTCGAAGAAGTGCTTGAGGGCGCCGGACATGTAGCCGAGGTTGGCCGGGGTGCCGAGCAGGTAGCCGTCCGCCTCCAGCACGTCCGAAGCGGTGGCGGACAGGGCCGCGCGGCGCACCACGCGGACGTCCTCGATCTCCGGTGCCGTGGCCCCGGAGACGACGGCTTCGAACATCGCCTGGCAGTTGGGCGAGGGGGTGTGATGCACGATCAGCAAGGTGGCCACGGTCGAACCCTGCCCTGCCCCGGCTTTCGTCCGCAAGCCGGGGCAGGGCAGGGTGCCGCCGGGCTACGATGCCGGGAACCGCGAGGGGGGAGCTGAGTCGTGGCCGACCGAGGACAGCCGGCAGCCGTGGTCTTCGACGCACTGGGCCTGGAGTACGAGAAGGCGTTCGCCCGTTCCGAGGCCCACCTGGAGTCGTTGCAGTGGCTGCTCGGGAGGCTGGCTCCCGGGAGCCGGGTGCTGGACGTCGGCAGCGGCACCGGCCGGCCCACCGCGTCGACACTGGCCGCGGCGGGCCACGAGGTGCTGGGGGTGGACGTCTCCCCGGTCATGGTCGAGCTCGCCGCGCGGCAGGTGCCCGAGGCCACCTTCCGCCAGGCAGACATCCGCGAACTGCCACTGGTCCAGGGTTCGTTCGACGCGGTGTGCGTGTACTTCTCGCTGCTCCAGATGACCCGCGCCGAGCAGTCGGAGGTGCTGGGGCGGCTGGCGCGGGCCCTGCGGCCCGGTGGCTCCCTGGTCCTCGCGACCGTGCCGGCCGACGTGGAGGACCTGCCGATCGAGTTCATGGGCCAGGCCGTCCGGGCGACCAGCTTCGCCGCGCAGGACGTGGTGGCCGTAGCGCGCGCCGCGGGTCTGACGGTGGAGTCGGAGCGGCTCGTGGAGTTCACCCCGGACCACCCCGAGGGCGCCGCCGAACCGCACCTGTTCCTGTACTGCGCTCTTCCCCGGGGAGACGCCTGACTCGTCCCGGCCGGCACGGGACGAGTCGGCGCCCGCGACCTGCGCGGGCCGGTCAGCCCACGGCCACCTGCGCGTACGGCACCAGTCGCACCGGCCCCACGAGACCGTGGTCCTGGCGGGCGACCCCGCCGAACACGGCGGGCTGCTCGACCCTGAGCCGGTTGACGAGCGGGGTCGCCACCTCGACCTCGATGGTGTTGTCACCGCGCCGCAGGCAGGAGCCGAGGTCGACGACGGGGTGGAGCCGGTCGGCCGCGGGCAGCCGCCGCCCGTTGACGCTCACCCGGAACGTGTCGCTGACCTGCCCGAGCTCCAGCACGGCGCCGTGGGACGACGTCCAGTCGGCCGGCAGGGTGACCGTGGTGCGGTAGCGCCCGACGCCCGCCGAGTCGGCCAGTTCGGGGATCTGCGACCAGGGCCTGAGCGTGTCGAGCGTGAGGCTGCGCCGGACGTGCCCGGTGCGGGTGGCGTCCGGGCCCGGGTACCAGTCGTCGACCTCCAGTTCCCACCGGTCCGGGGTGATCGGCGCGGGCACGGCGGGCGTCCTGGTGGTGACGGTGCGGCCCTGGGACAGGCGGGTGGTCCAGGTACCGGCCGTGCGGGCGCGCACGGTCAGCCCGCGCTCGGTGAACAGCACCGCGTCGGCGTCGGTCGTCTCGGCGTGCGGGCTGCTGCCGTACCGGTCGCCGAACAGACCCGGCCGTCCCAGGGCGACGATCATCGTCTGGCCGGGCTGGAGGGTGACCCGCAGGGTGAAGTCGTCCCCGTCCTCGGTGTAGCGCGCGAGCCGGGTCGCCTCGCCCGTCCAGGGATCGAGGAGATACGGCACCGTCCGGCCGCCGCGGGTGCGGCGCAGGGTGACGTCGTGGTCGATCGCGGCCACGGGCGGCTTGACCGTCTCGGCGTGCTTGCCGTTGCAGAGGTAGTAGAAGTCCGCGTCGGCGGTGACCCGGTGGGCGTTGAGAAGCGTGGACGAGGTCGCGTACCGCACGTCTGCGCGCACGCCGAGCCCGGCGAGGGCGTCGCCGATCGCGGCCTTGTCGGTGACCCGGACGACATGGGGAAGGGCGAGCAGCCGGGCGACGAGGTCGCGCAGCCGGTCCGTCTCGCCCTGGTCCGGGACGCCGGGAGTGAGGGCCTGGTCGAAGGCGCCGAACAGGACCACGGGCAGCCCCGCCTCGGCGAGGGCGAGGATCTTGCGGGCGTCCTCGACGGCGAGGGTCGGGGTGGAGCCGTAGAAGAAGTCGCCCTCGACGAACAGTGCCTTGTAGGCGGGGCCGTCGGGGGCGAGCCGGCCGCCGGAGACCTTGGCGGAGGGCAGGTCGAGGAGGGGGCCGCTGAGGAACTGGTGGCTCCAGCCGAGCGGGACGCCGGTCGCCGTGAACCAGGAGGCGCCGATGCCGGTGGCGGTGTAGCCGGTCTGCCGGAACACGGCGACGTCCGCTCGCGCGGTACCGCTCTGGAGCACCTGGTGGACCCGGCCCAGATAGCCGGAGATGTCCTCGGCGTGCCGCCAGGTGGGCTGCCGCGGGCCCCAGGACTCGCCGTAACCGGCGGTGCCGTTGTACGGACTGAAGGCCGCGAAGCCGGGCCAGGCGACCCCGGGGGCGGTGGCGTAGGAGAAGCCGTGCACGACGGTCTGGTTGACGCCGGCCGCGTAGGCGCCGCCCATGGTGCGCAGGAAGCGGTCCCAAGTGGTGCTGTACGCGGAACCGTTGTAGGCGCCCGCCTCGCAGGACAGGACGGTCCGCCCGGCCATGTCCCGGCCGCCGGCCAGGCAGCGGTAGTCGTCCAGGTTCTTGAAGCCGAGCGACTCGCCCTCGGGGATGTCGAGGATCGCCGCCGAGGCGATGGCGTCCGTCTGGAGACCGTAGGGCTGCGAGCGCAGGGTCATGCCGAGGGTGTGCGCCCAGTCCCGCAGGGCCGTCAGGTGGTTGCGGTTGAACAGGCCGGAGACGGTCTCCCAGAAGTCGTGCCGGATCTGCCGGGTCAGCTGGGCCTCGAAGGCGAAGACCTGGTTGCCGTTGTCCAGGACGAGAGCGGGCAGGTACGGCAGCAGGGGCCGTCCGGTGTGCTTCTCGAAGGCCTCGGGCAGCAGGGGCGTCCAGGTCAGGCCGTCGGTCTCCAGCTCGACGGAGTCCTCGAAGAAGGAGCCGCCCGCGGCCCGCAGCAGGCTCCGCAGGGACGGGGGGAGGATGTGGTCCTGCCAGTAGGAGGTGACCGCGTCGGTGCCCTTGGGGCTGAAGTGGTCGACGGCGTAGGCGGCCGGGGCGGAGTGGGGGCCCGACTCGGGCTGCTGGCCGGAGCCGCGCGCCCAGTAGGAGACGATCACCCAGTCGCCGCCCGCGGGGGCCGTCCAGGTCAGTGTGGAGTCGGTGACGGTCGCGGTGAGGTCCTGGACGCTCGCGAGGTCGAGGCCGGTCTCCTTGCGGGTGGAGTAGGCGGGTTCGACGCGGGCGGCCTGCACGGCGAGGAGCCGCTGGCGGGTGACCCCTGAGGCCGGGGCGTGGACGGGCGGCGGGACGGGGCCCTGGTAGGTGCTTCCGCCGGTCACCGCGGCGCGGCCGTGGGCGAGTTCCTGGGCGGCGGCCTCGTCGTCGGGCGTGAGACCGGGGACGGCGACGGGCCAGCTGGGGCCCAGGGTGATGTCGACGGTGAGCCCTCTTCGCACCGCGCGGCGCAGCGCGGCCTCGACACCGTCCCGCCAGGGTCTGCTCCCCCAGCCGTGGTGCGCGGTGTCCAGGACCGACTTGTCCTTGATGCTGTGGTGGACGGCCGCGATCTCCACGCCGCCGAAGCCCGCGTCCGCGATCTGGTCGATCTCCCGGGCGATCTCGTCCGGGTCGACGAGGCCGTCCGGCCACCACCAGCGGAACCGCGGCCGCACGGACTTCACGGGAGCGGCGAACCAGTTGTCCGTCGTCGTCCCCGAGGCGGCGGCCGGGACCGCCGCTCCGAGCGCCGCGACGGCGCCTGCGGTCAGTCCGGCGGCCAGGACCGCGCGCCGGGACATTCCGCCGCGCTGCGGGATGGCTTCATGCATGGGGTGCCCCAAGGTGCTCTTGAACCAGTGCCATTGAATCGTTTCAATCGCTGTGAACGCCCGAACGCTAAGCCGGTGGTTCGACCGAGGTCAAGATGCGTGCACGGTGAAAGCGGCTGCCAGTGCGTCCAGATGGCCCGCCACAGGGCCCGCGGTGAGCACTCCGCTCGCGGCGCCCGCGAGTTCACCCCGGGCCGGTTCGAGCGCACTTCGGGCGCGCCGCATCAGCGCACGGTCGCCCACCTGGATCGCCGCACGGGCGAGCAGGCTCCACAGGGCCTCGTACAGCAGGTCACCGGGCGGTTCGGGAACACCGGCCAACAGGCGTACGGCGTCCCGGTCCTGCCCTTCGGCGAGCAGCAACAGAGGCCGCACGAACGGTTCGTAGGGACCCCAGTCGGTGTGCGGGTCGGCGGTGACGGGAAGCCCGTGGTGCAGCCGCAGGCACAGCAGGGCCAGGGGCAGCAGTCCGCGTTCCAGACCGGGCATGCCCGCGCCCGTCAGGGACTTGGCGGCCTGACGGTACGCGGCCTCCCCGCGGTGCGGGGGCTCCGTCGCCGCGGTGCGCAGCGCGCGGTACCACGTGGTGAAGACGGCGACCAGGGGCAGTTCGTGGCGTTCGGCGAGCGCGTCGGCGGCGGCCGCGTGCTCGTCGGCGGCCGCGAAGTCGGCGGTGGCGCTGTGGGCCTGCATCCGGATCAGCCGGCCGAGTACCTCGTAGGTGAACAGGCCGTGCCGGGCGGCGACTTCGGCGATCTCCGCGCCGATCCCGTCCCGCCGGGCGGAGAGTCCGGCCCGCTCGAAGGACTGCATGAACAGGCCGTTGAGGGCGAAGACGAGCAGGTTGGCGTCTTCGAGCCGCCGGGCGCTCGCCACGGCCTGGTGGGCGGCCTGGAGGGCGCGCGTCCCGTCCGGGAGGGTGCCGCGGGACTCCACCGCCACGGTGGCCAGGAGCCGTGTCCTCGCCGCCTCGTGCCCGCCCGGCGGCAGCAGGCGCAGGGTGCGTTCCGCCGCGCCCACCAGCCGGTCGGCCTGGTCCGGGTCGTCGGAGCGGGTCCAGACGGCGGGCACGTCGTAGACGCCGATGACCCGGGCCGTCAGCTGCGGGTCGCCGAGCTGCTCGGCCGCCGCCACGGCCGCGGCCCGGTGCCGCCGTGCCGCCTCCAGCCCGCCGCCCCCGGTGACGGCGAGGTCGCGCATGAGCACCGCGGTCGACTCCAGCCGGGTGCGGGCCCGCAGGGGCACCATGCTCTCGTACGACGCCGACGCCTCCGCCCAGACCTGTGCGGCCGCATCGGTGGGGCCCGGGTCCAGGTGGCCGGCGTGCCGCAGGATGTCCTGTTCGGTGCGGCTCAGCCGGGGGCCCGGCTCCACCCCGAGGTGCTCGCGCAGCAGCTCCCGGGCGCGCCGCAGGACGGACAGGGCGTCCGCCTGGCGGCCCGAGCGGTACAGGGCGACGGCGAGCAGCTGCCAGCCGTCCTCCCGCCAGGGGTGTTCGGCCACATGGGCGTCGAGGTCCGCGGCCGCGTCGGCGGCGGCACCGAGGGCGAGCTGGGCCTCGGCCCGGCGTTCCACGGCGGTCAGCCGGAGCCCGGCGAGCCGCGAGCGCTCCGCCCGGGCCCAGGTCTCCTCGGCGAAGTCGGCGTAGGCGGGGCCGCGCCACAGCTCCAGTGCCTCGGTAAGCCGGGGCGCCGCCTGTGCGGGAGGCAGGTCGGCCGCCGCGGCGACGGTGTGCTCGAACCGCCAGGCGTCGACGTGGGCGGGTTCGGTGCGCAGGGCGTAGCCGGGGCCCTCGGTGACGAGGAGGCGGGACGGGGTCCGGCGGGGCCGCTCGGGTTCCAGCGCGCGCCGCAGTCCGGCCACGAAGGTCCGGACGGCGCCGACCGCGTCCGCCGGCGGCTCCCCCGCCCACAGGTCCTCCACCAGACGGGAGACGGGGACGACCTTGCGGCGGGCGACGAGGAGGCGGGCCAGCACGGCACGGTGCCTCGGTCCCCGCAGGGCGATCGGCTCACCGCTCCCGTCCCAGGCGGCCACGGCCCCCAGGACCCCGAACTCGACCACGCGCACACACCTCAACGTACACGCGTTCATCCGTTGCTCATTCGCTCCCCGGACGCTGGGGGCATCGGCACCACCGACCCTTATGCCGATGCCGCCCCACCCGCCGCACCACCGAGGAGAGCCCCGCCGTGAAGCCCACCATCGCCGGATTCGAGTACCAGCGCGTCCCCGTCGCCGACGACGTGTCCCTTCAGGTGGCCGTGGGAGGGACCGGCACGCCCGTCGTCCTGCTGCACGGCTTCCCGCAGACCCACCTGATGTGGCGCCATGTCGCCGCGGACCTGGCCGCCGACCACACCGTGATCTGCCCCGACCTGCGCGGTTACGGCGACAGCGACAAGCCGCGCGAGGACGGCCCCGGCACCTACTCCAAGCGGACCATGGCCGACGACGTCGTCACCCTCGCGCGCGAACTGGGGCACCCCCGGTTCGCGCTGGCCGGGCACGACCGAGGCGCGCTGGTGGCCTTCCGCGCGGGCCTCGACCACCCGGACGCGGTCTCCCACCTGGCCTGTCTGGACGTCCTGCCGACGCTCGACATGTGGGACGCCCTGCACGGCACGTCGGCCGCGGTCGCCTTCCACCTCTACCTGATGGCCCAGCCGCCCGGTCTTCCCGAGCGGATGATCGCCGCGAGCGCGGACGCGTTCTTCGGGCACTTCCTCGACGTGTGGGCGAACCGGCCCGACGCGATCCCGCCGCGGGTCCGGGCCGAGTACCTGCGTGCCTGCCGCGAGGCGGTGCCGTCGATCGTCGCCGACTACCGCGCCTCCGCGGGCATCGACGTCGAGCACGACCGGGCAGACCGGGCCGCGGGGCACAGGCTGGGCATGCCGGTGACCGTGCTCCAGCAGGACTGGGGCGCCGCGCTCGGCTTCGAGGCCACCGCGCTGTGGGGTGCCTGGGCCGAGGACCTTCACCACACGACCGTCTCGTGCGGTCACTTCATGGCGGAGGAGGCCCCGGCGGACGTGGCGAAGGCCCTGCGGGAGCTCGTCCTGCGGCCCGCCTGATCCGCCCGTGGCTCGACGACCCCCTTGCCATGCCAGGTCGCTGTCCAAGTCCCTCGTCACGCTCACCGCACCGGCGGCGGTGAGCGGCGCCGCGGCGACACGGGACGAGCCGATCGCCGCGCACCGGGAGGATCACGGCGTCCGCGGCGAGGAGCACGCCACCGTGCGCCAGGCCCTCCCCCACCGGGCGGTCCCGCGGCGCATCCCGCCGAGGCCTCGGGGCTCGACCCAGCGACGGGCTGCTGGGGGCCGCCGCCGGGACGACTCTGGGCGAGCGGTTCCACGAGGTGCGGCCCGTGCCCGGTCTCGACGGCTGGTCCGGGGGGTGGGCGACTCGCCGGACCGGGTCGCCGACCGGCACGACCGGCGTTGGAGGTACCCGGCGGCGCTCCGGACACCGCCCGGACCAACTCCCGTACTTTCTGCGGTCGGTGTTCGGGGTGACCACCTTCCGGACGACGGCGAGTTCGACGGCGGGTTTCTCCTCCTGGCTCACCGATGAGCACGGGCCGGTGCGCAAACTCCTGGGACCCGCGCCGCACGCCGAGCTCCTCGCCTCCCATGTCACCGGGCCACGACGCGGCCTTCAACTCCCGCCTCACCTGGACGCCGGGCTTCGTACGCGACCGGGGAAAGATCGCCAGGGGCGGGATAGGCGGTGCCGTGGCCCGGTGGTCGCTGCACCACGGGCACGCCTCGCCTGTCCCGCCCGCCGGCTGGACGACCGCGCCCGGGCCGCTCGGGATCGCCGCGGCCCTCGGGTACGACTCACCGTGGTGGGCGTGGGCTAAGCGGCAGCTCGGCCATCCGGAGGTTCCAGCGCCCGGCGCGGCCCGTGAGCTCCACGGTGGACAGGGGCGGAACGTCGATCCGCCAGAACGCCTGCGGCGGTGCGCCCAGCGCGTGCACCACTGCGGCCCGCGCCACCGCCTGTTCGACCACCGCGAGCACCCGTCCCGCGTCGGACGGCAGCGCGTCCAGCCAGGCGGCCACCCGGTCGCAGAGCTGCGCCACGCTCTCGCCGCCGTGCGGCACCGCCTGCGGGTCCGTGAGCCAGCCGGCCAGCCCCGCCGGGTCGGCCGCCGCGACCTCGTCGAGGGTGCGGCCGTACCAGGAGCCCATGTCCAGGTCCCGCAGCGCCGGTTGGGGTGTGAAGGGCTCCCATCCGAGGGTCCGGGCCGTCTCGGTGCAGCGCCGCGAGGGTGCCGAACAGCGGGTGGCGGCACGCGGGAAGGCTCCGGCGAGCGCCCGCACCCGGTGCAGTGCCCGCTCGTCGAGGGGGGCGTCGGCGAAGCGGACGTCGCGTTCCGTGCGGGCGGCGGCGCACAGCAGGGTGAGCCGGACGGTCATGCGAGCCCTTTCGTCGAGTCGCCAAGGGTGGTTCATCGTAGGTGGCGTACGCCATGTTGGCCGAGGCCCGCATTGCCCCTACGATCTGGGACGACAAGGACGACGGCGCCACGGAAGTCCGGTGCAAGCCCGGCACGGTCGCGCCACTGTGTGCCGCCCCTCGGCCGACGAGATGGCGGTGAGTCAGACCCAACGCCGTCGTCGAGTGCTCCACACGATGCGGGACGCGTTGTTCCCGAGGAGGTCTCGCCATGGCGCAGTCCACTGCCGCCCCCACGCCCACCACCCCTGCCCTCACCCCGTTGCCGGTGCGGGCGCTCGTCCCCTGGGCCGTCTTCTTCGGCGTCCTGATGCTGGTCCTGCTGTACTTCGTCGGCGCCGAACAGGGCGCCACCGCACTCGTCTCCGGCGAGGGCGTCCACGAGTGGGTGCACGACGCACGCCACCTGCTCGGCTTCCCCTGCCACTGAGGCGGGGACCGTCATCATGAACTCCACAGTCGTACGCGCCCTGTTGGCGCGCGGCATGCTCGCCGGACTCGGCGCCGGCGTCCTGGCCTTCGTCTTCGCCTACCTGGTCGGGGAGGGTCCGGTGGACGCGGCCATCGCCTTCGAGGAGGCGGGCTCCCACCAGCACGGCGAGGAACTCGTCAGCCGTTCCGTGCAGTCGACGGCCGGACTCGCCACCGGCGTCCTCGTCTTCGGGGTCGCCATCGGCGGCATCATGGCGCTGGCGTTCTGCTTCGCGCTGGGCCGGGTAGGCCGGATCGGCGTACGGGCGACGGCGGGGCTCGCGGCGCTCGGCGGGTTCCTCACCGTCTACCTCGTGCCGACCCTCAAGTACCCGGCGAACCCGCCCGCGGTGGGTGACCCGGACAGCATCGACCAGCGCACCGCCCTGTTCGTCCTGATGATCGCGCTCAGCGTGCTCCTCGGGATCGGCGCGGTCCTGCTGGGCCGCAGGCTCGCTCCGGGCTGGGGCAACTGGAACGCCTCCACCGCGGCCGCCGTGGCCTTCGTCGCCGCGGTGGCGGTGGCGATGGTCGTCCTGCCCGCCGGGGACAACACCCCGAAGGGCTTCCCGGCCACCGACCTGTGGGAGTTCCGTCTGGCCTCCCTCGGCGTCCAGGCCGTGCTGTGGGCGGCGTTCGGGCTGCTGTTCGGCTTCCTGGCCGAGCGGGTCCTCGAACCGGGGCGGACCCGGAACAAGGTCTCCGCGCTCGTCGCCTGACGTGGTGGGTTCCGCCGGGGGCGCGCCCGGCGGAACCCACCACGTGGTCCTTCGACGGTTGCGGGACGTCGTGGTGCCGTGATGAGCTGCGGCCTTTTAGCCGACAGATGCGGGCGCCGGAGCCGTGCACCCGCACGAACCCGGCGTCCACCGGTCGTACGGGCCGCGCGTCCCGTGTGTCGGACCGGCCCGTCCGTCCCGAACCAGGCCGCCGTCGGCCCGTTCGGCGTTCCCTCCTCCGGCGCGCCCAACTCCCGCATGGACCAAGGCGGATCGCTGTAGATGTGCGAACACGCCGACGCCCACGAAGTCTTAGGCCGCGTCGCGATCATGGCGGGCTCGAAGTCGAAGAGCCCGCTCAGGCGCCACCCGACGGGGTCGACGAGGAGGTGCTGCCGCATCACCTCGGTGTGCAGCAGGGTCCGCCGCGGAGCGTGTCTCCTCGCGACAGTCCAGGAAGGCACCTCAGTCACCGGGTCCGAGGACGTCTTCGAGCGGGGCCGGGTCGAGTGGGTGCCGTGCGTCGAACGTCGGGACGGTAAGGCACCCGCGCCCCGGCGGCAACGCGTCTCCGGCACGACGGAAGGGCCGGACACCCGTCTGTCCGGCCCTTCCGCACCTACCGGGTCAGCCGCCGTTCAGGCGGGCGCGCAGGAGCTTCTTGCCGAGCTCGGCACCCTTTCGGCTGTCCGCCTGGGCCTTGCGGAACAGGTCGGCGACCTCCGTGTCCTTGGCGCGCTCCGCGTCCTGGATGTAGCTCTCCAGCCGCAGCGCGTTGCTCAGGCACGCCTCCACATACCAGATCAGGTTGTAGTCCTTGTCCGGCGTGCCGGTCGCGCCGCCGGTCTCCGTGCTGCTGGTCATTCCGGCCTCCTCCAGCGGTAGTCGTTCCGGAGCCGGACGAGTACCCGCCCTCCGCAGGTCAGTCCACCCGGGGACGAAAACACGCCAGCGGGCCGTCCCCTTGGGCCCCGGCCGGCTCGACAGCTGAGGAACGTCACGGGGGGCGCGACCGGTCCCCCGTTCCGGTCGTTCCCCCCGCGGTGGCTCGAACCTACGTGACCTGCGCACCCCTGTGAATCGCGTCGATGCCCGCTGTGCGCGGCACAGGGCTCACCCGTGCACAGGTGCGCCCGAATCGCCAGGATGGCCTGGATCGCCGGGATGATCAGGATGATCCGGATAACCCTGCTCGTCGCGGGGCAGGTCGGGGTGTGCGAGTTCGCCCGTCGCGAGATGTGCCAGGACGACCTCGTACAGGTCGCCGCCGGAGGCGAGCAGCCGGCGTTCGAGGACCGGCTCGGCGCTGCGGACGTGGTCGCGCACGGTCTGCGCGTGGACGGCCAGTGCCCGCGCGGCACGTTCCGCGTTGCCCCCCGCGGCGATCCAGCTCCGCAGGGTGCGGCGCAGGTCGCGGGCGTCGCTGTCCAGTCGCCCCAGCAGCTCCCGTGCCCAGGTCTCCAGCGCGGGTCCGGCCAGCAGGTCGTCCAGACGGGCGCGGGGCTGCCTGGTGCCGCCGTTCTCGTCCTGGCCGTCCGCGAGGCTGACCTGGGTGCTCAGGGCCAGATGGACGGTCGCGCGCACGGCCAGGTCGGTGAAGTCGGTGCGCAGCAGGGACTCGACGCGTTCCATCCGGGCGCGGACGGTGTTGCGGCTGACACCGAGGACCTTGGCGGCGCTCACAGCCGTGAACTCCAGGCCGAGGCGGGTGGTGGCGAGCAGCTCGGCGCGGGTGTGGTGCGGCAGCGCGTCCAGCGGGCGCAGCAGCCGGGCGGTCCACGCTCGCAGCGCGGCGGGGTCCATCAGTCGCTCGGGACGGTTGCGTTCGGCGTACAGAGCCGCCTTGTCCGGCCGAACGCGTGCCACGGCCAGAGCACTGACCGCCTGTCCGTAGGCGGTGGCGGTCCGGGCGAGGCTCTGCCGGGCGCTGCCGCCGAGCAGGGTGCCGGGAGTGCGGTCGACCAGCGAGCGCAGGGCCGCGCCCGCCGCCTCCCCGGTGGTCACGATGATCACGTGCCCGTCCATGGCCGGGCAGCGCACCACCAGGGCACGGTCGCCGGTCACGCCGAGGCACTCCTCGGCGAGCCGGTCGCGTTCCGCCGCGTCGCCCTCGAGGACGTAGACGCACGCCGTGTCGGTGTCGAGCAGACCGGGCCACAGTCCCGCCGCGACCCGGCGCGCCGAGACGGTGTCCTCGACCATGAGCAACTGGAGTATGGCCAGGCGCAGATCGGACGTGGCCCGCTTCAGGCGCCGCCCGGCCTCGGTCGTCTCGCGGGCGCGCAGCAGGAGTTCGAGGACCTGGACGGTGTGCGTGAGGATGTCGGAGGTGCGCCGGTCGAAGGGTTCCGGGCGGGCCACCGCGAGCACTCCCGCTCCGGCGGACGCCGGGTCCGGGTGCTCCACCCTGACCAGCCGCAGGTGGCTGCCCCCTTCCTCGGTGGCCGCCGAGGCGAGGCGTCCGGTGAGGATGCCGGCGACGAGGCTCTCGTCCAGTGGCATCGGGGTTCCGGCGACGAGGGTGCCGCTGTCGTCCTGGAGGACGGCCGTGCCGTGCACGGTCTCCGCGAGCCAGGCGACGACCTTGCGGACGTCCCGTCCCGTGGGCCGCAGATGGTCGAGGAGTTCCCGCGCCCATGTCGGGGTCTCGGCGTCCGCCGCCCGACCGCCACCGCGTCCGCCCCGCTGACCTGCCACGTCACCCTTCTCCTGGCCCTGCGCGTCCCCTGACGACACCGCTCGGGACGTTACCTCACGAGCGGCGGAAGGGCGCTTGTCGGTTGCGGTCGGGTGGGAGGGGCGGGCAGTGACGGAGAGGGTGGCCGGGCGGCGTCGTGGGGCTGCACGGAGACCCACGGGCGGTCGAGGGCCGACGACGGCCGGCCAGGTCCGCACCGTTGGGCTCTGCTGCTGCGGCGGGATGGTGCGCGGCCGTGCCGAGGAGTCGCCCGGGGAGGCGGGAGGCGGGGGCCATGTCGTGGGCCGTGACCGCGTGCCGCGTGCGTGGCCGATTCGCCGAGCCGCCACGGAGTGACTGCGTCGCGAGTGACCGTACGGCGAGTGACTGCACGGTGAGGTATCGGCCGGCGGGGTGCTCCACGCGACCGCGAGGCGGCGGGCCCGGCAGTCGACGTCACCCCCGCCTGCGGCACCGCCGTACGCCGACCGCATAAGCTCGACGGATGGCGAAGTACTTCGACGTGCACCCCGACAACCCGCAGCCCCGCACCATCTCCCAGATCGCCGAGAGCATCCGCTCGGACGCGCTGATCGCGTATCCGACGGACTCCTGCTACGCGCTCGGGTGCCGGCTGGGCAGCCGTGACGGCATCGACCGGATCCGGACCATCCGTCATCTGGACGACCGGCACCACTTCACCCTGGTCTGCCAGGACTTCGCGCAGCTCGGACAGTTCGTACGGGTCGACAAGGACGTGTTCCGCGCGATCAAGGCGTCGACGCCCGGCAGTTACACCTTCATCCTCCCGGCGACGAAGGAGGTGCCGCGCATGCTCCAGCACCCGAAGAAGAAGACGGTCGGCGTGCGCATCCCCGACCACGTCGTGACCCAGGCACTGCTCGCCGAGCTCGGGGAACCGCTGCTGTCGAGCACCCTGCTGCTGCCGGACGAGGAGGAGCCGATGACCCAGGGCTGGGAGATCAAGGACCGTCTGGACCATGTGCTGGACGGGGTCGTCGACTCCGGGGACTGCGGCACCGAGCCGACGACGGTGATCGACTTCTCCGGCGGCGAGGCGGAGATCGTGCGCTACGGCGCGGGTGACGCCAGCCGGTTCGAGTAAAGCGGCGCCCAAGTGGCGGGGGCCGCGACGGGCAAGTGGATGGTACGTGCAACCATGTGCTCCGGCCCGGTCCCGCCGGGCCGGCGACCTGCTCGCCGTCGCACGCGCAGAGAGGCACTCCCCCCATGACCTCCGTACAGGGAACCGCCGTCGACATCCCCACCGCGGACGGCGTCGCCGACGCCTATCTCGCCCACCCGGGCGACGGTGCGCCCCGGCCGGCCGTCCTGCTCTTCCAGGACGCGTTCGGGCTGCGCCCCCACCTCAGGTCGATGGCCGACCGGCTGGCCGGGGCGGGATACGCGGTCCTCGTACCCAACGTCTTCTACCGGCAGGGACGCGCGCCGGTCGTCGAGCTGCCCGAGTTCATCGACCCCGACGCGCGGCCGGAGATCTTCGACGCGGTCACTCCGCTCGTGCGGGCCCTGACACCGGAGCTCGCGATGCGGGACGCCGGGGCGTATCTGCGCTGGCTGGCCGACCGCCCCGAGGCGGCCGACGGTCCCGTAGCCCTCACCGGCTACTGCATGGGCGCACGGCTGTCGCTGCTGACCGCCGGCACCTATCCGGACCGGGTGGCCGCGGCGGCCGGCTTCCACGGCGGGCGCCTGGCGACCGACGCTCCGGACAGCCCGCACCTGGTGGCCGGGAACATCACCGCCGAGCTGTACTTCGGTCACGCCGACGACGACCCGTCGCTGCCCCCGGAGCAGATCGAGCGGCTTGCCGCCGTGCTCACCGAGGCCGGGGTCCGGCACCGCTGCGAGGTCTACGACGGTGCCCCGCACGGTTTCACCCAGGCCGACACCGCCTCGTACCACCCCGAGGCCGACGAGCGGCACTGGACGGCACTGCTGGACCTGCTCAAGCGCACGTTCTAGGCGGAGCCCGGTGAGGGTGGTGCGGCTCGGCGTGCAAGCGGTGCCGGGGCGGGACCGCGGCCCCCGGGCAAGCCGTCGAGACCAGGCCCTCCATCACTTTGTGTTACCGTCTAACCTTTGCGCGCTCATGACTTCCTGCCGGGCCTCCTCGGTACGTCCCTCTGCGGAAGGCTCTTTCATGAACCACCCCGACCAGCCCGGCCACCACGGCCCGGAGTCCCCCGCCTCGTTCGCCGATCTGGCGCTCCCGGCCGAGGTGCTGCGGACCCTCACCGAGCACGGGGTGCGCGAGCCCTTCCCGATCCAGGCGGCCACAGTGCCCGACGCCCTCGCGGGACGCGACGTCCTGGGGCGCGGGCGCACCGGATCGGGCAAGACGCTCGCGTTCGGTCTCCCGCTGCTGGTCCGGACGGCCGGGCGGCGCGCGGAGGCGAAGCAGCCCCTGGCACTGGTCCTGGTGCCCACCCGGGAGCTCGCACAGCAGGTCACCGAGGCCCTGGCACCGTACGCCGAGGCACTCCGGCTGCGGATGGCGGCGGTCGTCGGCGGGATGTCGATCGGCCGGCAGATCGCCGCACTGCGGGAGGGCGCCGAGGTCGTCGTCGCCACCCCCGGCCGGCTGCACGACCTCGTCGAGCGCAAGGCGTGCCGTCTGGGCCGGGTGCGGATCACCGTCCTCGACGAGGCCGACCAGATGTGCGACATGGGCTTCCTGCCGCAGGTCACGCAGGTGCTCGACCAGGTGGGGCCCGAGGGCCAGCGGATGCTGTTCTCGGCCACCCTGGACCGGGACGTCGACCACCTGGTCAGCAGCTACCTCCACGACCCCGTCGTCCACTCGGTGGACCCGTCCGCGGGTGCCGTCACGACGATGGACCACCACGTCCTGGTCGTCCACGGCCCCGACCGGTACGCCGTCACCACGGAGATCGCCGCCCGTGACGGCCGTGTGCTGCTGTTCCTGGACACCAAGCACGGTGTCGACCAGCTCACCCGGCACCTGCGGGCCGGCGGGGTGCAGGCCGCGGCCCTGCACAGCGGCAAGTCCCAGCCGCAGCGCACCCGCACCCTCGCCCAGTTCAAGGACGGGCAGGTCACCGCCCTGGTCGCCACCAACGTCGCGGCCCGTGGCCTGCACGTCGACGACCTGGACCTGGTGGTCAACGTGGACCCGCCCACCGACGCCAAGGACTATCTGCACCGCGCGGGCCGCACCGCGCGGGCGGGAGAGTCCGGCAGGGTCGTCACCCTGGTGCTGTCGGGCCAGCGCCGTGAGACGAGCCGTGTGCTGGCCGAGGCCGGTATCGAGCCGACGGTCACCAAGGTGCGCTCGGGCGAGGCGGAACTGAGCCGGATCACCGGCGCCAGGGCTCCGTCCGGTACGCCGCTCGACGGCGGGCCCGCCGCGTCCCGGCCCAAGAACACCAACGTTCCCTTCCGTGGGCTGGGCACCAGCAAGGACGCCTCCCGCGGCCCCGGCGGCAGGTCCCGGAAGGCCGGTGAGGCCCGCAAACTCGCCGAGGCCCGCCGGGCGGCCCAGGTGCGACGCGGCGGCTGAGCACCGCTGCCCGGCGTCGACGAGAGCCGTCCCGGCCGGCTCCGGTCCCGAACCGGCAAGCGGGCGAAGGACGGCTCCGGTCCCCGAACAGGCAGGCGCACGAAGGACGTTGGCGCATAGGTTGTGGCGTGACCGATCGACGCCAGGCCGAAGGACGGACCCGCCTCATGACCGATCCGGTGACGACGCCCGAGCCCACGGAACACCCGGAGATCGACACCTCGGTGCCGCACTCCGCGCGCATCTGGAACTACTGGCTCGGCGGCAGCGACAACCACCCCGTCGACAGGGCGGCCGGCGACGCCTACACCGCCGTCTTCCCCGGCATCGTCACGATCGCCCGCGGCAGCCGGGCCTTCCTGAGCCGCGCGATCACGTATCTGGTCGCCGAGGCGGGCATCCGGCAGTTCCTGGACGTCGGCACCGGCCTTCCCACCGCGCAGAACACCCACGAGGTCGCGCAGCGGCTCGCGCCCGACGCCCGGATCGTCCACGTCGACAACGACCCGATGGTCCTGGCCCACGCCCGCGCCCTGCTCACGTCCACCCCCGAGGGGGCCACCGCGTACCTCGACGCCGACGCGACGGACCCGGACCGGATCCTCGCGGGCGCCGCCCGCACCCTCGACCTGGGCCGGCCGGTCGCGGTCGTCCTCAGCAACATCCTCGGGCACATCGCCGACCACGAGCAGGCCCGCTCGATCGTCACCCACCTGATGGGCGCCCTCCCGCCGGGCAGTCACCTCTGCGTCAACGACGGCTCGCTCGGCGTCGACCCGGTCTTCGAACGGGCCCAGGCCAGCTACAACGACAGCGGCGCCGTCCCGTACGTACTGCGCACCGTCGAAGAGATCACCCGCTTCTTCGACGGGCTGGAACTGGTCGAACCCGGCGTCGTACCGGTCACGCGATGGCGTCCGGACCCCGGTTCGCCCGTCCCGGAGGTCGTCGCCGAGCACGGCGGGCTGGCTTGGAAGCCGTAGCGGCGAGCGCGGCGCCCGGAGCACGCGACCCCACGCGGAAGGTACCGGGGTCGTGCGCGGACCGCGCTGCCTAACGCAACGTGTTCTCGTCGTCCGTGGACATGTCCTGGGTGCCGATGACCGAGAGCAGTTCCAGCTGGGCGGCGGCCTCGGTGCCGGGCGGGGCGCTGAACCAGAGCAGACGCTGGCGTCCGTCCTCGCTGAACAGGGTGTGGCAGTCGACTGCGACGACTCCCAGCGCCGGGTGGACGATCCGCTTGTGGTCGACGCGCCGCAGCGCCACGTCGTGGGTGTCCCACAGGGCGCTGAACTCCGGGCTGCGCCGTTGCAGGTCGGCCACCATCGCGGCGACTTCCGTGTCGCGGCCGCGCCGGGCGGCGACGGCCCGCAGGTCGGCGACGAAGGCCCTGGAGTGCTGGGGATGGTCCTCGGCGGGATAGACGCCGCGGGAGGCGGGGTCGGTGAACCACCGGTGGACGAAGCTCCCGGCCGTGCCGCGGCGGGTGGGGGCGCGGCCGATCAGCGCGGCGGCCAGTTCGTTCTGCACGAGGGTCTCGTGCAGGTCGGTGATGATCTGCGCGGGTGTCGTGGTGAGCCGGTCCAGCAGACCGAGCAGGGCGGGCTGGGCATGGGCGTTCGGGCCCCGGGCCACCGTGGGGACGGGCCGGTCGGCGAGGTGGAACAGGTGGTCGCGCTCGTCGCCGCCCAGACGCAGCGCCCGGGCGAGCGCGGCCAGCACCTGCGCGGAGGGCTGGACGTCCCCTCCGCGTTCGAGTTCGGTGTAGTAGTCGGCCGACAGGCCGGCCAGTTGTGCGACCTCCTCGCGCCGCAGGCCAGGGACCCGGCGCCGCGGCCCCGTGGGCAGCCCGACGTCGGAGGGCCGTACGCGATCGCGCCGGGACCTCAGGAACGCGGCGAGCTCGGCAAGGTTCATCCCGCCATCATCACGCGGCACGCGGCGGCGGAGCCAGGGGACGCCGACCCCAGGGTGCGCGCAGCCCTGGCTGTGCCTGCCGCACCGGACGACCGTGGTGTGCGCACCGTTCACCCACCCCGCAGATGGAGCAGCACCCATGCCGTTCGCGAACTTCAAGGTCCCCGCCGGCACCCTCACCGAGGAGCAGAAGCAGCAGATCGTCACCCGCGCCACCGAGCTCTACGTCGACATCTACGGCGAGCGCGCCCGCGCCACCACCCTCGTCCTCGTCGAGGAGGTCACCGACGGCGGCTGGGGCATCGGCGGCCACGTACTCACCCTCGCCGAGCTCGAACGGACCGAGGGGAGTTGACTGCTCGACGGTGAGGGGATCGGTGGCCCGGCGAGGCCGGGTCCGCCCCACGGCGGAGACCTGACCGAGGCCGGCCACGGTCGGCTCCAGGGTCGTGGCGCCCGGGCGGCGACGCTCCCCCTGCGGCCCCGGTGGGAGACGGCCGCCGCACGGGCAGCGGTCCTGCACCGCGTGCGCGCCGGAGCGCCACCGGCTGCCTCGGCCCCGCCTCACCGTGCAGCCCTCCCCGGCACGGCTGGGCTGCTGCAATATGGGCCGATGCGCTCTCACTTCCTCGGGATTCCGGAGTTGACGGGGACTCCCGCCGTCGCCGTCGTCATCGACGTCCTCCGTGCGTTCACGGTGGCCGCCCACGCTTTCGCCGGTGGTGCCGAGAAGATCGTCCTGGCCTCCTCGGAGGACGAGGCCCTGGAGCTGAAGGCCCGGCAGCCGGGCTGGCTGGCCCTCAAGGACGGCGCGCCCGTGCCCGGGTTCGACGCGTACAACTCCCCGGCCCTGCTGGCGGATCACGACCTCGACGGCCGCACCGTCGTGCAGAAGACGACCTCGGGCACGGTCGGCGCCCTGGCGGTGGCCGACGCCGGGCTGCTGCTGTGCGCGAGTTTCGTCGTGGCCGGCGCCACCGCGCGGCTGCTGCGGGCACGCGGAGCGCGGGAGGTGACGTTCGTCGTCACCGGCGAGGAGGGACGCGCCGAGGAGGATCGCGCCTGCGCCGAGTACGTGGCGCGGCGCGTGGAGTCCGCCGAGGTGGACGCGGGACCGTATCTCCGTCGTGCGCGGGACTCGCGCTGGGCGGCCTCGCTGGAGCGGGGTGCGCGGGAGGGGCTGCCGGGTGTCCACCCGGACGACGTCCGCCTGTGCCTGGAGGCCGACCGGTTTCCGTTCGCCATGGCCGCGGCCCGCGAAGGCGCCCTCATGGTGCTGCGTCCGGTGCCCGCCCCACCCGGGTGACACCGCACCGATGACTTCCGCGGCCGCGCCGGGTCTCCCCCGCACCCGACTGCGCAGAACGGATGTGATGACCGTGCCGAACGGTTCCGCCCACGCCAAGGTCAACGGCCTGGAGATGTACTACGAGACCCATGGCACCGCCCCGGACGGAACCCGCCCGCTGGTGCTGCTGCACGGCGGTGGCCTCACCGTCGATCTGACCTTCTCCGCCTTACTCCCCGCCCTGGCCGCCGACCGGCGGGTCGTAGCCCCCGAACTGCAAGGACACGGCCGCACCGCCGACACCGGCCGTGCGCTGACGGTCCCGGGTCTGGCCTCGGACGTGGTGGCGCTGCTCGACGAACTCGGCATCGGACAGGCCGACTTACTCGGGTTCAGCCTCGGCGGGCTGACCGCGCTGGAGATCGCGGTGCGGCATCCGGAGCGCGTCGGACGGCTCGCGCTCGCCGCCACCATGTACACCCAGGAAGGGGTCCACGACGACGTCCGCGTCCCGGACTACGGCTCGCCCCGGCTGCCCAGCCAGGACGACTTCCGGCGCATGGCCGACGCCTACGCGGCCGTCGCGCCCCGCCCCGAGCACTTCCAGGACTTTCTCGCCAAGGTCTCGGCGGCCGCCCATGCCCCGCTGCCCTGGACCGCCGACGACCTGCGCGGGCTGCGGGCGCCCACCCTGCTGCTCCTCGGCGACAACGACTTCGTACGGGTGGAGCACGCGGCCGAGATGCAACGGCTGATCCCCGATGCGCGATTGGCCGTCCTGCCGGCCACCACGCACATGGCCCTCATGCAGCGGAGCTCCCTGCTGCTGCCGCTGCTGGGCGAGTTCTTCGCGTGACGCGGCTGCCGGCACCGGCGCCGGACCTTTCCCCGTCGAACGGCATCACCGATACCAGGGGATGCTGAAAAAGGGTCAACTTTCGCAGAACCGCGCCGCACTGGAGACCGCATGGCCGAAACTCGCCGCCATGTGACCAAAGTTCAACAGGGCGCCGCGGGAGTCCCGTGCTTACTTGAGGTAAGGCCTTGCTCAACCGGATCCCGAGCCGTAACCCTTCCTCCACAACCAGCCATGGCTCTGGGGGGAGTTGGCTTATGGAAGGCACGGTCGACGGGTTCCGCTACGGCGCGGTGACCCCGGTCGCCGCCTATCTCATGGCGTGCCTGGGAGGGGCTCTGGGGCTGCGCTGCATCGTGCGCACCCTGCTCAGCACCCAGTCGTGGAAGGCCGGCTGGCTGGCGCTCGGCGCCGCCTCGATCGGCTGCGGCATCTGGACGATGCACTTCATCGCCATGATGGGCTTCCGGGTGGTGGAGACCCGGGTCCGCTACGACGCCGGGCTCACGGTCCTCAGTCTCGCCGTGGCCATCGTCGTCGTGGGCGTCGGCGTCGGCGTCTTCATCGTCGGCTACCGGGGTGCCAGCACCCTCACCCTGTCCTTCGCGGGCGTGATCACCGGGCTCGGCGTGGCGGCCATGCACTACCTCGGCATGGCGGCACTGCACCTCGACGGGACGGTCCGGTACGACGCCGCCGTCGTCGCGCTGTCCGTGGTCATCGCGATCGTCGCCGCGACCGCCGCCCTGTGGGCGGCCGTCACGATCCGGGGCTTCCTGACCAGCCTCGGAGCCAGCCTGATCATGGGCATCGCCGTGACGGGGATGCACTACACGGGCATGTCGGCGGTCAGCGTCCATGTGCACGGCACGACCGGCGGCTCGTGGGCGGGAGACTCGCCCACCTCATTGCTGCTGCCCATGCTCCTGGGACCGGCGATCTTTCTGCTGCTGGCCGGAGTCGTGGTCATGTTCGACCCCCTCCTGGTGCTCGGCGAGGGCGACTGGAACCGCTCGTCCGCCTCGGCCTCGCGCACCGGGGCGTCGTCCCGCTCACTCCCGGACGACCGGGACGACGAGGACGGGAAGGACCAGGACGCCAGGGTGGTCCACGCCCGCGCACCGCAGGATCCGCAATGGGCCGCACCGCACAGCAGGCCCAGGTGAGACCCGATCCGGCACTCCCCTTCCCTGCCGGTCCTAGATCGTTGTTACGGTGCACCGGTGTCTGACTCCTCACGCGATACCGCCGAAGGCGCCGGCTGGGGCTCCGCCCAACTCGGCGAGTACAGGCGGTTGATGCCGCCCAAGGTCGAGAAGATCTCCTGGCTGGACCCGAAAACGCTGTGGGCGGCCCGCAACGGCGTGGTCGCCTCCTGGTTCGGGGACCCCACCGGCCGTACCCGGAGCCGCTGGGTGGCCCAGCGCGCGGCGGCCGGCGCACCCGCCGACAAGGTGATCCGGCGGGCGGACCCGGACCGGTTCTCGTTCATGGTGATCGGCGACACCGGCGAGGGCGACGACCCTCAGTACGCCGTCGTACCAGGCTTTCTGCGGATCAGTCAGGACACCCGGTTCGCGGTCGTCGCCAGTGATGTGATCTACCCGGTGGGCAGCGCGGACGACTACGCCACGAAGTTCTTCCGGCCCTACCGGGACTATCCGGCGCCGATCTACGCGATACCCGGCAACCACGACTGGTACGAGGACCTCGGCGCCTTCATGCGCGTCTTCTGCGACGACGCCCCGCCCCTGGACCCCGAGCCCGCGCCCCGCCCCCTGACCCGGGCCTGGCTGCGTTCCCTGCTGTGGCACCGGCCGCGCGCGAACGACGGCCAACTCCTGGACGAGGCACGCCGGTTGCGTGCGGCCCCGGCCCAGCGGGCCGTCCAACCGGGCCCGTACTGGGCGGTCGACGCCGGCCAAGTGCGGATCATCGGCATAGACACCGGGCTGCTCGGCACCCTCGACGCCGAACAGGGCGCCTGGCTGCGCGAGGTCTCCCGAGGCCCGCGTCCGAAGATCCTCATCACTGGTTCCCCGTTGTACGTGGACGGCGAGCACCACCCGTGCGCCATCGAGGGCGGCGGCACGGTCGACGACATCGTGCGCGATCCCGAGCACCACTACGTCGCGGCGATAGGCGGCGACATCCACAACTACCAGCGCTATCCGGTGGACGTGGACGGCCGGACCATCCAGTACGTCGTCTCGGGCGGCGGCGGCGCCTTCATGCACGCCACGCACACCATCCCGCACGTCTCCGTCGCGAACGTCACCGAGGAGGACTTCCGCTGCTACCCCCTGCGCGGCGACTCGCTGGCCTTCTACAGCAGGCTCTACGGACGCCGGCTGCGGCTGCGCCGCTTCTTCACCCTCACCGAGGCCGAGGCCACCGCGGTGATCGCCGAGCGGCTCGGCATCCCGCCCACCCGTCTGCCGGGCAAGCCGGCCCGCGTCACCCTGCGCACCCGCCTGGTGGCGAGCCTCCTCGGCGCGGGCGGCCGGCCCGACCGCACCTCGCGCTTCCGGCTCCCGGTGCGCAAGATCTACACGCAGCTGTTCTCGCCGAGTTCGGCGACGTACAGCCCGCCGTTCTTCAAGTGCTTCCTGCGGCTGGACGTCACCCCGGAGGAGGTGCGCCTGCGCTGCTTCGCGGCCACCGGCAACCTCGCCCAGGAGATCGACCCGCCGGTCGAGGACGAGGTGACCATTCCGCTGTCCCGCGCCACGCCCGAGGGATCCGACGACCGGGAACATCACGCGTGACAGCCGGGTTGGCACTGCTTGGTACTTGATACATCAAACAACCCGGAGGAGCCCGTGCCGCCGACCCCCCGCCCCCTGCGCCGACTGGGCTTCCTGACCATCGGCCTGTTCGACGAGACGGATCCGCGGCGCGGGCACGAGTCCACGCTGGAGATCATCGAGCTGGGTGAGCGGCTCGGCTTCGACAGCGCGTGGCTGCGCCACCGCCACCTCCAGTACGGCATCTCGTCCCCCGTCGCCGTCATGGCGGCGGCCTCCCAGCGCACCAGCCGCATCGAGCTGGGTACGGCCGTGATCCCGCTCGGCTGGGAGAACCCGCTGCGGCTGGCGGAGGACCTGGCGACCGTGGACATCCTGTCCGGGGGGCGGGTCAACCCCGGTGTGAGCGTGGGCCCGCCGATGCACTTCGACGACGTCAAGGAGGCGCTGTACCCGGACACCGCCGACGCCGAGGACTTCTCCTACGAGCGGGTGCGACGGCTCCTCGACTTCGTGCGCGGCGCACCGGCCAGCGACTTCAGCGGGGTGCGGGGGTTCGAGGTGTTCTCGGACCGGGTCCAGCCGCACTCCCCGGGTCTCGGCCGGCGTCTGTGGTACGGCGGCGGCAGTCTGAGCTCGGCGCGCTGGGCCGGTGAGCACGGCATGAACTTCCTGACCAGCAGCGTCGTCAAGGCGGAGGCTCCCGAGGGGCCGTACGACTTCGCGGAGATCCAGTTGTCGCACATCCGCGCCTTCCGCGCCGCGCATCCGGACGGGGAGGCGGCCCGGGTGTCCCAGGGCCTCGTCGTGATCCCGACCGACTCGGCGTCGGCCGAGCAGCGGGCGCGGTACGAGGAGTACGCGGCGAAGCGCACCCCTCGCACCGCCGTGCCGCAGGGTCCGGCGCGGCTCATGTTCGCGCCGGACATCGTCGGCACGTCGGAGCAGATCGCCGAACGCCTGCACGCGCACGCCGCGTTCCGCGAGGTGGACGAGGTGGCGTTCGCGCTGCCCTTCACCTTCGAGCACGAGGACTATGTGCAGATCCTCACCGACATGGCCACCAGGTTGGGCCCGGCGCTGGGGTGGACACCGGGCGCATAGGCGCCGGGGTTCACCGCCGGGTGCGAGGGCCGGGGTCGCGGCGGACAGCGGCGGCGGCGAGGCGGGGCCCCGGTCATCGCGATCACCGTCGCCGGAGACGGCCCCGACCCGAGGCCCGACTCCGTGACGGACTGCGCGGCGGCAGGGGGCCGCGGACGTGAATCCCTAGGTCTCCGAGCCCCGACGGCGCGGGCGGGCCGCCCGCGCCGGCCCCGACGACACGGCGGCCCTAGGCGCACCCGGCACGGACCGCACCCGCACCCGCACCCGCACCCGCACCCGCACCCGCACTAGAGCGAACCGCGTCACCGAACCCCCGGCCCGCCCCGCCCCCTCACCAGCGCCCCACCGCGCTCCCCGTGATCGCCTCCGACGGCTTGCCGTCCACCCCCACCGGCACGTCTCCCGCCAGCATCACCCGGTGCATGGTGCGGGGAAAGTCGAGGTGGGCGTTGTCGGCGGGGGCCAGGTGGATGGTGGCCCGGTTGTCCCAGAAGGCGACGCTTCCCGGCTCCCAGCGGAAGCGGACGGTGTACTCCGGCCGGACCGCCTGTTCGAGGAGCATGTCGAGGATCGCCCGGCTCTCGGCGCGGGAGAGGTCGGCGATCTGCTCGACGTAGTAGCCGTTGACGTAGAGGATCCGCTCCCCCGTCTCGGGGTGGACCCGCACGAGCGGGTGCAGGGAGGCGACCTGGTGGTCCAGCAGGTGCCGGACGTAGGCGTCGTCGCCCGGGCGGGGCTGGTAGCCGACGCCGAGCCGGTGCTCCGCCCGCAGTCCGTCGACGAACTCCCGCACCGGGCCGGAGAGCCCGGCGTAGGCGGCGGCGAGGTTGGACCACTGCGTGTCGCCCCCGTACGGCGGAACCGTCTCGGCGCGCAGGATCGTCGCCGCGGGCGGGTCGATCCGGGCCCCGTGGTCGCAGTGCCAGCCGCGCAGCAGGGTGTGCCGGCGGCGCCGCAGCCACTCCTCGTGCTCCATCCCGAACTTCCCGCCCAGCTCCAGCCGGTCGGCGGTCGTCTCGACCTCCGGGAAGTCCGCGGGTGAGGCGCTGCCCCGCTTGCGCAGCACGACGGGCTCGCCGAACCTCCGGGCGAAGGCGACGTGCCCGGGGTGGTCGAGCTTCTGTCCCCGGAAGAAGACCACCTTCCACCGCAGCACCGCGGCCCTGATCGCGGCGACCACCGTGTCGTTGAGGTCGTCCGACAGGTCGACGCCCGTGATCTCGGCACCGATGTGCCCGGCCACCGGGTTCACCTCGATGCCCGCGTCCCGTTCCGCCGTGCCCTTGTCCGTCGTCATGCGTGCTCCGTTGATCGCCGGCATCTGTCCGAGATCCGTGCCCCTCAGGACACGTCACCCATGGTTGACTGCCCAGCGTGGACACGCCCGCAACTCCCCAGGAGCCCGGTGCCTTCCTGCGGCGGCTGCCGACGGGCGAACGGCTGCCCCTGCCCGCCGACTCGGTGACCGCCTGGGACACCTTCCCCTTCGAAGGGGACTTCCGGGTCAAGCGGCTGCGGCCCCCCGTCCTGCCCGAGCCGGACCGGGCCGGCGAGGGCGGCCCCGAGGAGTGCCGCACCTGTCTCAAGCCGGTGACGCAGGCCCTGTGGGCCGACGACCACTGGCGCCTCGACGAGGTCGGCACCGAGTCCCGGCTCCCGGCCGTCGTGATGCTGCAACCGCGCGGCCACCACGACCTGTCCGACCTCCCGGCGGAGCGGGCGGCCGAGCTCGGCCCCCTCCTCCAACGGGTGGAGCGGGCGGTCCTCGCCCTCGACGGCGTCGCCCGCGTCCACGTCAACCGCTGGGGCGACGGCGCCGCCCACCTGCACTTCTGGCTCCTCGCCCGGCCCGCGGGGCTGGTGCAGCTGCGCGGCTCCTTCCTGCCGGTGTGGGAGGAACTCCTGCCGCCCGTGCCCGAGGAGGAGCGCCGCGAGGCCCACCGGCGGATCGCCTCCGCCCTGGCCGCGGACGGCGGCACCGCCCACGCCCTCTCACGCTGAACGCCCGTGTCACCACGCCCTCGACCGACGTGCGGTCCACGAGGATCGGCGGCCTCACCCGCACCCGCCGGTCGAGCAGCTCCGCGACCGCCGCGTCCTGCCTGGCCCCGCTCCCACCGCAGTCGGCAGTGAGGACGAGGTGGTCACCGCCCCGGGCCGTCTCCATGGCGCCGCGCGACAGCCGGCCGGCGAGGGGCGAGGAGACGATCCCGTCGTCGACCTGGGACGCCCGGGTCACGCCGACCGCTTCTCGTCCATGCCGTCCATGCCGTCCGCCGGCCTCGTCCCCGCCCGTCCGGTTGATCATTGCTCACCCCATCCGTGAGGCTGGGAGGACGACACACTCAAGGGAAGGTCCGGACGTGATCAGCATCCCGACACACACGCTCAACGACGGTACGGGGATCCCCGCCCTCGGCCTGGGCACCTGGCCGATGGACGACACCGAGGCGGAGCGGGCCGTCGCCGCCGCCCTGGAGAGCGGCTACCGGCTCGTCGACACCGCGACGAACTACCGCAACGAGACCGGGGTCGGCCGTGGTGTGGCCGCCTCCGGGGTGCCGCGCGAGGAGGTCCTCGTGACGACGAAGCTGCCCGGCCGGCACCACGGCTACGAGGAGACCCTGGCCTCCTTCGAGGAGTCCCGCGCCCGCCTCGGCCTGGAGTACGTGGACCTGTACCTGATCCACTGGCCGCTCCCCCGGGTCGACAAGTACGTCGACTCGTGGAAGGCCATGGTCAAACTCCGCGAGGACGGCCTCGTACGGTCCATCGGGGTCTCCAACTTCACCCCCGCCCACATCGAGCGGCTGGAGAAGGAGACCGGGATCCTGCCGTCCGTCAACCAGATCGAGCTGCACCCCTTGCTCCCGCAGGACGAGCTGCGCGCCTTCCACGCGGGCAAGGGCATCGTCACCGAGAGCTGGAGTCCGCTGGGCCGCGGCTCGGACCTCCTGGACGACCCGGCCGTCGCGGCCGCCGCCGAGGCGCACGGTGTCACGCCCGGCCAGGTGATCCTGCGCTGGCACGTCCAGCTCGGCGCTCTGCCGATCCCGAAGTCCGGCGACCCCGAGCGGCAGCGCACGAACCTCGACGTGTTCGGCTTCGAGCTCGGCGAGGCCGAGATGGCGGCGATCGGCGACCGTGAGCACCGGCGCCTGGGCGGGGACCCGGAGGTGCACGAGGAGTTCTGAGCAGCGGGCGGGGTACCCGGGACCGCCGGAAGGAGCCGCAGGTGAGCGATCGACTCAGGGACTACCACGGCAAGCGGGACTTCGGACGGACCCGGGAGCCGGCGGGGCGGCGGACCCGCACGGGTGCCGCGCCCCGGTTCGTCGTGCAGATCCATGACGCGAGCACGATGCACTTCGACTTCCGGCTCCAGGTCGGCGACGTGCTGAAGTCCTGGTCGGTCCCGAAGGGCCCCTCCGGCGTGCCCGAGGACAAGCGTCTCGCGCTGCCGACGGAGGACCATCCGCTGGAGTACGAGGACTTCGAGGGCGTGATCCCCGCGAGCGAGTACGGCGGCGGCACGGTGATCGTGTGGGACCGCGGCACGTACGAGCCGCTGAGCCACGACCGCAAGGGGCGTCCCGTCGATTTCGCGGAGTCCCTGGAGCGCGGGCACGCCACCTTCCGGCTGCACGGGGCGAAGCTGCGCGGCGCGTACGCGCTGACCCGCTTCCGTGCGGACAACTGGCTCCTGGTGAAGACCACCGAGGGAGGGGCGCGCGGCCACGGCACACCGGATCCGCGCCGGGCACGCTCGGTGCGGACCGGCCGGACGCTGGCTCAGGTCGCCGACGAGGAGACCTGAACCGGCGGATCCGCCGAACACCGCCCGACAGGCCTGTCCCGGCTCTATGTTCACAACGACACGTGATCGCTGAAGCACACGAGCCAGGAGGCCCTCCGTATGCGCATCGCGCTCCGTACCGCCCTGTCCGGCGCGGTCGTCGCCGCCACCGTCCTCACCGGCGGCACCGCACAGGCGACCCCGCCCGGCCCCGGAGTGACCGGCACGCTGATCGCCCAGAAGACCGTGGGCGGCACCGACTACGTGCTCCGGGAGATCACCGTCCCGCCGGGCCAGGCGACCGGCTGGCACTACCACGACGGCCTCGTCGTCGGGTACGTCAAGCAGGGCACCCTCAGCCACTACCACTCCGACTGCGCCAGTGACGGCACCTATCCGCAGGGCACCGTGGTCCGCGAGCCGGGCGGCCCCGGCGACGTCCACCTCGGCCGCAACGAGGGGGACGTCCCCCTGGTCCTGGAGGTGCTGTACGTCCTCCCGCACGGCTCGCCGTACTCGGAGGACGTGCCGAACCCCGGCTGCTCCTTCGAGTGACCGCGCCGCTCAGAACTCGGGTGCTTCCAGGGACTGTTCGGCCCAGATCGTCTTCCCGCTGCCGGTCTGCCTGCTCCCCCAGCGCAGGGTGAGCTGGGCGACCAGCAGCAGCCCGCGGCCGCCCTCGTCGAAGGCGTGGGCGCGCCGCAGGTGCGGGGAGGTGGAACTGCCGTCGGAGACCTCGCAGATGAGGGTGCGGTCCCGGATCAGCCGCAGCTGGATGGGCGGTTCGCCGTAGCGGATGGCGTTGGTGACCAGTTCGCTGACGACGAGTTCGGTGACGAAGGACGTCTCCTCCAGTCCCCAGGCGGCCAGTTGGTCGGTAGCGGCCTGCCGGGTCGCGGCCACGTGCGCGGGGTCGGGTTCGACGTCCCAGGTGGCGACCCGGTCCGCGCCGAGGGCCCGGGTGCGCGCGAGCAGCAGGGCCACGTCGTCGCCGGGTTCCTCGGGCAGCACGGCCTTCAGGACTGTGTCGCACAGGTCGTCGAGGGTGTCGGTCCTCGCGGTGAGCGCACGGCACAGTTCCTCGGTGGCGTGGTCGACGTCCCGGTCCCGGTCCTCCACGAGGCCGTCGGTGTAGAGGGCGACGACGGACCCCTCGGGCAGTTCGGTCTCCGTGGCCTCGAAGGGCAGTCCGCCGACGCCGAGCGGGGGCCCGGCGCTCAGCGGGACCAGGCGCGCGGTCCCGTCGGGCAGGACGACGGCGGGCGGCGGGTGGCCGGCGGCGGCCGTGGTGAGGCGGCGCGAGACCGGGTCGTAGACGGCGTAGAGGCAGGTGGCGCCGAGCTCGGCGACCTCCTCGTCGCGGTCGCCGGAGGCGAGGTGGGTGACCAGGTCGTCGAGGTGGGTGAGGAGTTCGTCGGGGGCCAGGTCGACGTCGGCGAGGGTGCGCACCGCCGTGCACAGACGGCCCATGGTCGCCGAGGACGGGATGCCGTGGCCGACGACGTCGCCGACGACGAGGGCGACGCGGCTGCCGGAGAGCGGGATGACGTCGAACCAGTCGCCGCCGATGCCGGCCAGGGAGCCGGAGGGCAGGTAGCGGTGGGCGACCTCGACGGCGGCCTGTCCGGGCAGGCCGCGCGGCAGGAGGCTGTTCTGGAGGGCCAGTGCGGTGGTGCGCTCCCGGGCGAAACGGCGGGCGTTGTCGATGCAGACGGCGGCCCGGCTGGCGACCTCCTCGCCGAGGACGGCGTCGTCGGCGCCGAAGTCGTCGGGATGGGCGATGCGGACGGCGACCGCGACGCCCAGGGTGGTGCCGCGGGCCTTGAGCGGCACGGCGAGCAGGGAGTGGGCTCCCTTGCGGTAGGAGCGGCCCGCGGGGGCGCGGGCGTTGCGTTCGGCGACCCAGCGCATGAAGTCGGGTTCGCCGGCCTGGCTGAGGGCGGCCCGGCCCTCCTTCACCGCTCGCGCGGGCGGCGAGGAGGCCAGGTAGATGTCCGTCTCGCCCAGGCGGACGGCGGCCTCGGGGGTGCCCTCGTGGGCGGAGCCGTGGGCGACGCGGCGCAGCACGATGTCGCCCTCCAGGACGGTGGGTGGTTCGTCCGCGCCGAGGACCCATTCGAGGAGGTCGACGCTGGCGAAGTCGGCGTAGCGCGGCACGAGGAGTTCGACGAGTTCCTCGGCGGTGCGCACCACGTCGAGGGTGGTGCCGATGGTGGCCGCGGCCTCGTTGAGCAGAGCCAGTCGCTGCCGGGCCCAGTACTGGTCGCTGCTGTCGAAGGCGGCCAGGGCGACGCCGGTCGGTTCGGTGGAGCCGTCCTCGTGCAGGGGCCACATCTCGCAGGTCCAGGCGTGCTCGTGGTTGAGGGCGGGCGCGCCGGTGAAGCTCTCGTAGCGGGCGGGTCTGCCGGTCTCGGCGACCTGGCGCAGGTTGGCGAGGAAGCCGCGGCTGTGCTCGGCCTCCTCGACGGTGTCCGGGAAGAAGCGGCCGATCAGGGCTTCCTCGGGGACTCCCATGACCCGGCAGGCCACGTCGTTGAGGCGCAGGTAGTGCTGGCGGGTGTCGAAGACCGACATCGACATCGAGGCCTGCTGGAAGGCCTGCCCGGCCAGGGTCGGCTCGGCGGTACCGGGGCGCCGGGCCGTGATCACGTATCCGGTCGGCGTGCCGTCGCCGCCCAGCACGGGGCAGGCGTCGAGGACGAGGGTGAGGAGGGAACCGTCGCGGTGCCGCAGTACGACGGTCCCCGTCAGCGCTGTCACGGCCGATCGCGGCGGGTCCTCGGCGAGCAGGTCCCGCGCGGCGCGCCCTACGACCTCCTCGGCCGTGTGTCCCGTCAGCCGCCGGGCATCCTCGCTCCACCCCGTCACGACGCCCGCGGCATCGGTGACCGCCGTAGCGGAGACGTGCTCCATATCGTCCAGGATGGTCCCATTGTCAGACCGCATCAACCGAAACGGGGCAACCGTGCCCCCTCCGTCACGTGCGGTGGGCGCGCAGGGCTTCGAGGGCGCGGTCGGCGTGGGTGTTCATGCGCAGTTCGCTGCGGACGACCTCCAGCACGGTGCGGTCCTCGGCGATGACGAAGGTGACGCGCTTGGTGGGTGCCAGGGAGAAGCCGCGCTTGACGCCGAACAGCTCGCGTATCGTGCCGTCGACGTCGGACAGGAGGGGCATGCCGAGGGTGTGGCGCCCGGCGAACTCCTGCTGGCGTTCGACGGTGTCTCCGCTGATGCCGACCGGCTGGGCGCCGACGGCGGCGAACTCCGCGGCCAGGTCGCGGAAGTGACACGCCTCCGCGGTGCAGCCGGCGGTCAGGGCGGCGGGGTAGAAGAAGAGGACGACCGGGCCGTCGGCGAGCAGGTCCGACAGCTTGCGGCGGGTGCCCGTCTCGTCCGGGAGCTCGAAGTCCTCGACGGTGTCGCCGGTCTCCAGCGCCTTGCTCATGCCCGGCCCCCGTTCTTGGCGATGCCACGTGCCCACAGGACGAGCGGCACCTGCAGCGGCAGCCGTCCGAGGGCCGCCGCCTTCTGGGGGGCGGGGCGGTGGCGCCAGTCGACGGCCATCTGGACGTTGGCGGGGAACACCCCGACGAAGAAGGCGGTGGCGGCGAGCGCGGCGGTCTGCCGGGTCTTCGGCACCGCCAGACCGGCGGCGAGCGCGAGTTCGACGGCGCCGCTCGCGTAGGTCCAGGTCCGGGGCTTGCCGGGCAGGGCCTTCGGGATGATCGCGTCGAACTGGCGCGGCGCGGCGAAGTGGGCGGCGCCCGCGGTGGCCAGCAGGCCGGCGAGCAGCAGGGGCGAACGTGAAGACCGTGGCACGGTTCCTCCTCCGGGGGGCTGCCGCGCACATTACTGGACGGTAGCGGCACCGCGTGCGGCGGCCTCCGTCCTCATGGGGAGCGGCGGTTGTGGGTGCCCGGGGTGTAGCCGAAGGAGCGGCGGAAGACGTCGATGAACGCGCTCGCGGAGGACCAGCCGCAGCGGCTGAGCGTGCGTTCCGAGGTGCCGGTCGCGGCGCCGAGGGCGGCGAGGGTGCGGGGGTCGGCGGGGTCGGTGTGGACGAGCGCGCAGACCGCGGCGAGCCGGGGATCGGTCGGCGTCGGCAGGCGCAGGGGCTGCCTCGGCGAGGCGCGCAGCTGGTCGCGGAGAACGGCGAGGAGGCGGTGGCGCTCGGGGCTGTCGTCGGCGGGGTCGCGGGTGTAGGCGCGGATCAGCTCGCGCAGGAGGGGACCCACGGCGAGCACGGTCGGGGCGTCCAGGCCGAGCGGGTTGTCGTCGGCGGGCAGACCGACCAGATGCAGGTCGAGGTGTCCGTGGGCGCGGTGGGAGTGGACGGTGCCGGCGGGGACCCAGATGGCGCGGGTGCCGGGTGCGAACCAGGTGCCGGTGTCGGTGGTGACCGCGAGGACGCCGGAGCCCGCGTAGACGATCTGGTGGTCGTCGTGCCGGTGGGCGTCGATGCGTGCGCCCGCGGCGAGGTGCTGGGCGCGGGTGGGCGCCGTCGGGGTGTGGCGGATGTTCGGCACAACTGGGCAGATTATCGGAAGCGGGCCGGCAGGCTGCCGCGCGAGGCTCGGTGCCGCGCCCAAGAACCGTTCCCTCGCGCTGATGTCGCTCGGTCACGCCTGTGTGGACGTGTATCAGGGGGCCGTGGCCGCCCTGGTGCCGTTCTTCGTCGCCGAGCGGGCCTGGTCCTACGCCGCCGCTTCGGGTGTCGTGCTGGCCGCCTCCTTGCTGTCGTCCGTGGTGCAGCCGTTGTTCGGCGCGCTCACCGACCGCCGGGCGATGCCGTGGCTGCTTCCGATGAGCGCGCTGACGGCGGGGGCGGGGGTCGCGCTGAGCGGGGTCATGGGCTCCTATCCGCTCACCCTGGCGGCGGTCGCCGTGTCCGGCGCCGGGGTCGCGGCCTATCACCCGGAGGCCGCCAGGGTGGCGCGGGCCGTCGCGTCCGGCGGCAACAGGGGGATGGGCTGGTTCTCGCTCGGCGGGAACGTCGGCTTCGCGCTGGCCCCGCCGCTGGTCGCCGCCGTGATCGCCGCCGGAGGCCTGGCCGCCTCTCCCCTGCTGGCCGTTCCGGCCGTGCTGGGCGCGGCACTGTGCGCGACGGCGGTGCGCGCGGCGCGGTCGCTGCCGGTGGCGGGAGCGGTCGGCGGTGGTGGCGGACGGGACGACTGGCCGTCGTTCCTGCGGCTCTCGGGCGCGGTGGTCTGCCGGTCGGTCGTGTTCGTCGGGCTGAGCGCGTTCGTGTCGCTGTACGTCCGCGAGCATGTCGGCGGCGGGGACGTGGCCGGTACGGCGGCGCTGGGCGTGCTGTACGCGGGCGGTGCCGTGGGCACGGTCCTCGGGGGCCGGCTCGCCGACCGGTACGGGCGCCTCGCGGTGGTGCGCGGGGCGTACGTCCTGACGGTGCTCGCCGTGGCCGGGGTGGTGCTCGTCCCGGGTCCGGCGGTGTTCGCTTTCGTCGCCCTGACCTCGGCCGGCCTGTACGTGCCGTTCTCCCTGCACGTCACCCTCGGCCAGGACTACCTGCCCGGGCGGGTGGGCACGGCGAGCGGCGTCACGCTGGGCCTGACGGTGAGCGTCGGCGGGCTGGCCGCCCCGGTGCTGGGCGCGCTGGCCGACGCCACGTCGCTGCGGACCGCGCTGGTGCCGTTGATCGTCCTGCCCGCGCTGGGCGCTCTGCTGCTGCGCGGCCTGCGCGAACCCATGCCCACCGAGCCGCTGGTCCCGGCGCGCTGAGCCTGGGCCGGGCCGGAATCCGGAAGCTGACGGGATCCTCTTCAGGGGCTGGTGGGAGTGACCGGGGCCGTCCACAGGGCGACCACGGCGTCCCCGAGGCCGGTCGCGGCGTCGTGCCAGTTGGCGCGGGGGGTCGGGGTGTTCTCGGCGAGGGCCCGCTCGCGGTCCGCGGCCATGTGCACGATCAGATGGCGGGCCATCTCGGCGCGCTCGGCCCGTACCTCGGCGGGCAGCTCGGGCAGACATCGGTACAGGCCCTCGACGATCTCCCGCAGCGAGGGCGACGCCATGGACTCCTCGACCATGATCTGCTGGAGCACCGGGTCGGTCATGACCTGGGCGCAGAACCGCGCGAACCAGGTGGGGCTGCCCAGCTCCGCGAGATGTTCGGGCACGGGCCGGACCAGGCAGTCCACCCAGTCGCGTACGTCGGTGGAGCCGCGGGCCCCGGCGAGCAGCCGGGCGCGGATCGCCTCGATGCGGACGTGGTGCTTGCGGGCGATCGCCCGGACCAGGTCGGCCTTGGTTCCGAAGTGGTAGCCGACCGCGGTGTTGTTGCCCTGCCCCGCGGCCTCGCCGACCTGCCGGTTGGACACCGCGAGGACACCACGCTCGGCGAAGAGCCGCTCGGCCGCGGTCAGGATCAGCTCCCGGGTCGCGTGGACCTGCTCCTCGCGCACCGTCCTGCCCGCCATGCTCACCACCGCACCGGGACTTGGCCGCCTCCCTCCGACGGCCAGCCCCTCGAGCCGCCGAGGCCCGCCTACACCGCGACGGGTTCCAGTGCCGGAAGCCTACGCAACGCTCGCCCGGCTCCCGCAGCCGACGTACGGCCAGGACAGGCCGACCGTTAAGCTAAGTCAGTCACCTGACTTAAATCGGCCGGGTCCGGCCCGTTCCCCTGCTCTGGAGGCCCTTTTCATGTCCGACGCTCTCGCCGGAACCGCCGACGCGGGTGCCGTGGCCCCGCCGCGGCCGAACACCGTGGTGGCGGTGCTGGCCTTTGCCGGAATCGTCGTCTCGCTGATGCAGACCCTGGTCATCCCGATCGTGCCGGAGCTGCCCAGGCTGCTCGACGCCCCGGCCTCGGACACCGCGTGGGCGGTCACTGCCACCCTGCTCGCGGCGGCGGTCGCCACCCCGGTCGTCGGGCGGCTCGGCGACATGTTCGGCAAGCGCCGGATGCTGCTGGTCAGCGTGGTGATGCTGGTGGCCGGGTCGGTGGTCTGCGCACTCAGCGACGCCCTCGTCCCGATGATCGTCGGCCGCGCCCTGCAGGGCCTGTCCTCCGGGGTGATCCCGCTCGGCATCAGCATCATGCGCGACGAACTGCCCGCCGAGCGCCTCTCCGGGGCGACCGCGCTGATGAGCGCCTCCCTCGGCGTGGGCGGCGCGCTGGGACTGCCGACGGCCGCGCTGATCGCGGACAACTTCGACTGGCACGTCCTGTTCTGGGCCTCGGCCGCGATGGGAGCCCTCGCCCTCGTCCTGGTCCTGGCGCTCGTGCCCGAGTCCCGAGTGCGCACCGGCGGCCACTTCGACGCGGTCGGCGCGGTCGGCATGGCCGCCGGCCTGGTCTGTCTGCTGCTGGCCGTCTCCAAGGGCGCCGACTGGGGCTGGGCGAGCGGCACCACGCTCGGTCTGTTCGCCGCGGCCCTGATCATCCTGCCGGCCTGGGGCTTGTTCGAACTGCGCAGCGCTCAGCCGCTGGTCGACCTGCGTACCACCGCCCGCCGCCAGGTGCTGTTCACCAACCTCGCCTCGATCGCGATCGGCTTCTCGATGTTCGCGATGTCGCTGGTGCTGCCGCAGCTCCTCCAGCTCCCCGCCTCGACGGGCTACGGCCTGGACAGGTCCCTGCTGACCGCCGGCCTGGTCATGGCGCCGTCCGGTCTGGTGATGATGGCCCTGGCGCCGGTCTCCGCGGCCGTCTCCAAGGCGAAGGGCCCCAAGGTCACGTTGATGACCGGCGCGCTGATCGTCGCCGCGGGCTACGGGCTGAACATCGTGCTGATGTCCGAGGTCTGGCACCTGGTGCTGGTGTCCTGCGTGATCGGCGCCGGCATCGGGTTCACGTACGGCTCGATGCCGGCCCTCATCATGGGCGCCGTGCCCGCCTCGGAGACGGCGGCAGCCAACAGCCTCAACACCCTGATGCGGTCCGTCGGCACGTCGACGGCGAGCGCCATCGCCGGTGTCGTACTGGCCCGGATGACGATCGACCTGGGCGGCTACGCGCTGCCGTCCGAGAACGGTTTCAAGACCGTCATGGCGATCGGCGCGGGTGCCGCGCTCCTCGCGTTCGCTCTCGCCTCCTTCATCCCGCGCCCGCGGGCCGCTGCTCCGGCGGGGATCCCCGCACCGGCCGCGCAGACGTCGGCCGGAACCGCCTCCGGACACTGACGTCCCGCCTGACGGCCGTCCCGTCCTGCCCGGGAAGGATGCACCCCTGGTGCGTACTGCGTTCTCAGTAGGCGCGATCACCGGCCGTGGTACGACGACGGGCGCACCGGAGTCGGGAAGACTGGCGGTCGGACCGTGGACAGGGCACGGGACACGGGCCGCAGCGCGGACGGGTGGACGACGGATCGCCCGTACGCCGGCCGGGTCGTGGCGGTCGAGACCCGCGGGCCTCGGCCATCATGGTTCCACGACGACCGGAGAGCCCATGAGCATCCCCTTGCGGCGCTACGCCGACGACCACGTCCGTACGGTCGTCGCCATGACGGCCGGGCTGCGGCTGCCCGGGCTCACGTACGGCGAGGACCGCCCCGGCCCCGACGGGCCGGTCCCGGAGGGGCACCCCGGACTCCCCCTCCGACCCGCCGCCCCGGAACGCCAGGAACGGACCAGCATCCGCACGGTGCCGGCCGGTGACTCCCTGCTCTCCCCGGCGCCACCCGCACCCTGATCACCCGCTTCCTCGCGGCACCGGGACTCGGCACCCGGCTGGCGGCCGCCGACGACCTGACCGGCCTCACCACCCGGGACCGCGCCCAGCCGTGGTGATGGCCTACCAGCCGGGCGTGGTGCAGCCGCTGCCGCCCGAGGAACGCCGACCCCTCAGCTCCCGGAGAGTTCCTCCAGCCACTGCTGGAGCAGGGCCGACTCCGCCGTCGTGAGCGTCGGCGGCAGGTCGGCACGCAGCCGGGCCGCGAGGGTCGCGGCCGCGACGGGCACCGAGCCGTCCTCCCGCGCCGCCTCGGTGTCGGCGGGCCGGGTCACCGAGTCCAGCACCGCGTCGCGCAGCCGAGGCGAGAACCTCGGGTCCGCGTACTGCTCGGGTCTGGTCAGCATCGACAGGGCGGCCCCGACATTGGCGGACATGATCATCTGCGTGGCCAGCGCGGGAGACACCGTCAGCCGCCCCTGGGCCGCGCAGCGTTCGAGGATGCCGTGCAGCAGGTCGTGCGCCTCCTGGGCCGCCGCCGGGGGCACGGTCAGCTCGGGCGAGTACATCAGGCGGTAGTGGCTGGGATGCTCCAGGGCGAAGCGCATGTGGTTGTCCCACCCGCGCTTCAGGTCCTCGACCGGATCCGCGCTCGGCCGGGCCGCCCGCTTGGACGCCAGGTACTGCTCGAAGCCCCGGTCGACGACGGCGGCCAGCAGGCCGGCCTTGTCGCCGAAGAGCCGGTAGAGCATCGGCGCGCCCACCCCGGCCTTCTCGCACACCGCGCGCGTGGAGACATCGGCGGCCGACGCCCCGGCCAGCAGCTCGGTGGCCGCCTCCAGGATCTTTTCCCTCGCATCCATGTCCCCACGGTACGCCATTCGTAGCATTGATACGAATCGGGAGTTACCGTTGCTACGCTTCAGTGGTATCGTCGATACGAGTCAGTCGTAGCATCGCTAACAGAGGACGGCAGTCATGACCACTCAGCCCCGGACGGAACAGCGCGTCGCGATCGTCACCGGCGGTTCGCGCGGCATCGGACGGCAGATCGCCGAGCAGCTCGCCGCCGACGGCTTCGCGGTCGTCGTCGGGTACGCGGGCAACCAGGCCGCCGCCGACGAGGCCGTGCGCGCCATCGGGGAAGCCGGCGGCACCGCCTACGCCGCCCGCGCCGACGTCGCCGACGAGACCGAGGTCGCCGCCCTGTTCGACCAGGCGGAGGCCACGTACGGCGGTGTCGACGCGGTGGTCCACTCCGCGGGCAGGATGCCCCTGTCCCCGGTCGCGGAGCTCGACCTCGGCGAGCTCGACTCCCTGTACCGCACCAACATCCGGGGCACCTTCGTCGTCGACCAGCAGGCCGCACGCCGGCTGCGGCCCGGCGGCGCGCTCGTCAACCTCTCCAGCTCGGTCGTCGGCCTCGCCTTCCCCGGGTACGGCGCCTATGCGGCCAGCAAGGGCGCCGTCGAGGCGGTGACCCTGATCCTCGCCCGCGAGCTCCGCGGCCGTGACGTGACCGTCAACGCCGTGGCCCCCGGCCCGACGGCGACCGACCTCTTCCTCGACGGCAAGGACGAGGAGACCGTCGCCCGCCTCGCCGCACAGCCTCCGCTGGAGCGCCTCGGGACGCCGGAGGACATCGCCCACGTCGTGTCGTTCCTGGTGAGCCCGGCGGGCCACTGGGTCAACGGCCAGGTGCTGCGCGCCAACGGCGGCATCATCTGACCGCGAGCGTGGAGCTTCACCCCGGAGGTTCCGGCTCACCGTTGCGGACGCACGCCAGGTCCGACCGGCGGCCCGGGGCGCCGAGACCCGCACCGGCAGGGCCGGGAGGACCCCGGGGCGGCGCCCGTTCAGGGGAAACCGGTCCGCGGGACGCGTGGCGGCCGGTGCCCGCGTCGACAACTCACCCGTGACCCTGCCGCTGATCCCGCCCATGCTCGCCACCCCCGGCACCCTGCCGCCCCCCGCGCAGGACGCGCGCTGGGCGTACGAGACCAAGCAGGACGGCCAGCGGGCGGTCGTCTACCTCCCGGGGAACGGCGACCTGGTGCTGCGCGCCCGGTCCGGGGAGGACATCACCGGCGCCTATCCCGAACTGCGGCCGCTGGGCGCCGCGCTCGGCGCCACACCCGCGGTGCTGGACGGGGAGATCCTGGCACTGGACGAACAGGGCCGCGCGGACTTCCAGTTGCTGCAACCGCGCATGCAGTTGGCCCACGCCCCCGGCCGAGCCGCACGCCGGGCGGCCGAAGCCCCCGTACACCTCGTGATCTTCGACCTGATGCATCTGGGGCGGCGCTCCCTCGTCACCCTCCCCTACACGCGACGCCGGGCGCGACTGGACGAACTGGGGCTCGCCGGACCCCACTGGTCCACCCCCTCCGCCCTCGTCGGCCACGGCGAACAGGCCCTGCGCGCCACCCGTGAACACGGCCTGGAGGGCCTGGTCTGCAAGCGGCTCGACTCGCTGTACGAACCGGGGGTGCGCTCCCGCGCCTGGATCAAGATCCGCAACATGCGCAGCGAGGACGTCGTCGTGGGCGGCTGGCTGCCCGGCAAGGGCCGGCTCACGGGCCTGCCGGGCGCGGTGCTGGTCGGACAACGGGGCGCGGGACGGCTGCGGTACGTCGGCAGTGTGGGCACCGGGTGGAGCGAGACGGAACGCACGGAGCTCGCCGCGCTGTTGGCCGCCGCGGCGACGGACGCGTGCCCCTTCGATCCCGTGCCGCGCGTCCCGGGCGCGCGCTGGGTGCTGCCCCGGCTGGTGGGCGAGGTCCGCTACAGCACCCGTACCCGGGCGGGGTTGCTGCGTCAGCCGTCCTGGCTGCGGCTGCGGCCTGACCTGGCGCCGGAGGACTCCTCGGCCGACCTCCCCGACCCGCCCGCCTGATCAGGGACGTCGGGCTCACCCGGGACGTCGGGCTCACCCAGGATGTCGGGCTCACCCAGGATGTTGGGTTCACCGTAACCGGAGCGACGCCTTCAGCCTCTTGGCGCGGACATGAAAAGCCGGGAAGCTGAACTCCCCAGTAACCCCACAGCCGTTGGGCTGCGCCCGGACCACGAGGAGGACGCAGTGGCGTCACCGTCGTTCAAGAAGCACCGCACGAGATGGCTCACCGGCCTGGCCGGCGCCGCCGCACTCGTCGTCGCCTTCCCCTCCGCCGCCTTCGCCGCTCCGCCCAAGGCACTGCCCGCCAACGCCGAGAGCGCCGAGTACACCTACCAGCCGGCCTTCGACTACGACACGGACGGCTGCTACCCGACACCGGCCATCGGCCCCGACGGCACCGTCAACGGCGGCCTCAAGCCGACGGGTTCGCTCAGCGGCGACTGCCATGACGCCGCCGATCTGGACAACACCAACACGTACTCTCGCTACAAGTGCAACAACGGCTGGTGCGCCTACCTGTACGGCCTGTACTTCGAGAAGGACCAGGCGCTGGCGAACAGCAGCATCGGCGGCCACCGGCACGACTGGGAACACGTCGTGATCTGGGTGCAGAACGGCTCGGTCCAGTACGTCTCGACGTCCAACCACGGCTCGTTCACCGTCAGTGCCGCCTCCGGGGTCCGCTTCGACGGCACGCACGCGAAGATCGTCTACCACAAGGACGGCATCAGCACCCACTGCTTCCGGCTGGCCAACTCGAACGACGAGCCGCCGGAGAACGCCAAGGGCACCTGGCAGTACCCGCCGCTGGTCGGCTGGAACGGCTACCCGTCGGGGCTGCGCGACAAGCTGAGCGCGTACGACTTCGGCAGCGCCAACTTCGGCCTCAAGGACGCCAACTTCGCCGCGCACCTGTCGTCGGCGAAGCCGTCGGGGATCCCCTTCGACCCCAACGCCTGACCCGGTGACACGATCGGGCGCGGGACCTAGGTCCCCCGCGCCCGCGGATTCCGCCCCGCGCCCGATCCCCGCCGCCCCACCCCCCGCATAGCGTCCTGTCCATGGACACGACCGACACGAGCGACACGAGCGGGCACCTCGAAGAGGCCCTGGACCGCGTCCACGCGGCCGGCCCGGAGCGGGAGGGCTGGCTGAGCAACCACGCCCCCATGGTGGTCGAGGCGCTCGCCGCGCACGGACAGGCCGGCTCGGTGCACCGGTGGCTGGACCTGTACCGGGACAAGCTGGAGGACTTCCCCGACCGCACCGCTCCCGTCACGGACGACAACTGGCCTTCGGCACTGGGCGATCCGCGTCGGATCGCGGACTGGACCGACTACTTCGCCCGCAGGCTCGCCGAGCGCCCCTGGACGGACGTCCTCGCCGAGTGGTGGCCGCGCCTGCTGCCGGGCATGTACGGCGGCGCCACGCACACCGTCATCCGGGCCGGCCACGCCGTCCGCGCCCTGCGGGCCCACGAGAACGCGCCCCGGCTCACCGAACTCGCGCACGCGCTGGGGTACTGGGCGGCACGGCACCAGCCCGTGCCCGGGCTCGCGGAGCTGCCGGGCACCACGGCCGCCGCGGACGCCCTGGACGCCGTACCCGCCATCGAACCGGGTCACCTGGGGTTCCGCGACCGTCTGGCCGCCGTACGCCGGCTGCCCGTGTGGGCGCGCGACGTCACCGACCCGGACACCGCGAAGGAGCGGCTCACCGAGCTCGTGCGCGCCGCGACCCACCGCTACGCCACCCACGGCCACGGTGAGCCGACCATGCTCGTGCACGCGGCCACGGCCCCCAACGCCGTGCTGCGGACCCTGGACTCCCTCCCCCGCGACCAGTGGGTGCCGAGCCTGCACGCGGCCTGGACCGCGTCGGCGGCGGTCACGGCGATGTACGCGCCGGCGGCACCCGTCGTCTACTCCCCTCCCGCGCGCCTGACCGCCGAGGAGGTCGTGGAACGCGCCCTCGCCCACGGCGACGAACACGTCATCAAGCTCACCGACACGGCCCTGGACTTCGGCGACGAACAGGCCCTCGGGGCCGCCCTGCGCTCGGCCGAACTCAGCGAACCGCTCGTCTGAGGCCGGCCCGGCCATCGTGTCGCGCCGGACCGGCTCCGCACCGGATGATGACCGGATGGATCTTCACGAGGAACTGCCCGCCGCCGTCGCCGCCGAGGCCCTGCTCGCCCTCGCCGACGGCCACCACGTCCGTGCCGTAAGGCCGTTGGGCACCAGGGAGGCCGCCGGGCACCTGGTGAAGGTGTACGGGCTGGAGGCGCCCGGCCGTACGGTGACCGACGTGGACGCCGAGGCCGGGCTGCGGATCGCCGCCCGTCATCTCGGACTCGGCCCGCTGCGGGGCTCCCTCGGGCTCGCCGTCCTGATCGTGCACGCGGGCGGCGACGGCGACTACGTCCTGGTCCAGAGCTGGATCGAGGGGCACATGGCGGACCTGGCGATCTTCAACGGCCCGGCGGGCGAGCCCGAAGCGCTGCGGCCCGGCCGGGCGGGACTGGCGCCCTGCGTGTGGGAGGCCGCCGTCCTCGCGCACGAGCGGGACGCGTACTCCCGGCACGTCCTCGACGGCACCGGGTCGCTCGCCGGGCGGCTCACGGCCTGGGCCGCGGACACGGCCGCGGGTGACGTCCGATGAGCGACACCCCCCTCGTCCGGCACGCCGAGCGCGCCGACCTGCCCGCGGTCGCCGAACTCGCCGCCCGGCACGCGGAGTACGAGCGCGCGGCGCCGCCCCCGCGGGACCTGCCCGACCGGCTGGCCGCGCTCCTCTTCGGCACACCCGCGCCCCGCCTGCGCTGCCTGGTGGCCGCACTCCCGACGGGGAACTCGCCGGCTACGCCACCTGCGCTCCCGAACTGTCCACCTGGCGGGGCCGCGAGTACCTGCACATGGACTGTCTGTTCCTGCTCCCCGGGCACCGCGGAACGGGACTCGGCGTGCTGCTCATGGACGCGGTGACCGCCGAGGCCCGCGCGCTGGGGCTCGACGAGGTGCAGTGGCAGACACCGGCCTGGAACGACGGGGCGATGCGGTTCTACGACCGGTTGGGCGCCCGCGCCGGGCAGAAGATCCGGTACTCACTACCCGTCAACCCCTGAGCGTCAAACACGGAACCGCCGCAGGGTCTATCGTGTCCCGCATGTCCCTCCCGGAACTTGTCCGTGTCGTCTCCCGTGACTCGCCGATGGCGCTGGCCCAAGTGGAGCGTGTCAGAAACGAGTTGGCAGCCCTCTACCCCGGCGTGCGCACCGAGGTCGTGCCGGTGAAGACCACCGGTGACAAGTGGATGGGCGACCTGTCCAAGGTCGAGGGCAAGGGCGCCTTCACCAAGGAGGTCGACGCCGCGCTGCTGGCCGGCGAGGCGGATCTCGCGGTGCACTGCGTGAAGGACGTGCCCGCCGACCGGCCGCTTCCCGCGGGCACCACGTTCGCGGCGTTCCTCAAGCGCGACGACATCCGCGACGCCCTGATCCACCCGGGCGGCCTGACCCTGGACGAACTTCCCGAGGGAACCCGCATCGGCACCTCCTCGGTGCGCCGCGTGGCCCAGCTCGCCGCCACCCACCCGCACCTGCAGTGCGTGCCGTTCCGCGGCAACGCCAACCGGCGGCTGGCCAAGCTGGAGGCGGGCGAGGCGGACGCGCTGCTGCTCGCGGTCTCCGGCCTGGAGCGCATCGGCCGCGAGGACGTGATCAGCGAGATCCTCTCCCCCGAGACGATGATGCCGCCGATCGGCGCGGGCATCCTCGCCCTCCAGTGCAGGGAGGGCGACACCGAGCTGATCGACGCGGTCAGCGCGCTCGGTGATCCGAACACGTTCCGGGAGGCGACCGCCGAGCGGATGTTCCTGCACGTCCTCCAGGGCCACTGCAACAGCCCGATCGCGGGGTACGCGCGCGTGGACCACGGCGGCGAACTGTCCCTGCGGGCCTGTGTGTTCACCGCGGACGGCAAGACGCGCCTGAACGCCCACGAGTGGGCGGGCAGGCTGGATCCGGCCACGCTGGGCACCTCGGTCGCCGTGGCACTGCTGCGTCAGGGTGCCCGCGAGATCATCGACGGCATCCCGCACTGAACCCGCGCGGGATCAGGCGGTGCCCTCCTCGGCCTGGTCCCGCAGGAAGTTGCTGACCTGGCAGGCCAGGCCCTCGCGGCCCGCGCCCACGTGCGCGGCGCCCTCGTCGAGTCCGATGCCGCCCGCCCACAGCCGGCGGTCGGCCCACTCGTCGTCGACCCGCAACTGGATCTGCACGTCGATCTGGCCGAGGCTCGCCTCGGGGCCGGCCGCGAACAGCACTGCGGTGGCGCGGCGCAGCGGGTAGACGTCGAAGCCCTCGATGAACTGCGAGTTGCGCCAGTCGATGAAGGCGCTCTCGCCGTCGGGCCCGATCCGCACGTCGATCTGACCGTCTTCCAGGTGGACGGTCGGATGCCGGTCGCCACGGTTCTCGACGGTCACCCGGACGCTGAAATACGTGAGCCCTTCGGCGGCGTCGTCGCGTCCGCGCGGCGGCTCGGCCGCCTCCAGACGGTGGACGCGGACACGCAGACCGGCATGCTCGTCGTACTCCTGCCAGTCCCCGACCACGTTCGGCTCGTACACAGTGCACCTCTTCGACCTCAGAGAGCTGCTTCCTATCTGTGTGCTCAATGCACTGTCAAATGAGCAGAATGCGCTGTGGCCAGGGAATTCACCCCCTTTGATCACTGATCAAGCCGTGCGCAGGAAGAATCCGCCGATCGGCCGGAAAAACCCTTCCGCGGGCGTGCCGCACATCACGTTGCCCGTCCATGATCAACGGGCCAGGCGGCCGAGGAGCGAGGAGGCCGCGGTGATGCCGAGTACGGCGGCCACGGCCAGCACCCCGAAGTCGAGCGCGAGACGGGCGGGCGTGCCGAGGAGGAGGCCGCGCAGGGCGTCGACCTCGTAGCTGAGCGGGTTGACCTTGCTGACGGCCTGGAGCCAGCCCGGCATGACGGACAGCGGGTACAGGGCGTTGGAGCCGAAGAAGAGCGGCATGGTGATGGCCTGCCCGATGCCCATGAGCCGGTCCCGGCTGAGGACGATGCCTGCGATGGTCATCGACAGGCAGGAGAAGAACGCCGAGCCGAGGACCACGATCGCGCCGACGCCGAGGAGCCTGAGCGGGTTCCAGGTCAGGGACACCCCGAGCAGGGCGGCGATGACGATGACGACGACGGCCTGGATCAGCGACTTCACCCCGGCCGCGAAAGCCTTGCCGGTGGTCAGCGCCGAGCGCGGGGTGGGGGTGACCAGGAGTTTGTTGAGGATGCCCGCGTCCCGCTCCCAGATGATCTGGATGCCGTAGAAGATCGCGATGAACATGGCCGACTGGGCGATGATGCCGGGGGCCAGGTAGTCGATGTAGGGGATGCCCCGGGTGGGGATCGCCTTGATGCGGGTGAAGGTCTGGCCGAAGATCAGCAGCCACAGGGCGGGCTGAACGGCGCGGGTGTAGAGCTCGGTGCGGTCGTGGCGGAGTTTCTGGATCTCGACGGCGCACATCGCCACGACCCGGGCGGGCAGCAGCCGCCAGCCCGCGCGGGGCTCCGGCGGCTTCAGCAGCAGACCGATGTCAGCCGACGCGGTTCGCGGTGCGGCGGGTGCTTCGGACATCGCGGAAATCGCCTCCCTCGTCCTCGAGTCCGCTGCCGGCGACGTCACGGAAGACGTCCTCCAGGGTCGGCAGGGTGTCGGTGCCCCGCTTCTCGGCCAGTGACCGCCTGAGTTCGGCGGGGGTGCCGAGGGCGCGGACGCGGCCACGGTGCATGAGACCGACCCGGTCGCAGTACTGGTCGGCCTCGTCCATGTAGTGGGTGGTCACGAGGACGGTCATGCCGGTCGCCTCGCGTACGGCGCTGATGTGCTCCCAGACGCCGGTGCGGGCGATCGGGTCGAGGCCGATGGTCGGCTCGTCGAGGATCAGCAGCCGGGGCGCGCTGACCAGGGCCTGGGCGAGCTCCAGCCGTCGGACCATGCCGCCGGAGTAGGTGCCGGCGAGCCGGTCGGCGGCGTCGGTGAGGTCGACGGCGGCCAGGGCCTGGGCGACCCGCTCGGAGCGTTCCTTTCGGGCCACGTCGAAGACACGGGCGAAGAGGGTGACGTTCTCGCGGCCGGTCAGGTTGGCGTCCGCCGACAGCTGCTGGGGGACGTAGCCGAGCAGCCGGCGTACGGCCATCGGCTCGTCCGCGGTGTCGCGGCCGAAGACGTGGACCATGCCGGCGGGCACGGGCAGCAGGGTGGTGACGCAGCGGATGGCGGTGGTCTTGCCGGCTCCGTTGGGCCCGAGGAGTCCGAAGACCTCGCCCTCCTCGACGGTCAGATCCAGCCCGTCCACGGCTCTGGTGTCACCGAAGGCGTAGGTCAGCCCGGTGCAGTCGACAGCTCCGGATGTCATGTCCGCTCGGCCTCCTCGTGCAGATCGACGGCGAGCGCGCGCAGGGCCGGGAGCGCGGCGCGCAGGGCCTCCTGGTCGGCCGCGTCCAGCCGGGCGACGTGCCGGGTCACGAGCGCGACCCGCCGCTGCTTCCAGTCCCTGAGCCGCGTCTCGGCCTTCTCGGTGAGCAGCAGCCGGACCGCGCGCCGGTCGGCGGGGTCGGTCTCGCGGACCAGATGGCCCTCCTTGACCAACTGGTTGACCAGGGTCGAGACGGAGTTCCCGGCCAGGAACAGTTCCTTGGCCGCGTCGGAGACCCGGATGCCGGGCCGCGACTCGACCAGGCGGAGCAGTTCGACCTCGGCGCCGCGCAATCGCGGCACGGTCAGCCCGGCGCGCAGCCTGCGTCGGAGCAGTCGCTGGACGCCGACGAGCGCGTCGGCCAGCTCCTCGGGGAAGGTCTCTTCGTCCACCCGGGCGACATTACCTCTGAGTCAGAGCCATCTCGCCCAAGAGCTGGTCAAGGCATACGGGATGATTGGCGTTTTTGTTTCATTTCACCCCCGAGCGGGAATCCACTCAGCAGTGCTTCGGACAGGAGGCACGTCCGTGGGTGTCCCGTCGAGCGGGCCCCGGATGTCTTTCCCAGTGTCCGAGCGCGTGGCTCCCACGGTGTCTGTCCACCCAGCACCCGCTCAGGGAGGTGCGCGGCATGTCCGTCGCCACCAGAACGAAGCCGCATCCGCACGACGACGCCCCCGACACCTACGAGGCGTTCGAGCGCCTGTCCCGCCTGCCCGAGGGCCCGGAGCGCAAGGCCCTCCGGGACGAGCTCGTGGAACTGTGGCTGCCCATGGCCGAGCGGATCGCCGTCCGCTTCCGGGGCCGCGGGGAGTCCCTCGAGGACCTCTACCAGGTGGCCGCCCTCGGGCTCGTCAAGGCCGTCGACCACTACGACCCGGCACGCGGCAGCGCCTTCGAGGCGTACGCGGTGCCGACGGTGACCGGCGAGATCAAGCGGCACTTCCGCGACCACATGTGGACGCTGCACGTGCCGCGCCGGGTGCAGGACCTGCGCAACCGGGTCCGGCAGGCGTCGAAGGAGCTCGCGCAGACCCCCGGCCGGGCGCCCACCGTCGCCGAGATCGCCGCGCAGGCGCATCTGACCGAGGACGAGGTGCGCACGGGTGCGGAGGCGCTGGAGTGCTTCTCGGCGCTGTCACTGGAGGCGGAGATGCCCGGCACGGACGGCTACGCCCTGGGCGACGCGCTCGGCGGCCCCGACCCCGGCTACGACGTGGTCGTCGACCGCGTGGCCGTCGGGCCCCGCCTCAAGGCGCTGCCGGAGCGCGAGCGGACCATCCTCTACCTGCGCTTCTTCCGGGGCATGACCCAGAGCGGCATAGCCGAGGAACTCGGCATCTCGCAGATGCACGTCTCCCGGCTGCTCAGCACGTGCTTCGCGCAGCTGCGCGAGGAGGTCCTGGCCGACGACCGCTGAGCCCCCGGGGGCGGGGTCACTCGGGCGACGCCCCCGGAATCTGCGTCGGACCGTACCGGTCGAGAGCCTCCTCCAGCTCCACGCGGATCTCCCGGGGGATCTCACCGGACCGCCCCCAGATGAGGATCAGCTCCGCGACGTTGCGCAGCTTGATGTTGGTGTGCTGGGAGACGTCCTTCAGTACGGCCCAGCCCTCGTCCGGGGTGATCCTGCCGAGCGCGACGACCATGCCGATGGCCTGGTCCACGACCGCGTGGGAGGCGACCGCCTCCTTGAGCTGGCCGATCTCCTCCTGGAGGGCGAAGATCCGGTCGGACTCGTCGGCTGGTTCGTTCGGTACGACTGGCACGTGTCCATCCTGTCACTCGGAGGGGTCCGCGCCACCGGGCACGGGCGAACGGGCCACCGTTTCGGCGGCGCCCCCGGGGTACTCGGCAGGCGCCCGGAGCGGTTCCGGACGGACACTGGAGGAAGACCGCCCGGTGGCCGCCGGCCGACGAGAGCAGGACGCGACTGCCATGAACCACGATCCGAGACACCCCACCGCGACCGCGGACGTCGTCTCCACCCACCATGTCTTCGGGGCGCCCTGCTGGGTCAGCCTGACCAGTCGCGACCAGCAGACCACGGAGGACTTCTACGGGGCCGTCCTCGGCTGGGAGTGGAAGCCCGCGAAGCTCGGTGAGCGCTTCCGGGTCGCGCTGGCGGACGGCACGCCGGTCGCCGGGATCGCGGCGGTGGCGTCGATGTGGCAGATGGCGGTGGCCTGGACGCCGTACTTCGCGGTGCCCAGCGCGGACGAGGCGGCGGCGCGCGTACAGGAACGCGGCGGCACGCTGGCGGTCGGCCCGCTGTCCTTCCCGCCCGGCCGGGCGGCCCTGCTCTCCGACCGCGACGGAGCGACCTTCGGCGTCTGGGAGGGAGACCTCGTCTCGAACTGGGAGGTGTGGCGACGGGCCCAGCCGGCCTTCGTCCGGCTCCACACCCGCGACGCGTTCGACGCGGCCATCTTCTACGGCGAGGTCCTCGACTGGGCGACCGAGCGCCCCGACTGCTGCGAGGTCCGCTACGAGGGGGAGGAGGTGGTGCTGCGCAGCGGCGGCGACGTGGTGGCGCGCATCGAGTCGGGGGCGCTGGGCTCGGCACCCGATCCCGCGATCCGGCCGCACTGGCAGGTGCACTTCGCGGTCGAGGACGTGGCGGCCTGCGCCAAGGCGGCCGAGGTCCACGGCGGCAGCGTCCTCTCCCGCGTCCCCACCGAGGCCGTGCTGCGCGACCCGGACGGCGCCCAGTTCACGGTCACGACCCGCCGGACCCGCTGAGACCGAGGAGCGCCGGGCCCCAGGGCTTCCCCGGCCCGCTTTCCGACGCCCCGACGGTCGTCTCACGCGGGTGAGGTCCCCAGCCACGAGCCACCCGCACGACCGTCTCCCACCACACGCACGGAGGGCGAGGCTTTCGAGCCTCGCCCTCCGTTCACGCCCCGGGCCTCACAGCGTCACCCTTCACGAACCCCCGCGGGACGGCCGCGACAGCAGAACCAGGCTGCGGGCCTCCACCGTCATCCGGGTGCCCGCCTTATGTTCGGCCTCGTCGGCGCCCTGGGGCTCGGACGTGTCGAGCACCGTCGTCCAGCGTTCGCCGTAGGCGGGGTCAGGAAGACGGAAGTCGACGGGCTCCCAGTGACCGTTCAGGAGCAGCAGGAAGGAGTCGTCGACCACCCGGTTCCCCCGTGGGTCGGGCTCGGCGATGGCGTCGCCGTTGAGGAACACACCGACGGCGTGCGCGTCGGAGCGCTGCCAGTCCTCCTCGGCCATCTCGCGGGCGTCCGGCAGCAGCCAGACCAGGTCGGGCAGCGGCTGCCCGGCGTGCGTCACGGTCTCGCCGCGGAAGAAGCGGCGCCTGCGCAGGACGGGGTGCGCCGCGCGCAGGCCGATCACGTACCGGGTGAAGTCGGCGAGCTCGCGCTGCTCCTCGGTCAGCTCCCAGTCGATCCAGGAGATCTCGTTGTCCTGGCAGTAGGCGTTGTTGTTGCCCCGCTGCGTACGGCCGAGTTCGTCGCCGTGGCAGAGCATCGGGATGCCCTGCGAGAGCAGCAGGGTGGCGAGGAAGTTCCGCTGCTGGCGAGCCCGCAGTTCCAGGATCGCCGGGTCGTCGGTCTCGCCCTCGGCCCCGCAGTTCCAGGACCGGTTGGCGTTCTCCCCGTCCTGGCCGTCCTCGCCGTTGGCCTCGTTGTGCTTGTCGTTGTACGAGACGAGGTCGCGCAGGGTGAAACCGTCGTGCGCGGTCACGAAGTTGACGCTGGCACGAGGGCGCCGCCGGCTGTGCTGGTACAGGTCGGAGGAGCCGGTCAGCCGGGAGGCGAACTCCCCGAGCGTGTGCGGCTCGCCCCGCCAGAAGTCCCGTACGGCGTCCCGGTACTTGCCGTTCCACTCCGACCACAGCGGCGGGAAGTTGCCGACCTGGTAGCCGCCCTCCCCCACGTCCCAGGGCTCGGCGATCAGCTTGACGCGGCTGATCACCGGGTCCTGCTGGATGAGGTCGAAGAACGCCGACAGCCGGTCCACCTCGTGGAACTGCCGGGCCAGGGTGGCCGCGAGGTCGAAGCGGAAGCCGTCGACGTGCATCTCGGTCACCCAGTACCGGAGCGAGTCCATGATGAGCTGGAGCACGTACGGGTGCCGCATGAGCAGGCTGTTCCCGGTGCCGGTGGTGTCGTAGTAGTGCTCCCAGTCGCCGTCCACCAGCCGGTAGTACGAGGCGTTGTCGATGCCCCGGAAGGAGAGCGTGGGCCCCTTCTCGTTGCCCTCGGCGGTGTGGTTGTAGACCACGTCGAGGATGACCTCGAGTCCGGCCGCGTGCAGCGCCTTCACCATCGCCTTGAACTCGGTGACCTGCTGCCCGCGGGTGCCGTGGGCGGCGTAGGCGTTGTGGGGCGCGAAGAAGCCGATCGTGTTGTAGCCCCAGTAGTTGGCCAGGCCCCGGTCCTGGAGCACCCCGTCCTGCACGAACTGGTGCACCGGCATGAGCTCGACGGCGGTGACGCCGAGCGAGGTCAGGTGGTCGATCACCGCGGGGTGCGCCAGACCGGCGTAGGTGCCGCGCAGCTCCGGCGGGACGTCCGGATGGGTGCGGGAGAGCCCGCGGACATGGGCCTCGTAGATCACGCTGTCGGCGTAGGGCCGGCGGGGCGGCCGGTCGTCGCCCCAGTCGAAGGCCGGATCGGTGACCACGCCGAGCATGGTGTGCCCGGCGCTGTCGGCCTCGGGGGTGTGCAGCGAGGGGTGGGTGTCCACCTGCCCGTCCACCGCTTTGGCGTACGGGTCGAGGAGCAGTTTCGACGGATCGCACCGGTGGCCGAACGAGGGCTGCCAGGGTCCGTGCACCCGATAGCCGTAACGCTGGCCCGGTCCTACGCCCGGCACGAAGCCGTGCCAGACGAATCCGTCGACCTCGGTCAGCGGGACGCCGGTGTGGGCGCCCCGCTCGTCCACCAAGACGAGTTCGACACGCTCGGCGACCTCGCTGAACAGGGCGAAGTTGGTGCCCTCTCCGTCGAACGAGGCGCCCAGCGGGTAGGGGTGCCCGCTCCAGGCCGGCACCCGCTTCCCGTTCCCGTCCGGCTTCTTCCTGGACGACGCCATGCTCAGCACCCGCCGTCGGCGGCCGCGGCGGCCAGGGCCGCGACCGGCATCTCGCGCGGCACCTGGAGCACCTCCCGCAGGCTCGGGGCGGGGGCCGTCGGCACGAGCGGGACGCGCTCACCGGCGCGGGCCCGCTGCGAGAACCAGATGACCTTGCTGCCGGTGTCGGTGGCGCAGCAGCCCCAGCCGTCGCTCATCGCGGCGATCCGTTCCAGGCAGGCGCGCAGATCCAGGTCAGGGCGCAGGTCGCAGTCGTTCTCGGCGACGGCGGTGATGAGGTGCTGGCCGTTCCACCACAGCTCGATGGAGGTGTTCTTGTCCGTCGCGTGCTCGTCGATGGCCTTGAGCAGCAGTTCGGCGCCGCGGCAGACGGGCTCGACCAGGGTCTCCAGGTCCCAGAGCCGTAGATGGGCGGCCAGGATGCGCCTGACCTGCCCGACCCGTTCCGGGCTGACCTCCACGTCGAGGTGGTAGTAGCAGGGCACTGCGGTCTTCATCGTCACTCCTCACCGGCGAAGCTCCCGCTCCCTCCCGGCCCCCGCGGGACCGGGCCCCGTGACACGGAGCGTGAGCGCTGATCGCTTCAGAGTCACTCCAGAGTGGGAGTGCTACGCCATTCGTGCAACACGAGCGACCGGCGAGGTAGTTGAAGAACCAACAAGACGCTGAGTCGTCGCGCGTGCACCATGAGTGAAGATCTTCTTGAATCCCGGATCTTCCTGAGCCCTGGATCTTCCCGAGCCCGGACCCTTCCGCGCCCTGGAGCTTCCCGAGTCCGAAAGGTGAACGGCGCCATGCTGCTACCGGCCAAAGCCGAAGTCGCCCGGCAACTGCGGCGCTATCGCGCCTGGGAGCGCGTCATGCTCGCCTCCCCCGCCGACCGCGACGTCCGGGCCACCTTCGAGGACTCGGGCTACACGCTGTGCGTGCTGATGGGCAAGCGCTGCGCACGTGAGGCGGCCGACGCCGCCGAGCGCTACCTCAGCAGCAGCGTGGTGGCCTACCTCCAGGAGCAGAGCGACCTCCCCCGGGCGGGTGCCGTCGCACGACGTGGTCCGCCGAGGGCAGCGGAACGTTCCCCCGCGGGGAGGTAACACCCTTCCGGCGCAGCTTGGACCCCCGGCCGGGCGCAGTCAGCGCCCGGCCTCGAGCACGGCGGAGGCGAGAGCATGAGTACCACCCCGGTCATCGGCCGCATCCCGGTTCGGGACGTCCGCCCTGCCGTCGACTCCGGCAGGCGCCCGGCGAAGGCGGTCGTGGGAGAGACCTTCGAGGTCACCGCGACGGTGTTCCGCGAGGGCCATGACGCGGTCGCCGCGAACGTCGTCCTGACCGACCCGGAAGGGCGGCACGGCCCCTGGACGCCGATGCGGGAACTGTCGCCCGGCAGCGACCGCTGGGGGGCGGAGGTCACCCCGGACGTCGAGGGCCGCTGGACGTACCGCGTCGAGGCCTGGAGCGATCCGATCGGCACCTGGCGCCGCGTCGCCCGCATAAAGGTTCCTGCCGGTCTCGACACCGGGCTGGTCCTGGAGGAGGGCGCCGAGCTCTACGCCCGTGCGGCCGCGGGCGTCCCGGAGGGGCCGCAGCACGCGGTGCTGCTGGCCGCGGCGGAGACGCTCGCGGACGACTCCCTGCCGGTCGCCACCCGATTGGCCGCAGCGCTGACTCCGGATGTGGACGCGGTCCTCGCCCGTCATCCGCTGCGTGAGTTGATCACGGCGTCGGAGTCGTTGCCGCTGCTGGTGGAGCGGGAGCGGGCGTTGTTCGGGTCGTGGTACGAGTTCTTCCCG